>NZ_JAYVPL010000092.1:0-21215 GCF_043757465.1 Armatimonas sp.
GCTCGATGTCGCCGGGGCGTGGGCCAAAACCAAGACGGTTCAACACATGGACAATGCGCTGCTCCTCAGTGAGCGGCTTATCCGCACTAAGCACCGGGGCGGCGATCCCCAGCGTCAGTGCTAGTGCAAAACAAAGTGTCGGGATTTTCATACCCCTGTGGACGTTAATAAAGCACTCAGGTTCACCCGTACTGCGTTACCCCGTTACGCGAGGAGGAGCTTGCGGGCAATCACTTCGCCACTCAGCTCAGGGGCTTCCATCAGGCGATCCAGCCCCGTCTCTAAAAAGAGACTCTTCAGTTCCTCGGAGGCGATGACATGGCAGGGGACTTTCATCAGCATAGCGACACGCGCCAGGGTCACCAGGGTCGCAATTCCTGTCGCTTCGACAAGCTGAATAGGTGTCAGATCCAGAATCAGCCGTCGGGGACGCTCTCCCAGAGCACTGAAGACGGCATCCCGAAATGAGAGAACCGTATTCAAGTCGAGACGCCCCTGCACTCTCAGTGTTAGGCTCCTATCCGGACGCCAGCTCTGGCTCACGGAGAGAAGGTGCGCGGGCACCTGGGCGGTGGGCCGTCCCCGACGCGGTGCTGAGAAAACCGGACGTGATTCGCCCGTTTCCGCATCATAAAAAATAGGCTCGTTCATAACTCAAGGCAGGAGAGCAACATTAATGCCTTTACGTAAGAAACGCCCGGAAATACCGTGTCCTCACGGGGGAAATACCGTAAAGGCGACAGGTCAACTGTGACATAAAGATCACAAACCGCACACTTTACCAACTCCGCACCGAAAAATCGGCGCGGGGCTTTTTTTTTGATTTCCGGAATCTGCCAGGGTGAGTTGGTAGAATGGCTCCATGGAAAACAACACGCAACCCAAAACCCTCACCCGAGGCGGCTTTCTGACAGCACTGGTGCTCTCGGTGACTAGCGCAGTAGGCATCCTCCAAGGGTGCAGCGGTAGCAGTAGCCCCACGCACCGTAGTGAGTATGTGGGAACCTGGGAGACCCGTGCCACGAATAGTGTGGGCTTAGTCTTATTTTTTACCCTAAGCGGGTACTCGGCACGAACTCCTGTAAACCATAGCGGCGAATGGAGTCTCGGCTCGGATGGCAAGCTCACACTAACGGGACGCAACTCGGACAGCACTCCGGTCTCCTTCACCATGACGGTCACAACAATCAATGACACGACGCTGGAAGTGGAATTACCGGATGGTACGAACGTTGAGTACACCAAAGTTGCAGTGGCAGGCCCTACTCCTACGCCAACGCCCACACCAATACCAACGCCAACGCCCACACCAATACCAACGCCAACACCTCGGCCCATTATCAAGAAAGTCTTCGCCTTCACGGGGAGGGTGCAGAGCTTTTTGGTACCTGCCGGTGTCACGTCGGTCACGGTCAAGATGTGGGGAGCAGGCGGCGCGTCTGCCGGAGGGTCAGGAGCCTTCGTCAGTGGCACTCTAGCTGTCACGCCGGGAGAGACGCTGGACTTTTACGTGGGCCAAGGCGGTCTGTCTGCGCCCCTGGGAACCACGTCGCTGGCGGCCTTCGGGAATGGAGGAACGGGGACGTCCCCGTTTACTACGGGTGGAGCTCACCAATCGGGCGGTGGTGGTGGACACACGGTGATTGCCCGTGGCACCACGGATGTCGTGGTTGTCGGTGCCGGTGGGGGCGGAAGCGAGTCCGTCGGCGGCGGCGGCGGCCTAGCAACAGGTTTGAGTAATCCGATCGGCTTGAACGAAGGCCAGGGAGGCACCCAGAGCGCGGGGGGAGCCGGACGAGGAACAGGACAACCGGGAGGCAGTCTCTTCGGCGGAAACGGCGGCGGCGGCGGCGGCGGCGCGGGCTACTTTGGCGGCGGCGGCGGCGGTACCCCTAGCTCCCCTGGGGGCGGCGGCGGCGGCTCGTCGCTCACGACTCCTCTGACCAGTTTTGTGGGCGCGACGGGTGCCAACGGCGGCAGCATCAGTACTGCCCCCGGCGGCGCGGCTGACAGCGACTATGTGGCGGGAGTCGGGGTGGGCGGGGCCTACAACCAGCCTGGCGGAAATGGCTACGTCGTTATCTCCTACCTAGGATAATAAATCGGCCCCGCGTCAGTCATCGGCCCCGCGTCAGTCACTTGGGCGCGGGGCTTTTCTCCGTAATTATGCTCTCTATTTCGAGCGAGTTTCCCCTCCGTTCAATAATTCTTGACAAGAACCTTTTTGCAGGTTAAACTGTCGCAATAGTCGGGATGGCATCTTAAATGCCTCTCAAGAACGAGACACACAGTTTGGGCTCAAAGGAGGGTCAACGGGTCGTCTTGTGCGTATCCGCTTTCACGAATTTGACATAGCTGGATTATCATCAATCCAGCGCACTTTGTTTATGCCAGAGAGGATAGTTATGTCTCATCAAATCAATCACTCGGGGAACAACCGCCGAGTCTTTACGCTCATCGAGCTTCTCGTCGTCATCGCGATCATCGCGATTCTCGCCGCCATTCTCTTCCCTGTTTTTGCTCAGGCGCGTGACAAGGCACGCTCCGTGGCTTGCTTGTCCAACACTAAACAGCTTGCTCTGGGGGTGATTCAGTACGCTCAGGACTACGACGAAACTCTGCCGGTGGCGGGCTACAACGCCCAGTGCCGTGGACGCTGGCAGTGGCAGATCTATCCCTATGTGAAGAACGAGCAAGTCTTTACCTGCCCCAATATCTCACAACGCCCCTGGTTAGCGGCGGTCAGTAACCAGGCTGGATGCTCCAATGGTGCCGGTGGCACCGTAACGCTGAGTTTAGGCCGAAATGACAAAGGCGGCTACGGCTGGAACTACGGCCTCCAGGCAGCGTCCAATGGCGCGACGGGCGCAGTGCTGGATACGGCTCCTGGCTACTCTCTGGCTACCATTGCCAAGCACGCCGATACCGTCATTATTGGCGAGACCGGCTTTGTCCAAAACATCGCCGCGGGCTCCGGTTGGGCGATGTTGGCCTGGGATCCCCGAATCCCAGGCTCCGGTACCTTCGCTCAGCCCGGCCTGTTTGCACAGGGCCGCCACAACACCGAGCAGACCGTCACGATGCAGACCATGCCGGTTCCGGTCAAGGGGCGTTTGAACTGTGTCTTCCTGGATGGTCATGCCAAGAATCTCAACCTGGGACAGCTTTTTGAAGTTGCGCCTGTGATCAACGGAGTAGCGGTTGAGGATGGGGCGACTCTTGTCAATGAGAATGGAGTGGCAACCGCAACTCCAGGAACCGTTTTCAGCCATGTTCAGCCACATATTCGCTTCCGACTGCTCAATATTGACTAGGATTTAGTGATCCCAAAGTCCGCTCATTTTTTCTGACGAAGAGAAAATGGGTGGATTTTTTTGGATGAATTATTAAATAATATTTATGTAGCATGCGCAGGAAGGATAGCTGTAGAATAGGTGACCTTCCCATGGTGGGAAGAGTTCCCTTATTGTTAAGGAAATCTAAAATGCAACGTCGAGCTTTTACCCTTATTGAACTTCTTGTCGTGATCGCGATCATTGCGATTCTCGCCGCTATTCTCTTTCCCGTTTTCGCGCAGGCTCGTGACAAGGCACGCTCCGTGGCTTGCTTGTCCAACACCAAACAGCTTGCTCTTGGGGTGATGCAGTACGCCCAGGACTACGACGAAACTCTGCCGGTGGCGGGCTACAACGCTCAGTGCCGTGGACGCTGGCAGTGGCAGATCTATCCGTATGTGAAGAACCAGCAGGTCTTTACCTGCCCTAATATCTCTCAGCAACCC
Organism: Armatimonas sp.; assembly: GCF_043757465.1. Classification (GTDB taxonomy): domain Bacteria; phylum Armatimonadota; class Armatimonadia; order Armatimonadales; family Armatimonadaceae; genus Armatimonas. The sequence continues at coordinate 3,782 of NZ_JAYVPL010000092.1, forward strand.
TGGTTGGCAACGACCAACAATAACTACACCTGCCCTGCCAGTGGCTCTCGCCCGGCAATGACGGGTCTTGTGGTTGGTCAAAACGACAAGGGCGGTTATGGTTGGAACTACGCTCTTCACGGCGACTCGGGTGATCTCACCGGAGCAGTGCTAGACTCAGCACCCGGTTACTCCCTCGCGTCGATCAACAAGCATGCGGATACGGTGATTATTGGCGAAACGGGGTTTGTTGGAACGACCAGTAATACATCGGGGTGGGCGATGATGGCCTGGGATCCGCGCAATACGGGTTCTGCTGGCTTTACGCAGCCTGGCTTGTTTGCCCAAGGTCGGCACAATACCGAACTCACTGTCACGATGCAAACGATGCCGGTTCCTGTCAAGGGGCGTTTGAACTGTGTCTTCCTGGATGGTCACGCTAAGAACCTAGCGATCAGCCAGCTCTTTGAGAAAGCCCCCAATGTCAACGGGGTCGCCGTTGAGGATGGGATTCCGCTGGTTAACGAAGATGGGGTCGCAACCTATGCACAGGGCACGTGTGTGAACTGTGTCCGTTCGCATAACTACTACAAGCTCCTGAACCGCGACTAATCTCGCACGTTCCGAAGCAGTGGCCCACCCTCGCAGCGCGTGAGGGTGGGCTAATTTTTTATCGAGAGGTACAATACTCGCGTTATGCCACAACGCTACCGTACTATTTTACTCTTTGGTCGCCCTGGCTCCGGGAAGGGCACGATTGGCAAAGTTCTGGGAGCTGTGCCGGGCTTCTTTCACATGGCCTGCGGCGACACGTTTCGCACGCTGGATCTCTCGACCGAACTCGGGAAGATCTTTGCCGACTACTCCTCGCGCGGAGAGCTGGTGCCCGACGAGTCCACGGTGAAGCTCTGGAAAGTGACCTGCAATGCCCAGGTGGACACGCACCGCTACCGCCCCGACTCAGATCTGCTGATTCTCGATGGCATTCCACGAAACCTAGAACAGGCAAAGCTCATGGAGGAGTACATTCAGGTAGAGCGTGTCTTTCACTTGGTCTGCACCGACGAAGCCGAGATGATGGCCCGTCTGCGCCGCCGTGCGCTCCGTGAGAACCGCTTCGATGACGCCTCCGAGGACGTGATTCGCCACCGCTGGCAGGTCTACACCGACGAGACACGCCCGGTACTGAACTTCTATGCCCCGGAAAAGATCGAGCGCGTGGACGCGATGGGCTCGCCCGCGAAAGTCATCCACGATATTCTCGGGCGTATGATGGGCTGGGGACTGATCAAGTAGATGCAAGCGATACGTTTCCATCAGTTTGGCGGGCCAGAAGTACTTCAGCTCGACGAGATCCCTGCCCCCGTACCAGGACCGGGTGAGGTTTTGATTACTGTCAAGGCGAGTGGAGTCAACCCCGTGGACACCTACATTCGTGCGGGTGTTTATGGTGAGCGGCCGCTGCCCTTCACGCCCGGCCTCGATCCCGCCGGAGTGGTCAAAGCCGTGGGCACGGGAGTCACAGGCATATCGCTCGGGCAGCGGGTCTATGCCGCTGGGGTGAAAACCGGAGCTTACGCTGAAAAATGCCTCGCCGACGCCAGCTTAGTTTTCCCCTTGCCTGATCCAATCTCGTTTGCACAGGCGGCGGGTATCAATGTCCCCTACACCACCGCCTACAGGGCGCTCGTTGGGCGGGCGCAGGGCAAGGCCGGGGAGCGCGTGCTCGTGCACGGCGCATCGGGTGGTGTCGGGATTGCGGCCTGTCAGCTCGCACGGGCAATGGGTCTGCACGTCACGGGCACGGCGAGTACGTCCGAGGGCAGAGCACTGATTCTGCGTGAGGGCGCACACACGGCACTGGATCACACGCAAGAGGGCTACTTAGAGGGCCAGAGCTTCGACATGATTATCGAGATGCTCGCCAACGTGAACCTCGCTCGGGATTTAACGGCGCTAAATCGCTACGGGCGCGTGGTCATTATCGGCAATCGCGGAACTGTCGAGATCAACCCACGTGAGACAATGAGCCGCGATGCGGCGATTCTAGGCATGACTCTCTTCAATGTGCCGCCTGTGGAGCTGCAAAGTATTCATGCCGCGCTCTATGCGGGGCTTGAGAACGGGACACTACGTCCGGTAGTGGGGCAGGAGTTCGCGCTGCCCAACGCAGCGGCGGCTCAGATCGCAGTGATGGCACCGGGCAAGCTGGGAAAGATTGTGCTGGTAGTGTAGCCACCAAAAACATCCGCTCTCTCTAAGAGACTGTATAAACCAACCTCTTCTCCTCTGAGCCCTCTCACTATTTTGTGTGGGAGGGCTTTTGTTTTTTGCTGAGATTCTCACAATTAGGAGGAGTGATGCAACAGAATCCAAAAATTTCCACTAGTGATGAGAACGAATGGCCCAGTGGGCACCGCGTGGTTCTCTACGCCGACTCGGAAGAGCAGTTAGATGCTGGAGAGCAGCTAGCGCTCTTGCAGAATATGATCCAGCACTACGGCGGGCAAGTGTACTCGCACACGGGCGTGGCCGTGATCGCAGCCTTTGAACGCACGCAGGATGCCAGCGAGCTTGCGGCGGATTTCCAGCAGAGGAGGCGCACACAAGCGGGCCTGTCCTCTGTGCGAATTGGGATTCACTGGCTAGGCGACAGCCTTTTGACACGCCCAGAAGACCTGAGTCTTGCCTCGCGCATTGCGTGGCTGGCGGAGGGGGGACAGGTGCTGCTCTCGGAGACGGCAAAGGCGGCGCTCTGTGGCACGGCGGAACCAACGCTCGCCCTGCACTGCTGGCCGCGCCGACGGTTGATCAGGGGAGCTTCTGCTGAGGATCTCTACGAGCTGCTCTATCCAGGGCGCACGCCAAAAGAGCCTGGGGGACGCTTCTTTTTATTGGCTGGGGGCATTACGGGCGCACAGGAGCGGTATGTGGTGCGCAAGAGCAAAGAGGATGAGGTCTTGCAGGCGCTCCTGTCGGAGGACGCCACGGCAGGGCGGGTGGTCGTCCTTCTGGGCTCTAGTGGTGCTGGCAAGACACGGCTGGCAGTGCGCTGCGCAGTGGATCTTGCCGGGTTGCTAAAACAAAACGTTTACTTTGTCGCGATTAATTCACTGGCGGCGGCTCTGCTGGATGGAGTGGCGAGTAGGCTCGGGGAGCGAATTGGGCTAAACAATGCGGACCGTGATCCTGCGGGGGTGCTGGCATGGGCAGCGCGTACCGAAGCCATCCTGGTTCTAGATCACGATGAGCTGGTGGTGAGTGCGGCTGTACGAAATTTTATCGAAGATCTCGTGCGGCCCGGTAAAGTGCGGGTGCTTCTTACCTCAAGAAGTACCGTCAGCACAGCGAGTACAGCGGCGCTTCCGGAGTGGGGCCAGGAGATATCGCTCCAGCAAGGAATGGAGCCGGACGAGGCGGAGCAGCTTTTTGTCGAAACGGTGCAGCGGCAAGTAACGGGCTGGCGTGTGCCGGAGCCGCGCCAGCACTTTGAGGAGGTTCTTGCGCTGACGAGCTCGCTCCCACTCTGCATCGAGCTTGTCGCCGCGCAAGTTACGACGGAGACACTTAAAGAAATCGCTGAGTCTTTAGGGGACGCTAGTGCGACGGGCGATGAGAGCGTGCTACAGCACTGTCTGAGCAGGGTGTGGCGGAATCTACAGAAGGTGGACCAGGAGACACTGCGCCTCTGTGGGCTTTTTGCCGCTCGAAGTGGGCTTTCCACTCTCACGCGCATCGCGGAAAATGAGAAGGGGGCTGTCTTAAGCTCCCTCACTCGACTGGGCAGTGCCGGACTCGTCCAAACCGATGCCGTCACGGGGGAGTTTACTCTGCATCCGAGCATTCTCCGCTATGCCAGAACACGCCTGGAAGAGCGTACCGACCACGCCCTGCTGACCGCACGATTCGTTCGTACCTACCGAGCTATTCTGCCCGGTGATGGAAATAGCCTTCTTCCGGAACAAGCTATGATCTTGCTGAAAGAATGGGAGAATTTATTGCAAGCGCACCACTATGCCGTGCTTGCAAAAGATTTCAAGGCGGCAATGCACTTTCAGCAGCTCAGTGTCGTTGCTCTCAAACACGGCAAGCTGACGGACTTCATTGGTCTTGTTGAAGCCACAAACACCCTCACACGGATTCCTGAGTTTGCGCTACGCGATAATGCCGACCAGTGGCAAGCAACACTTCAGAACACGCTCGGAATGGCGTACAGCAACTTACCCTCGGGTGATCGCGATACGAATCTCCGGGCTGCGACGGTTTGCTACGAAGCCGCACTGCGTGTCTATACGAAGGAGCGGTACCCCAAAGACTGGGCGATGACGCAGAACAACCTGGGCCTAGCCTACCGTAACTTGTCCTCTGGGGATCGAGACACGAATGTACGGGCCGCCATTGACTGCTACGAGTCCGCACTCAAGGTCTATACGGAAGAGCGGTTCCTAATGGACTGGGCCATGACGCAAAATAACCTAGGGCTTGCGTACTGCAACCTACCCTCAGGGGATCGTGATGCGAATCTGCGTGCGGCGATCGGGTTTTTCCGGGCTGCCCTAGGGGTTCGTACTGAGGAGCACTTCCCGATGGACTGGGCCATGGTACAGAACAACCTGGGCGAGGCCCTCCAGAAGCTACCCTCGGGGGATCGTGATACAAATCTGCGTGCGGCGATCGCCTGCTTCGAGTGCGCATTGAAGATCTACACGCACCAGCAGTTCCCGACTGACTGGGCTCTAACACAAAATAAGCTAGGCAATGCGTACAACGAACTGGTATCTAATAATCGCGATGCCAATGTTCGTTTTGCCATTGGTTGCTACGAATCCGCACTGAAAGTCTATATGGAGGAGCAATTTCCGACGGAATGGGATCTGACACAGGATCATCTTGGCACTGCCTACAGTAACCTACTCTCGGGAAATCGTCTTACTAACCTTCAAGCGGCTATGGCTTGTTATGAGGCTGCACTGCGAGTTCGAACGAAGACGAGGTTTCCTGTTGATTGGGCAACTACACTCTTCAACAGGGCACTACTTGAGAAAGAGTGTGGGCTAGATGAGCAGGCATGGACTCATATGAAGCAGGCATGGCAAGTATTCGTAGATTATGGAATTCAGATGAATATCGAGCAAGCTGAGCGCTCTTTGAGGGCTTGGACGAAGCCAAAAACTCTGTTTTTAGGACGTCGTTTTCTGCCTTTAGGGATAGTAATAGCCGTTCTTATTAGTATTGTTAGTGTCGTTTGGATGCTAGGGAAATTGATTGCGAGGGTGTTTCACTAGCATATTTAGCTCTCGGCTAGGGAAGATATTAATTTATTTTGGGAACTGTCATAATGTTTAAGTCGCTTTAGCGTATGTGATGAAATTTACAGCTAATATGATGGTGATTGCATGTCCGCCAGAAAGTGCATCTAGCGCTCTCGTATCGTCTTTGAAGGAACTTGGTACACAGGTACTGGTAGTGACCGATGGCCTGAAGGCTTTTGAACTTGCACAGCAGAGTGGGGTCGAGCTGATTGTCTTGGTGGAACCACTGCCTGTCCTCTCTGGTTCTTCTGTCTGTAGTGCATTGCGTGAGGCGCACGTTACCGCTCCCATTCTCCTGTTGTGCTCGCCGGAAACGCTCGCCGTTGGCCTTGATGCGGGTGCGGATTCCGCGTTACCAGGGGAGAGTGAAGACGAGGTGGTACGGGCACAAATCCATGCGCTCCTGCGGCGAGTGGCGCTGGATCGTAGCCCGCTGCGTATCGCAGATCTCTCCCTCGACACAAATACCCGTCGCGCGGAGCGAGCCGGGAAGATGATTCTGCTCTCCGCTACGGAGTACACACTCCTAGAGCTACTGATGCGTCGTGCGGGGCGAGTGGTTTCCCGTGAGGAGATTATGGAGCATGTCTGGCTGGGGGAGAGTCGGGTTAGCGATAACGTGCTGGATGTCTATGTGAGCTATCTGCGCACCAAAGTGGACAGAGACTTTCCCGTCGCCCTGATCCGCACGGTACGCAGTCAGGGCTACATGATCGTCGCCAGTTGAAACTGGCAGCTACAAGCGAACCCAGCGGCTCTCTTTCGCGCCCTGGTAGATCGCTTCCATCACTTGGTTGCGGTACGCCGCCTCAGATGCCCCCACCAAGGGGGCATCGTCGCTCTTGCCACACACCCGATCCAGAAACGAGTCCAGCCCGGCAGGAATCGCGCCGGGTAGCTCCGCAGTACGTACGGGTTGGCTGCCGTCCATCGTGGGGACGTGCTTGCTCTGAAAGTAGAGCTTGTCCTGGATAATGGCCGCGTGGCCCTCGGTTCCGGAGACCAGCAGACGCACCGGGTCCGCAATATCGTCCCAGGCGGCGGCCAGGGTCGCGATGACGCCATTTTTAAAGCGCAGCATGCCCTCGCCGGTCTCATCGCAGCCTTCGTAGCGTGCCGTGCCGCTGTCGAGCTGGCCGGTTGCCTGTGCCACGGGGCCAAAGAGCCAGAGCAAAATATCTAAAACGTGCGTGCCCAGATCACCAAAGCCGCCGCATCCGGCAATGCTCGGATCAGCCATCCAGCGCCACTCGCCGTCGAACCAGCCGCCCAGTGCGCCGCTGTGGCAGTTGCTCATCCGGGCGCGGGTGATCTTGCCAAAGTTCCCCTTCTCGATCTGCTCTTTGACAAAGCGCAGCTTGGCATCGCCCCGGGAGAAATAGCCCGTGGAAAAGAGCACACCTGCGCTCTCAATTGCCTCGGCCATGGCTTTGGCATCGGCTCCTGAAAACCCTAGAGGCTTCTCCACAAAGACATGCTTACCCGCCGCCGCAATCAGGGGCACGATAGCTTTGTGCCGGTCCGTCTCGGTGCAGACAATCACCGCAGCGATCTCAGTGTCGGCTAAAATCGCCTCCAGACTGCCTTCGACCACGGATCCCGGAAGCTCTGCGGCGCGCCTGCCGGCGCGCTCTAGGTCATGATCCCAGACATACTTCACGTGGACACTGTCGGTGCGGCGGTTGATATTATGGATAAAGCCGGGCGTGTGGATATGAGCACACCCGATAAAGGCTAGATTTGTCATAGGGCTTGATTCAAGATGAACCCGACAGATTCCTGCCGAGCGTAGGGCAGGTACAATAGCCACTATGTCCAGTACGCCTTTTGGCCTCACAGTGTCCTACCTCGCCTATCCGGAGCGCACGACACTTACCGATCCCAGGCCCGTGTTTTCGTGGTGCATCGAAGACGGCATACAGAGTGCCTACCAGTTGCAGGTGTTTGCCGAGAGCGGGCAAGTGCTCTGGGACAGCGGGCAGGTGGCCTCGGCGCGGTCTATTGGTGTGCGCTACGGGGGCAGTGGGCTCTTTTCCAACCAGAAGTTCACCTGGAAAGTGCGTGTCTGGCGTGCGGAGAGCAGCCGGGGCAGTGCGTGGAGCAAGCCACAGGGGTTTGCCACCGGGCGCGTCGGGACCAGTCCGTTTCCCCTGCCCAAGAATGACATTTGGGAGAATCGCAACCCTCTGGAGCTGACTGAGATCGAGCCCGAGCGGATTGTCAAGCGCGGTGACGGCACCTATTTTGTGGATTTTGGCCGGGCGTGGTTCGGGACACTCTACTTGCGAGGCCCGGCGGCAGCGCGAGTGATCATTCACTTTGGCGAGAAGCTAGCCACAAAAAACAGTGTTGACCGAAAGCCACCTGGCAGTGTCTGCTACCGCACCACGGAGACGCTACTCTCCGCGCGGGAGCGCGTTCTGGTGCCGACGCCCAAGGCTCCCTTTTCCCCAGGAGCCCGGCGCGGTGCGGTCTTGATCCCGCCGGGCTACGATGAAGTCCTGCCATTCCGAGCGATTGAAGTCGAGGGCTGGCCGGGGGAGCTGAAGAAGGAGCACGTTCGGCTGCATGCTCTCCATAGCACCTTCGACGATAAAGCCGCTGCTTTTTCCTGCTCCGATCCGACACTTGAAGCCGTCTGGAAGCTCTGTCAGCACACTTTTAAGGCCACCAGTTTTTTAGGCGTTTCGATTGACGGTGAGCGCGAGCGGACTCCCTACGAGGCCGATGCCTATATCGCCCAGCTTGGGCACTGTCATGTGGAGCGGGACTGGGCCCTTTACCGCTGGACTCTGGAGTATCTGCTCACCTACAGTACCTGGCCGACCGAGTGGGCGCACCACTTAATTCTCATGGCCGAGGCCGACTGGGAGTTCACGGGCGATACCACGTTCGCCAACCGCCTCTGGGAGCGCCTAGAGCGCAAGCTGCTACGCCCGAAAGCCCGCCCTGATGGATTGCTGGTCGCGGGCGCTATTGTAGACTGGCCACAAGCGGAGCGCGATGGCTTTGGGGGAGGCGTGCAGGCAACCGACAATCGCCAGATGGCCGGGCCGATGGTCAATAGTGTCGCCAATGCTTTCTACTGGCACGCCCTGATGGGAATGGCTCGCCTGGCAAAGGCCCTTGGGAAACTTGGCATGGACTATGAACAAGAGGCGGAGCGTGTTCGGAAAGCCTATCTCACGGTATTTCTCGATCCCGATCAGGGCGTTTTTAGAGACGGTGAGGGCAGCACGCACGCCTCGCTCCATGCCAATCTTTTTCCGCTGGCCTTCGGTCTGGTTCCTGATGCCAATGTGCCCACCGTGCTCGCCCTGGTCAAGAGCAAGGGCATGGCCTGTAGTGTCTACGCGGCGCAGTATCTTCTTGAGGCGCTCTTTGCAGAGGGTGAGGCTGAAGCGGCGATTAAGCTGATGCTCGCGCCCGGGGATCGCTCGTGGCGGCACATGCTGGAGATGGGGGCGACCATGACGGCGGAGGCATGGGATGCGAAATACAAGCCGAACCTCACCTTCAGCCACGCTTGGGGAGCCGCGCCCGCCAATCTGATTCCCCGTGGTCTTTTTGGTCTGGAGCCTCTGGAGGCGGGCTATGGAAAGGTCGCCCTCAAGCCACAAGCAGGCGGACTCGCATGGGCCAAGCTTACCGTCCCGACGATTCGTGGCCCGCTCAAACTCGCCTTCGACACCCGGCGTGGCGGCTTCGTCTTCGAAGTCGAGCTGCCGGGAAACGTCACCGCCGACGTCATGCTTCCGGGTGAAAAAACACCACGGGTTCTAGGCTCTGGCAAGCACCAGCTCCGTACGTGAATTGAATTTAGTCTGGGGACTGTAGCGCGAATCTCAGGGAGGCGGCATTTGTGCTGTCGCTAGTAATCGGCTCGGTTTGCTGCATGCCAACTTTTTCCAGCACCCGCTTTGCTGCAAGGTTCTCGGGTTGGCACTCGGCAAAGAGGCACTGCATGTTTTGCTGCTCGAAGCCGTAGCGAAGCAGTGCTCGGACTGCCTCTGTGGCGTAGCCCTGGCCCCAGTAGTCTTGGTTGAGGGTGAAGGCAACGCCAGCGTGGGTAGGACTGTCGCGCTCCGGCCCGAGGTGACAGTGGCCGATGAGCTGGCCACCGGCTCGCAGCGTAATCGCAAAGCTATAGGGGAGAGCTTCGGAGTAGGCGGGGCCGTCGGTGCTCTCGAAGGGCCGAAGGAAAAGCCGCTTTGTCGGTATCGTCGTCAGTGACATGAAAAAACTATACCATGATGTCGGGGTGCCGCGTTAGATCCTTTGCGTTTTGCCCCACGGTATTTGGGTGCTTCACCGGTGCCCCTCTCCCGTTTCCGGTGGTGAGCCACACGACCCGGCGCGGGCTTGGCTCTTTGGAATCGCCCGGCATAAAGTCGCTGATCACTGGCGCCTCCATAGCCACTGCCTTCTCCTCTCAAAGAACCTAACCGAGACCGTCAGGTCGCTGCTTGGAATGATCAGCGCTGGGCTGACTTGACTGAGTCCTGAGGAATAGGCGGGTTTTGGGAACGTTCCCGCTCGGTGTTTCGTAGACAAGTATATGGTGCAAATCCGAGTGTGGAGCGCGGTGCTGGTTCTGGGGGGCTGTGTGTGGGGCTGCAATGCCGTGCCCCTTACTGCATCGCTCTGGAGTGAAGCGGAGCGGCGTGAGGAGGCAGCGAGCTACTTTAACCAGGGAGTGCGTGCACAAACCGACGGAGATGGGGAGCAGGCGGATCGCTTGCTGGATCTGGCGGTGTTGCTCCACGACGATGATGGCGAGGGAGCTTTCTACGTGGCGAAGCGCTTACTGGATGCGGTAAAGCCAGACACGGCGGTGCTTCTTCTGGAAAAGGCGACGCAGGAGCCAGGACAGGGTAACAACCCGCTTCTCTACGGCGTTTTGGCACGGGCCTACACCATGCATGGGCAGGAAAAAGATACTGTGGAGCACTGCCGAAAAAAAGCAGAGGAACTGGTACGTGCTGCTCAGGCGCTTCTGGGCAAACCGGCCTCCCCAAGCCAACAAGATCGCGAAGGAAATGTTCGCCTGATGCTCTCTGCGGGGCGCTACTGTTCGGAGTTCGAGGGAGATACCGACAGTGCCATTGCCCTGCTGCGGGGAGCTGTGGCACTGGGTGACCCCAATCAGCCGACCCGAGCAGACGCGCGCGCCCGGAGTTTTCTGGGACTCACTCTGGCACGGAATCCGGGAGCGGCGAAGGGGGCTGACGAAGCCTCTAACCTAACTTTGCAAGCGGCACAGTATGATCCGATGAACCCGGATTTATTGTTAGCCCATGGAGCTGCCCTGCTCCACGAGGGAGATTTTTCCGGAGCGCAGCGGGTGCTTCGGGAAGCGACGGATCTCGACCCCAACAATGCCGAGCTACACTACTTGCTCGGAAAAACCTACGCGCGGCAGCAGCTTTTTGCAAAAGCGGCACTAGAGCTAGATCGGGCACTGATTCTTCAGCCCCAGTACGATCTAGCAGTGCAGGAGCGTAAGCGCCTGCCTAAGCCGTTGCCAGTGCCAGCAAGCGCGTCGGAAGAAGACTTCTACTAAGGGGTTGACCGTCGCGAACAATCCCTAGTGGGACATGCAGCTTATTGGCACCGTGAAAATCTGAGCCACCCGTCACCAGTAGATTTAGCTTCTCCGCGAGCCTCAGAAAGCGTGCTTCGTCGGCGGGGCTGTAGCTGGAGTAGTACGCCTCGATTCCATCAAGACCCAGTGCCTGGAGTGCCCGGAAGCGCGTCTCATACGTCTCGTGAGCGGCGAGCCGAAGCAGACCCGGGTGGGCCAGAAAACAGAGCCCCCCGGCATCGTGAACGAGGGCTATGGCATCGGCGGGCGAGAGGGTCTCTTTGGTAATGTAGGCGGCGGAATCATCGCCCAGGAACCGCGTAAAAGCCTCACGTGTGTCGGCGACGGTGCCTGAGGCGACGAGTGCAGCGGCAAAGTGCGGTCGGCCTAGATTTGCCCCGTCGGGTGCTACCGCCAGAACGTCGTTCATGGTGATTGCGACTCCCAGGGCATTGAGGCGGGTGATCATCTTCTCATTGCGCTGGCGGCGGTGCTCCGAGAGCTGGGAGAGTGTTTCGTTGAGGCGTACGTGGCGAGGATTGATCCCTAGGCCAAGCAAGTGACACTTTCCCGGGGTACCCTCTGCGGAGAGCTCCACCCCGGGCAAGAAGCTCATCTGAAGCCGTGTCGCTACGGTTTGCGCCTCCGCGACACCGGCCGTTGTGTCGTGGTCGGTGACGGCCAGAAGCGAGATGCCAAGAGCGTGCGCAGCCGTCACCAGCTCGGTCGGGGTCAGAGTGCCATCGGAGGCGGTGGTATGGGTGTGCAGATCTGCGGTCAAACTTACGCCTGAGGCCAAAATTTACGCCTGGAATAGCTCTTTGAGGCGGCCTTTACGGGCTTCCAGTCGGAGCTTGCGCAGTGCCTGTGCCTCGATCTGACGCACACGCTCACGGCTGATGCAGAGTTCCTCCCCGATCTGCGAGAGAACACAGCCCTCGTCGCCATCGAAGCCAAAGCGGCGGCGCATGACGATCCGCTCGCGCTCATCCAGAGCGTTCAGAACATCCTCTAGGGTGGCACGAACCTCACTACTGAGCAGATAGTCCTGTGGATCTAGCGCGTTCTTGTCGGTGAGCAACGCACCGAGGGGAGTATTTTCTTCATCGCCCACGGGAAGATCCAGCGAGATCGGATCCTGTGTCGTGTTCATCAGCGCTAAAACTTTGCGCACGGGCATCCCGGCACGGTCCGCGAGTAGCTCGGTACTAGGATCCTGGCCCAGCTCACGTCGTAGCTCGCTCCGAACACGCTCCAGCTTACGCAGGGACTCGGAGATATGGGCGGGAATGCGGATAGACTTGCTTTTGTTGTCTACAGCACGGCCAATCGCCTGCCGGATCCACTGGGTGGCATAGGTAGAGAAGCGAAACCCACGGGTGGGATCGTAGCGCTCCGCTGCCGTCATGAGCCCGATTGCACCCTCTTGCACCAGATCTTCAAAGGGAATCCCCGACGAGCGGTAGGCCTTTGCGATAGAGACAACAAGCCGCATATTGGCTTCAACCAGAGTCGCACGGGCCCGTGTGCCTTCTAGTCCACCCAGCCCGATCTTATTGGCTAAGCGAATCTCTTCCTCATGGGTAAGCAAACCCGCACGTGTTAGCCGGGTAACATAGGACTGACCATCGTCATGAAAGCCAAGTGTCTCAGGTGCTTTCACTCGTCCAACGACGGTACTGGTGCGCACTCTACTCTGTGGCATAATCGCCATCGTCTGCCTGTCCTCCCTCACTAGTTCCACCAAATGAAAGGAATCCAAATCGGCTCCGTGAGCCACCTGGAAATTCGGCACCTACGCCGGGTATTCCTTCTTTGCTCTTGCTAAGTTCCCATTTTTTTTGTAAGACAGGAAAAGAAATGTTTGTCTCCTCTGAAACACTGCGCGACGGCTTCCTGGAACACCTACGCCACGTCCGTCGTGCCTCGCCTCACACTGTTCATGCCTACGCAGAAGACCTACGCCAGTTTTGTGCCTGGCTGGAAGAAAAAGCGCTGTCAGATCTGAGAGTGCTCACTCCCGCAGAGGTACGCCGCTACATTGCGTCCCTCACGACGGAGCGAAATCTGGCAAAAACAACAGTGGCTCGTAAGGCGGCCTCCCTGCGCACGTTCTTTCGTTATCTCCAGCGTCAGGCCGTGGTAGCCCACTCACCCGCGCAGGAACTCCAGACCCCAAAACGTCCACGACCGCTCCCCAAAGCCCTCGCGGAAGAAATGGTCGCAACCCTGCTCGCCTTCCCCGACCCGGCCCGGCCCGAGGGCATCCGCGATCGAGCGATCCTTGAGACACTCTATGCCACGGGCTTGCGTGCCAGTGAGGTGGTCGCACTCGATACCACCGACTTGGCTTTAGAGGCGAATGGGGAGGGAGAAATCCGTGTGCGCCACGGTAAAGGTGGCAAGGAACGCCTGGCACTTCTCGGAAAGCCCGCTGTCGCCGTCTTGGAGCACTATCTTGGCACAGCACGCCCTGCACTGTCACAAGGCAAGTCCACTGCTGCGCTTTTTCTGAATCGCTTTGGAGAGCGTCTTTCAGACCGGGCAGTGCGGCGGCTCTTTGACCGCGCTTGTAGCAGTGTGTCGGTAGCGCACAAGATCACGCCCCACACCCTGCGCCACAGCTTTGCCACCCATCTTCTCGATCACGGCGCCGACCTGCGTGTTGTCCAGGAACTTCTTGGCCACGCCGATCTTTCGACGACGCAGATCTACACCCATGTGAGTGGCACGCGCTTGAAGGAAGTCTATGACAGAACCCATCCCCTCGCTCAAAAACAGCAAGACTGAGTGGCGCACGTGGGCATTGGCAGAGCGCCGAGCCCTCGATCTGCCCGCGCTTTCTGCGGCTCTCCAAGAAGCACTTGCCCCGGAGCTCGCCACCGCGCAGCACACTCTGCTCTACGCCGCCACCGAGGAGGAGCTGGATGTTCTAGGGCTGGCATCCCTCACCGCTAAGAGGGGATGTTATTTGCCGCGCTGCGCCCCGAAGCGCCGCCTGGCGATCCATGCCTACCCGTGTTCGTTAGTTTTGAGCCGTTTCGGTATTTGGGAACCTGAGGAGACACTGCCTGAAGTCTCTCCGGAAATCCTCGATCTGGTGCTGGTACCCGCGCTCGTCCTGGATCGGCGTGGCTATCGCCTGGGCTACGGCGGCGGCTACTACGACCGTTTCCTGCCGCGTCTGCGCCCGAACTGTCGGACGATTGGTGTCGCCCCGTTTCTGGTGGACGAGCTGCCCACCGATCCGTGGGACGTACCGGTGGGCGGCGTTTGTGATCCGGGCGATATGTTTTCGGGCGGCTAAAGCGGCCCGCTGTTGCGGCAAGACCCATGAATGGGCCTGGGGAGGGTTGTTGTATAATTTGGGCATGGCGCAGGTTACCAAAGAGATGTTGCGGGAGCGATTTTTTCAGGCGGGGCTGGAGCCGTTCTGGCCACAGATTGAGCGCGTTTTGCGGCCCGCGATTGCGGTGAAATCGTCGCGCTGTTCAGATGCATTGTTGTCTGTCGGAGCTTCTAAGCGCGGGGGCGCACCCGATTTGCCTGCCGATTTTGTCTGGCCCGAGCGGGAGGGCAAGCCCTGTGCATTCTATTGTCAGATCAATCTTGCACAGGCGACTCGGTTTGGTGTTGAGGAGCTTCTCCCGAAGAGAGGACTTCTATCTTTCTTTACTCCCGAGGAGTCGGGCCTTGGCGTGCTTAATGGTGAACCCGTGTATTTTTTGCCTGATGTTGCATTAGAGCGGCGCGGGGAGTGCGAGCTGGCAGAGCACATATCCTTCGCTTATACCTGGTCAATGCCAGACCATCAGTCGTCGGGGAAGCTGGATTTTCTGGGGGATTAAGACGGAAGCGGCGCTGGCATTTGAGCGAGTCTCAGATGTTCTATTTGGCTGGAAGGGTGAGGGAGCCTGGACAGAGAACCCCGATCCTCTCCATGCCTGCGCGGAGACCTGCGATCACTTGCTTGGTCATGCTGACGACTACCAAGGCGATCATGAGCCACAGTGTGAACTGGTCTATCAGGGAATCGTACAGGGCTTCTATCAGAATCGCCCCGATAACTACATGGCACTTTGTCACTCCGTGGAGCAACAAGCCTATGACGACTGGGTATGTCTGCTAAAAAAAGACGATGGAGTCTTTACACTCAACTGGCATATTCGCCGGGATGATCTGGCGCGGCAAGATTTTTCAAAGACGATCCTGGTAGCAGTGAACTGATTGCGGATCGAACTGCATGAAGCGACGAAGCAGGCTTTCATCACCTCCGAGGGCCATCTTCTGAGAGCAGAAATCCCGACGTGGAAGGGCCTCCCTGATTGCCCTCTCTGTTGTTGCCCTCTCCCCCTGCCCCTCTCCCAAAAAGGCCGAGGCACGAGGACGTTGGGAGAAGGGGCGGGGGGATGAGGGCAACTACGCCTTAGGCAGCGCCCAGCCCTTGCGGTACTCGCGCTGGTAGCTCAGGTTCTGCATCGCCTTGGGCTCGTTGGTAACCACTTCCTTTGCGCCGTCCCAGTGCAAGACGCTGCTGGCCTGGTAGGCGAGGTTGGCTAAGTGGCAGACCGTGGTGGTCTTGTGCATCGAGGCGATATTAGAGCGCGTGATACCGCGCGACTTGTGGCATGCGATCAGCTCCCCGACATGCGCGGGGAGACCCGACATCTTCTGGCCCATGTCAATCGGGGCGGGCTTCTCCACGGGATTGCCAGCCGCATCGAAGATAGACCAGCCGTTGCGATCCAATAAGACACTGCCGTTGCTCCCCAGAAACAGTGCGCCGTGGCTGCGTCCGGTGAGGCCGCTCTCTGGCTGCCCGTTGATCCCGGCCTTCTGATTGCCCACATGCACCTCCCACTGGAGCATCCAGCCCGGGAACTCCAGCAAGGTGATCTGTGTGTCAGGGGTCGTGCGGTCGTCGTCAGCACCGACAAAGAACTTGCCGCCTAGGCTCATCACTTTGGTGGGCATCACAAAGTCATCGGTGGGGTTCATGGCCTGGAGGATATTATCCATCATGTGCACCCCCCAGTCGCCGGTCATGCCTCCGGCGAAGTTGAAGTACCAGCGGAACTTGTAGTGGCACCGGTTCTCCTGGTAGGGCACCATTGCGGCGGGCCCGACCCAGAGGTCGTAGTCGAGATCCTTGGGCACGGGCTTCGTGGCCTCCTTGCCCATCACGGCGGCATTCGGGTCCTGCACGCGCCAGGCGCGACAGACATTGATCTTGCCCAGCTTGCCCGATCTGACGTAGGCCACGGCATCAACGTACTGCTGAAGCGAGCGCTGCCAGGTTCCCACCTGTACCACTTGTTTGTGCTTGGCCGCATGGTTGACCATCTGGCGGCCCTCTAGGATATTATGGGAGATAGGCTTTTCCGTGAAGATATCTTTACCCGCCTGCGCGGCGTGGATCGCGACCAGCGCGTGCCAGTGGTCAGGTGTGGCGTTAATGACCAGATCAATGTCCTTGCGTTCTAGAACTTTGCGGTAGTCTTTGATCTGCGCCGCTGTCTGGCTGAGCTTATCGTCCACCGTGAGCGCCGCCTTGCCCATGTGCTTGGCATCGGGGTCACACACGGCGACCACATTGACGTCTTTGCGCGCCATAAATGTATTGAGATTGGACATCCCCTGGCCACCACAGCCGATCAGTGCGATATTGATCTTATCTTGCGGCGACACGCGCGTGGGCAGGAGCGCCTCTTCGCCAAAATCTACACCGTAGTCGTGGGCGGCGCGGCCATTCTGCGCCCCGTAGACCGGCTGCATATCCAGTGCGCCCAGCATTCCCAGGCCAAGCGCTGCGTGGCCTGCTCCAGAGAGCAGCCCACGTCGCGACATCTTTTCATTTTCCATGGGGTTAAGTTCGCAGAAGAAACCGATTTTTCCTTTTTCGGATAGCGGTATACTAAGAAATCTATGCGTCGTTCCCTTTTGAGAGTCATGGTTTATGGGCTGCCCTTGTTGTTATGGATTACTCTCGCAGCACTTGCCGCCACGGAGCTGGGGAGCTACAAGCAGTCCTGGGATATTTTGCAACGGGCAATTGGCTGGCTGGAGCCGGGATTCTACACATCCGATCCCCAGGTTATCTCCATGTACCAGCTCACCCAGATCACGCGCAAACTCGCCCATGTCGTCGTCTATGCCATTCTGGCACTGCTAACCATCCGGCTTTGCCAGGCAGGGCGGCCCCGCCTTCGAGGGCTCTCGCTGATTATGGCAGTGGCTGTCTCAGTGGCATTTCTAGGAATGGAAATCTATCTGCGGCTGAATCAGTCCGAGGGGACACGGCATGTGCGGCTGGAGCAGTTTGTCCTTGACCTGACTGGGGTGGGAGGGGTACTGATAGGGACCCCTCTCTTCTTCGGACTCAAGACACTGGAGCGCTGGTTGCTGGCGGAGAGCCGAAAACCAGAACTCATTGACAGATAAACACTAGTCTGGCCGTACTTACTCATGGTTCGCTCATTTTTTGTGGCGGTAAAACAGATTGCTCTACCAGGCGAATGTACACCCCTGGCAAAGAGTCCAGCAGTTTTAGAATTCGCTC
>NZ_JAYVPL010000093.1:0-5518 GCF_043757465.1 Armatimonas sp.
CCACCGCGCCCAAACCCCAGATATTCCCCAGAGGCCATCGCTTTTCCGGGGCCGGTGCGTCGCTACAGCGCAGTCAAAATCGGTCGGAACACCGCCAGCTCACGGTATCCCGCTGGGGCAATGCGGTCGTACACGAGCCCATCGGGCGGATTCTGGACGTGCGAACGGGGAAGGCACTGGTCACCCTGGAGGGAACCACCGGATGGTAAATGCTCCCAAATCTCTCACGCGCTCCCTAGGCTGCCTGGGAGTGATTTTCACCCTGGCTAGTATCGGCCAGATGGTTTCCTACTCCGGCTACCCCGGGGAAAATGTCGAGGGCGCCGTCTTTTCCCCGGACGGGAAAATTCTCTACGGAATCGGGGGGGACTACACACCAAACCACTGGGGCGGCGTGCTCACGGCCTGGAATGCCGAAACCGGTCGGCGGCTCTGGCGGCAGGAGCTCAAGGATAACCTGAACAACAACGATGCCCTCAGCCTCTCCCACGATGGCAAGACTCTCGTGCTCAATCGCTACGACCATCTGGCGTTTCACGACACCACAACAGGCCGACAGGCACGGCGGCGACCATTACCGCACGCGAGCTACGGCAGCCACTCACTTTTGATGCCTGTACCGTTCACCTCAGACGACAAAGAAATCCTGGTGGCGATGGACGGTGGTATCCTGGAGATTTGGGATGCGCAGAGTGGCAAGCCCCACGGCAAGCTGCACTTTTCCCGCACCGACATCCTCCACGGCTGCGCACTGTCGCCCGATGGCAAGCGCCTTGTGGTCTACCAGGGCAACCAGCTAATCCTGCGCGAGTGGCCGACAAACAAAGCACTGGCAAAGCAAACCGTCCAGGAGACCCCTTATTTTAATGGCCATAATCCCCTGCGCTTCTTCCCCGATGGAAAAGGGGTGCTGTTTGACGAAAGTGTTTGGAATCCCGCCGAGAAGATCCTGCGCCCCTGCAACTCAGACGAGACCCGACTGACGTCTCCGGAGGGCACCCGGTTTGTCGCACTAGAGCAGCGCCAAGGAGGAAGAAACTGGCGCGAGCCGCTGGGAACGATCACAAATCTCCAAGGTAGCACCGTGGTACTGGAAGGCAAGACGGGCTGGTAGGGTATAACGTAGCCCATGCCTTTCTCGGAGATCCTGGGTCAAGAAACTGCCATTGCAAGCCTCAAAGCGGCGCTGGAGCGCGATGCCGTGCCGCAGGTCTATCTGTTTGTGGGGCCGGAGAGCGTGGGGAAGACCACGACCGCGCTGGCGTTTGTGCGGGCGCTCTTTGGCAACACCCCCGTGCACAACAAGCGCATCGGGGAGAACCAGCACCCGGATCTGACACGCATTGCGCCCGACGGTGAGCTGACCCGCATCTGGCAGCTCTGGAACCGCCCAGGGCACCCCACCGGCGCTCTGGAGAATCTTAGCTTTGCCCCCATCAACGCCCCCCGCCGCGTCTATCTCATCGAGCGGGCGGAGACACTCAACGAGGAGTCGGCCAACTCCCTGCTCAAGGCACTGGAGGAGCCGCCCCGCTACATTCAGTTCGTGCTCTGCGCCCCCAGCGTCACCAGTGTCCTTCCCACCGTTCTCTCGCGCTGCCAAGTCGTGCGCTTCTCCGCCGTTGCCCGTACCACGATCCAAAAGGCGCTCACTGCTCGTGGCATCGCGGATGCCGCAACCATTGCCGCCTACGCCGAGGGGGCACCGGGCCGTGCGTTCCGCCTCGCCGAGACCGACGAGCTCAAAGACCAGCGCGGCGCCCTTTTAGACCTCGCGCACCGGATCGCGCTCTCCCCCCCAATCGCGGCGTTTCGCCTCGCCGAGGATCTGCGCAAGCTCTCCGCGCCGCCCAAAGCCAAAAAAGGTGAAGAGGAACCCGAGGAGAAATCGTCGCGCGGTGACATGGGCCGGGCGCTCGATGTGCTCGCCACCTGGTACGGCGATCTGCTCCAGCTCTCGTTGCGCGGCCCGGATGCCCCGATTCTTCACGCGGATCGCCGCACACAAGCGCGTGAGGCCGCCGCCAAGTACCGCCCCGAGCAGCTTGCCGCCTGCCTTGAGGCGCTCTTTAAATCCCGTCGTCATCTGGCCCGCAACGCCAACGCCCAGCTCGCGACCGAAGCGCTTCTGATGAAGCTGGCTCCGCGAACCTAGCGCCGTGACCGAGAACCTAACGCCGTGACCGACACGCTTTTTCTTGTAGACTTCCGGCGGGCCTGCACCAGCAAGTACTGCCCTTTCTGTGCACTGGTCACGCAGACAGCAAGGCGTTATTTCAGCTCCCTCCTCAATGGATTCACGCTTGCACCGGACATCCACCAGCGGCTCGCACGCTCCCAGGGGTTCTGTCGCGCCCACGCCTGCCTGCCTCACTTTCCCTGCCTGCCTCACTTTCTTCGCCTGCTTGAGATCGCGTCCATGGATAGCACTGCTCGCTGGCTGGCGCACGTCCAGCGGCAGCACCTTGCGGCCCTTGCGGCACAACTGGATGCGTACCGCCGCAGGGACTACCAAAAGACACCGAGCGAGGCCGAGAGCTGGATTCGCGCTCTCGCCCAGACCGTGGGCCTGCCCCACGCCTTTGGGGAGGTTGTGGAATAATGGTGTATGCTTTCCAAAGTTCTTGCCTCTCTCTTTAGCCTCGCCGTCTTTGTGCTTAGTGCGCCGTTTATGCTTCGGGCGCAGGCACAAGTTGCACAGCAACGCTACGACTGCCTACAGTGGCGCTGTATTGGCCCCCACCGTGGCGGTCGTACGGTTGGGGCGGAGGGGATTATTGGACAGCCCAATGTGCTCTTTATTGGAGTGAACAACGGCGGTGTCTGGAAGACCACGGACTACGGGCACACCTGGAAGCCGATCTTTGATGACCAGCCCACCGGCAGTGTGGGCTGCCTTGCCGTGGCACAGAGCCGACCGACCACGCTCTATGTGGGGAGCGGCGAGGGCCTCCAGCGCCCGGATCTTTCCGTGGGCGACGGGGTCTACAAAACCACCGATGGCGGCAAGTCCTGGGTCAACACGGGCCTCAAAGACGGCTGGCAGATCAGCGATCTTTGCGTAGACCCGAGGAACCCCGACCGAGCCTTTGCCGCCGTGCTCGGGCACCCGTACGGCCCCAATACGACCCGTGGGCTTTTTCGCACACTTGATGGGGGCAAGTCCTGGCAGCGCGTGCTCTACAAAGATGCCAACACGGGGGCGGTCGAGGTGGCGCTGGATCCGACCAACCCGCAGACGGTCTACTGCTCGCTCTGGGCCGCTCGCCAGGCTCCCTGGGAAAACGGCACCTGGCAGGGCACGACCAGCGGGCTCTTCAAGTCCACCGACGGCGGCACGACCTGGACGGCGCTCATCAAAGGACTGCCCACGATTGCGCAAGGCCTGGGCCGCATCGGGTTCTCGGTCTTCGACTCCAAGCGGCTCTATGCCACAGTGGATGCCACAAAAAACGGAGGGATCTACCGCTCCGATGATGGAGGAAAGTCCTGGCAGCTCACCAACGCCGAGCCACGCCTCTGGAGCCGTGGCAGCGACTTTGCCGAGGTGCGCGTTGATCCCAAGAGCCCGCACACAGTCTACGCTGCCAATACGTCTCTCTATAAATCCGTAGACGCCGGGAAGACTTTTGTCTGCCTTAAGGGGGCACCGGGCGGCGATGACTACCACAGCATCTGGATCAACCCCCAGAATCCACAGCTCATTCTGCTCGCCGCGGATCAGGGGGCGACCGTCTCCGTCAATGGCGGGGAGACCTGGAGCTCCTGGTACAACCAACCCACGGCGCAGTTCTATCACGTGATCACCGACAATCAGTTCCCCTACTGGGTCTACGGTGGCCAGCAAGAGAGCGGCTCGGTGGGGATTGCCAGCCGGGGCCAAGACGGGCAAATTACCTTCCGCGACTGGCACCCTGTCGGTGCGGAGGAGTATGCCTATATCGCGCCCGACCCGCTCAACTCGGACATTATCTACGGCTCCAAGGGCTCGAAGTATAACCGTAAGACCGGAGAGATCACCGATGTCCGGCCAAAAATCGAGGGTCTGCGCTACTTACGGACGATGCCGATGCTCTTCTCCGAGGCGGACCCACATCTACTGCTACTCGCCAGCAACCGCCTGCTCAAAACGCGCGATGGCGGCGCGAGCTGGGAGGCCATCAGCCCGGACTTAAGCCGCGAGACTTGGGATGTCCCCACCCCGTTTGCCGCCGTCTCCGACCAGGGCAAGACCATGCAGCGCCGGGGAGTGATCTACGCCGTGGCACCGTCGCCACTAGACGCAAAAGTGATCTGGTGCGGCACCGACGACGGCTTGCTCTGGCTGACCCGCGATGAGGGAGTCGCCTGGAGTAATATCACGCCGCCCGAAATCACGTCGTGGAGCAAGATCGCCCAGCTGGAAGCGAGCCACTTTGTGGCGGGCAGAGCTTATGCCGCCGTGAATCGCCTGCGCTGCGATGACAACAAGCCCTATATCTACAAAACCGATGACTTCGGCAAGACCTGGAAGCTGATTGTCGGAGGGTTGCCCGACAATGCGCCGGTGAACACCGTTCGGGAAGATCCCAAAAAGCCCGGCCTTCTCTACTGCGGCACCGAGCGCATGGTCTGGTTCTCCAGCGATGATGGGGCGCACTGGAACCCACTGCGACTGAACATGCCCGCGACCTCCATCCGTGACCTTGTGGTACACGGCGACGATATCGTGGTGGGCACGCACGGGCGCTCGTTCTGGATCCTGGACTCCGTCACCACGCTCCGGCAGCTCTCCGAGACTCGAACCGACCTCTACGCGCCGACAGTGGGCTATCTGGTGGAGTGGAACCGCAACTCCGACACGCCCGTTCCCCCAGAGGAGCCCGCGGGCCAGAACCCGCCCGATGGTGTCCCGCTCGACTACTACCTTGCCTCGTCGGCAAGATTAGTCACGCTGGAAGCGCTGGACGCCCAGGGAGCTGTCGTGCGTCGCTGGAGCAGCGACGATAAACCCGAGGGGCTTGATCCCCTCAAGCTCACGGTAGATCCACGCTGGGCACGCCCCTGGCAAAGCCTCCCCCTCCAAGCGGGGGCACATCGGCTGGTCTGGAACCTGCGCACATTCGCACCGGCGCGGGGCCTGGGCATGGACGCGATCTGGCGAAACACCCCCACCGCCAAGGGAGCCTGGGTCGCCCCTGGAACCTACACACTCAGGCTCAGCGTGGACGGCAAGGCAATCGAGCAGAAGCTAGACATCCGTACAGACCCGAGAAAGTAAAAGAGAAAGATGCAATTGAGACCGTTCTACAATTGAGAGCGTTCTGAGTGAGATCCATTTGGAGAACCATCTGCTCTTCCCGCGTGCCCCTGCCAAGCAAGGGGTGAAGTCATGATACAGTTCGGCGCACTGCCCGCAGCGGGCTTCGACGAGCCTATCCAAACTCCAGTCATGGGTTGAGCGGGGGCAAAATTCCCGCCTTGCAAAATGTGTAGTGAAGCATTTTCATACGGATTGTACTCCATAACCCTGTGAAGG
>NZ_JAYVPL010000094.1:0-20670 GCF_043757465.1 Armatimonas sp.
GTGGCAAGCAAGGCTTGAATCGCCTGGATGCCTTGATCTCCGTTTTCCGAGGTGATCCGATTTTACCGGCCTTCCAAACGGATAGCTGAGCCGTTACACCCATAAATCCTAGAGATTTTCAAAATCCTAGAGATTTGGGATTCGGCTTTCACGGGGAGGTGCCATGGACAGGAGAAATAAAGTGGAGTTATTCGAACAGATTCGCCGTGAGTATGAGTTCAACGGCGGCACCATTCGTGGACTGGCTAACAAGTTCAGCATCCACCGACGAATGGTCAGACAGGCTATTGCCAGTGCCGTTCCACCGGAGCGCAAACAACCAGAGCGGGCTTGCCCCAAAATAGAGCCTGTCAAGGCGTTCATAGATCAGATCCTTACGGAAGATAAACATGCACCTCGCAAGCAGCGACATACAGCCAAGCGCATTTTCGTGCGTCTCCAGCAAGAGCTTCCCCAGTTCCCTGTGGCGGCTTCAACGGTGCGAGCCTATGTTCGCCAACGCAAATATCAGATGGGTCTCTCGTCCAGAGAAACCTTTATTCCTCAAGTCTATGATTGGGGACACGAGGCACAGATTGATTGGTACGATGCTTATGTGGACATGGCGGGTCAACGCGTCAAAGTCCAGGTATTCGCCATGCGGAGCATGAAGAGCGGAGCCGCCTTCCACCGTGCCTACTTTCGCGCCACCCAGCAGGCATTCTTGGAGGCGCACGAGTATGGCTTTGCTTACTTTGGTGGAGTGTTTGCCACCCTACGCTATGACAACCTCAGCAGTGCCGTCAAGAAGGTTCTTCGCGGTCATGTTCGTGAGCAGACTATCCGTTTTGTCGCCTTTCGCTCTCATTGGCACTTCAATTCTGAGTTCTGTATGCCCGCCTCTCCTGAGGAAAAAGGCGGTGTTGAGGGAGAAGTGGGCTATTTTCGGCGCAATCACTTCGTGCCCGTTCCTCAAGTAGCAGACCTTGCTGCTTTGAATCTGCTTCTGCTTGCTAGCTGCCGTGAGGACGAGAAGCGAATGATTGGGGATCGTGCGCAAAGTGTGGGT
This sequence comes from Armatimonas sp., assembly GCF_043757465.1. Taxonomy (GTDB): domain Bacteria; phylum Armatimonadota; class Armatimonadia; order Armatimonadales; family Armatimonadaceae; genus Armatimonas. Next base: position 1,049 of record NZ_JAYVPL010000094.1, read on the forward strand.
TTGGGTATGCAACAAGAGTGTGCTCACCTCTTGGCTCTTGCCAGTGAGGGATTTGACCTGGCTGATAGCCGCTTTAGTGTGGTTGACCGTAAAGGCTGTGTCCAGGCCGACAATAATTGCTACTCGGTAGCTCAACCCTCCGGCACGAAAGTTCAGGTCAAAGTGCTGCCCTCGTGTGTGGAGGTCTGGCATTGCGGCCTACGAGTCGCCCTTCATGAGCGTTGTTATGAGCGTGGTCAGCAGATCCTTGAGTTGACGCACTACTTGGAGGTTCTGCACCGCAAGCCGGGTGCTTTTGCGGGTTCGAAACCGCTCTCTCAGTGGAAAGCTGCGGGTAAGTGGCTTGATTGTTTTGACCAGCTCTGGGAGCGTTTGAAAGTTCGTCATGGTCAAAGTGAGGGCACTCGTCAGATGGTGGATCTGCTTATTTTGGGTCGTCAGCATGGAGAATCTGTGCTCGTAAAAGCCGTTGAGGAGGCATTGAAGCTCGGCTGTAGCGATGCTGCCTCCGTGGAGTATTTGCTCACGCAGGCAATCGTGCCTCAAAGCTCCCCACTCGCTGAGCCGTTGCCAAGCTCTGTTCTTGGTTACCTCTCTTGCTTCGAGCGTCCTTTGCCTGAGGTAAATATCTATGACCAATTTTTGAGTTCTGACCTCTCTGTAAGTCAAATCCCGCTTCAGGAGGCACTGTAATGAGCCTTGACACTCAAGTTCCTTTCAACGGTGCTTCCGTTGGTTTCAACGACACTGCCCTGCCCGTTAATCTCCAAGCTTTGGATGAGGCGACGATTCGAGAGCACTGCCGAATCTTGCGTCTCCCTACAGTGAGTGTGCAATGCGATGCTTTGGCGCAGGAAGCCATAAGAACCCGGCAAAGTCATCTTCGGTATTTAGAGGCATTGCTGGCAGCCGAGCGAGAAGAGCGTGAGCGTACCACGGTTTCGAATCGCCTCAGGGAGGCGCATCTTCCCCGTCTAAAGACTCTGGAAGATTTCGATTTTAGCAAAGCGCCTCGTGTTTCGGCGAGCCAGGTTCTGCATTTGTCGGAGGGTGGGTATCTGGTTCGTAGCGAGCCTGTGCTTCTTCTTGGGGAGAGCGGCACGGGCAAGACGCACCTTGCGACGGGTTTGTGTGTTTCTGCATGTCGTCAGAAGAAGCGGGTTCGTTTTGCGACGGCTACGGGTTTGGTCAATGAACTCGTTGAGGCTCAGCACCATAACCAACTTGGTCGTGCACTCTCCCGTTGGGCTCGTTACGACTTGATTGCTATTGATGAGCTTGGCTACGTTCCTCTGGGTGAGCTGGGAGCGGAGCTTCTGTTCCAGGTGATTTCTGACCGTGCTGAGAAAGGTGCTGTGATAATCACGACGAATTTACCCTTTTCGGAGTGGACTCAGGTTTTCAGTAATGCTCGTCTTTGCAAAGCCCTGTTGGATCGTTTGACGGATCGTGCTCACATCCTTGAAACCGGCTCTGACTCGTATCGTTTCCGTCGGACAATGGAGACTCGTCAGCGCTCTTCCAAACGCTCCGCCCCTTCAGTAGATATCGAGGCTGAGGTTTCCGTTTTGAAAGGTGATTCTGATGCTTCTGGTGAGTAAAGTAACGTTACGATATAGAGCATGCGAATACGATTCGGAGCCTATGACATGAAAGGAGGTGATTTAGATGGCTCGTCCTAGAGAGTTTGACTGCGCAGCGTCCAAGCAGGCTGCCTATCGTGCTCGCCATGTGGCCAAACTGGTATCTGTGGATCGTGCTGCTCTTGCTGGCTTGCATGATCGTTTAGAGCGATTGCAGTCAGCGATTGTGTGCGCCGCCCGAAATGGTTCTGGCTTTGCTAATCGTTGTCGTGCCAGTTCGATAGATTCGATGCTGGATAACCTGATTGATGCCTTTATGGACGAGGCTGTTGGTTTGGACGGGGCTTCGCCCCGCGTCGCCGTCCCGAGCGAGAGCTTAGTTCTCGAATCGTGATGGGTCTGGGTGGGGCCAAATGAAAGTATCAAAAGGGGCCAAAATAGATTGACAAAATCACTGCGGCATCAGGCAGACAATGTTCGCACCTAGAATTCGTTCTGCCACAATTAACGGGGTCTTGAAGGCGCGAACATCTAGGGATTGATTATGGAAGCGTTGAACCAAATCTGCGATTCCAGCACCAGCACTATAGATGAACGTATGCGCGGTGACACTACCTACTGGATCAGCAGTATCCCAATCTTCTATGAGCACGGTATTTTCTTGTAGTGCAAAAGCATGAGAGTGTAGCATCAGGTGGAATGTTGGATATGCCTGGCAGGCGCGCAAAACACTGTCCAAAAGATATCTTGTGTCCATAGATCGTTCTTGTACTTTAAAGGTAAGACATTTCTCTGGAAACAGGAACTCTGGCGCTTCCTTCTTCGCCTGCGCATTCGAAACCTCTCGATACTGGACTCCTGAGAAGTTCCAGCGATCTACGACATGGTCAATCATTGCCGTATTTGTGAGCACTGCCAGAGTCGGCGTCAACCACTCCTGCACAAGAGCATCGGGAAAGTGTCGTTCAATGATGTTGAATCCGTACTGGCAACGCTGAGCCACAATATTCGCTGCAACAGCATCGTCAATAGCAACAGCTCCATAAGTTCCAGCATGAAGCCAACCTTCATTCCGTGTAGAAGGGGAGTTTGCTAGTTCCCGATTACGCTCAATCAAGGCGACACTATAACCCCGTTGTAGCAATCGCCAAGCAATAAATAACCCAACACATCCTCCGCCTAGAACAACGACATCTACATCAAGTTGTTTGCGTTCCATATTGATTCTCCTTATATTTCACAGGGAGCCGCCCAGGGACTCTTTGAGATCCTCGTCACATGTCACATTCAGATTTTTCGTTAAGATATGGTTAATAAATACCTTTTGAGGTGGAATAAAATGCTGTTTTTGTAGTCCTCTAGCATCATTTTGAGAGTTGAGTGCGTATGCTATTTGCTCATCTTCGGTTCTCTTGTCGTAGCCAACGAAATGTCCGGTGTTGAAAAAATTCATACCCAGGATGTGTAAGGACTGTATGGGCTGGCGGGAAAGATGTGCGACAGCAAGAACACCTAGGAAGGGAAGGCCTGGCACATGGTTACGAACCCATTTCATGATTGCTTCGTCAAAGAGTACGAAGGGCAACATGACTGAACTATTACGTTGCAGGAAGATCCCAAGGTTCTCTGACTCGGGCCGGGGTGGGATTACTACAAACTGAATGCCAGCCTCCTTCATGCGGGAAAGATTGTAGTCATAGCGAAATTCGTTCGCCGCAGAAAGATAATGGTAACAGAGTGAGCTTTTCGTACCGAAATCGCCGGACTTTGAGATCGGATATTCGTACCCTTGATTGAGCCGTACAACTACATCGTGACTGTCAATGAACGAACCGAGGCCCTTTCCTTCTAATGCTTTCGAGGGACAAACGACCACAACCGATTTTTCAAGCAAAAATTTGCTGAAATCTTGAAAGGTGCTCTGCTGTCGAGACGAAGACTGTTCCCTGGCATAGTTCGTTTCCATAGATGATCAAGAACTCCTATGAATAAGAAACCACAATATGCTCGCCTAAAAGTGTCAAAAAATAGTGGGTGAATCTGGCGTATTTCTTAACTGATTTGGCCGCTAATTGGTGAGGTTGACACTTGGTGAGCCGCCTATCAAGTCCCATGATGGCGCGGAAATTCGCGCATTTAGGGGGTTCGAGCCTCGAGTAAACGACAACGTATGGTGCGGTGACCGGAACGGAGGGAGTGGTGTTTCAAAGTTCTGTAGGCCGCGCTGGCTCCAGAAGCCCCATCAGGTCGCCGCGCTGGATCAAAACCTTACGGAGGCCCGCCACACGAAACGCTTTCAGCTTCCCTGATCGGATGTAGGAGCGGATCGAGGAGGTCGAGAGCTGGAGGTAATTTGCCGCCTGCTCCACAGTCAATAAATCCCGATCGTCTCCACTCTCAGCCATGCCCACAGTATAACTCAGCGGGAGACAGCATTCAGGCCCGGCGACGTGTGCGATGCTCGAGGAAGAGCAGCTTGTCTATTCGCCCCTCCAGGAAGCGGCGGATGGGATCGAAGGAGAAGGCCAGAACCAGTGAGAGTGCAACACCGAGCACAACAGCACGGCGAACGAATACACGGATATCGAAGAGCTGGTGGCGGATCACCGCGTAGGCCACCGCAAGCAAGAACAGCAATGTCGAGAGTGGGCCAATGTCAATCCAGCGGAAGTCATCGAATGTATAGGGTAGCAGGGCGTTGGTCAAGAGGGAGACGACCCCAGTCGCCAGAGTGCCCCAACCCAAAAGCAATAACTGATCTCGGTGCGGTGAAGCCACCCGGTCACTGGAGCGAAATGCCAGCCAGAGCGTCGCAGCCAGCATACCTACGACATGAGCCACGTAGAGGACGAAGAGCGGACCATAGATGGTTTCATGCCCGCCAGCAATACCCACGCCAACCAGCTCAACCTTATCAATCCACGGGGTTGTAGCGGCAACAATAGAGATAGTCACAGAGAGCCAAAGCAGCCAGGTATCGCTGGAGCGGGCTGGAAGTGCGGCGACCGACTTGACGAAGCGAAAGCCAAAGTAAACCGCTAGGCTCACAGCGGCGAAGTTCGCACGCCCCACCAGCAGGATATAGCTGGGGTCGTCGGAGCGGCTGAACAGAAACAGCGTGACAACCCAGACCAACAGCGCCAAGCACGAGGCCACGAACCAGCGCACAACAGGAGAGCGGCCTTCGCGCACCAGGAGGAAGATCGAGGTACCCGCCAGTACAAGCGAGCACAGAGCGTAGAGGACTTCAGCGAGGACGGAGTTCATCCAGCGCATCCTCTCACATTCGTCTTGTGGCCTCAAGCGGTGGTAAGAGGCCTGGGCTGTAGCTCGGGAGTTTTGGGCTGTAGAGCAGCAGTGAAGATACTTCGATACGTCGTCGAGACGAGTGCGCGCTCGGCAAGTGAACCGGCGACTTCCCGAACCGAGAGGCTACAAGGGTAGCAGGGTTCCCCCCAGTGCTCTCGCAATTCCCCGATCACCACTAGCGGCCAGCCCAGAAGGCGATAACACCGGAGCATCTTGGGAGTGGCTTCCAGCCAGACGGTCTTGACGTTCTGCTCCACACAGTAACGCCAGAAGGCGGAGCCAAGCTGCCAAAACGCCACGCCGCTGTCTTTGCCTCGGTACTCGGGAAGCACCGCCAGCACCGCCGCGTGCAGCACTCCAGACGTTTTGTCTTGGACGGGAAGCTCAGGCCAGACGAGATGCGTAGGAACCTCACCTGCCTCGTCCGGTGTGACGAGTTGGAGCCCGCCGATAAGTTTGGTTTCATCCCACACTCCGAAGTAAACCGAGCGGGAAGAGTGTGCCCGAAGCTGATCGCCAGGCTGCCAGCTCTCTGCCGCAGCGATTCCCTCAAAGAGCGCAATGACTCTCTCTGACATGACCTCATCGTCTGCTCTTTCGGTTCGTAGCATATGGCTCCTTTCTTACTACCTATAGGTAGTCCTTTCCTTTGATCCTACCGTGATAATAGGCTCACTGCTACCAAGAGGTAGCTTGCGAGAACACCCATGCCCACTGGCTCCCCCCGCCTTCGCACCCAAGATGGCAAGCTTAACCAGGTTGCCACTACCCTCAAAGAGCGACGCAAAGCGCTCAAACTCACCCAAGACAACCTCTGTGGCAGACTCGCCGAAGTGACACAGGGACGTTGGACACCGCAGTGGCGCGACATTGTTCGCATCGAGCGTGGCACCCGAATTGTCTCAGACCTCGAAGTCATAGCCCTGTGCCGTGTCCTTGATTGCTCCCTCATCGAACTGCTCGATACCCAAATTCTCTTTCAAACGACTGAAAACTAGGTTCTTGGTAACGTTCCTATCCAAGGTTTGCCGTCGATCTGTGCTACTTGCTTACGGCGCAAACACCAATACTCGCCCTACTTTCCCCCTCTCGCTTTGCATGCTAAAGTTTCAGACTACTGCACTAAGTTCAATTGACTGAACCTAATTGTACCACTAGGGCGAGAGAATGCTCGGTATGCAGCAGGAGCCAAAGATATACCGGGAGACAATAGGATGCCCTTAGGTGGCCCTCGACTTCGTACCGCTGAAGGGAGAAGTAACCAGGTGGGGCTTGCAGTGCGGACGAGGCGGCGTTCCCTCAAAATCAAGCAGGATTCCCTCTGTGCCCGCATTGCTACGGCCACACATGGCGATTGGAACCCTGACCGACTAGAAGTTCTCAGAATCGAGCAAGGCACTAGAACAGTGACTGATCTTGAACTACTGGCTCTTGCTCGCGCACTGGACTGCGATCCCTGTGCTTTTTTGATCGAGCAGGGGACGATACAACCAACCCAATCTTCCTCTTGACAGCCTAGTTAAACGACACATATCCGTACTTGTAATGCATAGATTCAAATCATCTTTATGCCCTGTAAGATATAAAACACAGATCGATTTATGTTCTTCATGATATAATTTCCTCATGATTAACCGAACTGGTGCGAGGCGGCTTAGGCGACAGCAGCTCAACCGACAGCTTGCCAGTATTGCCAATCTCACCACCCCACGAAACGGCTGGATTAGAGAGCTGCGCGAAGCACTGGGCATGAGTGCACGTCAGCTGGCTGAGAGAGTCGGAGTAGGGCAGCCCACTATCGCCCGACTGGAGAAGTCAGAAGCGGCGGGAACCATCGAGATCAAGACCCTCAGGAGAGTGGCAGAGGGTATGAACTGTCGCCTCGTCTATGCCATCGTGCCGGTGGAAGGGTCTCTAGAGGAGCTACTCAGAGTCCAAGCGACCCAAGCCGCTGAGAAGCTTCTGGCACGGGTGGAGCACTCGATGGCACTGGAAGCGCAAGGCGCAACGCCACAGGACAGGAAAGCACAGGTTCAGGAGCTGGCCGACGAGCTGGTGCGAACCATGAGCCGTCAAATCTGGGAGCAGGATGACTATGAGCAGGGTGGCCATAGCCATTGACCTTCGACTATCCCGAGGGAGCAACACCCCTTGATCCTGACACTATCCAGGGGCTTATTCCGGGGCTAACCACCCAAGGAGAGCTCAATGAGTTCGAGGCCCGCAACATCGCCTCGGCACTTCAATGGGCACTACGGAGCCGTACCTTGAAGCGTGATCTGCTTACCTCCAACGGACTAACACGGCTCCACGAGCGTATGTTTAACATCACCTGGCGCTGGGCAGGGCAGTTCCGAAAGCGCGAGACTAACATCGGAGTGGTACCGACTCAGATTCCCGTTGCGCTGGCGGCGCTGTGTGGGGACGTTGCCTATCAGGTAGAGCACCAGGTCTTTGGTTGGGACGAGCTTGCAGTGCGCTTCCATCACCGGCTCGTTCTGATCCATCCCTTCCCCAATGGCAATGGTCGCCATGCCCGCCTGGCCGCAGACCTTCTCATGCACTACCAAGGGCTCCCCATGTTCTCTTGGGGGGCAAGATCCATAACTGAAGGAGCCAACACAGGCGGGACGTTGCTTACCCAGAGTAGCGATGTTCGGAGCGCTTATCTATCGGCGCTTCGACAAGCAGATCGGGGAGACTTCGAGCCTTTGCTGGCTTTCGTGCGAACATAGCCACAATCGCATTCATAGCTGCGGTAGTACTCTGGGGCCATGAAAGGATTCCCCGCGATTGTGGGGTACAAAGAGTCTCACGTAGGGTACAAAGAGAGTCAAGTCAAGGGAGATCGGATCGCGAGAGGGCGATTCGGATCTTCATACAAGCAAAGGACAGAGAAGATAATGGGACGACGACCTAAAGCCGCCACGGAAGCGGTAGCAACGACGGAAGAGCCAGTAGCAGCCACGCCCGTGGTGCGACGGCGACGGCGAAGCACCACGGTGGATCATGCAGCACAGACAGCCATCCTGATTGATTCGCTCCTCAAGGGCCGTGGCGCAAGCGGTGCTAGCCAGGAAGAGGCACTGGCAGTAGTCAACTGGGCGCGTGGTGTTCATGCTGAGGATGCGGAACTCAAAGTGCTCACCACCCGCGTGCGCCGTGCCAAGGCACAAAACGCACCCGAGCGCCAAGTCGCCCTCGATCTGAACAAGGCACTGCTTGATGGGGTACTGGCGGGAAGCCTGGTCGTGGATGTCAACGAGTCTGGGAGTGTTGCTTTCAAGCAGGCAGTCGGGTAACCCAGCTCAATATCTCAAGTAACCAACCCAGATCCCCTGGGAGCTAGAAGCTGTCGCCGCTAGCTCCCAGGTTAAGTGTTCTCTCTAGAGAGGTGCCGCGACTAACCGTCCCTCTTTAAGGGGAAAGCTATCGGGTAGGTACTTAGGAGCCTCTTCCTGCGTACACATGATCGTTTGGGAGCGATCTTCCTGGGTTTCGATAATGATGACAGCACCTGTTGGAAGCCCATGGGTAGATTGGATAGCAGCACCAGCGGCAACATCATTTCTGAGTTGCTCTATCAGAGAGCCGCAGCCTATCTGTTCCCAATCCATTCCTAGATGCCGATCCATTAACCTGCCCGGATTCAGTCCCGATTGCTTAATAGCATCGAGAGCATTCTGGCTAAAGTAAAATTTACCCGGAGCAAATTTCGCTCCTTTTTTCAGGTAGTCATAGGGAGACATGGTCATGATAAGTTCAAATTATTCTTATAGTTAAAGTTTCTGTCAAGTCGGTCTAAGTTTTAAGTGTTCTGCGCTAGGGCCTTTGAGAAGACCCTAGCGCACTATCGCTTTCAGGTTGACAATCCTGAGAGAACTCTTTAGTGTTCGCCTAAGCGTTTTTCCTTCGAGGGGAGCGCTTTTCTGATGAGATTCCAGTCTGTCGTGGTGCCCCCACATTTAGCAGCCATTTTATAAGCCGAGGGTCGGTAATCGTGAAGACAATTGCGAGTCCAATGACCGAGATGATAAAGGAAATATCTGAGGTTTCCATAGCGACTCTAGTTAAAATAGGTGGATAAGATTTGGTGGCTGTTATTTCTTCATAATCGAGTTGTTAGGGATCTACTTGGACTGATTTCTTTATCAGTCATTATTTATATATATAACTATTAACGGCTTGTCAAGTATTGAATATATATATAAGTAATGCTACTCTTAGACTATGGACACATCACCAATCACTCAACTACCCGAAAACAGAATCGGCCCAGGGCGACCACCAGGGCTCAAGACGCAGCTCACCAGCCTCCTACTGGAGCCAGAGCTGATTGACTGGGCAAAGCGCCAACCAGAGGGGCTCTCGGGAGTGGTTCGTCAATTGCTACGTGTGGCTATGGAAAGTGATACGGGCATGAGCAAAGCGCCGGGGCAGTCAAACGTCCCTCGGGAATAAACAAGCGCTCCCGGCAGACGAAGGGGTACCTTGACGCACTTGCGCCACTTAACCCTATCTACTGCGTTCTTGTCGCCGGAAACTGTCAGCATCGGCATGGGCGAACGTTGCCCCGCATTGAATACAGACGAGGTCTCCCGTCAGGCGTACCTGATCGTACTCTGCCACCAACTTGGGATGATCGCAGGGCTTGCCACCCCACTCGGTTCTCAGCTTTGCTGCTTGTTGTACTTGCATACCACAGATGTTCTTTAGGAAGTCGCTGTCAGAGCATATTCCAGAGCACCAGAATGTACTCATGAATGATATGGTTATTGTATCATGGGGTGATTTCGTGATATAAATAAGCCATGCACTCACTCACTCTCGACTACCTCAGAAAGCAGAATATCACCCTCGCACTAGCCCAGAGCCTGCGCCAGGTGGGGGAGCTAAAAGGCCAGCACGATCTCTATGTCCAGCAGCGACCGGAGATACTGGAGAACCTGAAGCAGTCGGCCACCATCGAGAGCGTGGAGTCCTCCAACCGTATCGAAGGCATCGAGGCAGATCCCGAGCGCCTCAAGGAGCTGGTCAAGAGGGGCGGAGCACCTTCAGGCCGCTCTGAGCAGGAAATAGCAGGCTACCGCGACGTTCTGGCAACGATTCACACCAGCTTTGAGCACATCCCCGTCACGCCGGGTACCATCCTCCAGCTTCACCGTGATCTCTATCGGTTCGTGGGTGACGGCGACCGGGGTGGAGCATGGAAGCCCAGCGACAACCTCATTGCGGAGACAAGGGCTGATGGCACCCGTGTGGTGCGCTTTGAGCCGACTCCTGCCTGGCAGACCCCCGAAGCGATGCGCCAGCTCTGTGACGGCTATCGTGAGGTCAAGGAGAGTGGCGAGGTTGATCCCCTGCTCCTGATCCCCGCCTTCGTGCTGGACTTCCTGTGCATCCATCCCTTTAGCGACGGCAACGGGCGCATGAGCCGCCTCCTGACCTTGCTCCTTCTCTACCAGGAGGGCTTCGAGGTAGGGCGCTACATCTCCCTGGAGCGTGTTATAGAGCAGCAGAAGGAAGGCTACTACGAGACTTTGCAAGCCGCTTCGCAGGGCTGGCATGCGGGCGAGCATAGTCTGACGCGCTGGTGGGAATACTTGACGGGGGTGATTGTCCTCTCGGCTTACCGTGAGTTCTCCAGCCGTGCTGGTGCGATTACAGCGCGTCGTGGTGCTAAGCGTGAGCTGGTGATTGATGTCATCACTCGGCTGGGGCATACGTTCCGCTATGCTGACATTGAAAAGGCATGCCCTGACGTGAGCCGCCCGACGATCATGCGGGTGCTGGAGGAGTTGAAGGCTGGGGGCAAGATACGCCCGATGGGCCGGGGGCCCGCTGCCGCGTGGGAGAAATTGAGTTAGTCAACGTTCAAGTTAGCTGCTCTCCTAAAAACAAAGCTTCTCTCATTCCAATTGAACAAACCCTAAAATTGGGGGCTACCAAAAGGGAACCGTTTACGGTTTTTATTGTGTCCCTGAAAACGTAGCGAAGATCATGGGATTCTTGAACCCACACGAGAGGGATCTAGAAAAGAGAAAAGACTCCATGAAACATTGCACTACTTCCATGAAACGCTACGCAATTGTCATCCCCCGCCCCACCGTACTTGATGTACTTCACAAGCACTCGCAGCTCGCACAGCAGGCTTACCGGCGCGGAAATGCAGCCGGTTGCCACGGTGGCAAGCGCTCTCGCTACGGAAAAGCCGAGAGACGAGCCACCCGACGCGAGGAGAGAATAGCCGAGTTTTAGGCGGACAAGGGGGTTTCTTTAGTAGGGCCAGCATGGGGGCTGGAAGCCGTTCCCGACCTAGCTCTACTTTTCCTAGCCCTTCTCCTCACAAAAGCCGGGCTAGGCTCGCCTGAGTATATTTCCTCTCGCTTCTTGAAAAGAAAGCTTGCGTCAATGTCTCTTTCTCACTGGATTATTTCTACTATTACACTACTGGCCGGGGGTGGGGGCAGGCCCCGCTTCAAACGTAAGGCCAAGGCTCCCCTAACACTTACCAAGTCTCCTGTGGAAGAGCTACTGGAGATCGGGCAGGAGTTGCCAGACCCCATCCAGCAGCGTCGCCTAGGAGCGGCCTATCAGCCACCCACGGTCACGTTTCTCATGGAGCTAAGGCGGCGGCATCTCTACGGCACGGGAACGGTTGGCAGTGGCAAGACCTCGTTTGCCCTCCAGCTCATGGATCACGACATCGCCGTTGCTATGGAGGGTGCAGAGCGTGGTGTCGGCTGCATGGACCCCGAAGGCGACCTGATTGACCGGGTGCTACGACGGCTCTGTGGGCGCTACCGTGAGGATCAGCTCGTTTCTAAAATAGTGCTCATTGACTTTCGACAGCATCACGCCTGGGCACAAACGGTTCCCCACTGCGTTGGCTGGAACCCACTCAGGGATACGGGGACTGACCCGAGCGCTGCGGCCCTGTTTTGCTACGACTGCTTTGACGATGTCTACGAGATTGGGCCAGCATCGGGGGAGCTACTACGCTACACGCTTCTTGCTCTGGCACACTCCACGAGTGTAGGTAAGGAGAAGATCGGGACTTTGCTGGACATCGAGCCGTTCCTGCTGGATGCCCACTTTCGCCAAGAGGTGCTCGCCACGATCACAGATCCGAGCCTTTTACGCTTCTTCCGCACTCGCTTCACCAGCCTGATAGAAAGCCCCACTATGGTGTCAGCGATTCTCAACAAAGTCTCGCCCCTAACGTCTCTGACTGCCGTTCGCCGCCATCTGGGGATGCGCCAGGGGACACTGCCCCTGCGGAGTCTACTGACCAAGCCTGGCACGATTCTGCTCTGCGCTCTTGCCTCCAACGAGATCGGAGACAAGGGAGCAAGCCTCATCGGACGACTTCTCATCCAGTCCATCGCCCGAAGCTTTATCCGCTCTGATAGGCTCCTATCGGATATCCAGGACGATACCAGCGCTAGCTTCTTTCTGACACTTGATGAGTTCGCCCTCTTTCAGGGCTCCCATAGCCTGGTGACCGATATTGCCGGTCAAGGGCGGCGCTATGGGCTTCACCTACTGGCGCTGCACCAGTCCGCCGCGCAACTCGATAGCAAGACGCGCTCGATTCTGCGAAACGCCACGGGCTCTCAGATCTACTTCGCCTGTGGAGGGGGTGATGCAGACACACTTGCCTCGGAACTGCCCGCGCCCAATGGGGAGTCCAAGGCGATTCTGCGTCACTGGCTCATCACACAGAAGCCCGGCGAGGCAATCTTTGCCGAAGGAGGTCGCCCGATTCGACGTATCCAGTGCCACTACAGCCCTGACCCCAAAGTGGACAAGGCGCTGGTCGCTGCGGTGCGTCAGAAAGCCTTGGAGCACTTTGGAAGACCGGTTGCGGATGTCGAGGCGGAGATAGCCGCTCACGAGAGCCGTAGTATTCCCCCACAGACCCAAGTATCTCCAGTGGTTAGGAAACGGCGCTCAAATGCCAGTAGCAACGCAATCGAGATTATCGAGGTAGACGAACCGTGAAAGAAGTAGGTAAGCCGTGAAAACAGTTTCAGGTGCTATTCGACTGACGGAGCGCGACGAGTGCCTTCTGACCGATCTCTACCAACATGGTGCGATGCTTCGTGGGCAGCTTCAGGCTCTCCACTTCGAGGAGAGCGGTCTGCGGCGTGTGAACCGACGGCTCCAGAGTCTGAGCCAAGCACGGCTGATCGTAGGCGCACCGCTCCCGCTCGGGCCGCTCTCCACCCTCACTCCTGCCAGCAGTCCTGGCTCCTCAGGACAGTGGGTTTATCGCCTGGGTTCACAGGCAGTCCCTATTCTCGCAGCACGGCTGGGCTTAGACAGGGATATAGTTCGTCGCCGAGTACGTCTGGGAAGCCCAACCGCACTCGCCCACGCTCTGGAGATAGCCCAAGCGCGAGTCGTCCTTGCGGTGCTAGGGAAAACCGAGCCGCACTTCCGCCTGGAGAGTTTCCAGCCGGAGGTGTGCCATAGCTGGCGGGCTCGACTTGCGGATGGGCAAGAGCGTGGGGAGTCGTTTCGCCCCGATGCCCTTATTAGCTACCGCTGGGAAGGCAACGGCAATCTTTCCTTCCTGGAGATAGACCTGGGTCATACCTCGCAGGAGGAATGGAAACACAAGCGCGAGCTGGCGGGGCGCTTTCTCACCTCGGGACTCTTTGCCAAGCACTACACAGATCGCTTTGTCTTTGACATCTGGACGCTGACCACCACCACACGGCGTGCTGATACGCTTCGCCGCGCCGCAGAGAGAGACGCCTCCGGCATGTACCACTTCACGACTCTCCAGGAGTTTTCAATAAATCCCTTGTCCTTCATAAATCTCCCTGTCCCTGGTTTCGTAAGCGATGACATGTAAGGTGTAGGAGGATGTATCCATGATTTTTTGTACGCGCTGCCGACGACTCGTTCCCCAAGGGGACTACTGCCCCTGGTGCCGCAGCTCTTGGGGAGCCTCGATCTGTCAGGACTGTGACCACCGCAATACACCGGGTGTGCCATCGTGCGTAAAGTGCCCCGGCGTGAATCTCTCGGATGCAGCCATCGGGATTCCGCTGGGCTGGACAGCGACACTGCTCTCGGGACTGGCTCTATTAGCGCTCATCAAGCTAGCTATCGCTTACCGAAGCTCGCTACTCTCCGGGGCTGCAACGGGAGGCACCTGGCTGCTGTGCAACGTGACTGGCTCCGATGTTATGCAGCTTCAGCAGTATCTCACCTGGATTCTGATAGGCGTTTTTCTTATCGCTCCCTGTGCTGGTGAGCTAATGCGCCGCTTGCCGGGTCAGGGAGGCTATCTGAGCTACCGACTGCGAAATCTTCCCATGACGACCATTGACTACGTTTGGAGCCTGAGCCTACGACTGCTGCTGGGCACAGGACGGCTTATTCTTGCGCTCTTCTTTGGCAAACGCGCCAAGAAAGGAACTCCGTAAATGGGACTCTTCGATGGCCTCTTTGGCAAGAGTAGCACTTCGATGCTCCAGCTCCGTATGTCCTGCTTCAACATCGGCACTATCGCGGCCACGCCAAACGCCGTTGCTCTCTGTGAGGCACTAGGGATAGCTCCAATAGAGTTCGTGAAGAAACACGCTTCAGGAGACTTCGGTGTGATTGACCCTGACCAACGAGAGCGCAACCAGCGAGCTATCAGCGATGCCCGCTATCCGGCGGTCTCCGCCTACCCTGTAGGCTCCTCGGTGGTCTATGTGGTCACGAGGCAAGGAGACTCGACCACCGTGATGACTGCCACCGACTACGTTTTCTACGCCAATGGAAGGTAAAAAATAATGAGCCTGATCTACTACTGCTACCACTGCACACGGACGATTCAGCCCGTCGAGGGAAGTGCTCGCTTCTGCCCCTACTGCGCCAAGTACCTGGACAAGGAGCGCCAGTTCTGCCGTCAGTGCGGAAGCGAGAGCACCCCAAACCGCCGTGGAGCCGATGCCTGTCTGCGCTGCGGGGAAAGCGATCTAGCGGTGGGGGTAGGTCACTGCGTTCTGAATCTGGGTGGGCTGCAAAAAGCCTTCGGGATCTGCATCGCTCTGGGGAGTCTCTATCTCTGGGAGAGCCGCAATCCGGGCTGGTTGACTACCCTGAGCCGGGCACTGGATGGCTTAATGAAGCACCACAAGCCGCTTCCCTCCGATTCGCCGCTTTTTTCCTTCGTGGGGCTGGTGGCCCAGGTGGGGGCGGGAGTGTTGCTGCTGGCTCTGCTCGGGCCACTTGTTTTGCAACTCTTTACGCGAGGACGAGTGCAAGCGAGCGTGTTTGGCCTCCAGAGTATCTACCTGGCAGAGCGGGTTGATCTGGATATGGCCTCCTGGCTTCGCGCTGTGCGTCGCTCGCGCCTGAATCCTCGCCGCTTTACTCTCGTCGTGGTGGGGCGCTCCAGAGCCGCCCTGAAACGGGGACGGGAGGCTCTAAAGCGCTCTTGGGAGGAGGTACAGACAGCTAAGTAGAGATGCAAGTAAAGTAGGAGGCTAGATAAGCCGCTTGCGGCGCTCCTCCCGCTTGCTCCCCATGATGTTTTTCACGACCGCGACACTGGCATGGGCTTCGCGGATGAAGTCGGGATCGAGTTTAGTGTAGATGAGCGTGGTTTTGGTTTCCTTATGTCCCGCGATTTGTTGCGCTGCCAGAAGATTAAACTTAGCAAGCCGGTTAAGCGAGTAGCGCCGCAGGGAGTGGAGCGTAATCTGGTCTGACAGTTCCACCCACTGGAGCGTGTTCTTGAGCACTTTGAGAAAGCGCCCTTCATCCATGCGGGTGCCATACTCGGTGATGAACAGCCAACCCTCATCTTTCGGTTGTCCTGCCATGAGCTTGCTTCGAATCTTGAGCCAGGTGGCGAGTGTTTTCGCCCACTCAGAGCTGACCGGGATGAATCGAGGCTCACGCCCCTTACTCTCACGGATAGTGATGGCTCGCTCGCTCACTCGGTAGTCCTCAACCTTCAGGTTGAGCATCTCCCCGATACGAGCAGCCGTATCAAGCAAGCCGATTAGGATGGCGTAGTTGCGATCTCGGTGGAAGATGCGCCGCGTGGGAGATTGGAAGCGAGAATCCGGGTTCTTCTCCGGGTTCCAGTAGTCTAGCGTTGCGGGTAGAAGCTTTGCCATGTCCTCGTCCGTTGGCATGTATTTCATGGGCTTGGGAGCGTTGCGCACCTCGTACTCGGCAAGGTTACTACGCTCGATGAGATCATTTTTGGCGCACCAGGCAAAGAAGACCTTGGTGCAGAGCGCGTCGTGCCGGAGGGTGATGGGTTTGCGGCCAAGCTTGATGCGCTCCGCCAGAAAGCGATCCAGGTGCCGCTTCCCGAAGGAAGTAAGAGGGATGTCATTGGCCTGAGCCCAGCGGGCTACGCCAAGAAGCTGCACTTCGTAGAAGCGCACGGTTTTAGCTGCGCGAGAGGCTTGGAGGTGGAGTGAAAACTCCCTTTGTGCCTCTTCCCAGGTTATAGTGTTGAAAGCGTCCGTCATCTGATTCACCTTTACTTGTAGCTTACTCCAGGTATAGCAACAAGTGACAGTAGATGTCAACGCCTAAAAGTAAAATGGCCTCTAACCCGTTGGAGACAGGTTAAAGGCCGTGAAGCCGACGACCGGGTTCGAACCGGTGACCTGCTGTTTACGAAAAAGGTTAAAGGTGTCCGCATGGGTCTTCTTTCGTGCTGTTTTGTGAGGGAAACGGGCATTTTCTTTCCGTCTCCGTGCGCCCCAAACGAGGGCTTTTTTGCGCCGGGTGGCTACAGAATTGGCTACAAAAATCAGCCCTGAATCGGGCCGCTTTTCAGGTTCTCCCGAAGCCAGGTTTCCAGTGCCGAGCGCGGTATCCGTGTAAGGCTCCCAAGCTTCACGTAGGGCAGTTCCTGCCGACGGATCATGTCGTAGATCTTGCTCTTACCCAGCCCCAGAAGGTCTGCTACCTCGCCCGGACTGTAGGCCATTCGCTCCCCCACTACACTGCTCTTCTCGTTCATCATCCTGCTCCTAATCCCCATTAAAACAATTGTTTGCTTTTCCGGCATTGTAGCGGTATTATTGCATCATGTCAAGTAAGCAAAGCACCGATATTTCTGATAAGCGTCGGAAAGAGTACAAGCCACAGACCGATTTTCAAACTTGGGTGAAGCCGCGTCTCGAAGCCCGAGGCTGGCTCTACACAGAGCTTGCAAGGCAACTCGTGCGGGCTGGACTCGATGTCACGGAGAACTATGTCTACCGCGTCGTGCGCGGCGATCCGGAGCGCTCACCCAATGCTCGCCGCCCTGGTTACGAGATCGCGTTTGCCATTGGTCAGGTCTTTGGCGATATCGCGGGGGCGGTGAAGGCAGCGGGTTATCCGTGGGTAGATGCGCCCGTTGATCCGTTCGCCAGCTTTGCCGTTGAGATAGACCCCTCCCCCTTCATCGCCGCTCTGAACAATCCCATCGAGGTCAGTGCGGCACCCGGTCGCGAGATAATGGGCGAGACGACCGAGGGAGAGCATCTCTCGGGGCCGCTGCGCACGATGCTCATCCGTGGCGAGTGCATGGAGCCCGTGCTTCGTGACGGGGATATTATCTTCGTGCAGCCTGCTGAGACAGTGAGGAACGATGACCTCGTGATTGCTCTCGTCGATGGGATGGGCCAGACTTGCAAGCGAATCTGCATCCCAGATGATGAAACACTTCCGTATCTGGAGCCGATCAACGGCGAGGGGCGTATTGCTGAGAGTCGGTTCCTGATCCAAGGAGTGGTGACGCACGTGATTGAGAACGTGCGCCACCGTATTGCTCGCTACCAGGCAGCCCATCACTGAGGGCTATTTGTCCTCTGCGCCAGGATAACGAGCGCCTCGACCGTTTCGATGGCCTTGTCCGTTTCTTCTTCTGGGAGGAATCGTCTTAAGAACCACCGTAGTGGTTTTCGCACGAAGAGTTTCCAGAGCTGCTCGTCTTTCATGGCCTAGCTCCGTTCCTGGCTTCCTGCACGCTGATGCCCCCGATCTGAACATGGCACGGATCCCAGCCAACTTCAACTTTCGCTTCAAAGTCTCGGCTGGCGATTGCAGAGCGGATCGTATCCCGGTCTTCCTGTGCGAGCCCCCAGTCAATGCCAGTAATGCAACCATGAGCTTTGGCACTTGCCGCCAGCATGAGCAGAAAGCGGGTGCTCTCGTGGTTGGGCTGGTCATCGTCGAGGATGTCCACGGCCAAGGAGTCTGGTTTCCCGTCCTCCGTGGCTGCGTTGTGCATTCCCCAGCCGACTTTCGTGAAGCCATCTACGAGGAGCTGCTTCTGCCGCGTGGGGCTTCTCCAGGCTTCCTGGATACGTGGCTTCCAGCCGTGCCCCTCCAGATCGCAGAGCACTGCTGCAACTTTCTTTCGAAACGCCGGATTGCACTCGGTCAGGCGCTGGGCGTTGTTCTGCTTTCGTTGCTCCTCGGTCATGGCTTCACCTCTGGCTCTGGTACGAGCTGCACCCGAACTGCGATGATGAGCACGTCGCCGATCTGGATGCTGGACACATCCTCTAGCGCATGGCCGGAAGGGATTGCGAGAGTTGGCACTTTCGGAGCAGGCGGAGGAGCTGCCGTGCTGATCTCTGGATTCGGCTCCGGTGTGCTGTCGCTCTCGACGACGGAATAGCCTGGTTTCTTGGCATCGCTTTCGACGACGATGTAGCCGGGTAGTTTCGCCGCATCCTCAACGATGGGTTGTGCCGCTTCACTCTCGACGACGGCATAGCCGCTGGCTTTCTTGTCGCCAGAAGATGCCAAAATGGCTGATGCTGCTGGCGGGATGGTGATGATGAGTGGCTTGGTGACCAGAATAGGCTCGATAATCTCAGCGCGGGGCGGAACGGGTGACTCTGGCGGGATCTGGTTGAGTGGTTCATTAGTCGAAGCCACTGTTGGTTCTGGAGTAGTCACGACTACTGACGGCCCGAGAAGTGGCGTCTCGATGGGCTTGGGAGCTGGCTTTACTGTCGTCTTTGGCTTGGGGCGCGTAAGAAGCTTGGGTTTCGTCGTTGGGGGCTTCGCCATCGGCACAGGAGGCGTGATGGGCTTAGGCACTACTGCTGGCTTGCTGGGCGCTCTGGTAATTTTTAGTGTGGTTGCTTTTCTCATGATGTGTGGATCTCCTTTTCTAACATGTTGGATCCCCCCGCAGAGCGGGGGCTAATGGCCTTTTCGCCACTGCCACGGGGGAATAGGGGCGGGCATAGACCACAAGCCGCGCTTGGCGGCTCTGGCGGTATCTTCGGCTAGGCGCAGATCTCGGGAATCGGGAGCGTACTGCGGTGACCACCAAGCGAGGCCGGTCTCTATCTGGCGCTTCTCGACACTCGGATAGGCCGTGGTGCTGAGCTGGGCGACGAGCCGTCCGTACTTGTCTTTCTGGAGGGGCTGGATGGTCAAGGTCTGCCCAACCAGAAGCGTTCCAAGGGTAGCTCTTGCGAGCGGGCCACTTGGCTGGTTCATCTCGGGTGCATCGGCTCCGAAGAGGCGAATGGTGATGGTTTTGAGTCCATCACAGCTCGCATGGAGTGTGTCGCCGTCCACTACCTCGATCACTCGGCAGGTGTCAAGCGCGGGAAGGGTATCGGGTAGGTTCCGACTACCCGTGGGCCAAACAGTGGCGAGACCGCCACCAATGGCAACGATTCCCGCTCCCGTTCCTAGGATGGCCGCTCGCTTCTTACGGTTGGCCTGAGTGGTTCTCGTCGTCGTTGG
>NZ_JAYVPL010000095.1:0-20667 GCF_043757465.1 Armatimonas sp.
TGAGGGGAAACAGGGACGTAAGAACATGACACTGACAATTGAGAAACCAGAGACAGAAGCCCGGCTGATTCGCTTTGCGACATCGCGAGGAATTTCTCCCCTAGAGGCACTTGATGAGCTGCTCGACGAGGTGGAAGAAAACGTTGCCTTGGAGCCTGTGTTTACGGAGGAATTCGCCGATGAGCTACAAGCCATGTGCGACGGCATCGAAGCAGGAACCATCAAAGTCGCACCCTGGGACTCCGAAGCCAGACGAAAGCGCACTGCCGAGCTACTCAAGCGCGAGTTCGGATACGAAGTAGACACAAGCCGCAAGTGATGTGCTCAAGGGTAGGGATTCGGGCAGCGAGGACTCTTAGGAAGCTGGACAAGGAAGGGGGCTATTTTTCCGTCTCAATCTTCCGCAGAAACCAGCCCGATGCGAAGAGAAGTGTTGCCACGAGCAGTAAGACTCCGAGTCCCAAAAGTTCTGGTTGTGAGTAACGAAATCTACCAATGATAATGCTAGCGATTGCACTCAGGCAAATTCCCAGAGCCGCTAGCCACTCAAACCAGGCAGCAATGCGTGTTTGACGAATGCCCAGAAGCAGACCTGTTAGACCGGTGGCTCCTGCGACGAGGAGTAAGGCGAGGTGGACGAGTGGAGTATCGGGGGGCGGACTGGGGTTGGTCTCAAGACTGCTGTTCATCCACACAAACCAACCGCAGAACCCGGACATCAGAAGATTGAGTAGCAGAATAACCCATTCCCCAAGGCTAAGATTTCGTCTGGGAGAGTGGTAGCTAGGGTGTTGCTGTTGCACGGTTATCCCAGCGCCGCCTTCAATCTATCCAGCGAGCTGGCCTGGACTTCCTCGTGCAGAGAGCCGCCGTGGGAGTCCATCGTGACGATGCAGGGGAAGTCTTTGACTTGCAGCACCCAGATGGCCTCGGGGGAGCCGAACTCCTCTTTGAAGTAGACAGCCTCGACACCTAGAATGCACGCGGCATACACTTGCGCCGCGCCGCCGACGGCGTGCAAGTACACCGCACCGTGGCTCTCACACGCTCCGAGGGTCTTGAGGCCCATGCCGCCTTTGCCGATCACGCCGCGCAGGCCGAACTTGGCGATTAGGTCCGCCTGGTAGGGTTCCTCACGGATAGAGGTCGTGGGGCCAGCGGCGGTGATCTGATAGGTTTTTTTGCCGTTTTCCTCGCCCTCCACCACCACGGGGCCGCAGTGATAGATAATCCCGCCGCTTAAGTCCACGCCGCTGGGGAGCGCACCGCCGCTTGCCAGATACTGATGAACCGCATCGCGGCCCGTGAAGAGCCGCCCCGAGATCAGAACCTCATCGCCCGCTTTGAGCTGCCGGATGCTCGCCTCATCCACCGGCGTCGTCAATCTCACCTGTGCCATGAACAAAGTATACCCCGCCCCGTTTTAGTGTGGAATATCGCACAGACGTGTATACCAGCCGAACATATTGCACGTCTAATTCGACAAAGGTTGGGGACATGCACAACGATAAACCAGAAAATCCGTGCCAGGTGGCGCTTCGACTGAGTCAGGACGAGGCAGATGCCTTGCTGAGCCTCTTACTCTGTGCACCAAATACGGATGAAGTCTCGGAAGAGATGGCATCACACCTTCTGCGACGGCTTGTTGAGGCGCAGCGAGCACCCTTGCGTCCCCACACGGTAGAATCGGTGCATGACACCTCCCGCACTTGAGCTGCACCAAGCCCTCCACGCCGCACTTCCCACCGTCCTCGCCGAGCTTGCTGAGCTCATCGCCATTCCTTCCGTAGCCGCCAAGCCCGACTCCCCCCTGCCTCTGTGCGCTGAGAAAGTGGCACAGCTCTATCGAAAGCGGGGCCTCGATGCGCATCTCGTCCCTACCGACGGCGGGCCGCCCGTGGTCTATGCCGAAGATCGCAGCGCCGGAGTGGACGCGCCCACGGCTCTCTTCTATAACCACTACGATGTTCAGCCCGCCGAGCCTCTCGAACTCTGGGAGAGCGACCCGTGGGTGCTGAGGCGCGACGGTGATCTTCTCTTTGCACGAGGCAGCTCCGATGACAAGGGCCATATCGCCTGCCGCCTGCTGGCACTGGATGCGCTTCGGGCGCTTCACGGTGGCGCGTTGCCTGTCAATGTGAAAGTGCTGGTTGAGGGGGAAGAAGAGGTCGCGAGTGTGCATCTGGCCGACTGGATCGAGCGTCATAGCGCTCTGCTCGCCGCCGATGTGACACTCTGGGAGTTTGGGGGGATCAATGCCGCCGGTGAGCCCGAGCTGATCTGCGGCCTGCGTGGGATCGCCACGTTCGAGCTGCGGGCAAGAACAATCGCCCACGATGCCCATAGTGGCGTGGGGGGCACGATCCTCCCAAATGCGGCGTGGCGGCTTGTCCACGCGCTGGCCAGCCTGAAAGACCAGAACGAGCGTATTCTCCTGCCCGGCCACTACGACACGGTGCTCCCCGCCACGGATGCCGATCTAGCGCTGTTAGGAAAGCTCTCCCCACAGATCGAGGAGGATCTCAAAGCGGCGTTCGGAATCTCGGGGTTTCTGGGGGAGGCCACCGGAGCGGAGCTACACCGCCGCGCGAGCTTCGAGCCAAGCTGCACGATCAATGGGTTCTCCAGTGGCTACCAGGGCGCAGGAGTCAAGACCGTGCTCCCTGCTGAGGCAACCGCGAAGCTGGACTTCCGCCTCGTGCCGGACATGGATCCAGCGATGGTGCATCAGAGCCTGCGTGCGCACCTGGATGCTCAGGGATTCACCGACATTGAGGTTGTCTATCTCGGGGGGCAGAAGCCAGGGCGCGTCTCGCCGGAGCATCCCCTGATCCAGCTTGCGGCACAGACGGCGCAGGAGACGTACGGGATCGCGCCCAGCATTGTCCCTCTCTCCCCCGTGACGGGCCCCGTGCATCCCTTTACGGTCGGCCTGCGCCAGCCGATTGTGACTATCGGCTGTGGCTATCCCGGCGCACGGGTGCATGCTCCCAATGAAAATCTTCGTGTTTCGGATCTACTGCGTGGCGCGGAACACACGGTGCGTTTCCTGATGGCACTGGCCGCCTGACCCCGATGGCACTGGCCGCCTGACCCCGTAAAAGTGCGTGTTTTTGGCTAAAAAGCACGTTGGAACCTCTTTCTTGCAGTTAACTGTCCGAAGGGTGGAGGTTTACAAGATGGTAGGGTGTCGTTCTTTGCTGCTAGCCTATCCGGGCTTAGGATTTGTTGCAGGTTGCGCTTCATGACTAGGGGTATACTGTCCAGTATGCGAGCTAGGTGGTGGTTTAGTGTGTTGGCATGCTGGCTTTTGTCGGTGGGGGCGCACGCTCAGGATAAGCTAATCTACTGCAACGAACCGGAGCGGATTCGGGATGCAGGCACCTATGCGGATGCGCGGCTTCTGGCAGGGCAGAGCTACACGGTTTTCTACCACTACCGCAACACCAGCAACGACACCGGCGATTTTGTGGTGCAGCTCAAGAGCCTCACGGATGAGTCTTTTAACTTCAGTTCAAAACAGGGGCTCGCCGATCCCGAGAGCGACCCTCCCAGCGTCGGTCGCCAGGCGATGGCGCGCTACCTACGTGCGCCCGAGAAGCCTGTCTCGGCGGCAAAAGGGGTGGCACGCTTTACCTACAAGCTATCCCATCATCAAGTCGCTTCGGGGATGATGACGATCAAAGCGGACAAGAATATCCGTCTGCGTATCTACTACAAGCACGATAAGTGGGATGCACCCCGGATGCGAACTCTCGTGATTGACTCCCCACGCTGTGAGATCGCGGTTCCTCTGAAGGGTGAGCTTGTCCGCCAGAGCTTCCGTATCGGTCTTCCCGAGCGTGACACCAATAGAACCCGCCTGCGCGACGGCTCCTACGGAATGATCTACTCCTTCAAGATCGCCGCGCCCGAGGGCCGTAAGGTGCGCATTGGCTTTATTCCGCGCGGTGGCAAGGCCGGAATCGTGGGCATGCTCGGTGGCGACTTGATTGTCTCCGAGATCTACGAAGCCTACGAGCGCGGAACCTTCTGCGATGCCATGGTGGGGCCTAAGGGCGAGATCCAGCTCACCACGAGTCCGTTTGGTGGTGTCTTCTATCCCGTCGAACTGACCTTCCAGCTCCTCCCCACCGTCGCGGCGGGGCCGTCGGCGCAGCGGTAACTGGCGCGACTACTGACATGCCTCGCACTCTTCGCCGTTGCGCATGGCCTCAATGGAGCAGGCGAGTGCTTCGGCTTCGGTGAAGACCTTCTTGGCGGCTGCCTCCGCGACGGCGGCATTGGAGCCGGTCTCGCGCATCTTGAGAGAGACCGTGGCCTTCTCGATATTGCTGGCTCCCAGCGTCCGAAGATAGTACGTGGTCTTCAGGCCCGCGTGCCAGGCGTAGCGGTACATGTGCGAGAGCGCCTTCATGTCCGGGGTGCCCAAAAACAAGTTCAGTGACTGGCTCTGGTCAATCCATTTCTGCCGCCGTGCGCCCGCGTCAATCAAGAACTCAAAGGGAATCTGGAAGGCCGTGAGGTACTTCTCCTTGATCCAGGTTGGGATCTCGTCAATGTTGTGCAGGTCACCGTCGAAGTACTTGATCTGGTCCACAATCTCCTGGTTCCAGAGGTTGGCAGCCTTGAGATCGCGCACTAAAAAGGAGTTGAGCACCACGAAGTCGCCGGAGAGATTCGACTTCACAAAGAGGTTCTTGTACATCGGCTCGATACAGGGCGACGTTCCCATGATATTGGCGATAGTCGCCGTCGGGGCGATGGCAAGCACGTTAGAGTTGCGCATGCCCTGCGTCTGGATCTTGGTTCGAAGCGTCGCCCAGTCCAGCTTGCCGCCACGCGCCACTTTGATCTCGACGCCGCGCTCTTTTTCCAGCAGCTCAATGGTGTCGGGCGGGAGCATCCCCCGGTCCCACTTGCTGCCCTTGAAGCTAGAGTACGCGCCGCGCTCGGCGGCAAGGTCGCTTGATGCCTCGTAGGCGTAGTAGGCGACTGCCTCCATAAACTCATCGTTGAACTCGATGGCCTCTTGAGACGCAAACGGGATGTCTCTCTTGTAGAGGGCGTACTGAAGCCCCATCACACCCATCCCGACCGGACGATGGCGCTTATTAGACGTCTCGGCAGGCTTGGTGGGATAGTAGTTGATATCAATCACATTGTCCAGCGCTCGAACGGCTATTTGTATTGTTTCTTTTAGTTTAATATGATCAATTTCGCCGTTAGAAGTGAGGTGATTATCCAGAATAACGGAGCCAAGATTACAAACAGCAGTCTCTTCGGGGCCAGTGTTTAACGTTATCTCGGTGCATAAATTACTACTATGTATAACTCCGACATGATCCTGAGGTGAGCGGACATTACAAGGGTCCTTAAACGTGATCCACGGGTGGCCGGTCTCGAAGATCAGCTTGAGCATCTGCTTCCAGAGCTCGATGGCCTCCACTTTCTTGCCACTCAGCTTGCCCTCATCCACCAGCTTCTCGTACTCGACATAGCGCTTCTCAAACGCCGAGCCAAAGAGATCGTGCAGGTCGGGGGTATCGGAGCTGCGAAACAGGGTCCACATCTCACGCGCTTCCATGCGCTTCATGAACAAGTCCGGAATCCAGTTGGCCGTGTTCATGTCATGGGTGCGGCGGCGCTCATCGCCGGTATTTTTACGCAGCTCTAGGAAATCAAAGATGTCATTATGCCAGACTTCAAGATAGGCACAGCCAGAACCAGCCCTCTTACCTCCTTGATTGACAGCTACAAGCTGATCGTTATGCATTTTAAGGAAAGGAATAACGCCTTGAGACTCTCCATTGGTTCCTTTAATGTGACTTCCGGTTCCACGGACGGCTGTCCAAGATCCTCCAAGACCTCCAGCCCATTTAGAGAGGAATGCATTCTCTGCAATACCACGAATCATGATAGATTCGATACTGTCATCCACTTTATACAAATAGCAGCTACTTAATTGCGAGTGAAGCGTGCCAGAGTTAAATAAAGTAGGTGTAGAGGAGCAGAATCTCCGGCTCTTATACATCGTATAAAGCTCTAATGCATGTTGTTCTTTATTTTCTGCATCGGCGTAGAAGAGGCCCATCGCGACCCGCATCCAGAAGAACTGTGGCGCTTCTAGCCTGCGGGGGCGCTTGCCGGTCTTGTCGGTGATGAGATAGCGGTCGTAGAGGGTCTGGAGGCCGAGGTAGTCGAAGTCTAGGTCGGCGGTCGGATCGAGGGCGGCGGCGAGGCGGTCTATGTCGTAGCTCAGGATATTGGGAGAGAGGCGCTCGATCTGCACGCCGTAGTCGAGGTACTGCTTGAAGGCTTTCTTGTGCGCCTCTTTGAGGCCACCGATGCCATCGCGCACAATGTCCCAGGTCAGGGTCTCCTCGTAGATATAGGTCAGCAGAATCCGACCCGCAAAGAACGAGAAGTCCGCATCGCGCTCCATGAGCATCTTGGCATTCAGAACGATGGTTTTATTGAGATCCTCGCGGCGAATATCGGCACGAATCGAGCGGCGTAGCTCGGCCTCAATCTCACCCGCGCTCAGGCACAGATCCAGCCCAATCGAGGCAAACTGGATGCGCTTTCTAAGATCCTCGCCGTCCCAGAAGTTACTCGTGCCATCGTCCTCGGTGACGGGGATCAGGGCGAACTGCGGGTCGGGCGCGTTACTGACACTCGCCTCGGAGGCGCGGAACATCATGCGCTTGGCGCGGTAGAGGATGTAGTCCTCAGCCACTTTCATGTAGCCGCCCAACACCAGCTCCTCTTGCACCAGGTCCTGCACCGTCTCAATGGGAATGTAGGTCATCCCAAGACCTCGGGCGCGCTCGCTCACGCGGCCCGTGATCTGCGGGGCATTGTCGGACTCCATCTTCATGGAGAGAAACGCCTTGCGCACCGCCACTTCGATCTTATCCTGGTTCCACGGCACGACCTGGCCATTGCGGCGGATCAGGCGCATCTGCTCGGCGGGGATGGTGTTCTGTGAGGTCGGAAAGCTCGTGCGCTGCATCACCAGCGCCTTGGCGACTTCGTAGGCACCTTTCTCGATGAGGGCGGCCTCGACCAGCACGGACAGATCGTAGTCGCTGAGTCGTGCCCCGCGTCCGTTGTCGCCCAGCCGGGAGAGCTTCTCCACCACACGCGTGGTGGTGTCGCGCACAAAGCTGCGGTTCGCGTCCGTGTTGACTTCCTTGGTGCCCCGTGCGAAGTTAAAGGTCACCAGCGCATCGCCCACGATCTGCGCCGCGATCTCAGGAGCAAAAGTCCGCTCCGCATCCTTGCCCACGAGCCGCACCTCAAGCTCGGGCAGGCCTAGGTCACGAACCGCTTCCAGTCCATCGAAGTACGGTTTCTCATCGCTAGGCAGCAGTGCCGCGCGCTTGATCTCAAGATCGCGCAAGATTTCCGGTAGATTAATTGTCATAATTGCATGTCCTACCCCCTGACCCCCGCCCGGCGGGGGGACAAATAGGAAAAGAGATTTTTCCTCATATCCCCCCCGTTGGACGGGGGATGGGGGGCTTATTAATTTTTATAGTTCGTCGTCGTTCACTTGGCTGAGCGAGCTGGATTTCTGGTACTCGGTGACGCGGCCCTCGAAGAAGTTCTGCTCTTTCTTGATGTCCATCAGCTCCGCCAGCCAGGGGAGCGAGTTGGTAATGCCCGGATTAGTGGGAGGAAGACCGACTCCCTCCAGGCGACGGTCCGCGATAAATTCTATGTACTGCTCGAACTCCTCCGACGAGAGCCCGAGGCCCGCTACGGGGAGGCAGTCGCGGATGAAGGCTTTCTCCAGGGTGACGGCTTCCTGCATCAAGTCCACCAGCTCCTGCTGGAACGCGGACGTCCAAATGTCCGGGTTCTCCTCGATCAGCCCGAGGAATAAATTCCGGAAGACCTCGATATGGTTGGACTCATCGCGCAGGGTGTAGCGAAACATCGTCCCGATTCCCGTGAGCTTGCCCTGGCGGTACAGCGAGAGAACCATTCCAAAGAGGCCGTAGAACTGCGTGCCTTCCATGCACTGCCCGAAGACAAAGATATTTTTTGCCAGGAGCTGCTTATTCTCAAGAAGTGTCAGGTCCAGGTCACGGCGCAGTGCGTAGGAGACGCGCGTGACGAACTCGTTTTTCTTGCGGATCGTCTCAATGTCATCAAACATCGCCTCGCACTCGTGGGGGTCAATGCCCAGCGAGCTGATCATGTAGAGCAGCGAGTCGGCGTGAATATTCTCCTCATGGGCATGACGACCCAGCACCAGCTTCAGCTCGGAGGCCGTGACCAGCTCACGAACCACGTGCTGAATGTTATCGCCCACAATGCCCTCGGCGGCGGAGAAGTACCCAATCGCCATGCGCACGATCCAGCGGTCAATGTCCGTGAGGGCGCTATCGCTGCGCCACTGCTCGGCATCGCGCTGCATGGGGATGTCTTCCGGCTCCCAGTGATTGGCCTTCATCTTCTGGTAGAGATTGTAGGCCCACTGGTAGCGCAGAGGGAGCAGATTGAAGGTCATGGTCTCACGACCATTGATCACACGCTTAGCCGCGAGGGCTGCCTGAGCCTTTTCCTCATCGAGAATAAATGTCTTACCACCAAGAGTGTACGTGGTCTGCATGCCTCTGACTGACTTTCTTAACACCCCTCCGTTTGCTTGCCTGGGGGTGGTGTCCCAAATTTCCGGGGACGCTATATGTAGTGGACGAGGTTGATTATACGCCCCACATATGGGGCTGTCAACGCTTTTTTGAGTGAACTTACGAGCAAACATATAGTATTTTAAAGGCAAACATAATATCAAACGTTTGCTTATAAATTGAGTTGACAAAACTGCTGTTTGCCGCTTATAATTGCCTTATGTCTACTCAGCTATTTGACGAAGATGCGCCCGCTGTGACCGCTCCCAAGAACGGTCGCTCCGTACGAAGCACCCCAGCTCCCAAGCCCGAAATCGCTCTCACGGATCCCTTTGATGAGGAGCCCGAGGGGACTCCCGGTGTGCCTGAAGAGGTGTCTCCTGTGGCTGTTGCGGAGCCCATCACGCCCGTTTCTGATCCTGAGCCAGTTCCACTTCCTGTCGCCCTGGAACCCGTTATCATTCCTGAACCCGCTGTGGTGCCTGTGCTACGCCGTCTGCCAGACGAGCGACAGAGCCTGACACTGGCCCTAAAAGTGGGCGGTTGTGCGGGGTTGGTCATCGTGGGACTCTTCGAGGATGGCACGCCGGGCGAGGTGCTTTTGCTCCTACGAAGCGCCCCGGCTGGAGCAAGTGTGGCACTGGAAGCGTTTGCCGCGACCCTGACCCTGGCGCTGCCCTACGGCATCCCCGCAGGCGTGCTCGCCAGCCAGCTTCTCGCACTTCTCCCTGAGGGCAACGCCCGCGAGGCCGCAGCGTCTATCGCCGCTTCCTTGAGCGCCCGGTTTTAACTGAACTTCACGGGGCTTTAACCGAACGCACGGGGCAACCTACGCGGCGAAAACGCCGTGTAGGTCGGGTTCTTGATCCTGCTGAACGAGGGTCAGCACGGTGTCGCCCACTTGGAGGATGGCATTCGGTGACGGAAGCATACCCTTGTCGTTGCGCAGGATCGCGATGATATGGGCATCGCCCGGGAGCGCGATCTCGCCAATGGAGCGGCCCACTACCGGAGACAGCTCAGAGAGCTCAATGGAGACGATCTCAAGATGGCCCCGTGCCAGTGCTGCGACGGGGATGAGGTGATCCACCTCGATCTCTTGTTCAATCAAGTTGAAGATCAGCCGGGTCGCCGAGACCGTCGTGTCAATGCCGAGCTGGGCAAAGAGCGCCTCGTTGGCGGGGGAGTTGACGCGCGCGATAGTGCGAGTAATCCCAAAGCGCTGCTTGGCCATCTGGCAGACGATTAAGTTATCTTCGTCCTCGCCTGTCGCGGCCACGATCACATCCGCACGGGCAAAGCCCATCTCCTCCATGACACGCGCCTCGCAGCCATCGCCCTGCTGCACCACCTCACCAAGATCTTCCGCGAGTCGCTGGGCACGCGCTCTCTCTTTTTCCAGAAGAAGCACTTCGTGGCCCGCGCCCACCAGGTCTTTTGTCAGGTAGTAGCCCACATTACCGCCGCCAATGATAATCACATACATTTCTGAGAGCTACACTTTCTGAGCGGCATCGAGATAGCTGTCAAGCTGTGCCATAAACGCATCGGGCCGTCGCCCTTCCACCAAGTCGCAGAAGAGCCCCGCCGAAGTCGAGGTTGTGCAGAGGGTCTGAATCCCCATCTCGGCATAGACCGCCGCCCGCGACGGGTCGTAGATGCGGGTGAAGACCTGCGGGACATTGAAGATGCGCTTGGCGATCTGTGCCGCCATAATATTGCGGTTATCGCCATCTGTGACACTGATAAAAGCATCGGCCCCTTCGATCCCCGCACGCTTTAAGACATCCATGTCCGTGCCGGGGCCCACTATTTTTTGTCCCTTAAACTTACTGCCCAGCCGCCGAAACGACTCTGAGGTGCGGTCCACGACCGTGACATCGTGGCGCTCGATAAGAAGCCGTGCCAGGGTCGAGCCCACGCGGCCACAGCCAACAATTACAACTTTCATAACGCTAGATTGTACCCTATTTCACAAATCCCGCCTGCCAAAGACAAGTGCACCCACCAGGAAAACCAGAACAACATAGCCCGCAATAAAGGCAAAGTCAGTAGGCATCGGTTGCTGGCCCGGAAACGGACTGCTCAGTGTAATTGTCTTGCCGTCGAGTGACGGAAACGGCCCCAGCAGCTTGGTTGTCCAGCGTGCCATCCTGCCAATCGGCATGGCGTAGCTCGCGGTGCTGGCAAAAATTCCGAGCGCCTGAATCGCAAACGTCCGCTCCAGAAACCGCAGGAGCCCCTCCGCCCAGCCGATCCCCGCCGCCATCACCGAGAGCCCAGCGGCCAGAGGGAACGCAGTGAATGTCGAAAAACACAGTGCCAGGCTGGTAAAGACCACGGGATAGAGCGCTAGGCACGGCAGAGCCGCAAAGAGATTACGGTGCGAGTGCGCGGGGTCACGAAGCGTGGCAACCGCAAATAGCACGAGTGCCCAGAGCAGCAGGCTCCCCAGAACAAACCCCAGAATCCCCAGCCACTTGCCCGCGTAGACCGCCGTGCGTGTGAGTGGCTTGGGCAAGATCGTGCTCAAAACACCGCGGTCTATTTCTGAGGAGATCGCCCCCGAGGCGAGCGCAATGCCAAAGACGGCTCCGAAGAACTTTAAGATATCCGTGCCCAAAAAAATATAGAGCCCGATAAAGATCCGGTCGGCTTGCTCGCGAGGCAGTAGGAGCAGGCGTCCCGTGAGGGGCACAAAGCCACCGAGCACCACGAGCACCGCCACGAGCAGAGACAGCCAGCCCGCACGGCGGCGGAGAGCTTCTTTGAGGGTGAGTCTGGCAATGGTGAGCATTATCCCCCCGGGGCGAAGGGATTGTTGTCATGCGCGTACTGCGTCAGATAGCCCTGCGCCTCGGTGGCCGCTGCCGAGCCGGGAGACTTGCCGACCACCTCACTCCAGAGCTGGAGTGCGCGGTTGATATTGCCCTCCCGGTAGGCTGTGTTCGCCTGCCTCAGCAGGCCCTGGGCCTCCTGGGAGTTTCGGGCATTGGCACTCTCGAAGTCCGCTGCCTTGAGGTTCGGTGTGCCTGGTGCGGCGCGCTTGGGAAACTGTGTCGTTCGATCCGAGGGCGCGACGGCGGTTGACGGGCCACCGGGGGCGCTACTGTCAAGAATCCGGGCGACCACATCGTACTCCGCCCTGGCCTGTGTGTCGTCGGGCTTGAGATCCAGCGCTTTTTTGTACCAG
This sequence comes from Armatimonas sp., assembly GCF_043757465.1. GTDB lineage: Bacteria > Armatimonadota > Armatimonadia > Armatimonadales > Armatimonadaceae > Armatimonas. Next base: position 11,836 of record NZ_JAYVPL010000095.1, read on the forward strand.
CGTAGCGCCGCCGCAAGATCGTTGCGGTTTTGTGCCGCATGGCCGAGCTCACGGTAGCTCCAGCAGCCACCGTCGGTGGCTTTCTTTAGAATCTCATCCGTGTTGGACTTATTTTGTGCGACGCGCTCAAAAGCCGCCGCCGCGGCCTCGTAGCTCTTGGCGGCGTAGAGCGCGGCGGCCTTGTTGTAGTCGTCGGTTCCCGTGGCATAGCCCATCTGGGTACTGGCGCTCTTAAACGCACGGGTCAGTGCCAGCCCACCCCCGACTAAAATACCGCCGATCAAAACCACCGCCAGCACCCAGCCAACGGTGCGCGATGTGCTCCCCGCCGACGCTTCCCACTGCGCCTGCATTGCCGGGGGCAGGGTGAGCGGCGTTCCGCAGTGACGGCAGCTTGGCTCGCCTTTTTTGAGAAGATTTCCGCACTGCGGACAGGCCCACTGCATTTTATTGTCCTCGTTTGATCGCGCCACCAAATAAGTCCGTGTGGCCACTGGCATCGTCGTAGAGGCGCTGGGCTTGTGTGCCGACCTCCGTGCCCACTGCCCGCTCCTTGGCGAAGTAGAACTGCTGGGCTGCCTCGCTGTAGCGGTTCTGGTTCAGGAGCTGCTGGCCGTTCTGGATCGCCTGATTCGCCTCACGAAGCTCCTGCTCAGAGGCTTGCCGCACTTGCGGCGAAACTGTGGGAGCGCCTCCCCCTCCGGTGCCCGACGAAGAGGACATGCCGCCGCCAAGCTTATTTCCGAGAGCTTTATCAATAAACTGATCAAGTGGGTTTTTGGCTGCGGTTTGTTGCCCCCCGCCTCCTGATCCCGATGACGGGGGAGTCATGCTGGGACTTTGCGTTCCCAGCATGGTCTTGGCGAGCAGGAAGCCGATAATGACGAGTGCCGCGCCGCCCAGTGCGCCCCAGAGCCAGGCGTAGCTGCCACGGGTTTGCACGGGAATGGGCGCAAAGGCCATCACTCCTCCGCTCTGAGCTCCTCCGCTGGGTGGAGGCAGGGGAGGCTGGATCGGCGCGGCTCCGAGCTGCGTCGCCGCGCCGTACTGAACGGTGGCATTAACAGGAAAAGCTCCGAACGCTCCGGTGCGGTTGGCGGCGGCGAAGACTCCCGTGCGGCTCTGGGCAACGGCTTCGAGGGCCTCACGTAGCTCGTAGGCGCTGGTGAAGCGCGCATTGGGGTCTTTCTGCGTCGCACGCTGGATCACGGCCTCCAATGCGGGCGTCGCGCCGGGTACAGGAGGAGTCGGGTCGTTGCAGATATGGTAGGTGATGGTCACTACCGAGTCGCCGGTGAACGGCTTGCGCCCCGCTGTCATCTCCCAGAGCAAGATTCCCAGCGCAAAAATATCCGAGCGGGCGTCAATAGGGAGACCCTTGATCTGCTCGGGCGACATGTAGCTGGGGGTGCCAAATATCTGTCCGGCCACGGTAAGCGCCGACTCCGAGAGAATCCGTGCGATCCCGAAGTCTGTGAGTTTGATGTGGTTATTAGGGAGCACGTGCACGTTATCGGGCTTGATGTCTCGGTGAACGATCCCCGCTCTATGTGCGTAGTCGAGCGCGTCGGCGAGGGCGATGCCGATGCGAACCACTTCCGTGAGAGGCAGGGGGCCATTGGCGGTGAGGCGCTCCCGCAGTGTCTGGCCCTCCAGATACTCCATCGCAATAAAGTAGCGCCCGGCATCTTCCCCGACCTCGTGGATGGTGACGATATTGGGGTGGGAGAGCTGCCCGGCGGCACGTGCCTCGCGGTAGAAACGCTCGATCCGATCCACACGTGCGGCTCCGGCGGCATCCGGGGCAAGCGCCAGCTCCTTCACCGCCACCCGTCGCCCTACCTGAGGATCCTGCGCCTCATAGACAATGTCGTTGGAGCGCGCGATCTCTCGAACGATCTTATAGCGTCCGAGCTGCATCGCTAGCTCTCCCCTTCACTTGCTGAGGTAATGGAGAGAACTTTGAGTAAGACGACGGTGCTATTGTCCTTGCCACCTGCATCATTGGCGGCATCCACAATATCGAGTGCTGCTTTTGAGAGGCTTTTATTGCTCATCAGTGCCGCCAGAGCATCTTCGCCCAGATAGCCCGTGACCCCATCCGTGGCAAGCAGCAGGATATCTTCCGGGAAGAGCTTCTCCGTGAGAATATCCGCGTCCATCCCATCGCCCATTCCAATGGAGCGCGTGATCACATTGCGGTACGGGGATTTTTCCGCCTCTGCACGGCTCAGAGCGCCGCGCCGGACTTGCTCCTCGACCCAGGAGTGGTCGGTCGTGAGCTGGCGAATGCGCTCTCCCTCGCGTAGCAAGTAGGCACGCGAGTCTCCGACATGGGCAAGGGTGAGCATATCATTTAAGACGATGGCGACCACCATGGTAGTTCCCATGCCATTTTTTGCGCCCATGTTGATCGCTGCCTGGGTGATGAGCGCATTGGCATCGCGCAGGGACTGCCGGAGCGCCTCGCCCACTTCCCCCACAACAGGCTCTGCAAAATAAGAACGAATGACGGTCTTGAGTCCCGCCTCAGACGCCACTTGCCCGGCGCTGTGCCCGCCCATTCCATCTGCGATGGCCCAGAGCCTGCCACGAACTGCCTGAGTGGGGGCGTCCTCGGGGAGGAAGAAATCAAACTTGTCCTCGTTGTTCTCCCGGACGCGGCCTATGTCCGTGCGCGCGGCGAAGGCCAGCTCAGTGTGGTACGTGGGCCGACAGTCCGCAAGCTGCGCCCAGCCTCGGGCAAGCTCCTCGGTGTCAAACTCGGCGGTGGTTTCGTCGGCCATGGTGTCTCCTGGACTAAGTCGTGTCTTGGTAGCGGTAGGTTACTGTCTTTGATAGTTTATCGTGCCACGTCTCATTGTTCTTGTCCCAGAGTGCCCAGAGATAGCCCAGCCCTAGGAACAGCAAGGAGAAGTGCTGGGCAACGGCGCGGCTCAGTGCCTGTTGCGTGGTGATAATGGTGCCGTCTTCCTCCAGCACGATAATGTCCGCGACACGCTTGCCGACTGTCTGGCCGCTCATCCCGACTGTGAGTGTGTGGTAGGTCAGTGTGGCAGCAGGAAGCAGTAGCCAGAAGATCCAGAACATGGGCTGACGGACATTGCTCAGATAGACGTAGGTGCTCATATAAAGTGTCCCACCCGAAAATGACGCTAGGAGCACTGCCAGCACTCCGGCAAACGCTAGCGTGAGCACACTGTCTATCAGAAAGGCCAGCGCACGGGCACCCATCGAGGCACGCGGGGCGTCCTCACTCCCCACATGCACCACGGGAACCGCCTCGTAGTCTTCGTCGTGCTCGTGGGAGATAGCTCCCTCTGGCGCGCAGCCCTCACAGAACGCAATCTCACTCAGTAAATACGCACAACGATCACACAGCCGTGAGGCACAGGCATTGCAGCTTGTTGTCGCTTCACGGTTCGCATGATTGACACACGGAATCTTGCCGATCATACTCGGGTCAATTAAGTCGCGCAGACACTTGCTGCACTTGATTTTCCCCGGTTGATTTGCTGTGCCACAGTGGCGACAGACAACCATAAGTCTCAGCCTCCCCCTCGAATTTTCTTATTTTGCCCGAGACAAGGGCATACCGCAAGCTATATTCTGCGCTGAAGATAGGCATTGCTCTGTGCATTGCCCGAGGCGCGATCCGCCCAGACCTCCAGCGGGCTGGCATCGTGGCCGTTCTGGGGGAAGATCAGATAGCCCCAGGCGTAGCAAAGCAATGTCAGCGGTAGATACAGCGGCCCTAGAATTCGCCCCTGAAGGGCATGAACCAGCTCGTGTCGGTAGATCCTCTCCGAGAGCTTCCGTGAGCAGAGTACCACATCGCCGATGCACATCCCCGAAAAGTAGCGCCGCCCAAAGCTCTGAGCGATCCAGCCGCCGTTTACCACAACGACGCGGTTAGCGCGATCCCAGGAGTAGCTCCCGCCCAGCCCGAAAAACAGCCCAATGAGCGTATTGGGCAAGCTCCAGAGATGTCCTAAGAGAAGGAGAATAGGGCGCATGACGGGAAAATCCTACCATGCAAATTGTTGTCACCGCCGCTTATGCCTATGAGCACGAAGAATATGCCGAGCTCGTGCAGCTTCTCCCTGAGTTTGAGCTGACCTCTAAGCTCACTGCGGATGCACCGGTTTTGTGTGTCACGTCGCGTGATTTCATGACGGCAGAACTGCTAGACAGCCTGCCCGGAGTGAAGCTCATTGCGACGCGCTCAACCGGATTTGAGCACATTGATCTCATGGCGGCGCACGCGCGAGGCATCACGGTCTGCAATGTGCCGCACTACGGCGATCACACGGTGGCGGAGTTTGCCTTTGCGCTTATGCTCATGGTGCAGCGTGGCCTACGTCACAGCCTCAAAGACGCAGAGGAGGGCCGCTTTCCCTTCGGAAGCCAGCGTGGTTTTGATCTCTTTGGGCAGACACTGGGCATTATCGGCACAGGGCGCATCGGGCGGCGCACAGCGCAGATCGGGGTGGGATTTGGAATGACCGTGCTCGCCCACGACATCGCGCCACTCCCCGACGAAGCCACGCGCGTTGGTTATTCGTATGTTGGCTTGGAGGAGCTGCTGTCCCGCGCCAATATTCTCACGCTCCACGTGCCGCTCACTGCTAGTACCCACCACTTAATCGGCGCGGCTGAGCTGGCAAAGCTGCGGCGTGGTGCGGTGCTGATCAACACGGCACGCGGTGGCGTCGTGGATACCAGTGCCGTCCTCGCGGCCCTCGATTCGGGGCAGCTCTCCGGAGCGGGCCTCGATGTGCTGGAGGACGAGGAGCGCATCACGGAGATCGCGCCGGGCTACCTAGCCCGCTTTCCCAGCCTCATTCTCACGCCGCACATGGCCTACCACACCACCGGCGGCGTGGCCCGCATCCGCCAGACCACCGCCGATAATATTCGGGCTTTTCTTGGAGGAACGCCTCAGAACACGGTTTCGCTTTCGTGAGTAAGTTACCTGTGTGGTAAACTTATGTTCATGACCACTCGCGAGCGCTACGAAGCGGCGATTGCTTCGCTCTCGGAAAAGCTCCAGCGCGATAGATGCGTGCTGGCAGCCGTTCTCTTTGGCTCCTTGGCCTACGATGAGGTCTGGGAGAAGTCCGACATTGACTTGATCGTGATCGGGGAAGAGTCTGTGAAAGGCGCGAGTTTCACGCTGCTTGAGGAAGGCATCTCGGTACATGCCTCCCTGATGACCCGATCGGCGTTTCGCAAAGAGCTGGAGGGGGCGCTGATGGGCTCGTTCTTTAGCTCGGTGCTGCCCCGCAGCCGCTTGCTCTTCACCAAAGATGAGTCGCTCGCGCTGCTCTGGGAGAACGCCGGGCCACTGGGGGAGCGGGATAAGCAGGCACAGCTTCTGCGCACCGCCACCGCCTGCCTGCCGGTCTTGACCAAGGCGGAAAAATGGCACAAGGTGAAGCGCGACTTTCACTACACGGCGTTTTATCTGCTCCAGACCGCGCTCCAGCTCGCCTACGTCGAAGTCATCGCCGCCGGGCAGAGCCCGGGTCGCGAGGTGATCCAGCAGGCACTCAAGCTCAACCCTGAGTTCTTTACGCGCATCTACACGGATGTTCTCGATGGCCCCAAGACCGAAGAAGCTCTCGGTACAGCGCTAGAGTGGATTGATGCCTACCTGACCGAGCGTATCCCCCTTTGCTTTTCGCCGCTTCTCGACTGGTTAGAAGGTGCCGACGGCCCACGTTCTGTTCGCGAGCTTTCCACTTATTTTGAGCGCAACTGGCACGCGGAGCACCTCGACCTCGCCTGCGACTGGCTCGCCGACAAAGGCATTCTTCAGCGCGTCGGTATCCCCTTGCGCCTCACCAAAGATAGCCGCGTGACGATGGATGAAGCAGGCTATGTCTACGTGGGCAGAGACTGATAAAATCCTATCATGCACTACACCATCCCTGAGAGCGTCCACAACTTCCGCGACTATTTCAAGCTTCGCGCCTCGCCTCGGGAAGTGGCGGAGGCACTGGGCTACACGTTTATGGTGGATACGCTCGCGTTGCCTCGAACCGACGACGAGCTTCCCTGGGCGGAGCCGCTTCGGGAGCGGCTGACGCAGGCGCAGCGCAGTTTTTCCCTGGTTAATGAGACCGAGCGCCGCGAGCTTCTGCTGGCCCCTATCGTCTTTGAGTTGGGAAGTCGTTACCCGATCTCCGTCCGCTGGGAGTACGATATTCATGCCGGACCACAACTCAAGGGAACACTAGACTACCTCTTGGAGGCACAGCGCCGCTTGCTCGTGGTCGAGGCCAAGCAGGCCGATCTCGTGCGTGGCTTTCAGCAGCTCGCCGCTGAGCTTGCCGCGCTGGATGTGCTTACCCCCCCCGAAGTTCCTGTGCTCTACGGGGCACTCTCCGGCGGCGACACCTGGCGCTTTGGGGTGTTGAATCGCGCCACTAAGACCATCTCCCAGAGCCTCACCATCTTGCGCGTCCCCGACGACCTCACCGAGCTTCTCCAGACACTTCTGGGGATTCTGGCTATCAACACAGATATAGAAAAGGAAAATAAAAGATGAGTATTGTTCTGGAGCTATCTCCCGCTGAAGAGGCAGTGCTGAGCCAGGCCGCTACTGCTCGACAGATGGATGTGGTTAGCTACATTCGTGAAAAGGTTTTTATGCCTGAAAAAGACGAACCTCCCCTCGAAGAAACGATTCGCTTTTTGCAAGAGGAAGGACAGCGTGCGATCAGTGAAGCACAGCAAAAATTGATGGAGCAAGGCATTGGCTACGTGACCGGCGATGAGACCACTGTCAAAATCCATTTGCCAAATAAACAGAGAAAGTAATGCTTCATCGCCTCCTCCTCTTTGCTGGGCCAAATGGCTCTGGCAAGAGTACGCTGACCACATTAGCAACTTTGAAACACTTTGGTATTCCCAAAGACCGCTACATTAATGCTGATGAGATTGCAGTCTATCTCGCGGAGAACTTTCCTGAGATGAGTCAGGAGGAACGAGAACAAGGTGCATTTCGTAGAGCGCGTTGGTTGCATCTGAACTATCGATCCACGAAACAGTCTTTTGCCTTCGAGACTGTTTTCTCCCATCCGAGCACACTTTTGGATATGCAGCTCTGCAAGACTGCCGGGTTCGATGTTGTGGTGATATTTGTGACAAGTTGTGGTGATATTTGTGACAACACGAAATCCCGAGATTAATGTAGAGCGAGTTGCGGGGCGCTTTCTGGCGGGAGGCCACAATGTGCCCGTCGAGCGCATCCGTAACCGCTACCAGCGAGCCATGGCCCTCTTGCCACGCATCCTTGAAGAAGCAAGTCAGTGGTTCATTTTTGACAACAGTGCCACGACCCCTGAGCTTGTTGCCTCTTTTGATGGAAACACTCGCACCGACCATGCCCTTTCCCTATTTTGGGATTCGCATCTGATTAAGCCATTGGAACAACGCGAACAAGATCGTTGGCGACCTTATCCTGAAACATTTACCCCTGACGAAGCCAATGGAAAATACTTAGGAGAAATTACGATGGTCGGGGCCCACTATATCCTTCAGACAATTGAGAGTCGGCGGATTCGCCATGATCGTTTGTTGCTTCGGGCGGAGCTTTCCGAGGGGCAGAGTGTGACGATCAAGTACAAAGACGGGCTGGGAGAAGTTTTATAGTGCGAGAGACAATTTTGATTCGGGGCGCGCGGGAGAACAATCTCAAGAACATCACGGTGGAGATTCCGCGCGATAAGTTGATCGTGTTGACGGGCCTCAGTGGCTCGGGGAAGTCGTCGCTGGCCTTTGACACGCTCTATGCCGAGGCGCAGCGGCGCTTTATGGAGTCGCTCTCAGCCTGGACACGGCGGTTTGTACAGCAGCAGAGCCGCCCGAAAGTGGACGCGATTCTGGGGCTCTCGCCCGTGATCTCGATTGAACAGAAGACCATCACTAAGAACCCACGCTCAACCGTCGGGACAATGACCGACATCGGGGATTACTTACGTCTGCTCTACGCCACCAGCGGCGAGGCGCACTGTCTGCGCTGCGAAAACACCATTCCTACTGTCAGTCTAACCCAGCTCTCCGAGCATCTGCTGGCGCTCCCCGACGGTACTGCTGTGGAACTCTGTGCGCCGGTCGCGAAAGTCTACGACGAGGAGTGGAGCTATCTGTTCACCGAGATCCGCACTAAGGGCTGCCGCCGGGTTCGCATCAATGGCGAGCTGCGCGATCTCGCCGACGAGCTGGCGTTGGACGAAGAGGCGCAACTTGAGGTTGAAGCCGTCGTGGATCGGGTAATTGTCAAGCGCTCGCAGGCGAAGCAACTCCTTGTGGCGCTTACTGATGCCGCCAAGCTGGGCGAGGGCTTTGTGCGCTGCCGCTTTGAGGACGAGGTGACCGAGCAGCGTTTCTACGCGGGCTTTGGCTGCCCTGAGCACCGGCTGACATTTGTGGAGCGCGAGGGCTGGTTCTTCTCGTTCAACGAGCCCGAGAGTGCTTGTCTGACTTGCTCCGGGCTAGGAATCTATCTGCGGGTGCACACTGGTCTGCTTGTTCCCGATCCATCGCGCTCGATTCTGGGCGGCGCATTTGTCAAAGAGGCGTTTAATGTTGACAAGCACAACAACAATGGGCGCATTTTGTGGGGGCTGGCGGCACACTATAACTTCTCGCTGGAGCTGCCGTTTACGGAGCTGGCCGAGCCTATCAAAGAGATCCTCTTCTGGGGTACCAAGGGCGAGGAGATCACGCTAGTACAGCTCGGCACAAATTTTGATAATATTAGGTAGTCAAAACCTTCCCGGTATAAGTCCAACGAAATGGCTTAGCCATCGTCGCGTTAAAGTA
>NZ_JAYVPL010000096.1:0-20566 GCF_043757465.1 Armatimonas sp.
GTCGAACACGGGGCAATGTAACTTGCCCTATAGACGGGACGTCAGGCTTGCCTCTCGTTACTGTCAAAGCCCTCGACTTTAGTCGTGGGATCAGTTACAAAATCAACTTCAATCAACGGTCATTTCGAGGGTTTTCACCGGGTGGAGCAAGAACTGAGGGTTGAACTTACGGTCACAGCGAGCGCACGAGCTGCGCGTGAGGCGCTTGCGGCGGTAGACGCGGGCGTGGCAGCCGGGGCACTCGTAGGCATAGCGCCACCAGCCGTAGGCACTGCGGTCTTTGGGGGGGAGAGCTTTCTTGCGATCCGGTGGGCAGCCCAGCTTCTCGGCCAGCGCCCAGAATGCCGCCGAGTGATTGGGATGCACCAGATGTGCCACTTCATGCCGGAACGTGATGAGGGTCTCGTCCCAGCCGTGGTCGAGAAACGCCTGCCAGGACACGACAATACGCCTCTTTTGGGGCTGGCAGTAGCCCCCGTACTTCTTGCGCGTCGAGACCAGAAGCTCGCTCAGGCGCAGTGTGCCTACGAAGTGCGTCTCATTCAGCCGATGGAACTCCTCCCACAGCGCGGTTTCTATTTCGTGACGTTCGGTCATCTCCTGGCGCTATTATACCGAGTCGGTTCTGATACCTTGCTTAAGGGAAGTTTTTGGGGACTCCCATTTTTCCTCCCACGAAGTTATCCCGATCTGGCAGGAGAGGATTCCCGGTAATGCTAAGTGTTAATATATAGTTTCTATTTTGCTCAACAATTTCATAACTCACAGTGGCTTCTGGGAAATTTTTTATGTATGAAGGGATATTGATTTTATTTATATCTCTGATGAAATCAGGAAGCCATGAAATAAAACTGAGCGTAGCAAAGAGATGTCTTGCATTTTGTCCTGCTTGATCGAATGTTATCCGTTTTGATGGGGATGATTTGATTTTATTATCGATTAAAAAGATGAAATCTGTGCATATATTTCTATACATTAATCTTAACAGTTTATCTATATCTAAATCATCTTTTTTAGTGCCGATGTTTTTTTCTCTGTAGGATTGAATAATTCTTAGAGATGATATTGGTAAGAGATTTAACAAGTCTGTTTTTAGAGTGTCAGGATCTGTGCTATTACTATTTTGTTTTAAATCTATATGAATCGAAGATATTGTTGATTTTTTAGCAAAGTTACATGTTCGTATAATAGCATTAATAATTGCTTCTGGGTTACTATACTGCTCGCCTATAACTATAAAGTTTTTATCAATGAGATATTTTGATAAAGAAAAAACATTGGAAGAACTGTTTTTTTTGAGAAAATCTGAAAAGCAGATATACTGTGTAGTCTGAAAAAGATTATTAGATGGTAGGAAAATGTTAGGTTTGTTTTTTATTGAATTATCTGAATCTGAAGTGTGTTGAGATTCACTTCCTCCGCTTATTTGCGTATATACTAATGGATTTATAAATATTTTAGTACGGATTGATGGGATATTGCAACAAATAGAATTCGTTTCGTATGCTGATTCATAACTGTAGTAACCATTATTTTTTTCATATTCGGTCATACGATCTTTTATTTGATGGAAGTCACGAAGAAATGGTAGACTCCAAATACATGCTATTTTCCAGAGACTGTCTTGGGCATTTACAGGTAATTGCTTAACCTGAATAGTTCCTTTTGGAGTATGAGACATTATTTTAATAAAATCTAAAGCATATTGACCTGCCCTTTTAGTTGGTAAAAATTGGCGTAAAACATTTTCTGATTTATCGCAAAAGGACAATATTTCCCCGAAAGATATATCAGGATAATCTGATTTGTAGGTTTTTATCGCGTATAAGATATTATTAGATAATCTTGCGAATCTCAAATTGTAATTTTCTTCTATGATTTCAATAAATGTCGTAAGTGATTTCGAGATGTTTATTTTTTTCTGTATGTTAAAATCCAATTTAATATCAGTATAACTTACTTCGCATATAATGCATAAATTGAATTTTTTGCAAATAGTATCAAATATTTCATAGAGTGTATTGTTTTTCATGTTTTTACATTTTAATTAGAAAAATAGCTCTCCGACTGCGAAACGACATGGCGCGTAGATTGATGTCTTTAGTAAGACAGCCATCGGTTTATGCTGAGCATTTGACGTGGACACGGCACAAGCATCAGGGAATTAGACCCGGAGAGGTTAATATTTACTGGGTATCCTTCCGGTTTTTAATCGAAAGGATGCCCGAAAGTGCTGATTATGGAAGCGCTTTTTCAACTACAGAGACGTTTCCTGTACCCGTAATTGAAACGCCATTTTCCGGTGCAGGCATACCATGGCATAAAACCAGTAAGTCGCCATACGATCCAAAACTTCCTTTTGTCAATGTTATATTTGGTGTGGTAATTTTCGATTCCGCATATAAAGTTGTAGGTGTTGCAGTACTGCGCCCCTGCCCTGAAAAATTTATCTCGAGTGTTACGCAATTTGTAGGAGTATTTGCAGTAGAATTAAAAACATAAGAATGAAATGGCAATGAAAATGCAGGGCCAGTAGTCGCCATTTCATCTGTGGTAGTTTGTCCAGTCGGTAAGGTTAAAGTAAAGTACATCTCTGTTTCCCAGCCATCTGCATTATTGAACCACATTAGTCGCAAACCACTGTACGGACGAACTTATGTTTCTCGTAAAATTACCTATGGCTGAATGGCTACTGTGAGGCTAATGTGAAAGTTACAACACACGCACAGAAAGCTCACAGTAACCATGAAATATTCTACCAAACACATCGCCGCAATACTCCAGGAAATGGACACTCCTTATCAAGATTTTTTAGCTCGTGCTCTCGTCGCATTAATCGTAGGCCGAAAAGCGGTCATCAACCAAATATCTAAACTGATGCCAGGCAAAGCAAACCCAGAAGCAAATCGCCAAGAGATCAGAAGGTTTTTAGGCCAACCGAGTATGACTCCTGAGCGATGGGCGAAAATCATAGCAAATTTCCTTCCCAAATTCCCATGGACTCTCGCTATGGATAGAACAAATTGGAAAGTAGGCGACTCAATTATCAATATTCTTTACATCGCTGTTATTTATAATGGAGTTGCTATCCCACTATTCTGGGTTATGCTAGATAAAGAAGGTAACAGTGACACAAAAGAAAGAATTGAGTTGTGGACACGACTTCTAAATTGCTTTCCAGACCAACCCCTTAATTTCATAACAGCAGATAGAGAATTTATTGGACATGACTGGGTGGAATGGTTGATAGAAAAAGGAATTCCTTTTCGGATTCGCGTCAAAGCTCGTGAATACTTCACCTCTTCAAAAGGAGAAAAGAAAAAAGCGTCGCAATGGTTCCATTTTTCATCCTGTAAATGTAAGAAATCTCCTATGACCTTGTGGGGGTTATCAGTTTTTGTAGGAGGAAAAAGATTAGCGACAAATGATTTTCTCGTTGTTATTAGCGATAAATACAGCGATGTTTTATCAGATTATTCTTTACGTTGGAAAATCGAATGCCTTTTTCAGAGTTTTAAGGGCAGAGGTTTCGACTTAGAGATGGGACATCTTACGGATCAATATCGTTTGAAATCGTTTTTGGGTATTCTTGCTCTGGCAGTTTGTTGCTGTTTCAAAGTGGGATTGTGGCTAGAGCAAAGGACTCCTTTGAAACTTAAAAAACATGGACGCCGCGCTGTGAGCATCCTCCGTCGTGGATTAGATTTACTCCAAACCCTTCTTGCCCCCCTCGCGGGTCATCGCGATACCACCCTCTTTTTCCAGGCTATTGGAACCTGGAAAGCAACGGGTTAGAAGGTGGAAACATATGTTCGTCCGTACAGTGGTCGCAAACGTGCGTCTGGTACGTTTGATGTTTTAGCAGATACCGGGGTCAAAAACGAACAAAGCAAAAGTGATGCAACTGAAACTAACATTCTATTTCCTCCACGAAATTTTTATTCCATCTCTCGATGAGAGTTCTCATAGAATACCATAAATCGCTGTTGTTTTCAAAGAAGGAACTGGTGCGAGGCATTTTGGGTTATACTTTGTGAAAAATAGTACGGAGTGAAAACGCAATGGCCTACGCAGGGTTTCGGGAGTTCTTAGAGAAACTGGAAAAAGAGGGTGAGCTTAAACGCATTAAGACACCCGTAGATCCCGTGCTGGAGATCACGGAGATCGCGGATCGTGTGGTGCGTGCCGGTGGCCCTGCACTACTCTTTGAGAACCCTAAGGGAAGCAACGTCCCGCTGGCCATTGGTGTTTTTGCGACCCGCAAGCGCATGAGCATGGCACTGGGCGTCGGGGATATTGAGGAGATTGCCAAAGAGATCGAGGAGTGGACCAAGCTGCCGTCCCGTATGCCCAGTGGGCTTCTCGCTAAAGCGGCGCTCCTGCCGCAGATAGGCGAGCTCGCCAAGAATACCGCGCCGAAGATCGTGAGCCATGGGCAGTGCCAGGAAGTGGTCAAGACGGGCGATGAGATTCGGCTCTCCGACTTTCCGATTCTGAAGTGCTGGCCACTCGACGGCGGGCGCTTTATTACCCTGCCGCTGGTCTTTACCAAGAGCATAGACGGCAAGCGCAACGTAGGGATGTACCGCGTCCAAGTCTACGACGAGAAAACCTGTGGGATGCACTGGCAACGCCATAAAGTTGGTAATCGGCACCACGGCGAGTACGAGTCGCAGGGCAGAAATATCCCCGTAGCCGTCGCTTTAGGGGGCGATCCCGCGCTGACCTACGCCGCCACCGCGCCGCTGCCAGACATGATTGATGAGATGGTATTTGCGGGGTTTCTGCGTAAGAAGCCCGTCGAGCTGGTCAAGTGCAAGACCCAGGACATCGAGGTGCCCGCCGATGCCGAGATTGTCTTGGAGGGCTACGTTCCCGCGAATGAGCGTCGCACCGAAGGGCCGTTTGGCGACCATACGGGCTTCTACACGCTGGAGGACGAGTACCCGGTCTTTCATGTCACGGCGATCACGCACCGGAAAAATCCCGTCTATCCGACAACTATTGTGGGCCGCCCACCGATTGAGGACGAGTGGTTGGGGAAGACTACCGAGCGCCTCTTTTTGCCTTTAGTAAAGCTTTTTGTGCCGGAGATTATTGACTATAACCTGCCGCCTGAGGCATGTTTCCATAATCTCTGCATTCTAAAAATCAAGAAGCGCTACCCGGGTCAGGCGCAAAAAGTCATGAATGCGATCTGGGGCCTCGGGCAGATGATGTTCACCAAAGTGATTATTGTGGTGGATGAGTGGGTGGATGTACAGAACTTAAAAGAAGTGCTCTGGGTGACGACCAATAACATTGACCCTGAGCGCGACACGCTCTTTACCCGAGGCCCGATTGATGTGCTGGATCACGCCAGCCGCCAGATGGGCTTTGGCTCAAAAATGGGCATTGACGCCACCCAAAAGCTCCCCGAGGAGGGCTTCACCCGCCCCTGGCCTCCCGTCATCGAGATGGACGAGAGCGTCAAGAAGCGGGTGGATAGTCTCTGGAGCCAGCTCGGGTTATAGCTTGATCTCTTGTAGTGCCGCGATCGCTTTCTCAATGGGCAGAGCGCTCAGATCCAGCACCACGCCGTCCCAGGGGAACGTTTTCTGGTTGTACAGCCCGCTCGTCAGTGTCCATGACCACCAGTTGGCCAGAGGGGTCTTATCCCCTTCGAATCTCACAGCGGCTCGTGTGAACAGAATCTGTCGGGAGGTGCGCCGTGCCTGGGGGAGGGGGTTGTAGGGATCGGGTCTCTCTTCCTCTACTAGTGGGGTCGTCGGAAAGGCCAACACGAAGGTGGGGAGGGCATCGGCCTTATCCCAGGAGCCGAACCAGTCACTCTGGGAAAATTCCTGGGCGCGGCTCTTAAGCCAGAAGGGCAGTGCAGGAGTGACCTCTTTCAAGGCACTATAGACCTGGCTCATAAGGGCTTTATTGGCCTCGAAGCGTACTCGGTTCCAGCGCTCCATGGGGTTGGGAGGAGGCGTTGGCTGTGGGGTGCCGTCAGGGGAGCGAAAAACCATCCTGTTGTTACGCATGGGATTGGTTAAAAAACCGACATCACTAAACGTGCCTAGATCAATGGGATCGTAGCCCTCAGTGCGGACAAAGCTCAGGCGTCGTGCAGGGGTGTAGCCGTACTCCGAGGTATTGCTCCTGCCAAAACGCGAGAGGGCACCGGAAAGATAGCCGGGGGCGGCGGTCTCGGTGAGGGCAAGTCCCGCAAGGCCAGGAAGCGCGGCGAGGGTGCGCAGATAGGGCAGGAGAGCTGCCGCCGTCTCCGGAGCATCAGGGATACGGTAGGGGCCCGTTTCCCCTAAGAGGTTGAGGTCGGCGGGGGCGTTTTCAGGAAGCCGGGCCAGCGCGACAGTCGCTCCCACGGGAATCCCGACTTTCTTACCTTCCTCCAATGCCGCCTTCAGTGTCTCCAACTTCCCCCCATCCGTTGCGATCCAGACCGCGCTGAGCCTTGCCGTCGCTGCGGCTGTGAGTGCTTGCTGGGCTTCTGCGGGAGTCTTCGGTGCAAAGATTGCGATGCGCGTGCGAATCTCGGGACGAACGGGCTCAGGGGCCGGTGGACGCGTCGTTTGATCTTGCGACGCGTTTTGCAGCTCGTTTCCCAGGGACGATGCGGTGCTTTGATCCTGATAGACCCCATAGCCTGGCACAATCACGGAGAGGTCTAGCTGATTTTGGGATAGCCTAATTCGTGAGGGATCGAGGGGAGGATTGAGAACACCATTAATGGAACTCTGGCTGTGCCCTTCCTCCTGTGACTTAATCTGCTGCTTAAGAATCGTCTCAAGTTGATCGGAGATGCTCTTGGGTAGGGCATTAAGAGGGACAGCAGTTTTCATCTGACCCCCTGCTTGAACGCCTTGAACGCTTTTAATAAGCTCTGGGGAGAGGCCGTAGCTGTTGTCTGTCGAGATAAAATGCTCTGGCTTGGTTGCTTTGAAGCGCTCGCGGTAGCCATGGCGCACCTCACTGACAAGCTTTTCTGCTTCTACTCTCCAGCGTTCTTGCCGTGCCTGGCGTGTCGCGAGCCCTTCAATGTCATCGGTGAGGAGCCAGAGTGGCCTCTGTCCTGGGGCTTCCAGCTTGCGAAACGCCCCGGTGACGCTCAGTGCCAGCAGCTCCAATAAATCCCCCGCACGAGCGCTCTGATCGGGAGTGTTACGCAGCCAGAGAGATAGCTCGGCGATGCGCTTGTCGCCACGAATCTCAAAGCCTGTGGCCTGGGTGACGCGCCCTAAAAGCTCCTCAATCGTCTTGGCCCCCTCCAGTGCAATGCGTTTATCAAACGAGGTAGATTTATAGTCGAGCTGTGAGGGCTTGAGCCTGTTGGGGAGCACCTCGGACAGAGTGACACCATAGTTTGCGCTGGACTGACCGCGTGCGCGGAAGTCTTTGCTGAGCTTCGGACGCGTGTCGTTGCCCTGAACACTGCCGCTGAAGCTGCCTCCGAAACCTCCATTGAGCTTCTCATCCTGATAGGCGAACCAGAACTGCAATGCGCGACTTATCTGCAAGCGGCTCTGCGCAATGGCACTGGGAGGAACGGGCATGGCATTCGGTGCGCCAAAATTCCCCACGAGTAGCCCTTGTGGCAAGATCCGGGAGAAAAGCGGCTGCTGCTGCGCCGAGAGATCGTGCAAGCCCAGACCGTTCGTGCCACACAAAAGCTGCCACTGGCGCTCATCGAGCGAGGCTGCCAGCGCCACCAGGGCATCGTGCGAAGAGAGCTGACTCAGATCCGGCTTCCTGAGCTTGCTATTAAGAACCAGCATTTTCTCCATGACCAGGGCGCTCAGGGTGCCGGTACGTGCCAGCTTACGCTCCATCGCGGCGGCGAAATCCAGTACATTGATCCCGCCTTCACGCGAGAGCTTGGACATATCCGGGGAGTGAGCGCCATTCAAGACGCGGATCATAGTGTCCGGGGAGACAACGAGAAGCGGGCCACGCTCCTGCGGTGTCCAGATCACCCGCTCCAGGTACGGTGTTACAAACGAGCGACGGACGACAGACTGCTGCGCTTGGGCAGGGCAGGCCAGAAAGAGAGAGGCCGCAACGACGGCAGAAACAACAAAGCGAGACATGCTGAGAAACCTCCTGGCATTAGGATGCCAGAAAGTCTCTCAGACTTCAAGGGGAGTTGTGTCGCTAGAAACTGAAGTCGTAGGTGAGGGTACCGTTGATGGTGGCACCGCCCGTGTTGGGCGTACTTGTCGGATACGCACCGCTGGCAGTGACCGTGACATTCTCCAGTGAGACCGTGATGGAGTTGGTGCTCAACGCGACAATCCGAACGGTGCCGCCCGTGGGTGCGTAGTAGAGCGCCTGATCGAACCCTAGACCATTGCTGATACTGAGCTGGCAGTAGTGTTTATCGGCGCTCGTGTACGCTGACTTCAAGGTCAAGGTTTCCCCGACCACAAAGGCTTGGCTTGGCGAGCTGCTATCAATAAAGTTAAAGGTAAACTGCCGGTTGGGGTAGCTCCCGTAGGCCGCCGTTCCCATGGTGAAGTTGATGTAGGTACTGCCGCCTTTTTGCCCACTAAGCTTGCCCAGCGTCAGTGGCCCGCTGGGGAAATCTCCCGTGCGGTTGGTGACGGTGAGCGTCCCAGAGGGAGCGGGAGTCGGAGCGGGTGTGGGACTTGGCGTGGGCACGGGGCTGGGTGTTGGTGTGGGGATTGGAGTGGGTGTAGTGCCGGGGGAGGGTAGTACCACAGGGGAGTCGGAGCGACGCAGCAGCAGATCGGGCTGGGCAACTCCGTTCGCGGTGATGTGAAGTGTCCCCAGGCTATTATCTGCGGGTAAGATTCCCGTGACATGGATGTCGGAGGCAAGATGCGTCACGGGGTCGGTGTAGATGCCACTCAGATTCACTGCCCCGGTGTCCGAGTCAAAAGTCCCCGAGAGCGTGATGCCCGTCAAGGGAATCGTGATAGGCCACTCAACGCGGGATTTTTTGAGGGCCGCCCGAGTGACAGAGAAGACACCCGTGGCGTTGCTGGCGGCGTTCGTGGTGAGGGTGAGCGTGTTGGACGAGCCACCGGGCTGGGTGATGGCCTCGGAGACAAAGCTGCGGCTGGCGAAGACACTGGCGGGCGTGACGACGCCCGCGCTACAGCCAGGCGCGACCATGAGCCCGATGCTGGCGAAGAGCAGACCGCCTGCCGTGATGAGCCGTTTGGCTTGAGGACGAGAGAGTTTCATAAGGAACCTACCTTTCATGGCACCAGCATAGCCCCAGGGCGTTACAGCCAGCGTTACAACTTTCTCCTCATCTCCGGGTAAACTGGAAAAACGATGGCAAGAAAACGAAACACGGGCCTGCCGCCCGGAGCCTGGCGTGTGGAGGAGGCGATCTGGGGAGAGCACCAGCGCGTCCGGCTTATCACGGGCTTGCCGAGCATTGTGGACGATCAGGAGCGGGTGCGCTCGATCCATGCGGTGTCGTTTCTCTCAGACGGACGGGTGGTGCTTGCGGAGAACAAAGACGGCAGCTTCACGTTTCCCGGTGGACGGCTGGAGGGCGGGGAAACACAGCACCAGGCACTGACACGCGAGCTCTGGGAGGAGGTGCGTATGTGCCTTGCCCCGGACTACAAGTCTCTTGCCGCTACCCGGATCGAGTTTCTGAACCGCGTCCCGGGCCGTGTCTACCGCGTGCACCCGACCTATCTGCTCTGGGTCTCTGGGCAAGTTGCGGAGCTCTCCGACGAGCCGCACCATGATCCCGCCGACAGTGTGGTGGGGCGACGGCTCTGCACGCCCGAAGAGGCCCTCACGCTCCTGCCGGAGCTAGAGCGGCGTGTCTTCCAAACTTATCTTGGCCTCCTCCCCGAGCCCACTGGCGTGATCCGTGAGCTAGTGGATGAGTAAGTGCCTCGTGGTCGCCATTACCGGGGCCAGTGGTGCGCTCTACGCCCAGCGCTTTCTGACGCAAGCCGTGCACCACTTCGAGGAGATCTACTTGATTCTCTCCTCAAATGCTGTCTCCGTGCTCAAGACCGAGCTAGGTTTAGAACTTGATGCCTACCTCCTCGATCCGAAGATCACGCTCTGTGAGAAGCGCAACTTCTTCACGCCACCCGCATCGGGGAGCTTCCGCCACGAGGGCATGGTGATTGTCCCGTGCTCCATGGGAACCGCGGGGCGCATCGCGAACGGCATCAGCGACGACCTCACCACCCGCGCCGCCGATGTCTGCCTCAAAGAGGGCCGCAAGCTGATTCTTGTCCCCCGCGAGATGCCCTGGAATCTCATCCATCTGCGCAATATGACCCAGCTCGCCGAAGCCGGAGCCACGATTCTGCCCGCCAGCCCCGCTTTCTACCACGAACCCAAAACCATCGAGGACCTGGTTGATACGGTGGTCGCTCGGATTTTGCAAAACCTCGGCATCGAACAAACGCTTGTTAGCGAATGGCAAAAATAAAATTTCCGTATTTTGTTAGATTGGGGAGAGTCCAGCCGTTATAGGGGTGAGCGTCAGCCTTTTGTGACCCCGGCAATCGAGCGGCGTTTGTATCGGATGATGGAGGCCAAAGTTCGGGAGCTGGGGTGCCGTGTTGTGGCAATCAATGGGATGCCCGACCACGTGCATCTTCTGGTGCAGAAAGTCAAGGGCGCATCCTCGGGGTTCGCCCGAAATGTCTTGCGGCAGGGCGAAGTCTTTTCCTGGCAGCATAGCTATGGCGTTTTCAGCGTCGGGCAGGGCGGTGTCCCCAAAGTGGTCACCTACATCGCCAACCAAAAAACGCACCACGCCGACAGCGAATTGTGGGATAATTGGGAACAAATCCCCCTCACAACAGATTATCCCGCCGAAGGCGGCGGCGGCCTGCCCGCCCCATAGCCGGACGTTCACCGTCCCGGAAATAAAAAACGTCCCGAAAACAAAATCAACACATGGATTCATTACAAACAGCATTAAAAGAGTTTTTTGGGCATGAGGAGTTTCGCGACGGGCAGCGCGAGATTATCGAGGCGGCGGTGGCGGGGGTGGACACGCTAGCAGTCTTGCCGACGGGTGGGGGGAAGTCCGTTACCTACCAGCTGCCGGGCTTGCTCTTGCCGGGAGTGACACTGATCCTCTCGCCGCTGATTGCGCTGATGAAAGACCAGGTGGAGAGTCTACCTGAGGCGCTTCAGGGGCGCGTGGCGCTGATCAATTCCTCGCTGGACTCCTCGGCGCTGGGCAGGCGGCTGGCGCAGCTCAAGTCCGGGCAGTTAAAACTGATCTATGCCGCGCCGGAGCGGCTCCGCCAGCCCCCGTTTCTACATGCATTGAGGCAAGCGGGCGTCTCGTTGATTGTTATTGATGAGGCACACTGTATCAGCCAGTGGGGGCATGACTTTCGGCCCGATTATAGGGCTGTCGGGAGAGCGGTGCAGGAGCTGAACCCACGCTCGGTGCTGGCTGTCACGGCCACGGCGCCGCCGGATGTGCAGCGCGATATTGAGCAGCAGCTCGGGCGAAAGCTCAAGGTTATTCTGAAGCCGACGTGGCGGGAGAATCTATTTTTGGAGGCCCGGCGAGTCAAGAGCAATGATGAGAAGCTCTTTGCTACCGTGGAGATCTGCCAGCAGTTCGACGGTGTCGGGCTGGTCTATGCATCGTCGCGGGACCGGTGCGAGGATATCTCCCGGATGCTTAAGCGGCAAGGCGTGGCGGCGGGGTTTTACCATGCGGGGCTAGAGCCTGTGGAGCGTGCGGCGGCGCAGGATCGGTTCATGAGTGGCGAGGTGCGCGTGATGGCTGCGACCGTGGCGTTTGGCATGGGCGTGGATAAGTCCGACATTCGGTTTCTCTTGCACTTCAATCCGTCGCGCACCCTAGAAAACTACTACCAGGAAGCCGGGCGTGCGGGGCGTGACGGGAAGCCGTCGCGCTGCGTGATGCTCTATACTTCGTCAGATATGGCATCTGCAACCCGGCGGCTCAACGAGGATGCGCTCACGGCGGAGCGGGTGCAGAGTGTGTATCGGGCGGTGCGCAGTGTGCTCGGGCGGCGGCGATGTGCTCCCGTGCGATTCGAGGCGCTGGCAAGTGAAATGGGCGGCGATGATGGCTTGGTGCGTAGCGCCTTGCCTGTCCTGGAAGAGCTTGGCCTGCTTGCTCGCCACGCCGATCTACCCCGCGCTTTACATCTGTACAGCGAGCCACTCAACGATGAAACCGACCCGCTGGCCGACCTCTTGCTCTCCGCTGGGAGCGATCCTGTGGCGCAAGCGGAGGCATCGGGTTTGCATCTGGCTGACTTGGAGCACGAAATTTTGCGTCTGCAGGAGGCGGGCTTTCTCACCTACCGCGCTGCGTCCCGCGATCTCTGTTTGGAGCTGGTGCCTCCGCCTGAAGACACCAAAGCCCGGCTTGAGGAGCGCCTGAAAGAGCGCGCCGAGGCCGCCGCCTACCGTGCGGCTGCGATGAAGGCCTACGGCGATGAGATCAAGTGCCGTCACGCCCAGATCGCTCGCTACTTTGGGGATCGCTGGCCGCGCCGAACGTGTGGGATGTGTGATGTGTGCGAGAAGCCTGCCAGCCCCCCCCGCCCCCGTGGGGCGGGGGTGAAAGCTCCCCCGCCCCACGGGGGGCGGGGGGCGGGGGGAGGTTGGGACGCCCTGCGCCTTCTGAATGATCTCGCGAGTGGCTACTATCCGTTTCATCTGGGAAAGCCTGGACTCATGAAGGCCCTGCGTGGCACACCCGATGCACCCGTCAAGCCAGGGCGTACCAGTGCGTTTGGAGCACTGGAGGGCTGGAAAAAAGCCGATGTCGAGCGACTGATCGAGGCGCTGATCGAGCAGCGCTATCTGCGCCGTGATGAGGAAGACGAGTACCGGCGGCTTTATCTTACCGAGAGTGGGGTCGAAGCGCTGCAAGTGGGGACGCTGGATATCGAGTGGCGTGCGCCATCGGTGGTGCAAGCACAGGCTTCCAGTGCGAGTGCGGACCCGGGGCTGCTCACCGTGCTGAAAGCCTGGCGCAAAGAGCTTGCGAGCGAGCAAGCCGTCCCGCCGTATGTCATCTTCGCGGATAAAGTGCTGGAGGGAATCGCGGCCCGTAAGCCCGCCAATGAGTTTGAGCTACTAGAGATCGCTGGGATCGGGCCAGGTAAGGCGGCAAAGTTTGGTGAGGCGGTTCTGGAGCTGGTACAGAAGCAGGGGTAGGTGTTGTGGGCGCTTCGGATTAGTATAAACTAATAGTTTGACAACAAATTCAGGCAGGGTATACTAAGGCATTCGTTTTTGCCCGGTGTTGGGCTGGAGGTTTTTTTTTATGGTAAAACGCTATTCTTCACGGTCAGCTTTCACACTGATCGAACTACTTGTTGTGATCGCGATCATCGCGATTCTTGCCGCCATCCTCTTCCCTGTCTTTGCGCAAGCCCGTGAAAAGGCCCGTCAGACTGCCTGCTTGTCGAATTTGAAACAGATCGGCACTGCGTTTATGATGTACTCGCAAGACTATGATGAGACGATGCCTCCTTGGACGTCGAATGCCTGTGGGACTTTATCAGGGGGCGCGTTTGCGTTTCAGTATCTTTTCCCCACATTGGTTGACCCCTATATTAAAAACGGTGCTGTGCAGACCTCCGCGACGGGTGGCGATCTGAAGGGGGTTTGGGCTTGTCCGACGACTAAGGCATCCCTGTCGTCGTTCTCAAATACCTATGCCTACAACTACTATAGCTTGGGAGGTACTTCAAACTGTACGGGGGCTGGGCTCTCGGCTGCTTACGCTCCATTCGATGGGTCTACGTATGCTTACCCTGCTTCGCTGGCTTCGCTGGGACGGCCCGCAGAGACCTTTATGCTCACTGATGGTGCTCAGCTCTCTCGACCACCTGCGGCCTACTCAGTGAATGGGAACAGCGCCAATAACAATGGCGTTTGGGGGTCGCATCAGGGGGGAAATGGGGTTATCGCTCCCTCGGCAGGAGCAAGTACGAATACTGCGATCAATCGCTTCCTCACAGGAACGCTCACGATGGTTTTGTATGCAGATGGACATGCGAAGGCGATCAATACGCAAAATCTTGTCTCTTACTTGTGCGTCATGAATAATGGTGCATGGCGAGGAAATCTAGGAAATGCTACGAATATTAGAACCCCTCAAGGAAATCCCGGCTGGGCACGTGAATGGTAGCTTGTTAAAATTGTTGTAAAAGTGAGAAAAGACTGGGGTAATACCTGGTCTTTTTTATCCATAGAGCTTTTTCATGATCAATTGATACACACGGATCATAGACTCGGTGAGGCGTAAAAATTTATGCGATTATCCTGATAATTGACACTTCTTAACAATGAGGTATACTGTAAGATCTCTTGACCCACTGTTGGGTAAGCGTTTTTTTTGAACTTATGGAGGTTTTTATGAATTCACGTCGTACTTCTTGGTTCGCGTTTACGCTCATTGAGCTTTTGGTTGTCATCGCTATCATCGCGATTCTCGCCGCGATTCTCTTCCCGGTTTTCGCTCAAGCGCGAGAGAAAGCCCGCACGATTTCCTGTCTGTCGAACTGTCGGCAGATTGGGCTGGGGATCATGATGTACGCACAGGACTACGACGAGACCTACTGTCCGTACTTCAGTGGCTACACTCCCTCAGACAGGAGCTATAGTGCTCCCAGTCAGTACTGGCCGCAGCTGATCTCTCCCTACATTCAGAAGGCGGGTAGTAGTGGCTCAGGCGGACAGGCGCTGGTAAGTGATCTGTCTCAGACATTCTTCTGTCCCAGCGGCAACAAGCCCGATGCCGCGTTGCAGAAGGCGAGCTGTAGTGGCTTAGGTTACGCGTCCTCGTACGGGATCAGTGATCACCTGGTGAACTGGTGGATGCCGCCCGGTATCGCTACCACTTATATTCCCGTGAACATGGCATCGGTGGGGACACCTGCCCAGGCCGCCGCAACTGTCGAGACGTGGGACTGGCTTTGTGGGGGGCGCCTGCCGGGCGCGGCCCTGGCGCTCTCCTTTTTTGACCGTCGCTCCGGTTTTATTGGCTCGATCGCAACTGCGGATGGTCGTCACTCTGGCTCTTATCGGAAAGCGGCGGTGGGTACTGCACCCAGCCCGACGGCGATCAATAACGTGGTGTTCTGTGATGGTCATGCCAAAGGCATTCAAGCCCAGAAGCTCTATGCCGATGGCCAGCTCTGGAGCCTGGGGGGTAACAACGCTTGGCCATAGGAACGAAAGGAATAAGAATGCACACACGACTGATTGGGATGCTAAGTGCCTTGGCGCTCTTGGGCGCTCTTGCGCTTCTGGGGGGATGCTCTAAGCCTGAGGAGCCTACTCCACCTCCGGCGGGAGCAAAACCCGCTCCTGGTTTGCCAGGAAGCACCGCTACGGATGATGGTAAATCTGCCATGCCGGGTGGCGGACCTCCTAAGTGAGCTGAAAACCGGGGTGGCGTGAGCTACCCCGGTTTTTTATTTTATGGCGGCATCGGCGGCGAGGCGGCCCATGAGGATCGAGAACTTAAAGCCGTGCCCTGAACACGCTGAAACACGTGTCACTTTCGGGTGCGGGTGGTCGAAGACAAAGCTCTCGTCGGGGGTGTTGGTGTAGAGGCACGAGGCGTGGTGCGTCACTTCGGGGCCAAGGCTCGGGAAGCGCGTGGCGGTATAGGCTAAGGCCGCGTCGTCGTCACTCTGAAGCGTCGGGCGGCCTGGTTGATCAGGATCGAAGGGGATTTGGGGGATATGGCGGGCGAGCTTCACACCGGAGATCCGCCCATCGCTGGGGAAGCCGTACCAGTAGCTCTTTGCATCAATCCAGACTGGATAACCCGTTAGCTCGCCAGAAAGATAGGTAATTTGCTGACGCGTGACGGTGAGCGGGAGTGGTTGCTCGGGGAAGAGTGTGTTGGCCCAGGCTCCTGCGCAGACAATCACATGGTCGAAGTCTGCAAGCTGTGTCAGACTCTCAATTATCGTGTTTTCTCGTAGTTCTGCTCCCGCTTTTTCCGCCAGCCGTGCCTGTGCTCGCACAATCGCACCCGCCCGCAGAAAACCCGCGTCACTCTGCCAGATCGCTACCTCGTGTGGAGCAAGCGCCAGCGCGGGATAGCGCTCGGTGACTTCGGCAGCGCTCAGACACTGATGCGCGACGTGGTTCACGGCGAGGGCTTGCTGCATGCCCGTGAGCTCGGGATGCTCTTTGGGAGCGAAGAACAGCCCCCCGCAGCGCACAAAGAGCTCCTCGCCCGCCGCTTGCTCCAGCGCGTCCCAGAGCGGGTAGGCTTGGCCCATCAGCTTGGTGTAGTGCGCCTCGGGGTAGGCATAGCGAATGATCCGCGACTCCCCGTGCGAGGAGCCAAGACCATGCCCGATGGTGAAGCGCTCAAACCCAACGACCATGTGACCCGCCTCGGCAAGAAACCGGCACGCCGCACTTCCCACCGCGCCGATGCCAACGACCGCCACTCTCATTGGGCGAGCCGGAAACCATCGGAGTCGCCGCGCCCGGCGGGGTGGCTCCAGGCACGGCCCGCGCACCGAAACGAGGTGACGGTGGTGTAGCTGTACCACGATGCGCCCCGTAGAATTTTATCTGTTCCGGTTGCCGCGCCGGTGGGATTGTCCTCGGGAGAGCTCGCGTAGTACTTGGCACCGTACCAGTCCGCACACCACTGAAAGACATTGCCCGCCATGTCCGAGAGGCCATAGGCATTGACAAAGACATGCTCCGTGCGGCTGACGGGCGCAGTTTTATCGCGCTGCTGGGAGACGCTGGACCAGCTCAGCTCGTCTTTGTAGGTATCGCCCCAGGGAAAGATCGGTGCCGCCTCGCCGCCCTGCGCGGCGTACTCCCACTCAGCCTCCGTGGGCAGGCGCAGCTTGGCCCAGTCGGCCAGGGCTTTTGCCTCTTCCCAGCTCACGTTCACCATCGGATGATCGGGAATCCAGCCCCAGGCGGGCGGGTCAGGCATCTTGCGGCTGGTGGCCTTACAGAACTCCTGAAACATCGCCACGGTCACCGGGGTGCGCCCCAGCTTGAACACCGAGAGGGTCACCTTGTGCACGGGAGCACGGTCGGGCGCGGTGTCGGGGCTGCCCATCATGAAGCTTCCCACCGGGACAGAGACCAGCTGCGCTTTATAGTCGGTGAGGGTGAGTGGTGCCGGAAGGAGCGGCGCTTTCACTTGCAGTGGTGCGGGCTGTGGTGCGGGTAGCTCCACGGCTAGCTTGGCGAGCAGCTCCTGAAGGGTCTTTGCCAGCGCAGGGGCGGGCTTGAGCGTGCTGGCGCGGGTGAGGCTTGCCCGCGCCTCACTCACTTTGCCCTGCCGGAAGGCAATGCGCCCCAGCCAGTAGTGGCCTTCGGGCGCACTTGGCTGGAGGGCAATGGCTTTGCGAGCCTCCACTGCCGCCGCATCGAGCTTCCCCGCCACCGCAAGCTGCTCGACACGCTTTAGGAGAGCCGGAAAACTCTCCGTCGGCTGGACGAGCGCGACAAGGGCAAGGAGGCTGAGCACTTATTCCTCCATCGGGGCGGGGAGCTCGGCTAGAGTGCCGGGGGCGGCGGCGATAGCGGCGGGGGTGGACTCCTCGCCGATCTCGCGGAGGGTGTCCTCGATCTCTTTCTTGCGGAAGATCACCACGGCATCGTCGCCCTCGCCGTCGAGCTCGGCCAGGATGATGTCACCTGCACCGAAGCGGCCCAGGAGCACTTCCTCGGCCAGTGGGTCCTCGATCAGGCGCTGGACGGAGCGGCGGAGCGGGCGGGCACCGTAGGTGGGATCGAAGCCATCAGTGGCGAGCTTGTCCATCACTGGGCCGGAGACCTCCAGCACCAGGTCGTGCTGCAACACTTGCTTGCGGACATTGTTGAGCATCAGGTCCACGATCTGGCGGATGTTCTGGGCCGTGAGCGAGTGGAAGACAATTGTCTCATCAATGCGGTTGAGGAACTCGGGGCGGAAGGCACGCTTGAGCTCCTCCGTGACCTTATTCTTCATGGACGAGTAGTCCCGCTCGGTCTCGTCCCGAGGCTTGGAGCCCCGCAGCCCGATCTGTGGCTCACGGTTGATGAGGTGCGCCCCGATATTCGACGTCATGATGAGCACGGTGTTCTTGAAGTCCACCACACGGCCCTGGGAGTCGGTGAGGCGGCCATCTTCCATCACTTGCAGCAACAGATTAAAGACCTCGGGGTGTGCTTTTTCGACCTCATCAAGCAGCACCACGGCGTAGGGATTGCGCCGAACGGCCTCGGTAAGCTGCCCGCCCTCGTCGTAGCCGACATAGCCCGGAGGTGCCCCCACGAGCCGTGAGACGGCGAAGCGCTCCATGTACTCGGACATATCAATACGAATGAGATTCTCTTCTTTTCGGAAGAGAAATGCTGCCAGAGCACGTGCTAGCTCGGTCTTGCCGACCCCAGTTGGACCCAAAAAGAGAAACGAGCCGATGGGGCGCTTGGGATCTTTTAGGCCGGAGCGGGCACGGCGAATTGCCTTGCTGACGGCGATAATGGCTTCTTTTTGGCTAATGACACGCAGGCTGAGCTCGTCTTCCATCTGAAGCAGCTTCTGGGTCTCGGTCTCCACCAGGCGGTTGACAGGAATCCCAGTCCAGGCAAAGACCACCTGCGCGATATCGTCCTCGTCTACCACGAGCTCCAGGCCCGCACGCTCGGTGTCCCAGCGCGACTGCATATCAGTGATGCGCTCGGTGAGGTAGTTTTGCTGATCCTCCAGGAAGCTCACGCGGTCGAAGTCGCCTTCATCGGGGAGGCGGCCCAGCTCTTTCTCCACCTGAATCAGCTCAGCCTTGGCCTCACGCAGAGGCTGTGGCGCCGTGGCGGCTTTCAGGCGGACTTTGGAAGAGGCCTCGTCAATGAGGTCAATCGCCTTATCGGGCAGGTGCCGATCCGTGATATAGCGGTCCGCGAGGCGGCAGGCTGCATCCAGCGCCGCGTCCTTGATCTCGACCTTGTGGTGCTCCTCGTAGCGGTGGCGCAGACCCTTGAGGATCTCGACCGCCTCCTCCACACTGGGCTCATCCACCTTCACCATCTGGAAGCGGCGGGCGAGTGCGGCATCTTTCTCGATGTACTTGCGGTACTCATCAATGGTTGTCGCGCCGATACACTGCAATTCGCCTCGCGAGAGCGCGGGCTTCATGATATTGCTGGCATCTATTGCGCCCTCGGCGGCTCCGGCTCCGACCACGGTGTGCAGCTCATCAATAAAGAGAATGATCTCCCCATTGGCCTTGCGCACTTCGTCCATGACCCGCTTCATCCGCTCCTCAAACTCGCCCCGGTACTTGGTTCCGGCCACGAGCCCCGCCAGATCCAGTGAGATCAGGCGCTTGTCCTTGAGCATCTCGGGGATGTCTTGCGTGACGATACGTGTTGCCAGTCCCTCGGCAATCGCAGTCTTTCCGACACCGGGCATTCCCACTAAAACCGGATTGTTCTTGGTACGGCGCGAGAGAATCTGGATCACACGCTCGATCTCTTCAGCGCGGCCTACCACGGGGTCGAGCTTGTCGTTGCGGGCGTACTCGGTCAGGTCGCGGCCAAACTCATCCAGGGTGGGGGTGCGGGAGCGCTGGTCTTTGCTCGGGTTGCCTCGTCCGGCGGCCACGGGCTGCCCCGGCTCCTGGTCTTGCAGTAAGCGAACCTCACGGCGGGTGCGCTCTAAGTCGACGCCCATCTTGCCTAGCACGCGCCCCGCCAGCCCTTCGCCCTCACGGATCAGCCCGAGGAGAAGATGCTCCGTGCCGATATAGTTGTTGCCAAGCTGCCGTGCTTCGTCGTAGGCCAGGTCAATAACCCGCTTGGCGCGCGGGGTGAGCTGCATCTCGGGGCCCATACGCCCATCGCCACGGGCCACTTGCCGCTCGATCTCCGAGCGAATCCGTCCTAGCGAAACCCCGATCCGATCCAGAATGCGAGCGGCGACACTGTCATTTTCTTTGACGAGACCGAGCAGCAAGTGCTCCGTCGAAACATAGTTCTCTCCGAGGCGTCCCGCTTCTTCTTGCGCGAAAAAAACGACGCGGCGAGCGCGTTCGGTGAATCGTTGCCACATAGAGAAGATTGTATCGTATTTCCAGAGGGCTTCGCCGCCTCACCGTTCGGGTAGCTTTTCTCCCTTGCTTGTCATACAATCCGTGATGTTGTTGGCGAATTCATAGCGCTTCGTTGATCCGAGAGAACCACCTCTACAGACGGAGAACCCCAGCCCTCGTCACCATCTGTGAGAGCAACTTGCCAACAACATCAATGATTGTGAGATTTCGTTTAGCAACCAGCGATTGTAGACAGTCCAAGATGTAGTGAAGGCGGCGCAATAGCCACTCCTAGCTACCGGCAAACGAGCTACTTTTACGAACAAAGAGCTACTCTTACGAACCAGGTAGCTCAAACGGTGTCGCAGAGCCGTATTGACATCCTCCACACGACTCCTTCCACCACTACCTTTCTCGAACTGCAGGCGGAGTAAGTAATAACCATTTGTGCGCATCTCGCTGATGATCGTAAATGCTACTCATTGACTATCATACAGATACAGAAACAACTCTCTGTCGGGCTCGCTCCGCTCGTT
>NZ_JAYVPL010000097.1:0-20556 GCF_043757465.1 Armatimonas sp.
GGATCTTCTCGGGTAAGTCTGTCAAATTCCTCTCGGTTCATTCTTGGCTGGGAGTATACTGTAAGATAGGCACTCAGGCAAGACCTGAGCAGTTACCATTTCCGACTATAAATATATAAAAATATTACATATTCATTCTTATTTTGTCAATTATTGATCTCCAAGATTCTAAATCTCCTTGATTCTGAGATACTGCTGCCAATAATGGATTTGTAAATATTGTATAGACCTCCAATAGGTTGATTTTACTGAAATTAAATTTATAATCTTGTGCAGATATTACCAAAGACGTATTGATAACTGCGACATTGGTTATCCTATCCATAGGTATTTTGATAATATTAGATTTTCCATCCCAGACAAGGCGATTTACATAAAGTGATAATTTGCCTTTTTCTCCTAATATGCTATTCATTAGGCGGAATTCATCGCTTTTTAATATTTTGTCAGTTTTTACAACTGGGATTACTTGCTTTGTTTTTGTTTCGGTATGTGACATTTCTTCAATCGTTTTTATTGTTCGTTTCTGTCCGCAATTGCTACAAAATGTATCTATTGATTCTATTTTGTTTCCACAAGACGTACAAAAAACTATTTTTGATATTTCTTGATCTAATTTGTCGCCACATTGTGAGCAGAATTTATGCGAAGATGATTTTTGTATGGCACCACAACTACGACAATTAATACTTGCAATTGGTGCCGTGTCTGAGTTTTGGGATGGTTTCCGTGTTCTGCAAATCGCGCATACTAATTCCTCAGGTGGTCTAAGTGATTGGCATGTTGGGCACAATCGAGATGCTGAGCTTTGATTTTCCATTTTGGAATCCTTAATAAATATCTGAGCCTCTTTCACGAATCGGCCCTTTCAGGTTAGCTGGCGTTCCGTACCGATAAGGAGATGTGAAAACCCAAAGCGAACAGAACGTCAACCACAGGATTATACCGGGTGAAGTCCAACATCGAGGCGATTTAGACTACATCGCCGAAGTCTGCTTGCTCACCCTTTACTGGAAACAAATCCGAGAGGGTCACGCCAAGATTCACCAGCACATTAGGATGGGAGTTCTTGCCCTTTTTGCTGATCAATTACTCAAACCGTTCGGCCATCAGGCCGATCCATGAAAGAGGCTCTGCATGCTATACTTATCTGGGGCTTGCCCTCATACTCTCCTCAAACAAGGAACCGAAAAACGAAATGCTGAAACAACTCCTCATGCGTGCCGCGCTGACTCTGGCAGCCGCCACCGCTTTTCTGGCGACGGGCACGAGCGCATCTGCCAAGCCGGAGTACGCGAAAAAAGAAAACCAGAAATGCAACTACTGCCACCTTGCCACGGGCAAGAATCCCCGCAACTTCCGTGGCATCTACTACAAGCTGAATAACCTTTCCTTTGCCAGTTTCGATAATGTTGCTGAGGCTAAGCTGGCGGGTGTCAAGCCCGACGCGGTGGGCTCCGCTGCCGCTCCGACCAACACTGTCTACCCCAATGCGAAGATTGCACCCGCGCTAAACTTCATTGTCAAGGACATTCTAGGGAACCCCGTGAAGCTCTCCCGCTATGAGGGCAGCGTGGTTCTCGTGGTGAATGTGGCCTCCAAGTGTGGCAACACGCCCCAGTACAAGAGCCTTGAGGCGCTCTACGAGAAGTACAAAGACAAGGGCCTTGTTGTGTTGGGCTTCCCTGCCAACGACTTTAACGCCCAGGAGCCCGGCACCGACAAGGAGATCAAGGAGTTCTGCGAGCTGACCTACAAGGTCGCCTTCCCCATGTTCTCCAAGATCACGGTCAAGGGCGAGGGCATGGCACCGTTCTACAAGTTCCTGACCGACAAGGCCACCGATCCCAAGTTTGGCGGCCCTATCGAGTGGAACTTCGCCAAGTTCATCATTGGCCGCAACGGTGAGGTCGTTGGCCGTGTGAAGGCGGGTACGGACCCGCTGACCCCCGCCGTTGTCGCGCAGATTGAGAAAGCGCTCGCGGAAAAGTAAGCGTACTTTACTCTGAGTCCAAGCCGTCCGTTGTGATCCTGCAACGGGCGGTTTTTCTATTTCAACTTAACGCGCCAGATGCGGCCCGCCCAGTCGTCGGCGATGAGAAGGGAGCCGTCTTTGTCCCATGCGAGCCCGGCGGGGCGGCCATTGACGGCGTTGCCTTGGGGACTAACAAGCCAGCCCGTGACGAAGTCCTGAGGCTTTTTCGATCCGGCGGGAATCTTGGCGATCTTATACCCGACAAACTGACTGCGGTTCTGCGAGCCGTGGAGCGCGACATAAGCATTGCCGTCTTTATCGAAAACCAGCCCGAGGGGGGCGGAGTGGGCGGGGAAGAGCACATCAGGGACGAGGGTTTTAGCCTTCAAGTCGGGGCGCTCGGGGAGGCGCGGATCGTGGTGCGGGCCGAGGTAGTAGTAGGGCCAGCCGTAGAAGCCGCCTTGCTTAATCTTGGTGAGAAAGTCGGGGACGAGGTCGTCGCCCAGATAGTCGCGCTCGCTGACCACGGCCCAGAGCGCTTGTGTCTTTGGATGAAACGCCATGCCGATCGGGTTGCGCAGGCCCGACGCGAAGAGGGCGAGTTTACCGATGGGCTTTCCCGTTTCGTCTAGGGCGTAGCGGACAATCGAGGCCCGGGGGGCCTCTTCGATGTCGGCGTTCTCTTTGCTGCCAATCGTAACATAGAGCCACTTGCCATCGGGAGAGAAAGCGAGATTGCGTGTCCAGTGCTGGCGCATTCCTGTCTCCGGAATGTCCGAGATCACTGTCTCGGCGGGCTGTCTCGCTACTAAGTCACCGGGTTTATAGGGCCAGCGCACGACACTGCCGGTGTTCGCGACGTAGAGAAAGTCTCGATGAAACGCGATTCCAAAGGGCAGATAGAGGTTGTCGGCATAGAGGCTTTGCTGATCCGTTTTGCCATCGCCGTTGGTGTCGCGCAGGACAATCACGCGGTTGGGCTGCTTCGTTTTCTTGACTTCAAGCCGGGATTCCACCACGAAGATATCGCCGTTTGGGGCCACACTTAGCCAGCGCGGGTTCTCCAGGCCCTCTGCAACAAGAGTGACGCCCTTGCCGCCTTTTAGAAAATCCGTGGGTGGGTTCTCGACTTGGCGCGGGACACGAATGACGCTCTTTCCGCGCTTGGCGGGGGCATAGCGTGCGCCCTCTTTTGCGTTCTTAAGCAGCCCCGGATCGTCGCTGGGGCCACGACTAAGCCTCAGATCAATGGGCGCGTTGAAAGGCACTTTGACGCCCGCAGCGGGGATCTGCTCGCAGACAAGGCCCTTGGGGAGGGTGCTACTGCCCTCGCCTACTTCTCCTAGCTTGAGCTGACTGCGCCTCAGGAGTGCCAACGCCTCGGCTTGCGTCTTGCCCCGCAGATCGGGCACCGTCGCTCGCTGTCTCATTTTAGTGCTCCCTGCCTCATTTCAGTTTTTCTAGCAGCCAGTCAGTTCCCAGACGCAAAGTGGGCTTGGGAATCGTGTGGTCCGCTTCGGCGTACCAGAAGATTTTCGGGCTTGTGCCTGTGGCGGCGTGGAGCTTTTGGGCGGCAGCTTCAGGGACTGTCGGGTCGTTGTGTCCATTGATAAAAGCCAGGGGGCGATCGGCCAGATACGGCGCGAAGGCGGCGGGGCGGCAGGCTTCGGGCAGGCTTTCGAGCTCACCACCAACGCACGGGAGCGCGACGCGAATGCGCTCGTCAATGGCGGTGAGAATGGTGCCCATCATCGCGCCCATCGAGAACCCGATCAGCCCGATTTTCTCGGAGTTAATCTCCGGGCGCTCCAGTAAGTTGGGGAGAAGCTGGCGGTAGTCTCGGATCGTCGTGGTGAAGATGCTCTCGGTGTCAGTGATCGGCTTGCGCTCGCCGTGGCCAGCGGCGTCGAGTGCTATTGCGGCGACTCCTCGTTGGGCAAACTCGCGCTTCATGGTATTGAGCATGCGCTCTTTACTATGCCCCTTTCCGTGAAGCACCAGCACCAGAGGAAACGGCCCCGCACCGTCTTTGGGGCGTACGTAGAGCCCATTGACACGTTCTTTGGCAGCATTGGTGAAGCTTACTTTCTCCACCCGCGCCTCGGTGTCTTCCACGGGCGAGAATGCGAGTAGCGCGGCTTCGGGGGTGGCGTATCTATCAGCACTGGCCGGGAGCTTGAGCCGCAGGGTGAGCCAGTCTAGGCCTTTTCGGACATCAGCGGGCGGGAGGATATGGCCGGACTCGATCCAGTTGATAATTTTCGGGGCCCTGGCGGCATCCAAAAGTGTTTTTGAGGCGGTGGGCGTGACAGTGGTGTCTTTGGTTCCATTGGCAAAGTAGACCGGGCGCGGGGTGGCATAGCCGATAAAGTTGCTCGGGGACGCCAGCGAGGCGCCAGGGAACTTGACAAACGGGTCGCCGCCTACGCAGAGAGTGGCGGCCTGGAAGCGCGGCTCGACTCCCATCAGAATGCTTCCCTGGAACGCGCCCATGGAGTACCCTAACAACCCAATGCGCTCTTTATTGATCTCCGGGCGCTTTGTGAGCCAGTCCAGCGCTTGCCGCCAGTCTTTCACCGTGTCCGGGACAACTTTCAGAAAGGCGGCCTGTGGACTCTTGCCGTCTTCTTTGCGCTCGCCGTGCAGTGCGGCGTCCAGGGCAAAAACCGCGAAGCCCTGCTTGAGCAGCTCCGGGGCCATGATATTAAAAAGCTGCTCTTTATTGCCACCCAGACCGTGGAGCAGCGCCACACATGGAAACGGGCCGGGGCCATCGGGGCGGGCTAGAATCCCGTGAACCGTCTCACCCCGCAGGTTGGTGAAGGTAAGTTTTAGCCGATCCCCCGCCCGGGTCTCCTTTGCATCGAGCGGCTTGGTGGCATCGTAGGCGAAGCTGCGCTGGAGGCTCTCCCAGGAGGGGACTTGCACGGGAGCCTGAGGAACCCGTACCGTGGCGATAAGCGAGGGAAGTAGAGGTAACATGATCCATTCTAGCCCATTTCGTGGTAAAATACAGGGATGATTTCCGCTCTCCGGTACCGTAACGGAGTATCCCGGTAGTTTTTTGTTTGAGGATTTTCTATGCCCGATGAACTAACAACCCCCGCTGAAGCTATGTCTGACGCCGACGAGACGCCTGACATGCCTGAGACACAGGACACTCTGGTAGTGCCCGGGATCAGTGTCATGGTCTACGATGGCCCCAAGATCGAGATCAGTGAAGAGATGCGTACCAGCTACATGGGCTACGCAATGTCCACGATTGTCTCGCGCGCCCTCCCCGATGTCCGTGATGGCCTCAAGCCGGTGCAGCGGCGTATTCTCTATGCCATGCGTGAGCTGGGGCTCGCCCCCACAAACCGCCATTTAAAGTCCGCTAAGATCGTCGGAGAGACTATCGGTAACTTCCACCCGCACGGTGATCAGGCTATTTATATGACAATGGTCAGAATGGCGCAAGATTTCTCCTTAAGATACCCCTTAGTGGATGGACAGGGCAACTTCGGCTGTTTTACCGGTGATACGAAGATCAGATTACTGGATGGTACCGAGAAGAGTTTTGCCGAGCTGGCGCTGCTTCCGAAAGAGGAAGTATTCTCGGTTTACTCTGTAGATGGTGAAGGTCAAATTGTGGTTGGGGAAGGTCGCAACTCGCGTATTACCCGTCGCGGTGCGGCTCTTATTCAAGTTACTCTGGATAATGGTGAAGAGGTTCGCTGCACACCCGATCACCGCTTCTTACTGCGCAGTGGTGTCTATAAAGAGGCACAATTCCTGACTCCCGAAGATAGCCTCATGCCAGGTTACTTCGATACAGCTCCTGTGAAA
The DNA here is from genome assembly GCF_043757465.1 of Armatimonas sp. Lineage (GTDB taxonomy): Bacteria > Armatimonadota > Armatimonadia > Armatimonadales > Armatimonadaceae > Armatimonas. The sequence continues at coordinate 5,804 of NZ_JAYVPL010000097.1, forward strand.
GCGGGGCTCAACAACTACTTGCGCGTCCAGCAGCCACAGACAGGGCAGTGGGAGTTTGTACACCGCATTGCGGATGCCTTTAATGAAAAAATGGGTCGTGTTGGTCCGGTATTGGGGGCTTTTGTGCGCCACCATAAAAATTTCAACCGATTCGATAATCGCCCTGAGAACATTGAGCGGCTTGGCTTTGTGGAGCACCTTCATCTCCATGCACTCCATCTGGCCGAGCTCTGGCAGGACGAAGCGTTCCGCACGGCACAGCGTGAGGGGGTCCAGCGCTTCTACGATGAAAACCCGGAAGTACGTGAAGAACGCCGCCAACGGATGGTGACACAGAACCAGAGTGCTGAGTTTCGGGCGGAGAATGGAAAAAAAGTAGGGGCGCGGCTCAAGGAGCACTACGCACAGGACACCGAAGCATGCGTCGCTATTGCCGAGCGCATGCGGCTCCTGTGGGCCGACCCAGACTATCGAGTGAAGATGAGTGCAGCGCTTCAGGGCATTGAGAAACGTCCGTTGACCCCGGAGCAGCGTGCGGAAGTCTCGCGAATTGTTGGACAGAAGAGCCGCGCAATGTGGCAGGACGATGCCAAGCGCGAAGAAATCGTGGCGGCCATTACGGCGGCCATGCAGTCGCCAGATCTACGTGCACGGCTGAGCGAGCAGGCGAAAGCGCTCTGGCAGGACGAGGGCTATCGGGCCAAGTTTGCGACAGATCACCACCAAAAAATGGCGCAGAAGCTCTGGGCCGATCCCCGTACACGCATTGCGCACCGTGAGAAAATCAACAAGCAGTGGCAGGACGAAAACTTCCAGCAGGCGCATCGTGAAGGGGTACAGCGAGGTGCAGCAGTACGGCTAGCGGAAAATCCTGACTACATGCAACAGCTCAATGTGAAAGCCGTTGATAGCCTCAAACAGTGCTGGCAAGATCCGAGCTATAAGCAAAATGTAGTGCGACAGCGAATACGACGCTACGGCTCGGCGCTCATCGCAAAGTTCGGTGCGGAGACGCTCACTCCTGAGATCTATGAAACAAATCGCCCGAACAATAATATTCCACGCTGGGCAAAAGCGCAGAGTTATTTTGGAACGTTTGAAGAGCTTGTGGCAGCTTCCACAAACTACAATCACCGTATCGTTTCCGTAGAATGGCTTGAAGAGACGGCGGATGTCTACGATATTACGGTAGATATTCACCATAATTTCTTGCTGAGTGGCGGTGTTTTTGTACATAACTCAATTGATGACGATCCACCGGCTGCTTACCGTTATACTGAAGCGAGAATGACACCTTTAGCAATGGAACTGCTGGAGGATATTGAAAAAGACACCGTTGATTTTAATCCAACTTTCGATAACGAGCGCCGGGAGCCGTCGGTGCTGCCGGGCAAGTTCCCGAACTTAATCTGTAACGGTGCAACAGGGATTGCGGTGGGAATGGCCACCAACATGCCGCCGCATAACCTCACGGAAGTCTGTGGAGGGCTGATCCATCTCTTGCGTCACCCGGCGGCCACCACCGAAGAGCTGATGGCCTTTATTCCTGGCCCTGACTTCCCGACATCGGGCTTGATCTTAGGGCAAAAAGGAATTCGCGCCGCCTACGAGACCGGGCGCGGCTCGGTGACCATGCAGGCCAAGGTTCATTTTGAGCAGATGGACAACGGCAAGAGCGCGATTATTATCACCGAACTACCGTACCAGGTAATCAAGAGCAAGCTGATCGAGCAGATTGGGCTGCTGGCGCGTGAGAAAAAAGTCGAGGGCATCACCAATGTCAACGACTATACCGACAAGACTGGTATTCGTGTGGTGATCGAGCTGCGCCGCGATGTGCTACCGCAGAAAGTTCTCAACTACCTGCTCAAGCACACCCCCATGCGCATGAACTTCGGTGTCAACTTGATTACGCTGATCGCGCAGACCATTGATCTGACGGATCAAAAGGAAAATAAGGATAAATCCCGAGTCATTCTTCAGCCCAAGCTCATTGGATTGAAAGCGATTCTCCAAGAATATATAGACCATCGAAGAGTGGTTATCACGCGCCGCACTAAGTTTGAGCTGGCTCGTGCCAAGGCTCGTGCCCATATTTTAGAGGGCTACCAGATCGCGGTGCAGAACCTCGATGAAGTGATTGCTATCATCCGTCAGTCACGCAACACCGAGGCGGCGCGGGGGCGGCTCATCGAGCGCTTTGGCTTTACGGGCATCCAGACCGAAGCAATCCTCAGCATGCAACTGCGGAGCCTGACCGGGCTGGAGCAGGACAAGATCGAGAGCGAGTACCGTGAGATTCTTAAAGAGATCGCACGTCTCGAAGACATTCTGGCGGACCCGCGCCGGGTGGACGCGCACATCCAAAAAGATCTGGAGTACCTGCGCGACAAGTTCGGCGATGCTCGCCGCACCCGCATGGAGCGGACCGAGGCCGAGGAGATCAATCTCGAAGATCTCATCGCCGATGAGGAGATGCTCATCACGATCACCCGTGACGGGTATATCCGTCGCTTGAAGATGGACACGTTCCCGACACAGGGGCGGGGCGGCAAGGGCCGGATCGCGGGCAAGACCAAAGACGAAGACGGTTTCGAGCACTTGTTCATGGCCTCGACACACGACTATATTCTCTTCTTCACGGACCGAGGCCGGGTCTATCGCCTCAAAGCCTTTGAGGTGCCTGAGGCAAGCCGGACGGCGATGGGCACCAATATCATCAACCTTATCCAAATACTGCCCGATGAGCATGTTACGGCGACCGTGCCGATCCGTAACCTGAAGAACGCCGAGGGGTACTTCTTCATGGGCACGGTGCGCGGTGAGATCAAGCGCACACGTATTGCGGAGTTCGCGAACCTGCGTGCCAATGGTCTGGTCACGTTTGACATGAACGAGGGCGATCAGCTCAACTGGGTGAAGCTCACCGATGGCGACCAGAACATCGTGCTGACGACGATCAAGGGCATGGCGATTCGTTTTAAAGAATCCGATGTGCGTGCGAGTGGCCGCGCGTCGGGTGGGGTGCGTGGGATCGTGCTGGATGGCGAAGATGACCACGTCGTGGGCCTCGATATCGCCTCCGACGACTCCGATTTGCTGGTGGTGGGCGCGAACGGTCTGGGTAAACGAACCTCGATGGCGGCCTACAAAACGCAGGGCCGTGGGGGCAAGGGGCTCAAGACCATGGACATCACGGTGCGAACCGGGCATCTGAAAGCCGCGTGCGTCGTGCCTCGTGAGGGCCAGGAAAACCTGCGCCTGATGATTGTCACGGAAAACGGTACCGGAATCCGCGTGAAAGTCAGCGAGATCAAGACCACCCAGAGCCGCTCCACACAAGGCGTCAAGCTGATCGAGCTACGCGAAGGCGACGCTGTCAAGACGGTGGAGTACTTCGACGCCAGCAAAAAGCCGGAGGATTAAGAGAAAACACAGACGCCGGTTGAAACCGGCGTCTGTGTTTAGTTAGGCGAGCAGCTCCTGCAGTAGTGCTTCTGCGGAGTCAGGAGAGTGGTCTTCTGTGTGTTTCCAGCGCTTGGCGGCGGCTTTGAGGAGCGTTTCTTCGGTCATGCCTTTCTGAGCGGCGGCAAAGAGCATGCTTGGATCACAGAGGAGCGCTGCGTCTTCGAGGTGCTTGCGGTCAAACACCAGAGAGAGAACCTCTTCGGCGGCGGCGAGCGCTCCGTTGCGCGGTGCGAGGCGTGGGATCGTTCGGGGGAGATTCTGGATGCCCGTCGCAATCGCCTCCGCGCTCAAGTCGGTGAGCCGCACCCCGGCACCCGCCGCGACGCACCGCTCCACCCGCGCCTCTTGATCGTCCCAGCCACGGGCCAGGGGTAGAAACAGGCACGGGACACCACTGTGCAGCAGCTCCCACACGGAGTTGAAGCCACCTGCCGTGATCGCGCCATCAAAAGCGCGGAAGCACTCGCTCAGCACCGGGCGCCGCGTCCAGGAGACATTGGGAGCCGGAAACTCGCGCCCTCGGTAGAGCATTCCGGCCCCAAGCGTGAAGTGAATCTCCGGCAGGGCGCGTGCCGCCGCAACAAGCTGCTCAAAGAGCGCCTCGGCATCTTTATCGCCGCCGCCGCCTGTGGAGGCATAGAGTGCTTTCGCCGCTGACGGAATCCCTAGCCGCTCCCGTGCCTCGGTACGCGCATAGGTCTCCTCGACGGAGCGCAGCAGGATCGGCGGCACCCCCACGGCTCTCTCTTGCGCTTGCTCGGGTAGTGGCGTGTCATTGACCCCGTCTTCCTCGGGCAGGATAATCTTGTCGTAGCCGCGCAGTGCACTCTGGAACGTCGGCTGGTTTGCGACATCGGGCCGCACGGCGCGGCAGACAAAGACATTCTTACTGCCTAGATCCAGCACGTCGTAGAGCTCATGAAAGCTCCCCGCCGGAAACGTGTCCACGACGAGAAGATCGGGCGCGAAGAGATTGATTGCGTTCCATACCCACTGTTTGCCCAGCTTCCGGTAGCGGTGCGCCGAGAACCCGCCGCCGCTCACAATATTTTTTGAGGGAATCTTAAAGGCCGGAAAGTCGTGGACGAGTGCCAGCCCGTCTCCCTCGCTTGATGTCAGAATCACCAGCTCCAGCGGCTCACCCAGCGCCCAGCACAGCCGCCGAATCTGCCGACCAATCGCAATGGTACGTGTCAGATGCCCCAACCCGAGACCATTGACGGCGTAGCAAAGAACCCGCAACGGAGCCTGTGGTCGGCGCATGGGCTACTCTGTAGGTGCCCAGTCTGCGATAGTGAGGTTGGGTATGCGCTCGAAATCACGTGTATTTCGCGTAATGACGATTGCTTTATGTTCTAAAGCGATGGCTGCAATACGCAGATCCATTTTCCCAACATTAAGCTTTTGGCTGAGTAGGCTGCGGTAGCGGAGGATCGCTTCTTGAGAAAATCCGAGAATGGGTAAGCGCCCTACGAAACGAACGGCCTCGCTGATGTCCATTGCTTGGAGCTTCTGAATGATAGCCTCGTTGCCTTGACGTAAAAGGGTCAGGGTATCGGTATCGAGAATAAATCGTGGCATGGGATCAGTAGCTTGGATCTGCTTCTTTTTCTTCTCGGTAGGTTTTCATCGCGGTTACCCAATCCTCAAAGAGGGGATCGTCTTTGAGGTCTCCTGCTATTGCTAGGAACGGATTACTGGTAGGAAGATCAAGCATCGCAACGTACTTGCCACCACGAAGCAACTGGCGAAGTGCCGTGACGGCATCCTCAGCGCTCTGGCCTTCTGCCATAATGTCCCAGGCTTTAGCACGAAAAATGTGTGTGCTGATTTGCTCGACGAGTACAGGTACTTGCATGGCGATTTCTCCTGACTTATTCTATCGTTTCATGAGTCGTCGCGGTTCCAGGAACTATCGGATGCTGCGCCGTCGTAACCCGGGCGCTCGTAGGCGTAGTTCGGATTCATATCATGGTACTGGGCGACCTCGGGGATGAAGTTGCCGTCAATTCTGCCATCCGTGATGATGTCCCACCAGAGAAACTCTTGCATCAGCGACGGTCTGTAGTAATCGTCGTAGACATAGACGACCTCGGTGACCCGCTCGTAGCGATCCCCGGACTTCTGGTAGCGCCCCGCCCGTCCGAAGCGCTTGTCCCACTGGTCTTGCGAGAAGTTCTTATTGCGATACCTATACCGATCCGTGTCGTAGCGTAGCTTCTCCTCGCGCAGCTTCCCGGAGCGCTCTAAAAGCCCTGTGAGGTCTTCCTCGATCTTGTTGTGCGTCTCTTCGAGGTACTTGACCTGATGGGCGACACCATCAATAGCCAGAGCGGCACGCTTGGCGGCCTCCGGGTCGGGGAGCTTATCGGTGCCACGGACGGCGGCGTACGCGGCGAGGTCTTCTCCCAGTCGGGCACGGGTCTGGCGCGGCAGATCCGCCTCTTGCGCCGTGAGTTTCTCGTGCTCCCAGATCAAGGTGTCAATGGCTTTTTGCTCGTTCTTGAGCCGCCCGACGCGCTCACCAAGCACGGTGTTTTGCTCCTGCCGGTCCGCGACGCGCTGAGCAATCTCGGCGAAGCTACTAGCCTTGAGCGCTGCCACCGCTCGGTCGGCGTTCTTCCAGTCCCGTAGAAATTCGCTCTTTAAGAAGCGAAAAATACCCCGGTGTGGGTAGCTTGGCGTGCCCCACTGGCGCTGGAGCAGCTCGGTCACCCCCGGCTGCTGTGTCAGTTTGGTCAGCTCTTGTTTCGCCTCGTTGAAGAGCGGCTCGACCTCGCGCAGCTCGGTCTCCAGGCGGAGCGAGCGAATCTCGCGCTCGGCAAACTGAGGGTTGGCCGTAAGCTCCCTGAGGCGCTCCGCCACTTTCTTACCTCGTTCCTGCACCTCGTTGAAGCCCCACAAAAGCGCCGGAGCCCCGAGCTGGTCAGCGAGCTGCTGGACACTAACGGCGCTGGGACTGCCCGGCAAGCTGGCATCGGCGAGCTGTGCCTGGGCATCAGCGAGGCGCTGGCGCAGGCTCTCTTGCTTCTCGGCGTTGCTTTTGGACAATGCGTCGAAGCGGCTGGCATGGGCATCGTACTGTTGCAGCTCGACATCGGCTGCCCGAACAAAATCATCTACACCGTACATAACCCCTCATTTCGCGATCTGGGTCAAATACTCCTCCGCCGCCGCCCCAACCCGGCCTTGAGTCTGCCGGAGCGTGAGGCCCTGGGCATGTTTTAGAACGCCCTGATCCCCCAGAGTTCCCAGTGCGAGCAAACCGGCGATGGCAAGAGGTTCGTAGAAAGCATTGTCTCGAAACTCCTCGATAGCGCTTGCGGTGACGAGTCGCAGACTGCTGCGCTCCGCTTCCGTGAGGAGCAGCAGCTCATCGGTGGGTGTCCAGGGCAGAATCATGGCCAGACGGTCGCGCAGCAGGGAGTTGAGAGGGGGGGATTTCCACACAAGCCCCGCCAGCTCCAGCAGTGTGCCTAGCTCGCTGCGACCCGCTTGTTTGATGTAGGGCGGAAGAAGCTGGGCGAGCTTCTCCGTGTGCTTGAACTGGCCTTTTTTCTTTTTCTCACTCCAGCCGAAGAAAAAGATATAGAATGGAAAGAATCCGGAAAGATGTCTTGTTAGCACAGATCGTAGTCCGTACGCTATCAGGACGATTACCAAAAGAGTACCCACTATCCACAGACGCTGACTCTGGACTTGTTTTTCCTTCTGGAGAATACGGGTGATCAGTGGCAGAACGGTCTGTGGCTCGAAGCGTGCTAGCTCCCGTTCGGCGTCTAGGACGGTTTGCTTATCCAGGACCTCGCGGAAGCGTTTTGCACGCTCCTCTTCGGAGCGAGATTTCTGGGCCTGCAACATACTCTCAGTGTACCGCTAGAGCTGGCTCAAGTACTCCGTGGTCGCCGCACGAATCGTTTCCTGGCGGTGCGATGTGCGTAGCGTGGTTGCCAGCTCGGCGAGGCCAGGGTCGTGGAGAGTGCCCAGCGCGAGAAGGCCCGCACTGGCCAGGCGCGTGTAACGGTCGTCGGTCTGGGCGCACGTGATGGCATCGCGGGTTACGGTGCGCAGGGCACGCTGCTGGGAGCCGGTAAGGGCCACGATCTCGCTCACGGGTGCACGAACCAGCGCCACCTCCAGAAACTTCCGATAGGCATTGCGCTCGGGGCCCGCGCCACGTAGCCCCGCTTCCGCCAAAACAAGAACCGGCCCTAAGCTGCTACGACTCGCCCGGAGAATACTCGCCGCTGCCACAAATCGGACACTCTGGCTACGGAGGGTTGGAGCCGTACTGTCTGAGATAACAATCCCGAGCACCAGACGAAGCACTAAACCGACCAGCAAGAATATTGGCCACCCCATCTGCCCGAGCTGCGAGAGAACCCAGACAATATAGGCACCGCCCGCGATATACGTAAAGAGCCGCCCCAGGCTACGCCGAAGCCGCTGCGTATGGCGTTCTTTCTCCTGAATGGCCGCCAGTGCCGCAAGAGCTACCTCGGGAAGGCACAGTGCCAGAGTCGTCTCCGCCAGCCGCAGGTCACGCCCCCGGAGCTGGTAGGCGAGCGTCACCAGAAGCTCATCTTGTGAAGCGCGTTTTTGACTCCTCATCTGTTCCCAGTATAGCGGTAAAATAGGGGGGTATGACACGACGCTATTTTCTGGCTCTTGTGCCGCTCTCGGTACTGTTTCTTACGGGATGCCCCAAATCAGAGGACACAGCGCCTCCGACCACGCTCATCACCAAAGCCGTTCCCGCCGACACCGGAGCCTTCAAAGACCTCGACCCGTGGATTCTCAAGACCACCGACCCGAGCGCCAACCGAGGCAATCATGGGATTTATTTGAGTAATGGATTGCTAGGAGTAACTATTGGAGCAAAGGGTGATGCAGGAAAAGATGGCCTTGCTTTCGTTGCTGGTGATTACGCTGAGAACGAAGTGCTACGTGTTTCAAAGAAAGAGCTTTGGCAACGCGGGCCCAGCCTAAAAGAGGGGACATCAGCGATCTACGAGCAATCCCTCGATTTGAGAACAGGTGTGCTGACGACAAAAAACGATGAGACTACGCTGACCAATTTTGTCTCAGCAACAAAACCAACAGATCATGGGTTAAATGCATTAGCTGTCAGTGCAACTAGCCAAGATGGAACGATTAATGTCTCCGTGCGAGGGGCAGGGTTAGAGGTAAGTTTTGCTGAGGCGCTTGAGGCCCATAAAACGGTGTGGGCGAAGCGCTGGGCGGGGCGCGATATTGTGATCGAGGGCGACCCCGAGGCGCAGCAGCTGGTGCATAAGCTGATGTTCGATCTGATCCAGTCCGTTCAGCCAAATGGGAGCTTCTCGGTCGCGCCTGAGGCGCTCTCCGGCGATTTCTATAAAGGCCATATCTTCTGGGACGCCGAAGTATGGATGTTTCCAGCACTTCTCGCGCAGCACCCCGATCTGGCAAAGACGATGCTGGAGTATAGATTCCGCCATCTGGCACAGGCAAAAGCGCAAGCGTCAAAGCAGGGCTGCAAGGGAATTGATTTTCCCTGGGAGTCGGCCAGTAGCGGCAACGAGACCGCGCCGGGGGGCTTCTCCGAGGGGCGACACGTGACGGCGGGAGTCGGCTGGGCGGCGTGGCAGTACTGGCTCGCGACGGGGGATAAAGCTTGGCTGGAGTCGCGCGGCTGGCCGCTGCTCTCGGGGATTGCCGAGTATTTTGCCAGCAAGGTCAAGAAGAACGCAAAAGGCGGCTACGATCTGGGGCCGCTCACCGGGCCGGATGAGCTGCACATGAAGGTGACGAACAACGCCTACACGAATGCGATGGCGATCAACTGCCTGAACGCGGCGACGGAAGCCGCCCAGACGCTCGGAAAGCCGACCAATCCGCTCTGGGCCACTGTCGCCAAATCCCTCACGATGCCGAAAAATGCCGATGGTGTAATCCTACGCTGCGACGGTGACGACGGCAAGCCTGGAACGAAGCAAGCCGATGGTGAGCTGCTTCTCTGGCCCGCACAGTACCCGGGCGCGGATGCCAAGACATTTGACTTCCATAAGACGCGCCCGATCAAAAATGGTCCCGCCATGACCGACTCCGTGCACGCGCTCATCGCCGCCCGCCTAGGCCGCGCTGCGGAGGCCGAGGAGGAGTTTCGTGCCAGCTACCGTCCGTTCGTCCGCGGCCCCTTTCTGCTCTTTTCGGAGAAACGCTCGCTGGATCGTTGCGTTTTCACCACGGGCTGTGGCGGCGTCTTGCAAGCCATTCTCTACGGCTTCGGGGGGCTAGATTTCGCGCACTGGGATAAGATGAGCAAAGCGCCTGTTGCGCTGCCGAAGGGCTGGACGAAGCTCGAGATTCAGGGCGTGAGCTACAAAGGCAAGCGCTACACGGTCACGGTGACGCCGCAGGGCAGAACCATCACCCCCGCGGGGCGGGGGCAGGGGGGGGTAGGTTAATGAACTATGACTCATTTGTGAAGCTACGCGGAGTAGGCTGTCTGGCACTGATCGCCGCGCCGATTGCGCTCCTGGTAATCCGGTCCAACGCAAACAAGGCCAGTGTGCCCTTGCCACGAGAAGCACCTGTCGCTCCCTCCGTCGGCACTCAAGCGCCTCCTCCTTCGGCAAGCGAAGGGGGAAGCAACACACTCTCTGACGTGGACCGGGAAGTGCTGAGGATGCAGAAAGAGCCGCTCGGCAAAGGCACATCCGATGCGAAAGGCCCTAAATGGCGCGTTAAAAACGGCGGCGTGGTAATTGAGCTGCGCTGCGATAAAGACAAGGGCTACATTACTTGGAATCGCGCCAAGATTGATGCCAACAACAATAAGCAGTTCGACGAGACCTGGGCCTTTAAGAAAGATGGCACAATCGAGCGGCGTGTCGCGCCTGCCGACGATCAGAACTACACCCAGACTTTTGTGCTCGACGGAGACAAGTGGGTCGCGAAGTAGACCGCCTCAACGAGACGCGCCTCAACTTGCTACCCACCCTCGGGCCGCAGAGTGTGAGTGTCGTGCTGACTAACGCCTGCAACCTGCGCTGTCTGACCTGCTGGAGCTACTCACCGCTACGCAAAGAGCTGCCTAGGGCCGACTGGCGACGCAAGCGCCTCGGGCGGGAGCTGCTCCAGCCACTTTTTTCCGAGCTGGCCGCACTCGGCACCGAGCGAGTGATCTTCACAGGCGGCGGTGATCCGCTGGCGCATCCTGAGTGTTTAGAGGTTTTTGCGGATGCTCGCCAAGCGGGCTTGAAGGTGACGCTGATTTCGAATCTAACGCTGGTGCGGGATCGCGAGGCATTTCTGGCACTTAAACTCAATACGATTCTTGCGAACTTCTCGTGCGCCGACCCCGAGACCTATGTCGCATTTCATCCCGGACGAAGTGAGACAGATTTCCACACACTGATCGCGCTTCTGCGGGAAGTTGTGGCGGCAGGAACCCAGCTAAAATTAGTCTTTGTCGTCTGCGCCGTCAACTGTCATGTGCTCGACAAAGCACTCACACTAGCCACTACACTGGGCGCATCGGTGCAGTTTAAGCTCATGAGCGCCATCGAAGAGACAGTATCGCTTGTGCTGAGTGAAGCCCAGCGTGCGGCGCTCTTTGCCGAGCGCGCTCACTTAGAGAGCCTGGGTGCCTCCGCGAACTTGGAGGCGTTCTATACGGAACTCTCTGGCACTGCGCCGGATCGCTTTCCCATTGACGAAGTGGGGTGCTTCGCCGGGCACTGGTACGCTCGGGTGGACGGTGATGCCAACGTGCGATTCTGCTGCAACCCCAACTCGGAGCTCACACTGGGCAATCTCAACGAATCGTCGTTTACCGATCTCTGGCGCTCGCAAGAGTGGCACGCCCTGCGCACGCGCCTGCGCTCCAGCGACTTTCTTCCTGGTTGTGAGCGCTGCGGGAAGTTTGATCTGAATCTGAAAGTGAAGGGACTAATCCGCCACACGAATGGGGGCATTGGTTCGTAGTCGCGGAGCGACATCCCAGCCAAAGGCTCACAGACGCCCACGTTCGTGTGGGCGGAGTCGTCTTGGGGTAAAATCTCGGTCATGCCTCATGCACACTTTATTGGACTCTGCGGCGCGGGGATGAGCGCGGTCGCAAAGCTGCTCCTCGACGCCGGTTGGAGTGTCTCCGGCTCCGACGAGGGCTTTTATCCGCCGATCTCTCTCGTGATTCAGCGCTATGGGATTCCCTGCGCCACGAGCTACGAGGCGGCCAATATCCCCGAAGATGCAGACTGGATCGTGATTGGCAAGCACGCCAAGCTAGTGCCCGATACGAATGAGGAAGTGGCGGCGGCGCTGGAGTCGGGCAAGCGTGTGCTCTCGTTTCCTGAGGCGATTGCCGAACTACTAGGAGCACGGAAGTCGCTTGTCGTGGCAGGGAGCTTTGGCAAATCCAGCTGCACGGCCTTGGCAGCTCATGTGCTGCGCTATGCGAAAAAAGACCCGTCGTATTTTATCGGGGCCGAGGCGCTAGACTTTCCGGACAATGGGCACCGTGGCAAAGGAAATGTGTTTGTCCTAGAAGGTGATGAGTACCCCGCTGCGAACTGGGATGACAGGAGCAAGTTTTTGTTCTACAAAGCCAGTGCGCTTCTGGTGACATCGGGTGAGCACGATCATGTGAATGTCTTTCCCACACTTACGGACTATCTCGCACCGTTTGAGCAGCTCGTCGCGAGCCTCCCCCCGGATGGCCTGATCGTCGCTTGCTGGAACGGAGCGCACTTGGTTCGAGTCATGAAAGAGGCGAGTGCGCCCGTGGTCTGGTACTCCGGAACCGACACGGACGCGGACTGGTTCGCCTCGGACATCTCCCGCGAGGGGGGCGTCACGCACTTCACGCTCTGTAGCCACGGCAATCCAATCTGCAAACTGACAACCCGACAGCTCGGGGAACACAGTGTGGAAAATACCGTCGGTGTGGCGGCGCTGCTTCTGGAGCAAAAGCTAGTGACCGTTGAGGAGCTTGCCGTCGGTATCGCCGCGTTCTCCGGTGTCCGGCGGCGGCTGGAGCGGCTCAACCCCGGCATCGAGCCACCGCTTTACAACGACTTTGGCTCCAGCTACGCCAAGTGCCGTGCGGGGATCACGACGATCCTACAGAGCTTTCCGGGCAAGCGGGTTCGGGTTTGCTTCGAGCCCCACACCTTTAGCTTCCGCAACCGCGATGCGCTCCATTGGTACGACACCCTCTTCGCGGGAGTCGAGCGCGTCTATCTGTTCCAGCCCCCCGCGCATGGCGCTGCTACCCACACCCAGCTCACGCAAGCCGAGATCGCTGCAAGAGTCGAGGCATCAGGAGTTGCTGTGGCAGCCATTAGCTCCGCCGAAGAGCTACTAACGGCGCTGGAAGCCGATATCTCCGCCACTGCCGACGTGATTCTCTTTGAGACCAGCGGCGGCTTCGACGGCGCAATCCCACGCGTGGCGGAATGGCTACGGCATAAATAAGCGCTTGGCGTAGGCAATATCGGCGGCAAGGTGCTTCTCGGGGCCGCCCGGCTCGCTGTACTCCGCCGTCAGGCAAACCACGCCATTAAACCCACGTTTCTTGAGGTTCTCCGCAATAGCCTTCCAATCCGCCAAACCCTCGTCGCCCTTGGACCAGAACGTGCGCCACTTGCCGTCGTCGCCGCGCTTCTTGTAGCCGTTTTTGAGGTTCAGCATCTTGAAGTGGGGGCCGTAGATCAGCTCCAGCGCAAAGCCCACGCTCTCGCCTTCCAAAGCATTGTGCGCCGCATCCCAGACCGCACCGATGGATTTGGGCGGAAGAGGCGCCAGCAGCGAGCGCAGACCAAACGCATGCACCGGGACATTGCGCCCGGAGTGGTTCTGGATGCCAATAGCCACATTGTTACTCTCCAGTGCGGGAACCATTCCCAAAAAGAGCTTCTGCCAGCGCCTCTCGGCATCCGGGTAGCTCTCACTGGCTCGGGGCGTGGGGCAGACCCGAATAATCGGCACCCCCGCCTTGCCGCACGCCTCAAAGAGCTTGGGGGTCAGCTCCGCACCGTCGCTGGCAAAATTGGGCGCAATGCTCTCTATGGAAATACCGGACTCCTCGTGCAGAAGCTTCGCCGCCCTCGGAAGTTCTAGGGTGGCGTTGTCCATCGTCACCGGATAGCCCGGTCGCACGGGCAATTCGATGCCATCCACCCCGAGCGCCGCAACGCGCTTGCCCAGGGCGGGAATCTCGTCTTTGTAGGGTTTGGTAAAAACTGAAAATTTCATGGTTCTATTATCCAACAAAACGGCGAAAAAAGGGAACTAATAGGCGTGGATAAAAACTGGGAGCGCTGGCTTGACAATCATGGCGATAGAGTTTTCCGACTGAGCCTGCGGTTGTGCGGGGGCTGTCATGCGGATGCGGAAGATCTTACCCAAGATGCGCTGATCTGCACGCTGTTACCGTGAACTGCTGGCGAAAGCGGCTACGAAGCGCTTCGCCACAGACTCTCGCAGGCCCAGCGCGAGGCGTTTATCTTAGTGAAGGCGGAGGGTCTCACCCACAGAGAAGCCGCCGAGGTGGTGGGTGTGCCGCAGGGAACCGTCCAGAGCCGCGTCCACGAGGCCATCCTGCGCCTGCGAACCCTACTCTCCGAGGAGGAACTGTAGATGAATCTTGACGATAGAGCAAAAAGCTGGCACGCGGATGCCCGGCTCTCGAAGTCTATGTGTGTCCGTCTGAGCCAGGCCGCGCCAAGCGCGAAGCCGCATCCTGGAGCGCTTGCACTGCGCTATGGCGTGGCCGTGTGCGTGGGAATCAGCCTGGGGCTTGGGTTGGTCGCAAGCCGTCGACCGGCGATCACCTCGAAAGAAGAGAGTCAGAAAGCATCGCCTCTCTTCGATAACGCGACATTTTTGCGGGTGGCGGCGACCATCAAGCACTGGCGTGAGCCTGATCCCACACCGCCTCTCAAAGCAGGCTCTCGCTGGGAAGCAATTCTCTTTACGGATTTGGAGTGCGCCGCCTGCTGGAAAGTCTACCCGTTGCTAAAACGAGCGGAAAGTCTGCGGGTCGGAATCTGCCACTTTCCGCTAACGAAGATTCATCCCAATGCCTGGCAACGAGCTATGCAGGCAGAAATTAAGGCGACCTCACACGAGTTCTGGGACTTTGTGACGACTCCCTCCGCTAAAGCAGAGAGCTTCTGAAATTATGTCTAGGACACAATCACAAAAAACAACAATGCCAAGCATCAGGCTTCTTGGGAAACGCATAGGGCAATCCCTTACGTTAGCTCCCAAAGGCTCCGTCCGAGCCGTAAACACTC
>NZ_JAYVPL010000098.1:0-20232 GCF_043757465.1 Armatimonas sp.
TAAGTCCGTGATCAGTGCCCAAGAAGCTCTATCGCACTCGACGGCGGCCTGTGTGATGGCGTTCTTGACGCCGCCGTGGTGATCCCAGCCGCGGTGGTACAGCTGGATAAAGCGCACGCCGCGCTCGGCTAATCTTCGGGCGAGCAGGCAGTTGCTCGCAAACGTGCCGTCGCCAGGCTTTTTCACGCCGTAGAGATCCAGGGTCGCCTGAGTCTCGTTTCCCATCTCGGTCAGCTCCGGCACCGATGCCTGCATCTTGAAGGCAAGCTCGTACTGCGCGATACGGGTGGCGATCTCCGGGTCGGTTTTCCCCTTATCTTCGGCGAGCATCCCATTGAGCCGCGCAATCTCCTCAACGACCAAGCGCTGCGTACTCTGGCAGACGCCTTCCGGGCTCCCGACAAAGTGCACGGCATCGCCGCGTGTTTGGAGCTGCACGCCCTGGAACTTGCTGGGCAGAAACCCCGACGACCACTGCCGCGCCGAGACAGGCTGCGCCCCGCCACGCCCCTGCGATGTTAGCACAATAAAACCGGG
Source organism: Armatimonas sp. (assembly GCF_043757465.1). GTDB lineage: Bacteria > Armatimonadota > Armatimonadia > Armatimonadales > Armatimonadaceae > Armatimonas. The sequence goes on from NZ_JAYVPL010000098.1 coordinate 538, forward strand.
AAGGTTCTGCGTGGTGGCTCCAAGGCCATAGAGTACCCAGGAGCCCATAGACGGACGACTCTTGAGAATTGAGCCCGAGTTCATAAAGGCATGCGCCGTGTCGTGGTTGATCTGCTCGGTCACCATGGACTTCACGACACAGATCTCATCGGCGAGGCTTCCGATGAGGGGAAGCGCGGTGCTTAGTTCTAGGCCGCTCTTGCCGTAGCGCATAAACTCATGCTGCGGCCCGAAGGCTTTTAAGACCGTGTTCTGGAGCTGAGCAAGCTGCTGGCCTTTCGTAAAAGACTCAGGGAACGGCTGACCGTGCAGCTCGCGCAACTTCGGCTTCCAGTCAAACGTCTCTAAGTGGCTCGGGCCGCCCGCCATGCACAAATGAATGACACGCTTTATCCTACCCCCCGCCCCCCGCCAGGCGGGGGAGTTTTGGGCCTGCGCTTCGCGTCCGAGTAGTGCCCCTAGCGCCAGTCCGCCCACACCGTAGGCAGACTGCTTTAAAAAAGTGCGCCGGTTGACGCTTCGGACAAATTCTTGTTCATCAAACATAACTTAGTACCTCGTGATGGTCTCGTGCAGGTTCAGTACGACGCGGCAGACACTGGTCCAGGCGGCGAGCTCAGGCGCATTGCCTACGGGAGTGGGCGCAAGGCCAATAGCGAGCAGCTTCTTCGCATCGTCGGGGCGAGTGGCGTACTCGGTGCGGACTTTGGCAAGAAAAGCCAGCAACGAGACTTTCTCCTGTGGCTTGGGGCTGCGAGCCAGGGCTCGCTGATAGATTTCAGAGAGTTTAGCGTCGTCGGTTTTGGCTTTCAGGCTTGCCGCTAAGACACGGGCTGCCTCGACAAACTCAGGGTCGTTGAGTAGGGTCAGCGCCTGCTGGGGCGTGTTGGCCTGCGTGCGCGTGCAAGACGGCTCGTCACGATTGGGAGCATCGAAGCTGGCGAGCATGGGGTGCAGAAACGTCCGCTGCCAGTGCATGTAGACCCCCCGCCGCCACTGTGAGCCATTGGTGTCTGAGGCGTAGTCACGGTCGGGGAACTGCAGCGGGGCGTAGTAGCCAGCGGGCTGATAGGGCTTAGCCGGTGGCCCTCCAACCGATTTATTGAGAAGTCCCGCAATTGCCAGCGCATTGTCGCGCACAAACTCGGCTTCCAGTCGCCGTGGGTTTTGCGACGCCAACAGGCGGTTCTGTGGATCGCGCGCACGCTGCAACGCACTACTCTTTGATGACTGCTGGTAGGTACGGCTCAGCACGAGCTGCTTGACCGTCCGCTTGATGTTCCAGTCTTTTTGAAAGTCCCGCGCCAGCCAGTCCAGAAGCTCCGGGTGGCTGGGCGGCTCACCCTGCCCGCCCACATCTTCAACGCTCGCGGAGAGCCCGACGCCAAAAAAGTGCTTCCAGAGCCGGTTCACAAAGACCCGCGCCGTGAGCGGATTGTTCTTGTCCATCAGCCAGTTGGCAAGCTCCAGCCTATTTTCCGCCCCCCCAGCCCCCGCTCGGCGGGGGAGGAAGTTTGGTGTCGCGGCAACAGCCACAGGCGCGGTCTCATCCTGCCAGTTGCCGCGCGGCACGACGCGCAGAGTCAGAGGCGTTTTAGCGCGCTCCGTCACCATCACGGGTGTACGGCCACTGCGGTAGTTGATAATTTCGGCTTCCAATCCCCTGGCTTTAGCAAAAGCATCCGTGTCGGAGGCTGTGGCGAGAAGATAGTCCCGAGGCGTGAGCGACTTATCGGGAAGCGTCAGACCGTCGGGGTCACGCGGCACGAGCGGCGAGGCACTGAGGCGAAAACTGGCGAGATCACAGTTGGGCAAGGTAGCACGCAGGCGCTCGCCATCCGCGAGCGTGATCGGCTTATCGAGACGATAGACAGCCATCTGTGACGAACTAGACTCCGTATCAGCGAGCTTCCAGCCCCGATGCACTCCTAGCAGCGCAAAAGAGTTCCGGTAGATCGGTTCGAACGTGCTCGCGGCAGCATGGCGAACAGCGATATTACGTGGCTTGCCGTCTTTACTCACAATCGCAAGGCTCAAATTCACGGTCTCGGAGCGCACACCTTTTCGGAAGAGACTCTTTTCGATGGGCAAAAGCTCTAATCGAACACTGGCGAGCTGCCGTGCCTTGGGCAAAAACTCCCGCACGGCATCGAGCGCTTTGTTGCCCGTGAGCACCACACGCTCATCGCTCTCCCAGCCGTCAGGGTTGGCCTGGACATAGGCATTGAGCTCTCCCAGCCAGCTCTGACTCACCAGGAGTGGCGCGGCCAGTGCGTCAATCTCGTGCTGCTTCTGGGCGATCTGTGCCTTGAGGTACTTGCTCTCCACTGTAATTTCGGGGAAGAACGGATAGTCGTTGTTGACGCCGCGCAGGTCCGGGTTGGGAGTGTAGCCGTAGTCGGCATAGACCCCCCATTGTTTAACATCGGCAAAATAGGCGGCCAGTGCATAAAAATCTCGCTGTGTAAACGGATCGTATTTGTGGTCGTGGCACTCCGCACAGCCCGTCGTCATGCCCATCCACGCCATCCCGACGGTGCGTACGCGATCCGTGGCGTACTTGTGCAGATACTCCTTGGGCTGCGCCCCGCCCTCACGGGTGACCATGTTCAAGCGATTGAAACACGTCGCCGTGAGCTGGCTCGGAGTCGGGTTTGGCAGGAGATCTCCTGCGAGCTGCTCACGCGTAAATCTATCAAAGGGCATGTTGGCGTTAAAAGCATCAATCACCCAGTCTCGATAAGCCCAGGCGTTCATGTTCTGGTCGCCATGGTAGCCCACGGTGTCGGCATAGCGCACCATGTCCAGCCACGGTACCGCCATGCGCTCCCCATACGCCGCCGAGGCAAGAAGCGCATCTACGAGTTTTTCGTAGGCGTCAGACCGCACGTCCGCCACGAACACCGCCACCCGCTCTTGTGTTGGCGGCAATCCCGTTAAGTCCAAGCTCACACGCCGAATCAGGGTTGCTTTATCAGCTTGCGGCGCAGGCGTTAGCTTCTCTTTCGCCAAGCGCATCCGGATATATTTATCTATTCCTCCTGAGGGAAGTGGACTAGCGGGCAAGAGTGCCTGCCAGGCCCAGTGTCCCTGGTACTTCGCGCCCTCGCCAATCCAGCGCATCAAGAGCCGCTTTTGTGCCGCCGTGAGCGCTTTGTGCGAGTAGCTCGGTGGCATCTGCAACCGATCACCCTCGGGCTGATTGATGCGCCGTACCAGCTCGCTGCCCAGAATATCGCCTGGAACGATGCTTTTATTAGGCTGATCCAGGCGAAGATTTGCAATACGTTTGTTCTTGTCGGGCCCGTGGCACGCAAAGCAGTTGTCCGAGAGAAGGGGGCGAATATCACGGTTAAAACCAACCCGCTCTGACTTTTGTGGTGCGGCGAGCGCTGCAAAGCTCATCAAACTGGCAAGGGCGAGCACTGCCAGCTTACCGTGCGAAAGAAAGATCATAGAAGCATTGTAGACGCTGCATTTCTTACCGTCAATACACTGCACAATAAAAGCCTTGTCTGATCTGTGCACTGACGCTAGTATTACGCTAGTATGTGCCCATGCGCACCGCCGCTCTCCTTGCCCTCGCTCTTGCCGCAGGCTGCAAAAACTCTCCGTCCAGCAATCGGCTGCGTGTCTGGAGCATGTGGGGCGGCGATGAGGAAGAGGTCTTTCGCAACGTTCTTCGTGCCTACGACCCCACAATAACAAACCTGCCCTCCGTGAGCGACGATAAAACTATCCGTGCCCTAGTGGCTGGCGCTCCTCCCGATCTCTTCACTCTCAAAGACCCCTCAGCGCTGGGTGCACTCGCCGCCAACAAGGCACTTCGCCCCCTGGATGAGCTCTTTGCCGCCGCCGGGCTCAAAGACGCGGACTTTACGCCGGGCGCACTGAGCCAGTGCCGCTTCCGAGGCAAGCTCTACGCGATTCCTTATTTACTAGACTGCATGGTGCTGCTCTACAACAAAAAGCTCGTGAAAGAGCCACCGCGCACGCTCGAAGAGCTAGAGGAGCTTTGCAAACGCCTCACGAAGCGCGATAGCACCGGGCGCATCACCCAGATCGGCCTGCGCCCTCCGGAAGCCGTCCAGTTACTTGGAGCCGCCGGGGCACAGTTTTGGGACGAAAAAACCGAGCGCCTTACCGCCGATGATCCACGCAGTATCGAAGGAGTACGCTGGTACAAACGCCTGATGGACGCGCAGGGCGGCAACGAGGCCGTGGAAGCGTTTTCGGCGGGCTTTGCGGAGGACATGGGCTCCAGCAATCCCTTTTTTAAGGGCCTAGCCGCCATGGAGTTCTCCGGTCAGTGGAACGCGAACTGGGTCTTTAAGTACACCCCTGGCGAAGAGATCGGAGTCGCACCGCTTCCCTACCCCGCAGACTCTCCCAAGCTCGCAGGCACGGCTTGGCTGGGTGGCAATCTCTTCTGCCTGCCGAGCGAGGGTAAGCAAACCGACGTTGCCTTTGCGTTTCTCAAGTGGAGCCAGACCCGGGCGGGGCAGCTCACGTTTGCCAGCACGATGCACGGGGTTCCTAACCAGCGCGCTATCTTGCAAGAGCCCACACTCCGAACCGGTGCTCCCTGGCGACCGCTCTTTGCTCGGTTTTTAGACCTAGCCGACAGCCCCCGCGCCAGCCACTTCCCCGTGCTTCCGGTCGCCGCTCTCTACCAAAGCGAGCTCACGGCGGCCTGCGACGCGGTGCGTTACGGCAGGAAATCTCCGCAGGATGCCCTACGTCAGGTGCAAGCAAAAGTCTCCCGCGAGCTGGAGAAGTATAGATGACCTCTTCCCCCCACCCTCCCACCCGGCGGGGGGACAAAGTGGCTTATCTGTTCCTCGGCCCCTGGCTGATCGGGCTCGTGGTCTTTACGATTGGCCCCGTGCTCGCGACACTCTTTCTGAGCTTCACGGACTACCGCGTGCTCTCGCCACCGCGCTGGGTGGGTTTAGAAAACTACAAAGAGCTTTTCACCGACACCGAGACATTCTGGCCCTCTCTAGGAAATACGGCGTTCTTATTTTTAGAGCTTCCTCTGGCACTAACCATTGGGCTGGCACTGGCGCTCCTGCTCAACCAGAAGCTCAAGGGAATGGCGCTCTTTCGGACGATTTTTTACCTGCCTTCCCTGGTGCCCACCGTGGCAAGCTCGATGCTCTGGCTCTGGCTACTCAATCCGGAGCATGGGCTGATCAACGAGGCGCTGCGTGCGCTGCATCTCCCGACACCCACCTGGCTTGCCTCACCGCTCTGGGCAAAACCCGCGATTATTCTGATGGACTTATGGGGCGTGGGCGGAAGCATGGTGATCTATCTTGCCGCGCTTCAAGGCGTCCCCCAGGACTACTACGAAGCGGCGGAGCTGGATGGGGCAAACGCCTGGCAGCGCCTGCACCACATCACTCTGCCCGCGCTCTCCCCGGTGATCTTTTTCAATCTCATCTTAGGCGTGATTGGCACGTTCCAGTACTTCACCCAGACTTTTCTCATGACCAAGGGCGGCCCGGATAAAGCCACGCTCTTTTACGCACTCTCTCTCTACCAAAATGCCTTCGAGTTCTTCCGTATGGGCCTGGCCTGCGCGATGGCGTGGGTGCTGTTTCTACTGACAGTTCTGGCCACTTGGCTTGTCTTTAAGAGTTCCGCACGCTGGGTCTACTACGAAGGAGAAAAAGCATGAAAGGGCTTCGCTACGGGCTTCTTATCGCGCTCTGCCTACTCTTTTTAGCGCCGTTTGCCTTCATGGTAGCAACCTCGCTCAAGACACCCGAGAAGATCTTCACCGCAACTATGGAGTGGCTCCCCCACCCGGTGATCTGGAAGAACTACCCGGACGCCATTGCCCGTTTCCCGTTCTGGCGCTACGTGGGCAACACCCTCTTTATCTGCGCATTGACTGTTTTAGGAACCTGCCTCTCGTCGTCGCTCGCAGCCTATGCCTTTGCCCGGCTACGCTTCAAAGCGCGGGAACCGCTGTTCTTTGTGATGCTCGCGACGATCATGCTGCCCTCACAGGTGACACTCCTCCCGACCTTTCTGCTCTTTCGTACGCTTGGCTGGTCGGGGTCATGGCTCCCACTGATCGTCCCCGCGTTCTTTGGCAACCCGTTCTCGATCTTTCTGCTGCGCCAGTTCTTCCTCACCATCCCGCAAGAGCTCTCGGACGCCGCTCGCCTAGACGGCTGCTCAGACTTTAGCATCTTCTGGCGCGTGATCCTGCCCCTCGCCCGCCCCGCCCTCGCCACCGTCGCACTTTTCGCGTTTCTGGGCGCATGGACGGATTTTCAAGGCCCGCTGATCTACCTTCACGATGAGCAACAGTACACGCTCGCGCTGGGCCTTCAGTCGTTTCTGGGTCGCCACGAGAGCCAGTGGAACTTACTCATGGCGACTTCTACCGTCATCACTCTCCCTCTGATTATCGTTTTTCTTCTCGTCCAGAAGACCTTTGTCAAGGGAATCGTCCTCAGTGGATTGAAAGGATAACTCTAGCAATGCTGCCTCCCGCTCCCGCCGCGATTACCGCGCCCGCTGCCTCGTATGGCCAGCTCGTCTCCCGCCAGTTTGCGACACTCCCCACCGACGCTCCCAAGCCGCCGCCTTCGGACAGGGGCCGGGGGGCGGGAATAGAGCTTCCTATCTCGTTCAAGCCACACCAGCCGCAGATCGAGGAAGACACGGAGGTGGTGCAGGCGATCTCGGATGGCAAAGGACACTGGTATCTCGCCACGACATTCGGGCTGATGCTGACAAACGGAAAAGACTGGTGGCAGCCGATAGACCACAAAGACGGCATGCCACAGATTCGGATGACCAGTGTAGCGCTTGCAAGCAATGGGGATGTCTGGGGGGGCACACAAAACGGTGTGTGGCGGCTTCGTGAGGGGAAGTTCCGCTACTTTGCGAGCAAGCGCTGGCTCCCCAGCGACTCTGTCAAGCGGGTCTGGTGCGATACCAAAAACCGCTGTTGGGTAGAGACCGAAGCGGGGTTTGCCTGTATCGAAGAGAAGCCGATGACACTTGCCGAGAAAGCGGCACACTTTGAGACGATCACGGCGAGCTATCACAACCGGCGCGGCTATATCTCAGACTGTAGCTACAAAGTCGCTGGAAAGCCCGAGCTCGGAACCATCCACAATGCAAGCGACAACGACGGCCTCTGGACGGCGATATACCTGGGGGCAGAGTGCCTGCGCTACGGTGCGACCAAAGACCCGGTAGCCAAGGCTCTTGCCCAGAAATCCCTTCATGCTCTGCTGGAACTAGAGCGCCTCTCGGGGATTTCCGGCTTCCCCGCCCGCGCCACGCTCACCGACGAGGAGCTGAAAGCCGGAGCCACAGGGCTCAATCCGGAGGACAAAGTGAATATTCCGGGCGACAATACCCCGGTCTGGTTCCGCTCGCCCATCGAGAAAAGTGTTTGGGTAAAGGGCGACACATCGAGCGATGAAATAGACGGTCACTACTTCGCCTGGTTCCTCTACGCCGAGCATGTGGCAGATGCTGCGGAGAAAAAGCGCATCGCGGCGACGTGCAAGCGGGTGACGGATCATATTCTGGATCACAACTTCACCCTCATTGACCACACGGGCCGGGCAACCCGCTGGGGCCACTGGGAGCCCGCCCTGATCAACGACAGCCCCCGCTGGAAAGAGGAGCGCGGCCTCAATGCGCTGGAAATTCTCTCACACCTGAAAGTCGCGTTTCATCTAACGGGAGAGAAACGCTACGACGAGGCCTATGAAAAACTCATCAAAGACCATCACTATCTCTTAAATACGCTCAACTACCGCAAAGGCAATCCCTGGTGGAAGCTCAATCATAGCGACGATGAGCTTGCCTATCTGGCCTACTACCCGCTGATGCTGCTAGAGAAAGACCCGATGCGCAAGCAAATCCTCTCTCAGAGCATCGCCAGAACGTGGGAGCCCTCACCAACGGAGCAGACGATCAAGGCCGAGGCCAGCCCGTTCTATAATTTTACGTATGGCGCGGTGACAGGCAATCCTTGCGATGTGGAGAGTGCACTTATCTCGCTTCAGGACTGGCCACTGGAGCAGACCGACTGGACAATGGTTAATAGTAAGCGCATGGACATCACGCTGCGGCTTCCGCCGGGCGGTGGACGCAATCGCATGGAGACAGACCGTGTGCTCTCCCCGGCGGAGCGGCGTGTCACGCGCTGGAACGCCTGTTACTGGGAGGCGGATAGTGGTGGTAACGGCAAGAGCGCGGACGATCCCGGCGCGTGGCTGATCGGCTACTGGCTCGGGGTCTACCACGGCTATCTCAAGTAACTCTCGCGGAATGTTGCGCATCGCTCGTCTTAACTCACTGGAGGAAATTTAACCCTAATGAACTACGCCCTACTCGCCAGCGCTCTCTTGCTGGCTCCCACACTTGCTCACCCTCAGCAGAGCCCTGATGCCCCACGCGCAAAATCTGAGCGCGAGGTTCGTGAGGTCGCCGTTAGTGTGATTGTCCGTCAGCTCGGCCAAGACAGTGGCCAGAACGTACTGGTAGACTCCAGCCTCGCCGCACTCAAGGCTCCTGCACTCGCCAAAGCCACCACAAAAGAGAATCTGGAAGAGCAGCTTGATAGCTTGCTCCGCAAGCTTCCTGATGGCACGGCGTGGGCCAAGCTCTACCTGCCCAAGCCACAAGAAGGCAAGCGCTACGCCGCCGACAATCTCTCGCGCTACGCGATGGCGCAGGCCGGGCTCTTTGGCGGTAAAGTCGGTGCCTCGAAGCCCGGGATGGTGGAGGTCATGGGCCGCCTGATGACCCAGGCGGAGGCGAACCCGCTGATCCAGAAATTGGATTTAGTGCCCTACTATATTTTGAGCAACCCCCGACGACCCGCAATGGCCTTCGGAGGGCCTAGTGGCAACGGAGCGGGCAGCCCCTTCGGCGGTGCCAATATCTCAGACTTACTCATGAAGCAGCTCGGCGTGAGCGACCTGAAGGATGTCCCCAGTGGCAGCTACAAAGTCCAGCTCCCTGGCCCTGATGGAAACCCCGTGACAGCGGATGTGAAAGTCAACAACGAGGGAGGCAATACCAGTATTGCCGTTCGTATCGGGCAGACAAGCACAATCCCGCCACAGTAAAGGATACCTAGCTCCGCCCTCAAAGTGGAATGGAGCCGGGATCTGCTACAACCGGGCGGCGGCCCAGAGCGCGGCGCCGACGATCCCGGCTTCGTTTTGGAGCGCGGCAGGAACGACGGGCGTTCGCAGTGAGAGGAGGGGGAAGAACTTATCGGCCTTCTTGCTGACGCCCCCGCCGACGATGATCAGATCGGGCCAGAAAAGATTCTCGATGGCGGTGAGATAGCGATTCACGCGCTTGGCCCACTTTTCCCAGGAGAGATCCTCTCGCTCACGGGCGGAGTCGGCGGCGTAGGTCTCTGCGTCCATTCCCTTGAGCTCGATGTGCCCCAGCTCAGTGTTGGGAATCAGCTTGCCGTCTAGAATTAGCGCGGTGCCAATTCCCGTGCCCAGCGTGCACAGAAAGATCAAGCCGTCTTTGCCCTTGCCCTCGCCAAACGTGGCCTCCGCGAGTCCTGCGACATCGGCGTCGTTGCCAATCGCCACTGGAGAGCAGCCCGTGGCCTCGGCGATCATCCCAGCGGCATCTTTACCGATCCAGCTCTTGTCAATATTGGCGGCTGTCGAGACCGTGCCGTACTTCACCACGGCGGGAAACCCCACGCCAATAGGCCCCTTCCAGTCGAAGTGCGCCACGATCTGTGCCACGGTTGCCACCACGGCCTCGGGAGTGGCGGGCTGTGGCGTCTCCAGTCGAAAGCGCTCCCCAATGAGCTCGCCCGTAGTCACGTCCACCGGGGCTCCTTTAATGCCCGTCCCGCCAATATCAATGCCTAAAATAATCGTCGGTCTCACTGCCGCCGCTACTGCCGTTGCTCGTCGTGCCATAGTGCCCTCCGGGGCAGTAATTTCGGTGCAGGCTATCAAAATTCCTCTCTAATGCGTTCTTGAGAGTCTCGGGATCTCGGCGACGGTGACTTTTGCGGAGTCAGAGCGCTACCTTCCGACGTGCCATCCCGGTCAGATAGGCACGCATAAGGATAAGATAGCGCCCAGGAAGCTCCGCAGGAGTTGGCTGCGTCTGTGATGTGGCTGTCCAGTGTGCCTTTCTCACCATTGCAGTTTATCCTTTGCTGAGGTTGGAATAATTTTACGGTGTCCCCACCCTCGTGGAGCTTGAATTCAGCCCCGGCGTCGGGTACAACGCAGGGGCTTTTCATGCAACTAACCTCAACTTTCCTTGACAGCGGCTGGGAGCTGGCCGAGCGCCTTCCCGCTGGCCGCGACCTCTCTCTTCTCTCCGGCGGCGAGAAACTCTGGATTCCTGCAACGGTTCCTGGTCATGTCCACACCGATCTGGTAAAAGCGGGCGTCATTGCGGATCCCTTTAAGCGCCTTGCGGAGTGGGGCGCACGCTGGGTGGATGAGTCGGACTGGACCTACCGGACAAGTGTCTTTTTGAACGCCGAGCGGCTTGCAGCACGCGGCACGGGGGGCAGGCATTTCCTGCACTTTGCGGGCCTCGACACACTCGCACGGGTTTTTCTCAACGGCAAGTATCTCGGTCAGGCCGACAACTACCACAGAGCCTGGCGCTTCGATGTGACAGAGCATCTCAAGGAGGGTGAGAATGAGCTTCGGGTTGAGTTCGACTCCGCACTGCGCAGGGGCCGCGAGAAAGCCGCAGCCTATATCGGCGATGGGAGCAGCGACCGGGGCAAGACCACGTACTTTAACTTTCCTCCCCGCGCGTTTGTGCGTAAGCCGCAGTACATGTTCGGCTGGGACTGGGGCCCGGAGCTGGTCTCCTGCGGTCTAAGTGGCTCGGTCGAGCTGCTCACGGTTCCCGTTGCGGAGATTCTCCACTGGAAGATGAACTACACTTTCATTAGCCCCAGTGTGGTAGACATTGACTTTGCCATCACGCTCCGGAAATACGACAGCCAGCCGCTTACCGTGAAGGCCGTGCTCTTTGCATCGGGGGATACCACGCCCTCCACGGTGCTTGAAGGGCCTGCGGGCGAGTACACAGTGCCACTCCAGATGCGCAGCTTTGTCACCGAGCGCTGGAACCCCAACGGCGTGGAAGGCCCCCGAAAGCGCCATCTTCTCAATCTGCGCCTGCTCACGGTTCCCGAGGACGCAGGCGATGCGCCTGAGCCGCTTCATCACCTCGCGGCGTCGGTGGGCTTCCGCACCGTGGAGCTAATCCAGGAGCGCGATTCCCCCCCCGCCCCCGATAACGGGGGAGCCAGTGTTGGCATAGGTGAGTCGTTTCAGTTTAAAGTGAATGGCCAGGCGCTCTTTATTAAAGGCGCGAACTGGATTCCCGATCACAGCTTGCCCACCACGATCACTAAGCACCAGCTTCGCCAGCGGCTCACGGCGGCGTGCGCTGCGGGCTTTAATATGCTCCGAGTCTGGGGCGGTGGCCTCTACGAAACCCTGGACTTCTACAGCCTCTGCGATGAGCTGGGGATTCTGGTCTGGCAAGACTTTGGCTTCGCGTGCGCAACCTATCCCGACGATGACCCGGCGTTTGTGGAGAGTGTCCGCGCGGAGGCGATCGCCAATGTCCGGCGGCTCCGGCACCACCCGAGCCTGGCGCTCTGGTGTGGTGGCAATGAGAACGTTGAATTGCACCAGGGGCGCTGGTCGGGAAAAGATCAGGCGACGAAGTTCTACGGCGAAAAACTGATCCTCGACACGCTGCCCGAGGTGCTGAAAGCCGAAGACCCCAAGACTCCGTACTGGCCTAATTCCCCCTACGGCGGCGTGGACTGCCGGGATGAGAACAGCGGCGACAGTCACTACTGGAATGTCTGGCACTCCAAAGAGCCCGGCTCCAATGGCGACTGGAGCAACTACGAAAAGTGCGACACGCGCTTCTCCAGCGAGTTTGGATTCGCCGCGCCCGCAGGGCTGACGGCGTGGAAGCACTCTCTCGCCCCCGAGGATCTCACCGTGCGCTCTTTGGGATCCCGCTGGCACGACAAGACGCGCAAGGGCTACGAGACCTACCTGGGTTTTATCAAGATGCACTTCCCAGAGCCGCAGTGCTTCGCGGATCTGGTCTACTTTGGCCAGTGTAACCAGGCGCTGGCGTTTGCTTTTGGAATTGAGCACTGGCGACGGCGCAAGGGACGATGCGGGGGCACGCTTTTCTGGCAGCTAAACGATTGCTGGCCCACCCACTCCTGGGCTGTGATTGATAGCAGGGGCGAACCCAAGCTGGCCTACTACGCCATCAAGCGCGCCTACGCCCCTCTCTTGCTCTCCTTGCGGCGGGCGGGGCGCTCTATCGAGGCGCATTTGGTTAACGACCAGCACCAGGATATCCCAGGACAGCTCAGCGTGCAGCTACTAACGTTTGAGGGTGAGCCGGTCTCACTGGCGGAGCAAGCTGTCACGGCTCCAGCCAATGCAGCCTCGGGAGCCCAGCTCGCGCTCGCCATCCCCGGCTTTATCGCGGATGCCGGCACCGATGTCTTCGTCCATGCCCTCTTCCGCCCCGAGACCGGCGAGCCTATCGAGAGTTTCTTGCTCCTAGCCGATCCCAAAGACCTTCGCCTGGCCGATCCTGGCTTCCAAACACAGGTCGGCGAGCACTCTGTCACGATCAAGGCGCAGCGCTTCGCCGCGTTTGTCACCCTTTCTTTTGAGGGAGTCTCTCAGCAACCTCAGCTCTCTGACAACGGGTTCTTTCTCGCACCGGGCCAGAGTCGGACGATTTCTGTCAGCCATCTGCCAGATCACCAGACACTAGCGCAGCTTGCGCCGCAGCTCCGTATCCGCAGACTCTAAAAGTTTATAATTTCTACCGATAATCCCGGCAGAATGTTAAGTGCGCAAACCGAATATCACAGCTCAGGCGCACTACCTCGGGCACTGGCCCAAGCGCGTTGCCTTATCTGGCAGGCCCGTGTGAACCGGCTCCCCATTACCAGTACCGAATCCGAAGTACAAGCGCAGGCCCAGGGGACACGCGAACTCGGTATGTATTTCCGCTGGGGCGAGGCATCGGCACTCGATGAAGAGTCCGCTCAGCGCTGGCTTCCTATCCCGCGCAAGGCCGAGCATAACTACGCGGTTGATCTCTACCTGGCACGCTCCCGGGAAGATCGCGCGCGGAGTATCCATGCGAGTGTGGCCGCACTGACTCAGGGGCGAAGCTCCTACGCACTGGAGTTCGGGATTCGTCTGGAAGACGGTTCCTCCCGCTGGCTCCATGAGGAAGTGCAGATACTGCCACAGGCGGACGATCGCTGGCTGCTAGTTGGAATCTGCCTGGATCAATACAGCCCAGCACCTCGCGGAGGAACGGCAGCGCCGCATGCTCACTAGTCTGCGAGGCCTTTTCTGGCAGGCACGGGTCACTCAGGTTCATGATGCACAGGGCCATGACACACTTAACTGGGATATCTGGATTCTGGATGAGGAAGCAGCACTCCGCTGGCTCCCGATCCAGCGGCAGCCGAGCAAGCTTTTTGTGGATGACTTTTACCGGGTACGCTCAGCAGAGGTGCGCCTGGCCAACAATCAGCTCTCCACCCAGACAATCTTTTCTGGAGGCACCACCTACCAGCAAGAGTTTCCCATCCCCCTCGCCGATGGCTCCCTCCGCTGGCTACGCGAGGATGTTCAGATTGAGTCGCTCAGCCCCGGAGTCTGGGAGCTGACGGGCATCTGTATAGATGTCACGGATCACCATCTCTCCGAGGAGCTGCTCGCCTACCGTGCCTTACACGACCAGCTCACCGACCTGCCCAATCGCCGTGCACTCCAAGGGCGCCTGGAGACACTTCTGGGCTCGGACCAGAGCCACCCGGCACTCTTGTTCTTGGATTTAGATAACTTCAAGGTCATCAATGACAGCCTGGGACACCAAGTCGGCGACAGCGTTCTTCAAGCGGTCGCTCAGCGGCTTCAAGACGCACTCCCCGACACGGCGGAGCTGTTCCGTCTTGGGGGCGACGAGTTCACGATTCTACTGCCTCATACCCCCGTCTCCGTACCTCCTACGGAGCTTGCTCGGCACATCCAGCAGCAGCTCAATGAGCGCTTTGAGATCGCCCAGCGTACGTTTATTCTGAGCGCCAGTATCGGAATCGCCGAAACCCTAACGGTAGATCCATCGGAGCTGCTTCGTCACGCGGATACCGCAATGTACCAGGCAAAAAAGAGTGGGAAATCACGCTATGCCGTCTTTGAAACCAGCCTGGAGACGAGCGCCCATACACGCTTCGAGCTGGAGCGGGAGCTACGTCGTGCTCTGGAGATCGGCCAGATCCACCCGTACTTCCAGCCCATTATTGACCTGGAGACGGGACAAGTTCTTAAACTAGAGGCACTGGCACGCTGGAAACACCCCGAGCGCGGCTTTATTCCTCCCACGGAGTTCATCCCTATCGCGGAGGAGACGGGCTTGATCCTGCCTCTGGGGCTGCATGTCCTAAGACAATCTTGCCTGACAGCGCACCACTGGCATCAGCTCGACCTGCCCGTCGGGATTAGCGTGAATGTCTCCGCAGTTCAGCTCAAAGACCCTCATTTCCTGGACTATTTGCACCAAGTGCTTGCACAGACGGGTGTTTCCCCCACCTCTCTCACCCTGGAGATCACGGAGACGGTTCTCATGGGCAATAGTGTCAACAATCTGCGCCTCCTGGAGCGTCTCACAAGGGAAGGGATTCAGCTCGCTATTGATGACTTTGGCACGGGGTATTCCTCAATGGCCTACCTGAGCGAGCTGCCTGTTCAGACTCTCAAGATTGATCGCATGTTTGTCCAGCAGCTCGCTGATGACTCTCACCAAAAACGTGGCAGTAAGGCCATTATCCGTGCGGTTGTGGCCTTAGCACGCTCGCAGCAGATGCAGGTCACGGCTGAGGGGATCGAGACGGAGCTCCAGCTTCAGCAGCTCCGCAGCCTTGGTTGTGATTTTGGTCAGGGCTACTACTTCGCACGCCCTCTGTGTTTTGAGGACGCCACTACGTTTCTGCAGCAGCAGCTCAGCGCTTTCAAGAGCCGCCCTCTGCTTCCGAACACACTACTTCGCGCCGCCTAGCAGGAGGTTTTCAATGCCGCCCTGTCGAACTCTTCGGCCATGGTAAGTACAGTCGCGCCCCCAAGTACACTAGCACTCCTCGGAGGCTCACCTCTCCACCCACAGCCTTGGCCGGACTGGCCGGTCTGGGATGGGCGAGAGGAGGAGGCGGTTTTGCGTGCGCTCCGCAGCGGGCACTGGGGCCGCCTCACAGGGCCGGAGGCAGCGGCTTTTGAGAGCGAGTTCGCGACTTTCCAGGAGTGCCGCTACGGGGTTGCCACCCCGTGCGGAACAACCGCGCTGAAGCTAGCACTTCTGGCACTGGGCATCCAGGCGGGCGATGAAGTCATTGTGCCGCCGTACACATTCGTCGCCACCGTGGGAGCCGTGATTCAGTGTAACGCGGTTCCGGTCTTTGTGGATATTCACCCGGATTCCTACTGCCTCGACCCCGCACGCGTCGCTGAAGCCATCACCCCTAAGACCCGTGCCATCATCGCCGTGCACCTGGGAGGGATGCCCGCCGATCTGGACGCTCTGTGCGCCTTCGGGATCCCCGTGATCGAGGATGCATCCCACGCACACGGCAGTGTCTACAAAGGCCGCAAGGTGGGTGGGATCGGGGCACTGGGCTGTTTCTCGTTCCAGGCCAGCAAAAATCTCAACTGCGGCGAAGGCGGAATCGTGCTTACCAACGATGAAGCACTCTATAAAAAAGTGCGGGCAGAGTCGGAGTGGGGCGCGGGTTCCAACGGCCAGATTCTGGGCAGTAACTTCCGTATGACCGAGCTCCAGGCGGCGCTGCTTCGGGCCCAGCTCACCCGCCTCCCCGAGCAAGCCGCCCGTCGGGATGCCAATGGAAAGACGCTCGACACGCTTTTGGCGCAAGTTCCTGGAATCCGTCCACTGCCCCGAGCCACTCTCGGCTGCTATGTGCACGGCTACCACCTCTATTCCTTCCGCTACGACGAAGCGGTTTGGGAGCTGCCGCGTGCCACGTTTATCCGTGCGATGCGTGCCGAGGGGATTCCTGTGGATCCCGGCTACGCCTCGCCTTTGTACGACTGGCCGGTCTTCGCCCACAAGCACTTCGGCCCCTGGGACGCGAGCCGGGGCGGCTTTGCAGCACCTGGGGTGCACCGTGCCAACTGCCCCGTGATGGAGCGTGTGAGCCATCACGAAGGCTGCTGGATCAAACAAAGCGCTCTGCTGGCGGAGAGCCAAGAAGTTCATCTAATTGCAGAAGCCACCCATAAAATCTGGAACAACCGCGATGTACTCGCCACTTTTCAGGGCTAGGCCTATGCGCACTGCCAATTTTGGGCTATAATGCACGAACGAATAAACGATTTCCCTAGAGATTCCCGGAGAAAACTATGCGACGCTATTTCTTAGCCCTTGCCCTTTCCAGCGCAATCGCGACAACGATGATTGGCTGTGGAGGCTCGACGGGAGGCGGCTCAACGACGCCTACTCCTGTCCCTACCGCCATTCCCACTGCGACACCCGTCCCCACAGCAACACCCGTCCCCACAGCAACGCCCGTCCCCACACCAGTACCCACTCCCACACCGACACCGGTTCCTAGCCGCAGCTATAAGTTGGCGGTGAGCGGCGCACGTGGCAGTGTCCCTCTCGCCGTGAACGGTGTCAGTAGTGGTGTGGTTCCGGGCACCTCCAGTAACATCTCAACCCTGCTCAGCGGTAGCAACCTCCTGGGGGCACCGGCCACCTATGGGGACCGCGCCTTTGTTGCCTGGCAGCATAATGGAACCAATTTCAGCACCACTCCCACACTCAATACACTGCCAAGCGATCTAGCCAATGGCGATACGATTACCGCACTCTACGGCCCCAGTGGCACCCGTTCCGGCCTGCTTACCCCCAACTACAATAAGACAGATTACTCTTTTTGGCCCAGTGCACAGCTCCCAGTGAAGATATTCTTCGATGCCTCTGTCTCGGTAGACCAGAAGACCCTGATGATCGAGGGAATCGAAAGGTGGACGAAGGCTCTGGGCAGCAGCATTACGTCTACCATCGTCGTTGCTGAGAGCGATGCCACTGTCGTCTTGAAAATGGGAGCCATCGCCACCGCGGTCGGCCAGACAGTCACAACCACCTCGTCGGCCACCCCTCCCAAACCGCTCATCAATGCGACTATTACCTTTGATCCCACCAAAATACCCATATTCACAACCCAGGCAAACCGCGATATTTTCGTCGCGTTGGTCGCCCATGAGTTCGGCCACGCCCTGGGAATCAATGGGGGAGGCGTTCAGGGACACAGTGATGATCCAAACGACATTATGTTCCAAACCCTGAGGGTTGACTCGGGCACGATCACGCTACGGGACATCAACACCATGATGAATATCTACAGCTTCATTTATGATGGCCGCCACCGCCCGGTCAGCCGCGCCCAAGCTACCGGCAAGCTTGTCACGCAGACCATCGCCTGCAACGTGCGCTGGCACTAAGGAATAAAAAAACGCCCCGCGAGCCAGGCTCGCGGGGCGTTTTTTTCTTTTGCTAGTCGAGGGGGATACCCAGTTTCTTGAGCGCGGGCTCTACTCCTTCGGGGATATCTTTGGAGCCTACAAATGTCGCCGCGACATTGCCGTTCTTGTCAATAATGTAGGTTGTTGGAATGCCACTGACATTGAAAAGCTTGCTTGCAATGGACATGGCGTTGTCTTTAGCGGCAACATCAAAGAGCAGTGGGAAGCTAAACTTCGCCTTGTTCTCTGGCACCCACTTGTCGTAGGCCGCCTTCTCATCCCAGACACAGACCCCAATCACGGTCACATCGCTACGCTCCTTGATCTTCTGCCAGGTCTTCTCGATATGGGGCATTGTCTGCATACACGGCCCACACCAAGTCGCCCAGAAGTCCATCACAACCACTTTACCCTTGAGATCAGAGAGTTTTAGGGGCTTGCCCTCAAGCGTGTAAACTGTAAAGTCTGGTGCAGGAGTGCCTGCGGTGAGCAGAGAGCGGCGTGGGGCGGCAGCTTTAAACAGCTTGCGCTCACTGGGGATCAGCCCGAGGCGCTCGCCGTTCGCGCTGATGCGCGCTTCGTAGACCTTGCCATCGAGCTCGAAGGGAGCGCGGGCCTCAATAGTCTGTTTCTTCTTGTCATCGCCTTCCAGGATCAGCCAGACGGGCCGCTGGACGGTTTTCTCAGGAAGAAGCTCACCGCGCTGGTTCACCGCCTTCCCATCGTCGTTGAGGCGCTTGTTGTAAAGGCCGTCGGCATCGTTTTCCACTAGAGCTACTTTGTAGGTCTTCTCGCCCAGCTTCAGCTCACCCATGCGGGCCGCCTCGCGGTAGTAGAGCAGCGTATCCACAGAGCTTGAGACAATCCGGTAGAGTGCCAGCCCATAGTCCGCTGTCGTCTCCTGGTTGTTACGCCCAGCGTACGTGGCCTTGGCGACGAAGCTATTCGTGCCGTAGACCGTGCGCCCCTGAGCCTCATTTTTCTTGATCCACTTACCATCGCCATCATCGGTCAGGTCGCCGTTGCCATTGGCATCAAAGTACATCTTGAACTCGCCGCCCACAGGCTCATCCACCACGGCGACATGGCTGGCCTTGGGGCCACTCCCGAGCTTGATCACCGCGTAGCGCGGCTTTCCCGCGTACGTCGGCTCCTTCGTGACTCCCTCAGGCTTTGTCTCACTCAGCTCCGTGCGAATCGGCATGTAGCCCAGCTTTAGCTCTTTGGCGCCGTCCGCTTTCAGGGTCAGTTGCGCCTGCGCGACGGGCGTTACCCGCTGTGCTTGCTGCTGTGCCATCAGGGCGAGTGGCAGAATCAGTGCTTGTAATATCATCTCTCAAGTTCCTTTCAGGCCCGCTCACTCTCGCGGGAGTCCACCCAAACCATCAATAAAATCACCGGAAGCTGTTCCTCGGTTGCCTCATCGGCAGGACCGTAGGAGTGGCGCTCCGCGCTCCAGAAAGTCGCCGCGTCGCCTTCGCCCAGCTCATAGGTGCGTCCTGCAACCGCCACTTTGGCGGAGCCACGCAGGCAAAAAACTAGCTCCTCACCCGGGTGTGTAGTTGACTCGCTCTCTCCGTAGAGCTCCATGATCGCCGCATTGACACGCCCTCCGGGGAGGCGGCAGCGTAGCGACGAGAGCAGTACGGATTCATCGGCAGCCAGGGGTTCACGCCCCTCTTCGGCCCGTGCATGCAACGCAATTGTCTGATCTTCGTCGGGCTCGGGTTGTGTGAGCTGAGCAACATGCACTCCCAGCGCCTCACAGACCCGGTTCAGTGTCGAGTACGAAGGGGTCAGCCCTTTTTCCAGCCGTAAAATCGTGTTCTTATTGACTCCAGCTTTATCCGCCAGGTCACGAACTGAGAAATTCTGGCGCTGGCGAATGCGCTGAATGCGCGCCCCAAGCGTCTGTGGATCCATAGGGTCTCAGTGTAGCCTATCCCCTCTACTGTGTCAATTAGTTCAGACAGTATTAACTCCAACTACCCCCGTAAGAGCCTAATCTTGTCCCATATCTTTTCCCGACAGGGCTGACATCGCCATTTGCCAGCCCTCTTCCAAACCATCTAAACGACGAAGCCCAAGCCACAAA
>NZ_JAYVPL010000099.1:0-20194 GCF_043757465.1 Armatimonas sp.
TTACAGCCTTCAATCTGGCTCGTTATTTCAACCTCGTCTTAGGACGTGATCTGGCTGAGGTCGCTCGATATGCCGTCTGAGAAATTAGCACACCCCGTCCTACTTGTAGGACTACTTCAGGATCAGGAGAACTCCGCCTGCAAGCTTCTCCACCGTCTCGCCATCTCTCCAGTGCGCCTACACACGGAGCTTTTATCGCTTCTTCCTCCAGGTCCGGGCCGAACGAAGGCGGATATGTTGCTAACGCGGCGTGGAAAAACCATAGTGGATCTTGCCTATGAGGAAGCGGTGTACCTAGGCAACAACTATATTGGGACGGAACACCTCTTGCTTGGCCTCATTCGTGAAGGAAATAGACTGTCTGGGCAGGTTTTACAAGCACTCCTGGTCACTCGGAATCAAGTGCATAACGAAGCGCGGCAGCTCCAGGCAATTGCTTCTCAGAGACAGACGTGAGGGTGCCGCGCTGGCGAAAGATCGCGCTGTGTCTTTGCCTCTTTCTCGTCACGGGTTCGTTTGGTTTTCTTCAGCCGTTCACCGCGCCGTACTACGCCGCATCGGGGTTGGATAAGGCGAAGATCGGACTTCTGACGGGACTTGGGACGGCGATTGCCGTTTTGATCCAGCCGCTCTTTGGCAGACTCTCGGATCGGCTGGATGCCCGACGGCCTCTTATGGTGGCGGCGGGCTTGTTGGCAGGCGTAGCCTATCTGCTTTTTCGCGTCGCCGACAGCTTCTGGGCGTTTCTGCTCCTCACCGCACTGGGGGGCAACGGTCTTCAGTACTTGAATACCGTCGGTGGCGTGCTGGTTGGCCGAATGGCCCGTGCGGGCGGCGGCGGGGCGGCGTACGCAAAGTACCGGGTATGGGGCAGCGTCGGCTATATCTGCATTGGCGTCACCACGGGATTTTTGCTCCCCGCTCATCCCGGCATGAGCCGCGCCGACCTTGCGCCCGTCTTTACCTACGGCCCGCTGCTTTTTTTCCTCATCGCCGCTGTCTCACTCGCCGTCCCTGATGGGAAACTGCTGAAGACGGAGTCGTCGCCTTCGCTTCAGGCTAAGCAGATTCCCCAGATGGGGCCAGTTCCCCGACAACAGACACAGCTTAAGCACTTCTTTTTTGCCTATTTCCTCTACCAGTTCGCGCTCTACGGGGCATCGTCGTATCTGTCGCTCTTCATGAAGTCGCTGGGAGCCGCGCCGCGTCAGATCTCACTGATGTTTGCCGCCGGGGTCTTGTGCGAAGTTCTGGTGATGAGCCAGGTGGGCAAGTGGACCGACCAGAACGGACGAAAGCCCGCTCTGGTACTGGCCTTCTGCCTGATGCCGGTGCGCCTGCTGCTCTACACGCTCGCCACCAGCCCGGCCACTGTCATGGCCATCCAGGCACTGCACGGGCTGAACTATGGCATCGTCGGGACACTAGCGGTTGTCTATGTCAACGACTGCGTGACCGATGCACAGCGTGGCACCGCGCTGGCGATGATGACAGCGACCTCAGGCATTGCTCTCTCGCTCTCCCCACCGCTCTGTGGTTGGCTCGCCGAGCGCTACGGTTTCGGGACGATGTTTGTCGCCATGAGCGTTGTCGGAGTGCTCGGGGCGCTCTTTCTCTTCCTTCGTGTTCCCGAGAGTAACCCACCCACACCTAAAGTCAGCTGAAATAGAGGCAATAAGCGTTTTTGGGAAGTCGCCCTCGTCGCCCTCGCCTTTGCCCCCGCGTGGGCACAGAAGCCGCCACAGCCCGCCGCGTTCCGACACAGGTGCAGCCAACTATGTCATGGTCTGGACGAGGCGCTGACGAAGCCCTAGAAGGCTCCCTGAACAACCTGGCCGACGGCGCGGAGCTGGTAGACCCCGCCCGAGCTGTCTCGGAAGTCAACCACCACATCGGTGCTGGCACCAACGGTCCATTCGGGGCCGCCACGGACCACCGCCCCAAACGATGTTTCATCACTACGAATCTCGACCACAGTAGAAGTCCAGACCTCGTCACCACTGGCCACTGTCACCCGCTCGGCACGTAGCCCACCAGGCACGGCGGCGCTGTCGTCGGTCTTGATGGTAATGGAGACGATAATGCCATTGGGCACCGTCTCCCCCACCATCGGCATCAAGTCCCGCCAGACATGTGTCTCGCCTTTCAGCGTTTTTCCACTCACTCCGAGGCTCAGGGGCACCGCCCGAAGCTGCGCCGCCGTCGGCAGGTTGAGCTGAGGTGTCGTTGTTCCTGTTGAAGAGCAGCCTGCCACGAGCGCCAGAGCGCCCACAAAAAATAGATTTCGTCGCATAGTTTCTTTGATCCTTACCGCTCACTATACCTTCACAGTGCTATCGCGGGATATGCCCCCGCCGCTACCAGCTCTGCCAACGGGTGGTCGTCTATGGTAAGAGGCAGGTCAATGCGCCCCCGCCGCCGCGCCGACTCGTAGCAAGCGTAGATAATCTCAGTGGTCACCAGCGCATTGCTCACATCGCACAGAGGCTTTGTGCCGTCTTCCAGTGCGTTCACCAGATCCACCACATTGTCGTGATTTGCGAAGCCCCCATGCAAGCCGCCCTCGGTCTCAGGGCCGGTACGTTCTTCCAAGGCGCTGCCTTTGCGAAGGCGAATATGGGGTACCGTATTGTGAAGCTCCAGCGTCCCTTCGGTTCCAATAGCCTTGATCGCGCAGCCCACGGCTTTCTCCGCCGTTTCGCCGGTGCAGAGCAGACCATGAACCCCATTTCCGTAGCCAATCAGGCACATACCGTCGGTATCATGTGTAACCCCATACACCGCGTTTGGTCTGCGGTAGTCCACTTGCCCCATCACCCAGAGCGGCGCGGCCTCGCCGTTGAGCATCTGGAACATATTGAGCCAGTGGGTCCCCCAGTCCAGCATATTCGAGCAGCTCCCCTCCAGCCGGGTCAGCTCCCCAATCGCCCCCTCGGTGATCAGTCGCTTAGCCGTCTGGAACGCGGGCAGGTGGCGGCGCTGGTGATTGAACGTCAGTTGGACGCCCCGCTCGGCACAGACCGCCGCCATTCGCCGCGCCTCTCCAAATGTCCCCGCCATCGGCTTCTCGCAGTGAATGGCTCTCACGCCTGACTCGGCGGCAGCGATGACCATCTCCGCATGCAGGTGCGGCCAGGTGGCAATCGAGACGATGTCAGGTTTCTCGGTGGCGAGCATCTCTTTGTAGTCCGTGTACTGCCGCGCTTTGCCGGCACAAAGATCGGTGTTAAAGGCAGCCATGCTGGCCTCTTTAAGATCCGCGAGCGCAACAATCTCGCACTTGCCGGACTTGGCATACCCAGGCGCATGGGCACGGCTCATCCCAAACCCGGTCGAACCTTCGGTTTTCCACGGCAGGCCGGTGCCGATAATGGCGACTTTGAACATACTCAAATTGTACCCGCCCACAGAACGTGGGCGTCAGTAAGCCTTCGGCTAAGAAATCGCTCCGCGATTGGGAATATTTTTATAGTTTTTTGTAAGATTTGCGGGTTGCCAGTCGTTATGGGGGTGATGAAAGATTCTGAAAATACCTGTCGGCGATTTCGGCGCAATAAAGTCGAGGTGGCTCTTCACTTTGTTTGGAGTACCCATGAGCACCTGCCGTTACTAACCGAGGAGTTGGAGCGGCCTGTCTACCGCTGCATCCAGGCGGAAGCGAAAGCGTTGGGGTGTGAAGTTCTTGCGATTGGTGGAATGCCAGATCATGTGCATCTTATTGTCGCGTTCCACACAACGGTTTCTATCGCGATGCTCATGAAGCAAGTAAAGGGAGTCTCGTCGGCACTAGCCAGCGACTTACTAAACCATGCGAGCTTCTTCGGTTGGGACGATGGCTATGCAGTGTTCTCGATGAGTGCCAAACACTGTGAAGTTGCCATCGCCTATGTGAAGCGCCAAAAAGAGCATCACGGAGAAAACAAAACCTGGGCTTTGTGGGAAGAAACAGGAATCGAGTTTACACCGAGTCATCCGCCCACAGGACGTGGGCGTCAGTAAGCCTTCGGCTAAGAAATCGCTCCGCGATTGCGGGCAATTGCTTTGCCAATCGCGGAGCGATTTTGCGGCGCTTGCGCCTACTGACGCCCACGTTCTGTGGGCGGATGAACTCACCTACAACCGCTCGGCTCCGATTCCCGTAAGTGCTTTTCGGATATTTGCTAGGGTTGCATCAATCTCCTCGCCGGTGAGCGTCCGATCCGGCGCACGGAGGGTAAAGCGAAGCGTCAGAGAGCGCTTGCCCTCGCCTAGCTTGCTCGCGTCCTCAAAGACATCCGCGAGACGGAGTGACTCCAACAATGGCCCAGCGCTCTCGCGCACCACTTGCTCGATCTGAGCGTAGGGAACTATTTTGCCAAAGACAGGGGCGACATCACGGACAGCGGAGGCGAACTCGGGGAGCGCCGAGAACCCGACCGTGGTCTCTTGAGCGAGTGCCGCAAGGGCTTCCCCGTCCAGCCCGAAGACGCAGGTGCGCTTGGGAAGATCATTAGCCTCGATCACCGTCGTCGAAAGTTCGCCGACCATGCCGATATTCTGACCGTTGACCAAAACGCTAGCCGTGCGGTAGGGATGGGTAAACGGCGAGGTGTCCGCCCCATACTCAGCAACAATCCCAAGTCCGGCGAGTAGGTTCTCGACGATTCCTTTGGCGAAGTAGAAGTCCGCTGGGTAGCTATCGCCTTTCAGCGCCCACAGATTGGGGTTGCCCGAGCCTGCGACCAGCCCAGAGACTCGCAGTGGCTCGGCCCCAGGTTTGTACACACTAGCGACCTCGAAGATCGCAATGTCGCGGATGCCCTCACGAGTGGCACGCTGGGCGATCCCAATGTGATTGGGCACGAGCGAGGTGCGAAGCTGACTATACTCGGGGGCCATCGGATTTCGCAGAAGCAACGCTCCTGGGCCGCCGTCGGCGACCAGCGAGTGGGTAATAACTTCCTGGAGCCCTTGCGCCACCAGTGCGTTTTTGAGGCGCATGATAAACGCGGCGCGCGGCGAGTCCTGCCCGCGCTGCCCGATCTGCCAGGCGATTTTTTCGGGGATATTGGCGTAGCCTAGCGCGATTCGTCCGACTTCCTCGGCGATATCGTCCTCAATGGTCAGATCGGGCCGCCACGCGGGGATCAGGCAGTCCAGCGCCCCCGCCGACTGTTCCACTTCCAGCCCGAGGCGCGTGAGCGCCGCAATGGCCGCGTCGCGGTCTACGTCCACGCCGAGCAGTGCGCGAACACGGTCCAGCCGTGCGAGAAACCGCCGCTTGGGAATCGGCTGTGCCACAGTCTCCGAAACTCCGACGAGCTCGCCGCCACAGTGCTCGATAATGAGCTGCGTAGCGCGGTCGCCCGCCAGTGCCACTAAGTTCGGATCAACGTATCTTTCGAACCGATAGCTCGCCTCGCTCCGCACGACTTTCTTGGCGGTGCGCCGAACAGAGAACGGATCAAAATGTGCCGTTTCAAGTAGCACATTAGTCGTCGTAGACGTTATTTCGGTATCCTTGCCCCCCATGATCCCGGCAATTGAAATCGCACGTTGGTTATCACAAATGCAGAGCGTCCCAGCAGGCAGCTCGTGCTCCGTTCCATCCAGTGTCACCAGCTTCTCACCGACCCGGCTTTGCCGCACGACAATCTCGCCGTTCGGAATCGTGTCCAGATCAAAGGCATGCAGCGGCTGGCCGAGTTCTAGCATCACATAATTTGTGATATCGGCGACATTATTGATCATCCGGTAGCGGTCGCCCAGCGCGGCGGTCAGGCGATCTTGAATCCACTGCGGGGTCGGGCCGATCTTGACATTCTTGATCACGGTCGCACGAAACCGGTGGCAGTTGGCGGTGTCGGCGATCTGGATTTTTACCCCCCCTGCCCCCGCGTTTTTGCCTCCCCCCTGCCCCCCTCCGGCTCCGCGAAGAGGGGTGAGTTTTTTATTCGGGTAGATGGCGGCGAGCTCTCGCGCGGTGCCGTAGACACTGGCCCAGTCGCCGCGATTGGGAGTGATCTTGGTGTACCAGACTTTCCCGAACGCCGTCTCCAGCGTCTCCTCAACCTCCAGCCCCGCCATTGTCAGCGCCTCGGCAACGGCTTCTTGCTCGCTCTCGGAAACGGTGATGTAGTCATTTAGCCAACTCAGTGGAATTCTCATATTAGAACTGCCCTAAAAATCTCAGGTCGTTGTCGAGGAAAAGGCGCAGATCTTTGACCCCGTAGCGGATCATCGGCATACGATCTAGCCCGAGGCCAAAGGCCCAGCCGGTGTACTTTTCCGTGTCGTAGCCCGCGCGCTTTAGGATATTGGGGTGGATCAGCCCCGCGCCGCCCAGCTCCAGCCAGCGGTTGTTCCACCAGACCGCGACTTCGACGCCCGGTTCGACGAAGGGGAAGAAATCGGGGCGGAACCTTACGATAGCATCGGGGCCGAAGAGGCCACGGGCGATCTCGGCGAGAACTCCTTTGAGATCCGCGAGCGAGATTCCCTCAGCAATGGAAAAGCCATCAATCTGGTGGAACGTATGCGAATGGGTCTCGTCCATCGCGTCGCGGCGGAAGCAGCGGCCCATGGTCGCCATACGAAACGGAGCCTCCGGGGCGTTGGTAAGAGTGCGACCCTGGAGCGAGCCCGTGCTGTGCGTGCGCAGGAGCCACGCGCCGGGCTGCCCTGAGGCGGCTCCCCCCTCGACATAGAACGTATCTTGTTCGTCCATTGCGGGGTGATCCTGCGGGTAGTTCAGCCAGTCGAAGTTGAATAAATAGTCCTCGACATCGGGGCCGTCCACAAACGTGAATCCCAGCCCGAGAAATACCTGCTTGACATCGGCGAACGTGCGGGTGAGCGGGTGCAAGCGCCCCAGGACGCGGCTGCGACCAGGCAGCGTGACATCAATCGCCTCGGCTTGCTCACGAATCGTAAGCTCGGCGGCAGCGAGATCGGCCTTGCGCTCGGCGAGCGCGGTCTCAACCCGCGCTTTAGCCTCGTTTAGTGCCTGACCAAAGAGTGGCTTCTGATCGGCGGGCAGGCTGCCGAGCTGGCGCATCATCCCGGTGAGTTTGCCGTTTCGGCGGCCCAGATAGGCAATATCAGCCTCGTCCAGCGTGGCAGTGGCCCCCGCCGCAGCAATCGCCGCCAGCGCCTCCGCCTCAATTTGTTTTAGTTCGTCGGTCATGTTCCTATTATCCCCCCCGTTGGACGGGGGATGAGGGGTTGGTGTAAAAAAAGCCCGTGGCGGATGCCACGGGCTTTTTGTCTTGTTCCACAGGCGGGATTAGCCCGCGAGACCCACCTGCTTGATGAGGGTGGTAAACGCTGCGGGATCGTTGATCGCCATGTCCGAGAGAACCTTGCGATCCAGGGAGATCTCCGCCTTGCCCAGCGCATGAATAAACGCGGAGTAGGTCGTTCCCCCATTGCGGCAGGCCGCACTCATACGGGCGATCCACAGGCGACGGAAATCACGCTTCTTGACACGACGGTCACGGTACGCATAGTTTCCGGCCTTGGCGACAGCCTCATTGGCTGTCTGGAATACATTTTTGCGAGAGCTGAAATAACCCTTCGCTTGCTTGATGATCTTATTGTGGCGCTTCTTTGTCATCACGCCACGTTTGACTCTAGGCATCTTACTCTTTCCTTATCGGGCGCGGCTCTTGCTGCCGCTGTTTCTTCCCGTGTACCAACCCGGCGCTTTTTGTGAGCGTCTCTCCGGACGGTGAGGGTCTACGATTTAGAAGTTGGCTCCGTAGGGAAGCTGGCGACCCAACGCCTTAGCCTTACCCGGATCCAGCACGGACTCGGCATACAAACGGCGAAGGCACTGAGGGCTCTTTTTCACCATCGAGTGGTGCCGTTTGCTGTGCCGGTGCATCAGCTTACCCGTGCCGGTGCCATGAAATCGCTTGACTGCGCTCTTGTGGCTCTTCATCTTCGGCATGATTGATTTTTCTCCCGACGCAGTATCACTGCGCCAAGGGGGGATTATATCACGCACAAAGTAAGGCGGCAACTCTATTGCGAATTACAGAGCAGGCCGATAATCTCCACTGTGAGTAGGAATAATCGTCTTCGAGGCTTTTCCTTAACGGAAGTATTGCTGAGCATGGTTCTTTTAGTGGCAATGGGAATCATGGTGGCTATTACCTTGAGTGCGTCGGCTCACTCCAATCATCAGGCGGGTGGTTTTCTTGTGGCAAGAACTCTGGTTGCCAACAAACTGAGTAAAATTCAGGCTGTGGGCTACACGGCGCTCAATGGTCCAGGCCTAGGTCAGAGCGGCGCAGGTATCGTGGATGGAACGCCCAAGACTCCGACCAGTCTCGAAAATGCGCAGGGCGCCGTCAGTGCAACCTTTGAGTTCACCCAATCCAATCAGCTCAGCCAGTACTTTCCGGGTACTTCCGCTTCGGCACCATGTGGCAGTATCTACATGGCCCCCTATCTTCCCTCAAAACGAACGGTTGGTGGGAACGATACCTATCCCCTTGTCCGGGTGACCGCCGAAGTGAGGTGGAAGGATAGCGCAGGGCTCGCACATAGCTACTCAGAAACGACTCTCATTCCCCGGAGCCCCCTGTGAGCAATGTAAGCAAGCCGCGAAAGTACACACGGGCGCACTCCATGCTAGAGCTTCTCGTCGCCACCGTCATTGCGACACTGGTTATCGTCGGGTCCCTCCTCTTGTTTCTTGGTGGGGTGCGGCTCTCCTTAGGGATGCAGGCCACGAGTCACTCCCTTCGAACCGGCTCGTCGGGGACGGATCGGATGCGCCAACGACTAGAGGAAGCCACCGCCGTGCAGCTCCCCGACGATGCCGATCCTCTCGTCGTGTGGCCGGCCACACGCCTGGGAAAACCCGACAAGTACCAGTCGAGCCAGGGAGGACAAACCCTCAATACAGCAGTATTCATCAGCCTGACGAACACACGGAACATGATTTTCCAGACCTCTGCCAAACAAACTCAGTCGGTAGCAATCACAAGTCGCCGAACACAAACCCGAGGGATGCTCCTCTACAGAGGCGATCCCGGCGGCATACCAGCTCCGAGCAACGGACGGTTTCTCTGGCAGTGGCTGTATGAAAATGGTGCTGTTGTCAGCAAAATACCTCTCTATCGCAAGCTTGCCCCAAATGGGAATGCTGTCTCGTTTCGCCGAGGAATGCAAAGCGGCAGCATGCTACTTTACCGCGTTCTTCTTGTGGAAAAAGACTCGTACAACAACGAACGCTCCGCTCTGGGAGCGGCTTCGGGCACGACACAGGAAACATCAGACTCGGCAGTTACCTTACTGAACAACGATGGTACGCCTCTGCCAGACATGGCACTGCCAAGTCAAGGAGTACACCCATGAAGGTGAGAGTTCGGCTTTCACAACGACGCCCCGAGCGCGGCATGGCGCTCCTAGGAATCATGGTGATCCTCTTCTTTATACTGGGGATTATCTTGCTAGGAACTTTGGGGCGCACCAGTGCGGTGAGTGCCAACGCCGATGCGTCCTTGCAGCAGATCGCACTCCAAGCTGATTCTCAGACGGCACACAACCTCGCCGAGACCGGTGTGCGGATTACCTACTCCTGGATGCTGGAGCAGGATAGTATCAATGGGGTGAATCTCCCTTTTGCGCCCTCGGAAGTCGGCAGTGATTTTTATGGAGCTTCTCTGGAACAAGGCTACAATGTGATCCGCCTCAGCCAAGCCCCTACAGCAGGGGAAAGCCCGTCGGGGCAAGCCAAGCTGAGTCTGCTCAGAGTTCGGATCTATCCGGGCACCGACCCCACGACAGGCCAGAAAGTCTTCGCGATCCAGTGTGTGGGAGAGTGCGGTGGGAGTACCTATTCCAGCCGCCTCGTGGTTCGCCCCAAAGGTTTTGCAGAGTACGGTATCTTCTACGATGAACCGCTCGACGGCTTTGTGTGGATGGCCGGGATGCATATATTCACAGGCCCCGTTCATCTGAACATGCGCCTTCCCGGCACGGATACAGTAAGCCTCGCTGCCAAACACACGATCGTCTGGAATACAACGAACCTCCTCTTCACCCATCCCGACACGAACTACTTCACCTGTGCGGGAGCGCCTTCCCAGATCCAGTGGATGAAAGGCCTGCTAACCAAACAAGAGCCCGCGCTTAGTGACTGGCAGTTCATTGCGACTTCGGGCACGGCCCCTAAGTTCAATGCTCCCTTAATTCCGTTCCCGACTAATACAAGCTCACTGCAGGAGGACGCTCTCGGGGGAGCCACCGCGCCCACCACACCAGGCCTGCTGGTTCCCTCGGCGGGTAGCGCAACCATTGGTGGTATCTTTGTTGCGGGTTCCGTGACACAGCTAACGCTCCGCACATCCGGTATAGACAATGTCAATCAGGTGCTGACGTTTTACCAAACCAGCGGCACCACTGCCTTGCGTACCGTCGTCACGATAAACCACCTCACCAACCAGACACTTGTGGAGCGCTACACAACACCTCAATCAAAAACGGAATCCCTCACGGCTACCGACAGCTACACAGGAGTCACCAACGGCCTTGTCTATGTGAATGGCGACATAGGGGACCCGGCAACCCAGACGGGCGGGCTCGCGGGGGCTGTCGCCAACAATGTCAGCGCAGACTCCGTGAGCCGCCTCACGATTGCCACCCCCGGAAACCGGCGCACCCAAATTAATGGGGGGATTGTCTACCAGCGCCTCGCCTCGGGAAATGCGAGTAATTTGCAATCCAGCGCCACGCAGGCGGACCCCCTCTGCGGCGTCTTTGGCCTGATCACCGGACGTATGTGGGTAATCGAAAACGACCAGAGTAAAATACACATTGATGACATCACCATCCACGCCGCTCTCTTTGCTCTAGACTCATCTGGGGGGAAACCCAGTGTCGGCTGTACAAACTACACCACGCGCAAAGGGGGAATCTACCGCCACCTGGGAGCCATGATCATTAAAAAAGACGGGCCTTTTGGGCAGTTCACCTACGACTCCACAACGGGAGAGCTGTTAAGTCAGTTTGGTTTCAATCGCAAGCGTATTTACGATACCCGCCTCACGGAGCTTGCTCCCGCGTTCTTTCCCCTGGCAGCACGAACCTACAAAGTGGTCTCCTACCAGAGCGGTGTGACGGCCCTGCCGTAGCATCGGGAACATTTCGTTTAACTTTGCCGTACAAAGTGAGATGAACCGTGCTGCGCTTCTTGCGTTCTTTCTTGCGGGTGGACTCGGTGCCGCGCTGGTGCACTTTGACGAGGCAACTCTGCTTGCCCGCCTCACCGCGACCACCAGTATTCTCTTTGTCGTGCTGTTGGCCTTGCTGCTACTCACTGCCGTGCTCCGCCGCCTGCCCCGGCCCGTGCTCTTGCCTCTGGGATTCATTGCGGCGCTGATCGGTCTGCGGGCGATCTATCTGGCACTGCGGTTTCACTGGCTGACGGGTGGCGTGGCTTTTTTGG
This sequence comes from Armatimonas sp., assembly GCF_043757465.1. GTDB lineage: Bacteria > Armatimonadota > Armatimonadia > Armatimonadales > Armatimonadaceae > Armatimonas. Next base: position 11,438 of record NZ_JAYVPL010000099.1, read on the forward strand.
GAGTTCTGCTAGTGGTTGCGCTGCTCTGGAACGCTCGGTTGCGCTGGCCGACGCTATCCCGGCGGACAGGTGTGGCGCTGGCGGCTTGCTGTGGCCTCGGGCTGGTCGTCCAAGCGGGCACTTTCCCCCCACGCGAGCTGCTCCCCACTGTCCGGCGCTGGAAGCGCGAGCCGCGAACCAGAACGCCGCTGAGTCTTCTGAGCCATACGGGCCTCCTAGGCGGTCTGGTGCTGCTCGGTGCGGGTGGCCTACTCAGCCTGCGCCCGGCTCAGTTGGAACACCGGTAGCGACGGAATCGCTCCGCGGTGAGAGGCTCCCAGCGCGACCACTCATGAAGCGGGTTGGTCTCCTGGTCAAGATGAAGCGCAGCACGGCGGAGCACATCACGGGCGGAGAGGAGCCGCGAGGGGATATCCGTCAGCTCCAGGAGCGCCTGCTTATCCTCATTGGCAATTGGTAGCACGCACGCAGCCGTAAAAGAGAGAAGCTCTGGGGCATCAGGAAGACGAAACCCCGCGACGCGTTTACCGGCACGGGCGAGCTGGCGGGTGAGATAGTCCTTGAGGGCATCCTTGACGGACTCGACCAGCGGCTCCCAGTCTCCCTCGGCAGCGGGCTCATCGTGGACATACTCGATCAGACCGCTGCGATACGGATGATTGTCGTGGGTATCGAGTAGCCGAAAGCGCTCCGTCCCGACCACCTCCACACGAAACCGGCCATCCGGCAAGGGCTCCGACTCCACAATCCGCGCGAGACACCCTACCTGAGCGGTCTCGACCGTCTTCGTGGCTTCGTCGTTGCTGGTCATCAAGACAATGCCAAAGGGGAGATTTTCCTTCAGGCAGCGCTGGATCATCAGACGGTAGCGCACTTCAAAAATGTGCAGCGGCACGACCATCTGTGGAAAAAGAACCAGGTCCAGCGGAAAGAGCGGAACCTCAGCGATACGCCCCCCGTGTTGCGATTCCATAACAGATTATATCGCGGTAAAATAGCGAAGCAAATCCAGCACGGCGGAGCCGGGGAAGAGAGGAGAAATCATGAGTGCAGTAACGATTGACTTCATTCCAGAGCGACTGAAGTTGCGCCTAGAATCCACACCAGATGATATGGAGAAGGCAAGGAGGCTTTTGCTGCTTGCCTTTGATGAAGCTGAAGACCAAGATCAACAGCAAGGCGAGGAAGACTTCCAGCTCACAACTGAAGACATAGAATCACTTCGAAGAGGCGCTGCCGACATTGACGCTGGGCGAGTTCATGAGGGCGCTGCTCATGTCGTTGAGATGAGAGAATTCATCCGTCAACGGCAACAGGCGCGTGGAAAAGCAGTATGAGCTTTCCGCTCTCATTGGAAGCCTCCGATGAGGTGAGAGAGCTAATTCTTAGCATACTGGACAAGTTCTCTGACGAGACTGCGCTACGCTTCACAGATGCTTATGAGCAGTGCCTGGCAGACCTTTGTAGGCGCATTCCAGCAGCCATCGAACAAGGTTTCCCTCCAACTCATGACGAACCAGCCTCACTTGCTCTGTCGCGCCCCACCTACAGAGCAAAATTCGAGACGACAAAAAGGCGCTCGCGTTTCTCTTCGGTCGGTGTCTGGTATGTCTTCTTTTGGCTCATTGACGGCGATGGAGATCGAATTCCCGAGACCCTAAAAGTGGTTTCTATCCGGCATGGAAGCGCTCCCTCTCTGTGGGAGGAGAACCAGCAATCATGATACCCATTCTTGCCACGCCGGTTGCTCTGATTGTGCAGGAGCAGCCTCAGCCTCCAGTCCCGCCGCTTGCTTTCCCCGGAAGTATCATCTGGAACTCCGAGACACGGGGCCCGCTGCTTATCGTCCTACCGGGCGATGAAAAATCTCTCCAGCCGGTTAACTTTGGCTCACTCACGGGCTTTGCTCCTAAACAGCGCACGGAGCTACTCTGGGAAAAGCTGCCCACCTCGGATTTGTACTCCAGCCTGGGCGATCCCGAAAAGTTTGGGATTCTCCAGGCGAGCCTCAGTGCGCAGCAGTGGGGAAAACTGTGTGGCCACGCCGGGCTAGGGCTCACGGATCTGGGCCGAGACCAGCGCACGCTCTTTCTCGCGCTTCTGCCCGCGCCCCTGACGCTCAGTCGTGGGACAGAAGTGGTGCAGATTAAAGACCCGGAGCGCTCGCGCACCCGCATGCGTCTCTCGCGCAAGTTTACGTATCACTTTACCAACAGCAACGGTGTCTCTATCGCTTTGGGCACGGGGGAGGCCGAGGCACCTCGCTGGACACTGGGCCAGCCCCCCACGGTCTCCCTGTATACCGCGGTTTTACCGAGTCCCTACCGGCGAATGGATCGTTTATCATTAGTGACGTGCAGAGCTCGGCCCTGACAGAGCTCTCGTTTGTCACCACTCTGACGGACATCCCAGGGGTTACCGTAGCAGGGGGGCTGGGTCAACAGCTCCGGTTTCTCAACAATAACAGCAGCTTGGGGGGGAGCTTTGGCGCAAAATTTACCGAGGCGCACAATAATAGTGCAAAGCCTGGCCAGCTCGATTTTGCCGCCGCTGTGCTGGATGCACGTGTCTCACTGATTGGTGCTCAGACCGTAGGGGAGCTGGTCACGCGCTGCGCCGAGGCGACAAAGCAAGAGCTGTTCTGCGACCCGCGCTATGCCCGTCGCCCGCTTCATCTGCGCGGGACGAGTGCCCGTGCGGGGGATATTTCCCAGGCACTGGCACGCTGCCTAACCGGGACGTGGCGCAAAGTCGGGCTGGGCTTCGTCCTCACCGACGACCTAGTCCCACTGGCGATCCGTATGGGCCACATCCACGACTGGCTGAGCGCGGCGCAGACCCAGCTTGACCAGGCGCGTGAGGGAACCGGAGCGGCAGGCACAATGCAGGCCGCGTTTCTCCGGTGGAGCGACGACGACCCGAATCGCCCTGATGCCGCCCTGGCGGAGCGGCTCACACGCCAGAGTAAAGACGGGCAACCCGGCCCCTTGGCAGTACGGATGGGCGAGCTCTCCCCCACGCTGCGGGCACAAGTGGACAAGCAGATCGCCACGTACCAGAACAACAACAACGGCGACCCGAACCGTGCCCCCCTCAACACCGAGAAGATTCTCTATTCCCCCCAAACCGAGCTGGAGCTGCTCGTTCCTGGCTACGATCCCATTCCCGTGCACGCTCGCGATCGCGATTCAAAGCGGGGGTGAGGCACAGCTCGCGGTCACTGCGGCAAAAGCCCAGGGATTTACAGCGCTCTGGGTTCAAATCGGGCTGGACGACGCGAGGATTTTGGCAGCAGCGGTGGAGGCAGGCGAGGCTACGGGTCTGCCCGTTCACGCCCTCGTGCGGCCCCTGCGTGTGTCCGTGGGAACTGAGCTGACAGTAGAAACAAAGCGCTCCCTGATTTACCTGCGCCCTGATGCTCTGGAGAGCCAGGCCACTGTCCTGCCGCGCCTCAAAGCACTCGCCGCAACGCCCGGGCTGGCCGGACTGATCCTCACCGACCTCTACCCCACCGGCTACCAGCGCGATGGGGCGAACTGGAAGGAGCTTCTGGGCTACAGCGAGAACCTGCGCCTCGCCTGCCTGCGCCAGCAAGGTGCTGACCCCGTGGACCTCACCGATGCCCAGCTTACAAGTGATCCGTTCCGATTCCCCTCACAGACCCTAAGTCTAAGTTTTAGCTTTAATCGCGTCTCCACATCCACTTCGGAGTGGTACGGCCCCTCGCGTGGACTCTGGGAGCCGTTCTATCGGGTACGCCAAGACGCAGCCGATGCCTTCGCCGACAGCCTGCTCGCCGCGCTAAAGGCAACATCTCCCGGCTTCCTGCTCACCCGCCTGAGCCGCGATACCCGCAGTTTCTCCCCCACTCAGCGCCGCCTAGTCGTGCCCAATGGCATATCCCTCGCCCCGCTCCGCACGTTTCTGATGGAGTGGAACCGGCTCGCTACCGAGAAAAAACGGCCCGAGAGCATCGTCTTCGATGCCTCCGACCGCTCCCTCAGCGAGGCACTCGCCGTTCTCAATAAGCTACCTCTCCCCTAGCCCACCGTGCGCCCAGAGTGAGCTAATGTCCTCGCCGCGTGCCTCGCGCTCGGCGAGGTCTTTCAGGAACGTGAGGAAGCTGATCTTGGGAGTCCAGCCGAGCACACTGGCCGCCTCACTCATGTCGTGCTGCTCGATGCGCTCGGGGAAGGTGATCTCGTACTTTGCGATCAGCGCCCCACTTCCCGGCACCTGCGCCTCGCACCAAGCCAGCCCATGCGTCTTGAAATCCCCTCCCACTTCGGCGGGCATCCCGTGGTTCGTGTGGATTACGGAGCGCAATACCCCAAAGCCGCCTTCCAGTCCGCGCTCAATAGACGCCACATTCGATGCCGCCACATCCCGCACATCCACGCCGTTACGCAGCAGCTTCTCTCCAAACGCCAGATAGGGCTTGGGCACGAAGTCATGGTAGCGCAACAGCGAGATCGGCTTGCCAGTTCGGTGGTGCCACGTCCGGCACAGATCCTCACCAATTACCTTGGTGACCGAGTAGACCCCGCCGTGCCCGTAGGCCATCGAGGACGCATACGCGACTGTCTTGACGCCAAACTTCACGCACGCCTCTAGAACATAAAACGTCCCGTCCACATTCACCGCAAAGATCGTCGCATCGCTCACGGGAGGAACATGGGCGCAGTGCCACGCCGCCAGGTGCACCACCGCGTCGCAACCCACCACCGCCGCCTCCACATCCTGCGGCGAGCGCGTGTCGCAGCGCATAAACTCAACGCCCTTAAAAATCGCATCTTTGGGTGGCGCACCCACATCCGCCATCCGCACGCCGTAGCCCGCCGCCAGCAGCTGCCGCACCGTCTCACGCCCCGCCACACCCGCCGCCCCGGTCACTAATACTTTTGTCATGACTGTACCTTACAGTATTTTAGCGCTGGAGTCCCTATTCCTCAGAGGCTTCTTCCTCTTCTTCCCAGAGTGGGCGGGACGCGGCATGGTGCACTCCGAGAAGCTGGAGGGTATCGGCGATTCCATCTGCATCTTGATCACGCAGCTCGTACAGCACAAACCAGACGCCGCTGCTACTTCGTCTCCGACGCGTTTTCCCGGTCTGGAAGCGATGGCGATAGATCGCTCGTGAGTAGGCCAGGGAGGCTTGCTCATCGGGGTGAAAAGGCGTTTTATCCGAGATTTGCTGGGCAACATGTTGACAGAGCGCTGTTAGTTCCCGCTCCAGTGCAGCGGTGAATCGCAGATCTACCTCGGAGCCAAATCCTTTGAGCCAGCCACGTGTCGAGCGAATCTGCCGTCTTGCTTCGTCCGTAACGGATAAGGCGAGAGATTTTGGTGCTCTCATGAAGCGCGAAGTTCGGCGAAGAAGGCTTCGCCGGAGATCACCCGCCCTGCATCCGCATCCGCAAGGCTTCGCCCGAGTGCCTTTAGCTCCGCGGGTGTCAGGGGACGATCTACTTCGGAATCATCTATGAGTGAGGCGAGCGCTTCCAGGGCTATGTCTAGTGCTTCTGTCGGCGAGATGCCTCGTGCAGCGGCATACTCCAGCAAGCGTCTCTCGGTTTCGGGCTTTTCGATAGTCAGTGTCATGGTGTTACTTTACAGTATTTTCTTGAGGTAGCGCCCCGTATGACTTTGCTCACATTTTGCGATGTCCTCGGGGGTGCCAGTGGCGACGATGATCCCGCCGCCGTCGCCGCCTTCGGGGCCGAGGTCGAGCACCCAGTCGGCGCACTTGATGACATCGAGGTTGTGCTCGATCACCAAGACCGTGGCTCCGGCGTCTACCAGGCGCTGGAGGAGGGCGAGGAGCTTTTCGATGTCGGCGAAGTGCAGGCCGGTGGTGGGCTCATCCAAAATATAGATCGTCGCGGCGTGGCTGCGCTTGGAGAGCTCGGTGGCGAGCTTGACGCGCTGTGCCTCGCCGCCGGAGAGCGTGGTGGCGGGCTGGCCGAGCTTGATGTAGTCCAAACCGACATCGGCGATGGTTTTGACTTTTCTTGCGATGCGCGGGACGGCCTCGAAGAACTCGACGGCCTCCCCCACGGACATGTTCAGGACATCGCTGATATTCTTGCCCTTGTAGGTCACTTGCAGCGTCTCCCGGCTGTAGCGCGCGCCCTTGCAGATCTCGCACGGGACATAAACATCGGGCAGAAAATGCATCTCGATCTTGAGGATACCGTCGCCCTGGCACGCCTCACAGCGCCCGCCTTTCACGTTGAAGGAGAAGCGCCCCGGGCCGTAGCCGCGCATTTTTGCCTCGGGTGTGGCGGCGAAGAGGTCACGGATGAGGTCAAACGTGCCCGTATAGGTTGCGGGGTTGGAGCGCGGCGTGCGTCCAATTGGGGACTGGTCAATGTCAATCACTTTCTCCAGAAACTCAATCCCGTTGATCCCCGTGTGCGGCGAGGGCACCATGTGCGAGCGGTAGATCTCGTTCATCAGGCGTGGATAGAGCGTGTCCTGAATCAGCGTGGACTTGCCGGAGCCCGAGACACCCGTAATCACGGTCATTGTGCCCAGCGGAATCTGCGCCGTGACGTTTTTCAGGTTGTTGCCCCGCGCTCCGACAATGGTCAGAAAGCGCCCGTCACCCTTGCGCCGCTCAACAGGCATCGAAATTTTTTTGCGCCCCGAGAGATACGCGCCCGTAATGGAGTCCGGCGACTCTTTCACCAAAGCAGGCGGGCCTTGCGCGACCACATAGCCGCCATGAATCCCTGCGCCAGGCCCGATGTCAATCAGCCAGTCGGCGGCCTCCATCGTCTCCTCATCGTGCTCAACGACTAAAATAGTGTTGCCTAAGTCGCGCAGGCGGATCAGGGTCTCAATTAATCGGGAGTTGTCGCGCTGGTGCAGGCCGATGCTGGGTTCGTCTAAGATATACAGAACGCCCATCAGGCCAGAGCCGATCTGAGTGGCGAGGCGAATGCGCTGCGCCTCGCCGCCCGAGAGCGAGCCCGCTGCGCGGTCAAGAGTCAGGTAGCCGAGGCCGACGTTCTTCAGAAAGCCCAGCCGCGCCCCGATCTCTTTTAAGATCTGCCGGGCGATAAGTTGCTCCCGCGCCGTGAGTGTCAAACTCTCGACAAAGGCGACGGCGGCGGCAATCGAGTACGCCGTGATCTCGGAGATGTTCTTGCCACCGAATAAAACCCCCAAGGCGGCGGGCTTGAGGCGCTGGCCCTTGCACGCGGGGCACGGGTTGATACGCCGGTACTGCTCTAAGTCCTGCTTGATGTAGTCCGAAGTTGTTTCCGTCCAGTGGCGCTCCATGATGGCGATGACGCCGGGAAAGTCCGTGTCGAAGTGCCGCGTGCGCCCAAAACGGTTCTTGGACTCCATCGTGACGTTGCCCTTGATGCCCTTAAAGAGCGGCTCAAGCTGCGCGTCGGTGAGGTTCTTAACCGGTGTCTCCATCGTGAAGCCGAGTTTTTTGGCGACGGCAGCAAAGAGCGCGGTACGTCCCTCACTCATGATCTCCTTCCCGGATTTATAAACAAAATACTTAATCGCGCCCTGACCAATACTCATCTCGCGGTCGGGGGCGATCAGCTCAGGGTCGAACTCAGACTGCGTACCGAGGCCGTGGCAGGTCTCGCAGGCACCAAACGGGGAGTTAAATGAGAAGGTGCGTGGCTCGATCTCGGGCAGCGAGATGCCACAGGCCGTGCACGCGAAGTTCTCGGAGAAAAGCTGCTCCTCGCCCCCGACTATTTCTACCCCGACCAAGCCTTTGGAGCGCTTCAGCGCCGTCTCCACCGAATCGGCGACGCGTTTCTCGACGCCGGGCTTGACCACAATACGATCCACGACGATATCAATATCGTGCTGCTTGTAGCGGTCGAGTGCCGGGACGCTCTCAATATCATAAACTGTGCCATCCACTCGAACACGCGCGAAGCCCTCTTTTTTAAGCTCCTCCAGCTCCTTCTTGTACTCGCCCTTACGGCCCCGGATAATCGGCGCAAGCACTTGCAGGCGCGTGCCTTCGTCCATAGCCATCACTACATCCACGATCTGGCTGGGCTGCTGCTGAGTCACGGGTTTGCCACACTTAGGGCAGTGCGGCGTCCCGACCCGCGCGAAGAGCAGGCGCAGATAATCGTAGATCTCGGTGACCGTGCCGACCGTGGAGCGTGGGTTCTTCGATGTGCTCTTCTGGTCAATCGAGACGGCAGGCGAGAGGCCATCAATCTGGTCCACATCGGGCTTGTCCATCTGCCCGAGAAACTGCCGCGCATACGCCGAGAGCGACTCAACATAGCGCCGCTGCCCCTCAGCAAAGAGTGTGTCAAAAGCGAGAGAAGATTTCCCGGAGCCCGAGAGCCCCGTGATCACGACTAGCTGGTCGCGCGGGATGTCAATATCGAAGTTCTTAAGGTTGTTCTGGCGAGCGCCACGAACGATGATATGCGAGTGTAGGGAAGAGGACGAACGAGTGTTCACCCGCTGATTTTACCACACCTCAGTCCAGTTTTTCCTGAAGTAGCTTGAGAAGGTTGGGCAGAGCGAGGGAGGAGAGGTTCAGGAGTTCTGCCGCCGGGCGGGTAGAGCGCCGCAGGAGCACGTTCATTGCCGGATCCAGCCCTAAGAGCCGCCAGCTTGGAGAAGTGGGCGTTTGCGAGGTGCTCCGCTCACGACGAGGCGCGTCAGGCAGGTGCTTGCCCGCTCGCCACTCCACAAACCAGGGCGTGAGCTGGTAGTGCCAGCCCTGCTCTTGCCACAGGTGTGCCCGCTCCAAAA
>NZ_JAYVPL010000100.1:0-5292 GCF_043757465.1 Armatimonas sp.
ACGGGGTGTGCTAATTTCTCAGACGGCATATCGAGCGACCTCAGCCAGATCACGTCCTAAGACGAGGTTGAAATAACGAGCCAGATTGAAGGCTGTAATCTTTGCTTCAACACGACGATAAATACCAATATCTGTTTTTACCAACATATCCGTCAAGTGAAAGCAATTCGTCAGAACGGAAAAGAAGCCTTCAATGGGGCGGCGAATCTTGTCGAGCAATGTCTGAAAGGCAGGCGTGAAGTTCTTGTAATCACGCTGGCGAATTAATCACGCTGGCGAATGTGCAGAGTCAGACCCAAAAGCGATTTGGCCCACTTTTCACGAGCCTTGCTCACAAAACCTTTGTCGCCAACCCACTCTTGACCGGAAACATTCTTGCCTAGAGTGGCGCACTGACTCAAAAACGCATTGAGCAGGGGGGAATCCACCTTGTCGCCCGGAGCCAGAAAAAGCTCATCAATAAAGCCTTCCTCTGTGACAAGTGCCAAAGGATGCAGACCAAAATAGTAGGACTTCTTGCTGGAACAATACCCCCAAGAGGTGCCGCTGATAGGCTGGCTGGATTGGTGGACACGCCAGTTAGAACACAAAGGCAAAGGCAAACTATCCAAAAGCCGGATTGGTTTGAGGTCTGCATCGGCCCAATGGAGCACTTGACGGCGAAATTCAATCAAAGCAGGGACTATTTTCTGTGCTCTCCGGCAAAAACGACTCCTTTCAGGCATTAGGGGAAACAGATGTAGGTAAGAAGCCCTTACTTGACGAAGCCACCCTTGCTCGCGAGGAGCATGACAAAGCTCTCCAACGAGAATAACGGACATTACTTCCGAGTCTGTGAACTTGGGTGCTTGGGTTTCTCGGGGCAGGTTTCCACTGCCATAGGTCTTGATCATCCAGTCATCCACTAGAATAAAAACGACACTGAAGAGGTCTTCTCGGCTAAATTCATGCGATAATGCGAGCACGGCAGGTTGAGCGATCATGGTAAATTCCTTTGGTTTCGTCACCTAAGAAGATACCCGCTCCGCCTGCCGAACCCGCTGCACAAACTAGCACACCCCGTTTTGTGATAAAGACGGCAATGGTTGCGTCCAAGACCGATCAGGATCAGGTGATTCACCAGAGCACTGAGATGGCGGACTTAACCAAGAGCCTCGCGGGCGGCGGCATTCTTGGGATCGATCTCTAAGACACGCTCCAGCTCCTCGAGTGCGTCTTTCTCACGACCCAGGCAGCGCAAGGCGACCGAGCGGTTGAGGCGTACTTCGATATAGCGTGGGTTGATCTCCAAGGCACGGGTGAATGCTTGCAATGCCTCGTCGTCCTGGTCGGCGGCGTGCAGGGCAACCCCGAGCTGGTTGTGGAGATCCGGGTAGGTGGGAGCCAGTGCGAGCGCTTGGCGGTAGGAATCCGCTGCGGCCTCAAAATCTCCCTTGCGGTAGAGATCCAGTGCTAGCCGGGAGTGCAGCGCGATGGAGTCCTCTAGGCTGGGAGGGAGCTGAGAGAGAGCAAGCTCTGCCGCTTCCTGACCGAGCTGTGCGGCTTCGTTGAGGCGACGCGCATCCGCATAATTGGGGTTGATCGCCAGTGCCTGAGTGAACGCCGCGGAGGCTTCGCCAAGCTTCTCTAGCGTGAGAAGGGTACAGCCAAGGCGAAAGTGCAGGTCTGCGTAGTGAGGATGGAGGGTGAGCGCTTGGCGCAGGTGTGCTGCGGCTTCTTCGGCGGCATGCTTATCTAGGAGGGCCCTTCCCTGCACGGAGGCGTTGCGTGCCGCTTGGTGTTTTGCCTGCGCGGCATGGGCCTCGGTCAGGTAGAAACGTGACAAGCCGTCGGTGAGGGGGCTGAGGCGCGGGTGGCTTAGGATAGCCTGGAACTCGGTGATTGCGGTCTCGTACTTCCCTTCATCGAAGAGACGCACCGCTCGATCATAATCCGTTGCATCTTCGCTGCGCCGTAGCATCCTCCCCCATAGTGACATTGCTGATTTGTTTCCTTCCGGGAAAATTATGGCACTTTACACAAAAGTGAGACTCCCGTGTCTTAATCGTCGGCAGACACCTCGAAAATAGTTACCTCTGAGCCGGTGTAGACCGGGTGCAGTGCTCCTGGTTGCTTGCCCACGGCCCAGTCCACCGGAACATAGCTCCCTAAATCGGTTCCTGCAAGGCGATTGAGGTAGAGAATGTAGCGGATTTTGTGGGTGACCAGCAAGGCTTCCCGCTGGCTGTCATTGGTGCTCTGGGAGAAGAAGCGTCTGGTTTCGTCGAGCTTGCGCCCGTACGCCTTGGTCTCGCTCCAGTGACCGTTGTAGCTGATGCAGCGCGTGTGCGCCGGAACTGCGGCAGCCAGATGTGGCATGAGGGGAGTGTTGGGAAAGCGTGTATGGCTTGTCGGATCGGGCGCGACTAGCACAATCGAATCCGCGGGAGCACTCTCGCGCAGCCAGGCGAGCGCACTTGCTTCGTCGCTGCTGAGATAGGGGCGGTAGGCCGTTCCTGACTCGTTGTTTTGTAGCCGCGTGATGTCACGCAGCAGCAGAAGTGCATTGGACGGAACGGTGATAAGCACCCCGAAGAGCGCGAGAATCTTTGGAAAGTCGCCGCTCAGCTTGCCCGCGAGTGTGCTCAGCCCGATGCCCGCCAAAAGCGCAATCGGAATATGCGGCCCCATAAGCAACTTGCGCTGGAATTCAAAGGGCAGGTAGGCCACGGCCACTCCGACAACCGCCCAGCAAATAAGCAAGCTGCGCCCCGGTGTGGTTTTTTGGAGTGCCCCCAGGATGCCCAGCGGCAAGAGAAAGCCGTAGCCCAGAAGTACCCAGGGCAGCAGGCTCGTGTAGGTTGGCTCGGTCTCGTTGGCGCGTGCCCGAAAGATCGCATCGGTTTTAAGGACATAGGCGATGTGCGCCGTGCTTGGCAAGGCCGCCGCCCCGATCACGACGAGCCGAATCCAGCCCACAGTACTCATTTTGCGCTGCGAAATATCGCTCGCCAGTCGCCAGACAAGCGCGACGGCAAAGAGCGGGATCACATCATAGGTGTGGCTGTTGCCCAGAAGAAATCCGGCGAGGCACGCGGGGAGTGTGTCGCGCAGCTTGCCCGTCTGCTCGGAGCGCAGAAGTGCCGTTATAAACACAACCATCGCCAGCGTCGCGGGCGCAAAGAGCGGGGAGTAGTAGAGTGACTGGAACGTAATGGCCTCGTGTTGAAACGTATCTATCGTCGCTTTGGCGAAGGCAAAAGGCTTCAGGGAGGGATTGCCCGGAATCAGCCAGCCCAGCCCGGCGGAGAAACAAACCAACGCAAAGGCGAGCTTGCGCGCCCGCTCGTCACTTACGGCCAGCCCAAGCAGCCGCGCCACGGCCCAGAGTAGTGCGGCACCTCCTAAAATCCGCGCCAGATGGAAGACTAGAATCGGGGGCAAGGCCCGGCTCAGCGTTCCTAAAACTAAAAACCAGAGATTAAAAAGCAGCGTCTGGCGCGCCTCCGGCTCGGCGCAGAACTGGTTGTGCTGGAAAAACGCGCCGCTTGCCACATGCCGCATCCAGGTTAAGTAGACATAGCTGTCGTCAATATTGGTCGTCAGCCCGGTGTAGACATGCCCCGTCGGCGTGAGAAGCCAGCCGACCAGATACGGCACCGATGCTAACATCAGCGCCAGTGCCCCGAGAAAAAGAGTGAACCGCCGCTCTGGCACAGGTGTGGGTTACTCCGTCTCTGGCTTAGCAGCAAGCTCCTGAAAGGTAATGACGCGTTTGGGATTGATCCAGATCTCTTCCTTCACCGATGAGTCCCACTCTGACCACTTCTGAAAACGGCGCTGGGCATCGCGGTAAAAAAGCGCCTTCAGCAAGACATAGCCCTCGCCTTGTAGGGCTATGTCAAGCTCTGAAGGAGACAGTTCTGAGCCACCCATAACGGACTGAGTTTTTTCACTCTGATCAATATCAATACGGTACCAGTACATCTACTTTTCCTCCAAAAACGCGGTTATTGTGACGGCGAAGCGGCGGGTCTCGCCGGGGGCGATGTGCTGGAGGCGTCCGGCTTCGCGCTCGGCGGCGCGGCCTAGCACTTTGCAGTTCGCGGGCTCGATGCCGCAGACATACTCACCTTCGCCCATCATTTTCCAGACTGTCAGGTGTGGGAACTCGGATTTTTTGTAGGCGATTCGCACGCCAAAGCCCGAGGAATTCACCATCTCAATTACGACGTCCTCAGTGGGAATGTCATGGAAAAAGCACTGCTCGGCGTAGTCCGGGGTGGGGGCAGTGAGGGTGTTGGCGGTAGCGTGGCCCGCCTCGGCGGCGGCATCGCGCGGGATGCTGGTCGTGCCTTCAGGGAAGCGAATCACGGTGCCGTCGTCCACCAGCGGCCAGCCAAAATTTAAGTGGTAGAGCAGCATCAGCGGGCTTGTCTTGAAGCCCTCGTTGGTGACGGTGTCGGTGATCGTCATGCTCGTGCCGCCCACGGGCGTGGAGATCGTGCGCTTGAGGCGTAGGTTCTCGCCAAAGACAGTGGCCTCACGCATCGTCCCTTCCACAAAGACCGTGGCCCCACTGCCTTCCCAGTCCGTCCAGGCACTCGCACTCTCCGCCGGGATGTGCGAGAGGCGCCCGTGAATGCCCAGAGCTTCTTCGCCGTCTTGATTGGACGCGCCCGCATTCGTTAAACCGCAGCCCGTGAGCAGTCCGCCGTGAAAGGTCTGGAGCCAGCCGCGACCCTCAGGGACAAACGCATGCGGACTCGCCCAGCCCGTCGCCGAGACCCAGGCAAACGGGACGCCAAAGAGGCTCGCCGCCCCGATGTCCATGCCGCGTGAGAAGAGAACCGTGAAGTCTAAACCGCCGCCAGAGCGCACCCGCGCCGCCTTGACGCCGCTCTGGACTCCTTCCTCGTAGGTGAAGCGCTCGACGCCCGCGACTTGAATCAGATCACCCACCCGCTGCGCGAGCTCACGGCGTGCGTAGGTCTTACCAAAGAGAGTTGCCATGCTCTCAATTTTACCTGATGTTACTCGCCTCGCCGATACGCAGACCCTTTAGTTCTGGCGAAAGCTCAGGGTGCTCTCGCTGGAGATCCCGTAGCTTGGCCTGAACATGCGGAGCCGCAGACACTCCCCGTTCAAATCTGTCGTTGTGACGACTCCCTCCGCTAAAGCAGAGAGCTTCTGAAATTATGTCTAGGACACAATTACAAAAAACAACAATGCCAAGCATCAGGCTTCTTGGGAAACGCATAGGGCAATCCCTTACGTTAGCTCCCAAAGGCTCCGTCCGAGCCGTAAACACTC
>NZ_JAYVPL010000101.1:0-57646 GCF_043757465.1 Armatimonas sp.
GAGCCGAAGCCACAGAAGAAGTGGGCATCCTAAGAGATGCCCACGTATCCCAAGCGGTCACGGAGCAAGCTCCGGGGAATGTACCCGTATGCGATTCAGCAGAGAGTAATGAGCATGACACCTATTTTTGACACAAACGCCGCCCACCGCCATTTCTCGGCGCACTGCTTCAACGCTACCTGGGAGCTTCTGGGCAAGCCCGATCGAACACCCGACGACGATTCCCAGATGCTCCAGCGCTGCTACGCCTCGCTCTGGCACTGGAGCCAGCGCGACGACGAGACCGATGAGAACCGCTCCATTGGGTATTGGCAGCTCGCCCGTGTCTGGGCGGTTTTGGGAAATAGCGATCAGGCCCGCCACGCCGCCGAGCGGTGCTTGCACTTTAGCCAGAACCAGCCACCGTTCTACCAAGGCTACGCCCACGAAGCTGCCGCCCGCGCCGCAAAAGTGGGGGATGACACTGAAGCCCTAGCGTATCATCTCGGGCAAGCCCATCAGTTTGCCGCTCAAGTGGAAGAAGCCGATGACCGTGCCGTACTGGAGAGCGATTTAGCGGAGCTAAGCGGGTAAAGTAACCGCATGAGTCTGCTGGAACTTTCAGGAATCGTCAAGAGTTTTGTCGGGGTAGAGAAGCCTGTCCTGCGTGGAGTAAATCTCAGCTTGGGTGCAGGCGAGATGGCCGCGATTGTAGGGCCCTCGGGCTCAGGCAAGAGCACGCTGCTCAATATCATTGGGACACTCGACACGCCCGACCGGGGGAGCATCACGCTGGATGGCACTAGTCTGGTCGGGCTGGACGAAAAAGCCCTGGCACGAGTGCGGAGCCAAAAACTCGGGATGATCTTTCAGCTCCACCACTTGCTCCCCCAGTGCACGGTTCTGGAAAACGTCCTGATCCCCATACTCGCCGAAGGACCTGTGCAGCGTGAAGCAGCCCCAGAAGTGCGTGCCAAGCGCCTGCTGGAGCGTGTCGGGCTGACGGAGCGCCTCAAACACAGGCCTGGCCAGCTCTCCGGCGGTGAGCGCCAGCGAGTGGCCGTGGTTCGGGCGCTTCTCAACGAGCCGAAGCTGCTCCTCGCCGACGAGCCCACGGGTGCACTGGATCAGGACGCCGCAAACAACCTGACGGACTTGCTGATTGAGCTCAATAAAGAAGAAGGTGTCGCGCTGCTTGTCATCACGCACTCCCCTGAGCTCGCTGCGAAGCTTGGCAAGATCTATCGCTTGGACGAAGGGCTACTCGTATGACACTGCTCAAGCTCGCCCTCGCGGGGCTGAGGTTCCATAAAAAAGCCCATCTCGGGGTATTTCTTGGCGCAGTGCTCGCGGCGGCGATTCTCACGGGAGCGCTTGCGGTCGGTGACTCCGTGCGCTACAGCCTGACGCAGCAGGCGCTGGCACGCATCGGACGGATTGAGCACGCACTCTACAATCCGGGGCGATTTTTTCGCACTGAGCTAACGGGCGAACTAGGTGTCGCAGTTCCAACCTCAGCCTCGATTCTGCTACGCGGTGCAGCGGCCAATAGCGAGGGAACGGCGCGTGCGGGGCGCGTGCAAGTCGTCGGGGTGGATGAGGCGTTCTGGAAGCTTGGCGGCGCAGGAACGGTCAATATGGCCGAGGATGGCGTCGCGCTCAACGACCGGCTGGCGAAGTTTCTCGGCGTGGATGTCGGCGATGAAGTGCTGGTACGCGTGGACAAACCCAGCCTGCTCTCACGCGATGCCCCGCTCTCCAAGATCGAGGATGCCACGGTAGCGCTGCGCCTCCCGGTGCGCTTTGTGATCACCGAGCAGCTCTTTGGCAACTTCAGCCTGGACGCCAACCAGATCCCGCCCTACAACGCTTTTATTCCCCGCGCGACACTCCAAAAAGCCATCGGACAAGAGGGCCGCGCCAATCTCCTGCTCGTCGGCAAAGGAACGGCCACCGATGCGCTCACGCGCGCACTCTGGGAGAAATGGAAGCTCACCGATGCGGGCCTGAAGCTCAAGCAAGTCGCCGCCACGGGCGAGCTGGAGCTACGCACGGAGCGCGTGTTTTTAGAGCCCGAAGTTGCCAAAGCCGCTGAGACCGCGCAGCCGGGTGCACGGCGCATTCTCACGTACTTTGTCAACCGCCTCACACTCGGCACAAAATCCGCGCCCTACTCCACAGTCGCAGCCCTCGAAGGTGCGCCTTTGCCAAAAGATATGGCCGACGACGAAGTGCTGATTAACGCATGGCTCGCCGATGATCTGGGCGCAAAAGTCGGCGATAAAATCAGCCTGAGCTACTGGCTCGTTGGGCCTCTTCGGAAATTAGAGGAGCACACCAGCGACTTTAAAGTGCGTGGCATTCTCCCACTCTCCGGCACCGCACTCGATCCGCAGCTCATGCCGGATATCCCTGGCCTCTCGGACAAGAAAGACTGCCGCGACTGGGAACCCGGCGTCCCCATTGACTTGGAGAAGATCCGCGATAAAGACCAGAGCTACTGGAGCACCTACCGAGGCGCTCCCAAGGCATTTATCACTCTCAAGGCCGGGCAAAAGATCTGGAACAACCGCTTTGGCAACCTCACCGCCATTCGGTATAAATCGGACAGCGCGACCGTCGAGGCGTGTGTACGGCAGGCGCTCAGCCCCGCCGCCCTGGGCCTTTTCTTTCAGCCGATTCGTGAGCGAGCGCTTGCCGCGAGCGCTAACTCGACGGACTTTGGGGGGCTCTTTCTGGGATTCAGCTTGTTTCTGATTGTCGCCGCACTACTTCTCGCCGCGCTCCTCTTTGGCTTTAGCGTGGAGCAGCGCAGCCGCGAGGTAGGAACGCTCTTAGCGATTGGTGTCACCCCGCGCCGCGTGCGCACCCTACTCTTGCTCGAAGGCGGCCTGATCGCGCTCCTCGCCAGCATCGCGGGAGTCTTTGCCGCCACACTCTACACCCGCGCCGTGATCGCCGGGCTAGGGAGCGTCTGGAAAGATGCTGTGATTGGCTCGCCACTGACCTACCACGCCAAACCGGAGACGCTGATCGGCGGCGGCTTGGGCAGTTTCCTAGTCGCGCTGTTCGTCATCTGGCTCGTGGCAAGAAACCAGGGGCAAGTATCAGCCCAGGTGCTACTGAGTGGTGCCCGCCCTACAGAGCCCCTCCGTCGGGCGGGAGCTAGGGGGTGGTCACTGCTCCCCCTCACTCTCGCAGTCCTCGCGCTGGGCCTCGCTTTCTTTGGCATGGGCAAGCATGGGGAAGAAGCAGCGGGGATTTTCTTTGGCGCGGGTTCGCTCCTACTGATCGCCGGGATTCTTGCCGCACGGCGACTTCTCACGCGCCTGGAGCATGCCGAGGGCGTGCTGAGCCTGACCTCGATGGGGCGGCGCAATGCGGCGCGGCGGCTCTCGCGTAGCACGGGCGCGATTGCACTGCTCGCCTGCGGGAGCTTTCTGGTCATTGCGGTGGGCGCCAACCGCCACGATCCACGAGAAGCTTCCCGCGAACGCTCGTCGGGGACGGGTGGGTTTTCGCTCTACGCAGAGGCATCGCTACCTATCTACCAGGATCTAAACTCCGCCGAGGGCCGCGAGGCATTTGGGCTAGAGGCGCAAGAAATGGCCGATGCCAAAGTGATCCCGTTTCGGCTCCGCGAGGGCGACGAAGCGAGCTGTCTGAACCTCAACCGCGCCCAGACCCCGCGCCTGCTCGGCGTCGAGCCCAAGTTGCTCGCGGAGCGTAGCGCCTTCGGGTTCTCGCAGTCGCTGGCGGATAAGAAAGCCAGCCCCTGGAGCCTGCTAGACTGGGACGATGGCAGTGGCACAATTCCAGTGATCGGGGACATGAACACCGTCCTGTGGGCACTGCACTCCGGGCTCGGTCAGCAAGTAGACTACACCGATGATCGTGGCACCGTCCACAAGCTCAAGATCATCGGCGTGATGAACAACTCGGTACTCCAGGGCAGCCTCATTCTCTCGGAGCGCCACTTCACCAAGCTCTTCGCCAACCACAACGGCTACCAGGTCTTTCTGATTGACGCCCCGGAGGCAAAAACCAAGGCTGTAGCGCAGTCGCTCACCAGCGGTCTCGAAGATGCAGGGCTAAGCGTGATTCCCACGCCCGAGCGCCTGGGAATGTTTAGCGCGGTGGAGAATACCTATCTCTCGATCTTCGCGATTCTCGGTGGCCTTGGGTTGCTTCTAGGGAGCCTGGGCCTGGGCGTGATCGTCCTGCGCAATGTCCTAGAGCGGCACGGCGAGCTGGCACTTTTGCGCGCTATCGGATTCACGAAAAAATCGCTTCATCAGCTCATCTTCGCCGAACACGTCTTGCTCTTACTGCTCGGCCTCGCCGTCGGAGTTGCCGCCGCACTCGTTGCCGTTCTGCCCTCGCTCAGGACTCCGGGCGTTGGCATCCCGTTTGTCTCACTCGGACTCACCCTGCTTGCCGTTCTCGGCAGCGGCCTGCTCTGGGTCTGGCTCGCCACCACAACCGCCCTACGCGGCTCGCTCCTCGGAGCCCTGCGGAGCGAGTAAGAAGCAATGCTACAAATCTCCGACGGAACACGTCGCACACGAGAACATATCATCGCGGACATGAGTATCGTCCATGTGGAAAGCGTTATCCTGCCTCTGGGGCATGTTGTCGAACGCTTGGCAAATGACTACGGTTATGACCTGCGCTTGATCACTTTCAATGAGGGTGGCTTCCTTGAACCCGATCATGTACTCATTCAAGTAAAAGCGACAGACAATCCAAAATTCCTTGCAAACGGCAGTGCTCTCTCGTTTGAGTTGGAAAGAAAGCATCTCTGGACATGGAGTCGTGAGCTATCTCCCATTATCCTGATTCTCTACGATGCTTCCGAAGGGGAGGCATACTGGCGGCATCTGACGCGCACTAGCCTCAGAGAACTCACCCAGACAAATCAGGGAACTTGCACCGTTCACCTCTCTTCTATTCAAATATTCGACGCGGTAGCGGCTACAACCATTCGCCAAATAAAAAATGATCTGGTAGCATTCTATGAAAGGCAAACAAATGATGACTGAGACACTTACCTACACAGAGCTCAATACCCTGCTCGACAACCTCGGTTTTGTCGCCAAGCACAAAAAGGACGCGACTATCTATCGGCATGGCAATGGGGCGCTTCTCCTTGTTCCTGACGATGCTCCCAGTGCGATTATAACCCCAGCCCAACGCTTGAATGTCCAGGATACGCTCGTGCGCTACGGCTTCTTGACACCTCTCCAAGCAGAAACTCAGCTCAGCCGTTCTCACTCTGCAAGTACCGCAGCATGAGCCATGCCTCAGTTTACCGAGTCTATCGTCAATGCTCCTGAACTGAGCCAGGTTGAGAGCACGCTACGTCAGCTCCTACGCCCGACTGTGCGCCTCTACGCCACACGAACGGAGGAGGTGCTTCCCCTTGGAGTAAGCAAGCTCGGCGGCTACCCCGGTCTCCCTGCGGAGCTTGCTTGGCCGGTTTCCCTCCATACGCAAAAGTGGTTCTCGCGTACTGTCTCTGCCGAGATTGCCTTGCCCTTCCTCGCACAGTTCACTTGCTCAGAGCTGAAACCCTACGAACTCTCTGATCTGCTTCCTGAGGAGGGGTTTATCTACTTTTTCTACGCGGGGAGCCATCAAGCAGTGCTCTACGATGACTATGGAGGGGGACACCAGGAATTTCTTGAAGATGCCCCGTCCGTTTTTCGAGTCCTGTGGTGGCCCGACGAGTCCACACCTCTCCAGCGCCAACTACCGCCTGAAAATCTTGCGACAGGACACAATATGGAAAATGGAGCCTACCATGCCTGCTCCCTTCGCCCCGAGGCAGAGTGGGAGATTTACGCCGAGCTTTGCAACGAAGCGACGGTCTACCCTCGGCATCTGTTTCTTGGCCACAGCGACGACTCACAACCCTATGCTATTGAAGGTGGTTATCAGATGGTACGCTCCGAGTTCTGGCCCGAGCTCCCTCCAGCAACCGCCTCAACTGCCGAACAACAGACCAGCCGCCTCTTGCTCCAGCTAGATGCCGCCGAGGAAACAGGTATGCGATTTGGGCGCAGAGGCCCCGTGTACTTTGGCATCCGTGATGTAGACTTACAAAACAGAGACTTCTCCAAAGTCTGGGCTCGTACCCAGTAGTGGGTACACTAGTCTCATGCGAATTTTGGTGACGGGCGCGACCGGCAAGGTCGGGCAGACTTTTTTGAAGGCATTTCTCGCGGATACGCGCTTTAGCGACGCGATTGTGCGGGCATTTTGCCACAACCGTGTGGTAGAAGCGAGCGAGCGCGTTGAAGTGGTAAAGGGCTCGATGTCCTCGCGCGACGATGTGGCGCGGGCGATGGCGGGCGTGACTCATGTGCTGCATTTAGCGACCTGCAAAGAGACGCCTGAGGACATCATGGATGTCGCGATTAAAGGATTCTTCTGGCTCCTCGAAGAGGCACGCCTTTCTACTACTTTCCAACAACTGATACTTATTGGCGGCGACGCTGGGATGGGGCACTTTGTCTATCCTCACCCAATCCCGGTGACCGAGACCCAGAAACACAGCGCCTACCCGGGCTGCTACGCGCTTTCCAAAGTTCTGGAAGAGGTACTATTAGAACAATATTATATTCAGTACAACCTCAACGGCTGCTGCCTGCGTGCGCCCTGGATCATGGAGAAGGACGACTTCAAGTACACACAGAGCTTTGGCGAGGATGTCTTTGGTGGCCCACGCTGGCGTGATCTCGTCGGGGCAGACGCTGCCGATAGCTACCAAGCCGCAAGCACGACTCCCATTCTCTGCGATCCTGAGGGTAACCCGATCAAGCGCAACTTTGTGCACGTCAGTGATCTTGTGAGCGCCATGCTAGCGGCTCTAGATCATCCCAAGGCCCACCAGCAGACATTTAATATCTGCATGGACGAGCCCGTGGACTACGGATTTGTTGCGGAGTACTTAAACCAAACACGCGGCTTCCCGCGCGTCAAGGTCACCACAGAGTTCCACACGACTTGGCTCGACAACGCCAAGGCCCGCTTTCTACTGGGCTGGAAGCCCGTCTACGACACCGCAAAACTAATAGACTCCGCCTATGATTACCAGCGCCCTATAAGCGACCCGCGCGTTATTTGGTACCCCGGGTAAAAATGCCCCCTAGCCCCCGCCGGGCGGGGGTTCGGGGGCGATTTACGGCTTCGGGTTCATGTCGCTCTTGGGTGCGGTCCCCTTGGTGGGTTTTGCGAGCGTCTTGATGTAGATATTCTTGAAGCTAGCAATCGTATTTCCACCGTGGCAGAGCTGGAAGCCAATGGGACCGGAGAGAAATGCCTCTGCATCGTCCCCATCGGCGGTCTTCACGCCGTTCAGGTAGATTGTGGAGTGGGTGCCGACGTGACGGATGTAGTAGTGGTTCCAGTCTTTCTGCTTCACAATCTGGTCGGCGTCCGCTTTAGGGAAGTCGAAGATCTTCTTACTACGGCGGCGCTCATCCCAGATACAGCCCCAGTAGCCCTCGCCCATGTCCACCTGGTAGCCAGGTGCATCGTCAAATGAGGTTGGCTTGATGCGGGTACACACCCCGGAGTTGTAACCGTCCATCTTCACATCGATGTGCAGCTCAAAGTCCGAGTAATCCATGTCGCTAAAAAGATAGTGGTGCTTTGGCGTGCTGCCCTTCTTGTCACCCACAATCGCGCCGTCTACCACCGACCAGTAGCCTTTCTCCAGGTTCCAGCCCTTGAGGTCCTTACCATTAAAGAGTGACTTCCAGCCCTTGGCAACGGGCTTGCCGTCTTTCACAATGCCATCCGGGCCTTCGCCAAAGACAACGGTTCCGGGAGCGGGGTAGACGGGATTGAATTTTGGCTTCGGGGGCTCCACTTTCTTGGGAGGTGTCAGGCTCTTTGGCACGAGCTCTGCCAGCGGCGCAATCTCAACACCGGCTTTTTTCGCCTCCGCCGCATCGTCGAAGCCCTCGAAGGTGAGGTTGTGTAGCTTGTAGTAGTCGCCACGGTAGTTGCGCTTGGGCTGCTGGCCGCTATGGCAGTACGTACACTTAATCCCCTCCTTTGCAGCAAACGGCGGCTTCGCCTGAGCACTTGTCGCCAGTAAGGTCGTCAGCGGCAGTGCCGCAAGAATCGTCGTTATTTTCATGGCACCGTTATACCAGAAAGCGGCTTGCTATGGCTAGAGAAAGAGTGCTCTGTCCCTGTCGCAGACGAAGAGAAGCACTGCTCCGCAAAATAAGGGCATTCCCCAGCCCGAGAACAACCGCTCAGAGCGGCTTCCGAACCACGACTAATGCACGACCCCCAGCAGACAAAAATGCCCCCCGTGGCACGGGGGGCCATCTATCGAGGCGACAGACTACCGTCTCGGGTTATTGTCGCTCTGGGGTGCGGTGCCCTTGGTGGGATTCTTCAGCGGCTTGATGTAGATATTCTTGAAGCTCGCCATCATATCGCGACCACGGCTGAGCTGGAAGGCAATCGGGCCGCTCTTGAAGCCCCCGGGATCGTCGCCCTCTACCGTCTTGACACCGTTCAGGTAGATAGTAATGTGCGTGCCGACCATCTTAAAGTAGTAGTGGTTCCAGTCGCCCCGCCTGACCAGCTTGTTCTGAAGCGCGATCGGGCAGTCGAAGATCTTCCTCTGTCGGCGCTCATCCCAGAGGCAGCCCCAGTAGCCATCGCCCATGTCTACCTGGTAGCCAGGCACATCGTCAAACGACTTCGGCTGGATTCGAGCACAGACCCCGGAGTTGTGGCCCACCAGCTTCACATCCACATGCATCTCAAAGTCAGAGTAGTCCCAATTGGTGAAGAGATAGTGGTTGTGCGGAGTATCGCGTCCTCTGTCACCCGAAGTGGTACCCACAATCGCGCCTTCTCTAGGTTCAGCTTCCCAGTAGCTTTTCTCCCAGTTCCAGTTGTAGTAGAGATCGGTATTCTTGCCATTAAAGAGTGACGTCCAACCACTGGCAACGGGATTGCCGTCCAGCACAACGGCATCCGGGCCATCGCCGAAGACGCGCTTCCCAGGACCGGGGTAGACGGGAGTGTTTGGATTCCGGGGTTCCACTTTCTTGGGAGGTGTCAGGCTCTTGGGAGGTGTCAGGCTCTTGGGCTTCGAAGATTCCAGCGGCCCGATCCCTACGCCTGCTTTTTTCGCTTCTGCGGCATCGTCAAATTCCGCAAACGTGAAGTTGTGTAGCTTGTAGTAGACGCCCCGGTAGTTGACCTTGAGCTGCTGATCATTTGGATCATGGCAATAAAAGCAATGAACTAGCTCTTTATTTGTAAACGGTGGACTCGCCTGGGCGCTTGTTGCCAAGAGAGCAGTCAGCGGTAGTGCCGCAAGAATCGTCGTTGTTTTCATCTATACCAATGCTTTCTTGATGATTGTGCCGCCAGTGCCGGTGAGGCGCTGGTTACGGCCATTGAAGAGATAGGTGAGCCGGGTGTGTTCCAGGCCCATCGTGTGGAGGATCGTCGCGTGAAGATCGTTGATGGGGTGCGGGTCGTCGCCCGTCTTGTAGCCCACTTCGTCGGATGAGCCGACCACCGTGCCACCTTTAACGCCGCCCCCCGCCAGCCAGACGGTCTGGACGCCAGGGTTGTGGTCGCGGCCCGCGCCGCCCTGGGAGATGGGCATCCGCCCAAACTCCCCCGCCCAGACCACGAGCGTGGAGTCGAGCAAACCGCGCCGCTTGAGATCTTGCAAGAGTCCCGCGATGGGCCTGTCGGTTGCGCCCGCGTGCTTGCCATGGTTGCTCTCGATGTTCCCGTGCGCATCCCAGGTATCGTCGCCGTGCCCGCCGCCCGAGTAGAGCTGGATAAAGCGCACACCCCGCTCGACCATGCGCCGCGCCAGCAGGCACTTGCGCCCAAAGTCTTCGGTTCGCGGATTGTCCATGCCGTAGAGTGCCTTGGTCTCCTCGGTTTCTTTCGAGAAGTCCACGGCCTCAGGCGCAGCCATCTGCATCCGGTAGGCCAGCTCGTAGCTTTTTATGCGAGCGTCTAAGTCGCTATCGCCGGGTCGCGCGGCTAAGTGCCCCTGGTTGAGCTGCGCCAGAAACGCAAGATCCTGCTTCTGGTTCTCATCGCTGACGCCCGCACCGGGCTTTAAATCTAAGATAGGAACGCCACTGGGTCGAAAAACCGTCCCCTGGTAGCTGGCGGGCATGTAGCCACTTGCCCAGTTCGGAGCGCCGCCAATCGGGCCGCCGCGCGGGTCGAGCATCACGACAAAGCCCGGCAGATTTTTATTCTCTGAGCCGAGGCCGTAGGTTGTCCAGCTTCCCAGAGAGGGCGCACCCTGGAGAATCGTCCCCGTGTTCATCTCAAAGAGTGCCGGGGCATGGTTATTGGAGCTACCGTAGACTGAGCGAACAAAGCAAATGTCGTCCACACAGCCCCCGACATGAGGAAACAAATCGCTGACCTCGATGCCACTCTTGCCGTACTTCTTAAAGCCAATCGGGCTGCGCATAAGCGGCGCGTTGTTGCCGCCCCCAAAGGTCTTGATCTCCCCCGCTGTCGGCAGAGCGACACTCATGGTCTTGCCATGAAACTTGGTCAGCTCCGGCTTGGGATCGAACGTGTCCATCTGGCTGGGGCCGCCGTACATGAACAAAAAGATCACGGACTTTGCGCCCCCCATCCCCCGTCCGACGGGGGGGATATGCGGAAATTCCTTATTGTCCCCCCGCCCGGCGGGGGTTAGGGGGTTGGCTTTTGCCTGGGCTTCGTCGGCGAGCAGCGCACTCAGGGCCAATGCACCAAAACCGACGCCTGCGCGAGCAAGAAAGTCGCGGCGGGAGTGAGAGCGGGTGAAGTGCGGGCTAGTCGGCATAGAGAAACTCATTGGTATTGAACAGGACATGACAGAAATCGGCAAGCGCGGCTTGCTCAGGACTGGCTTTCTTCTCGTCGCGATGAAGCGCAGCTTTCTTGGCGAGAAATGCCGTGGCCTGTGCGAGCTGTGGGGCGGTGGGCTTGCGTACCAGCGCGAGGCGATAGGCAAGAGTGACTTGCGCCGCCGGATCGCTCCCGGCCTCTTTGGCGACGCGCTCGGCAAAATGCCGGGCTTGCTCCCAGGCGAACTCACCATTAAACATCGCCAGGGCCTGCGGCGCGATAGTCGTGGACTGGCGCTTGGGGCAGGTGTTGACCATGTCTGGCCCGTCAAAAACCTCGGTCATCGGCAAAGAGAGCGAGCGGCGCTGGAAGACATAGACCGTCCGGCGGCGCTGCTGATCCTCGGGCGAGCTCCCCCACTTGTGTGTCGAGCCCGTGGCAAGTACTTCACCGGAGACACGCGGGTAGATACTCGGCCCCGACATTTGAAGATTTAGCTGCCCTGAGACCGCTAAGATCGAGTCACGGATGCTCTCGCCTTCGAGGCGCTGACGTCGCTGGCGCCACAGAAGCGTATTGGCGGGGTCGAGCTTCGCCGCAACGAGGTTGACTCCAACACTTTGTTTATAGGTCGCGCTGGTCAGGATCACTTTATGGAGCTTTTTCAGGCTCCAGCCCTTCTGAACCAGAGTCGTAGCCAGCCAGTCCAGCAGCTCGGGATGCGTGGGCCTGCTCCCATTGCGCCCAAAGTCCGACGGTGTGGCGACAATGCCCTGCCCAAAGTGGTGCTGCCAGAGCCGATTGGCGATCACACGCGCCGTGAGGGGGTTCTGTGGGCTACCAACCCAGCGTGCTAGCTCCAGCCGCGCCTTACCTGTCGCGATATCAACCTCATTGCCGCCGCAGAGGCTGGCGATAAACCCCGGTTTAACTGTATCTCCCGGGGTGCCCAAGCTTCCGCGCACCAAAACTTTATGCGTGACGGGGTTGTTATTTTTGTCCGTCACGGTCTCCGCAATCGTATCAATGGGGCTCAGCTGGCGATTGAGGGTCTCAATCTCCGCCTCAACCCCCTCTTTTTTCCGCTTACGCTTCGGCTCTTCGATATCGCCTTTTTCCGCGCGCTCGGCCTCTTGCTGTGCCCGTTTTTCCTTGAGCTGCTCCAAAAGTGTAGTGCGACTCTTGACGAGCTCCGGGCTGTCCACTTCGCCGGGCAAGCGCTCATCGGCCCAGCGCGTGTTGGCGAAGAATCCCTGAAGCCTGTAGTAGTCGCGGGCGGTGATCTTGTCGTATTTATGGTCGTGGCAGCGCGCACAGCCCACCGTCATCCCCAGCATCACCGAGCCGACCGTGTCCGTGGCATCATTAAGATAGTCCTGCCAGCGCCCCGTGGGATCACGGGAGAGCTCATCCCAGGAGCCGAGGCGTGCAAACCCTGTGGCAATGAGTGAGTCGGAGTCTTTGGGGCTGAGCAAATCGCCCGCAAGCTGCTCCGCCAGAAATGTATCGTAGGGCTTGTCGGTATTGAAGCTACGGATCACATAATCACGGTAGCGCCAAGCACGGGAGCGGATATTATCGGCCTCGAAGCCATGGGTCTCGGCGTAGCGCACCAGGTCCAGCCAGTGCCGCCCCCAGCGCTCGCCGTAGCGCGGATCGGCCAGCAATCTATCAACCAGCTTCTCATAGGCACCCGGCGCAGTGTCCGCAAGAAACGCATCCGCCTCTTGGGGCGTCGGCGGCAGCCCAACCAAGTCTAAGTAAACACGCCGCAGAAGCGTGGTCTTATCGGCGGGCGGGCTAGGGAGAAGCTTCTTTGCCTCCAGTCTCGCCAGCACAAAGCTATCAATAGGATTCGCAACCCACTCGTCGCGCAGTACCGGGTTTTTAACACGCGGTGCCGCAGGATTGAGGGGCGCGGTATACGGCCAGCCCAGCTTTGCCTCATCCACTCTCGCCCCCTGCGCGATCCAGCGCTCGATGGTCTGAATCTGGGCTTCTTTCAGCGGCGGCATCCCGATGGGCATCTGCGGCTGGTGCTTGCCGCGCAAGTAGCCGATCAGTGCACTCTCGGCGGGCTTGCCAGGAACAATCACGCGCTTGGCGAACTTACTGCCTCCTGCAAAGAGCGCAAGGCCCTCGGTGACAAAGCCGCCTTGTTTTGTCTCGCCGCTATGGCATCCCGTACAGTCAGCCTTGAGAAGCGGCTCCACTTCCCCCCGAAAGCTGACCGTCTTTTCGACTTTCTGTCCCGCCGCCCCCAGGGCAAAGAGAGCAATCAGCGGGAGTGCCGCCATAAACTTGCGCATAAACTTATTTTACCGAATTTTCCCTCAAGAATAATACGGTACCAAAGCCAGGATGGTCTGCCTGAAACGCCGCCCCACGCATCCAGAGCAGCAATGGCTTTCTCTTTGTGCGCCTTCTCGCCTGTCAGCCACCACATTAATGCGTTTTGGTAGGCCGCGTTGGCATCGCTGGCTAGCTCGTCGTTGCCGAGATTCTTAGCCGTCTCCCGACAGACCGTCGGAAAGCCGCCACGCACGCGCCCCTGTGCCGACGATGTCAGGTGCTCCTTGAGCTTAATAAACCCGCTCCGCCAGGGTTCCGACCCATGTTCGACATTGAGCTGAGTACGCAGACGCTCTAAATCTTTTTTTGTGTTTAGAATGCCAGGATGGGAAACATATGGTATCGTATCACTTCCCCTATGCAAATAGACCTACCAGATTTTACGCTCGTTGTCCTTGTGGGCGCAAGCTCACCATGATTGATGCCACCAATGTGCAGGAGCACGCGCGGCTAGAGATAAAAAGCGCAGCTCCACGAGCTGGCACAACGCTTGCAAAAGAGGGAGAGCTGTGTCGTCGCCTACCAGGAGGCTTATCGGGGCTACTGCTGGCCTGTGAACGGGCTCACGGGTATGAAACTTGCCCCGTTTCAGCTCCTGGCAGCAGAGGGTCGAACCCTTCTGGACAGAGATCACCTCGGGCATATGCAGACTCTGGCGCGTTTGGCGACGGTCTCTGAGCGCTTCATTGCGACAGAGCACCCTGTGCTGGAAACGAATCGTTCGGAGAGCGTGAAGGTACGGGGAGAGTGGTGGGACAAAAAACAGAGGAGGGTATGGAAGGAATTGTTGTCAAGGTTCGCGAATCTATCTCGGTTCAAAATGGTTTCTCGTCCTTGCGTATCCAGCCTGCTGTAAAAGTGAGAGGGCGTGAGTATCTTCGGATAATCTACGGCCCTGAGTACACGGACCCGCAACATCTCTCCCGCTTACGTGAGCGGGGTCTGGCGGGAAAGAGATCGCTGGCTCTCCGAGAGTTCGCTCTTGGAGCTGAGGGGCTGGAGAGGTTTGTCCGTAAAGAACCGCTTCGCCGGGTGCATGAGCGTGTCTTTGCAACCCTTCCTCTGGAATCGGAGCCGGTAGATCCACGATTATAGGGGCGAAACCTAGGAGCCCTGAGCGACGTCTATAAAGAGTTAAGGGTAGGAAAACATCCGTTTAGCACGTTTCCTGTTAGAAACGATAGGGAACTTACTAATACGTTTTACCGTTAATAATAAGACATTCTTAGCTCCGCTGAGCGGAGCATGAGCAGGGGACGTTTGAGAGAACCTCCCCGTTGGGTATAAGAAAGAAATGACTACACTAACGCCGGATACCATAGAAGAACAGAAACGGGATACGGCGGAGGCGCCAACGACGGCTCTCTCCGAGTCGGAAGTTGCGCCACTCGCACCTGAGGAAGAAGAGACTCCTGATCCAATGAAGGAGTTCTCTTTCACGGCATTTGTCGCCGACCGAGGGGGTGCGAACAGTGTGGCACTTCTCACACCTCGCCAGGAGCGCTGGCTGGCTCGCTGCGTCGAGCGTGGTGGCAAGCAGGGCGAGCGTGCCCGTGAGATCCTTGTCAACGCCAACCTGCGCCTTGTCACCAGTATCGCCAAGAAGTACCAGAACCGTGGCATCGCCATGGAGGATCTGATCCAGGAAGGTACTCTAGGGCTTATTCACGCCGTGGATAAGTACGACTGGCGTCGCGGCTTCCGTTTCTCCACCTACGCCACCCACTGGATTCGTCAGGCACTGGGCCGCGCCGTCGAGAATCAGGGACGTACGATTCGCCTGCCCTCCCATGCCATCGAGAGTCTGGGCAAGATCAAGCGCACTCGTGAGATGCTCGCCACACGCTTCAACCGCGTCCCCACGCCCCAGGAGATCGCACACGAAATCAGCCTACCCGTGGACAAAGTCGAGACCCTCCTTGAAGCCGAGACGCCCGAGCCTATGAGCCTGGATGCGCCCGCAGGCGACTCCACCACGCGCCTGGGCGATCTTCTCCCCGCAGAAGACGCCACCAGTCCATCGTCGCGGATCTTCCGCCGGGCACTGCGCGATGAGATCAACAAGGCGTTGGATCACCTGAGCAGCCGGGAGAAAGAAGTGCTCTCCCTGCGCTATGGCCTCTCGGAGGATCAGGAGCAGCCCATGACCCTGGAGCAAGTGGGCAAGGCGCTGCATCTCTCCCGTGAGCGTGCCCGCCAGATCGAGGCGGGAGCCCTCCAAAAGCTCCGCCGAAGCGAAGTGGGTGGTCGCCTCCGCGACACCGTAATCGCCTAAAATAAAAAGCCCGCCAACCGGCGGGCTTTTTTTATCGCGTCACTAATTTTTATTGCGCCACTGCCGGAAAGCCGGCGTGCTCCAGCCGCGTGGCAATGGCCTCCACGGATACCAGCACTAAATTGTGGGCCACCGCGACCGTCTTCGCCGCGATGTCTACCTGGACATCAGAGATTCCCTCCACTTTGCCAAGAGCCTTCTGGATCGCACGGGCACAGCCGCCACACTCGATATCCGGGGCTGAGAAAATAGTTTGTTGCATCTCCTAAAATCTTATCGAAAAAAAATGCCTCTGACCAGCACTGGCCAGAGGCGGAGGAAGAGAAGGATTTGGAGAGAAAACTCTAAAGAGAATGTTCTCTACAGTTTAGTACTCTGTGCAAGAGGCATGCCTAAACCACCTGGCAAACCTGCGGGTTTTAAGCAGATTGTGTAATCCGCTTGCGACGGTCTATAATAGAGGGCGCATTTCGCGCTAGGAGAACTAACACCGTGGCCCAGAACTGGTCCAAGCCTGTTGATGTGGAGCTGGAGACACTCATCCGTGCCCGCTACCCCATTATCTATATTGTCTCGTGGGAAGAACGACGTGTCGAGGAGACACTTCGCGAGATCTGTCAGAAGCGTGGCAAGAAGCTGATCCAGTGGACAATCACCAGTGGGCTGGGTGGCAATGTCGCCTCGCGTGATCCGCTGGCCGCGCTCGATCAAGTGCTCGCCGCTCCCGATCAGACCGTTTTTTTGCTCAAGGACTTCCACCCCTTCATGAACGACCACATGGTCGTCCGCAAGCTCCGTGACCTTGTCTTTGCCCTCAAGACCAGCTTCAAGACCCTGATTCTCCTCTCGCCGACACTCAAGCTGCCCGTCGAACTGGAAAAAGAGATCACGGTGGTGGACTACCAGCTCCCAACTCCTAAAGACATAGATCGCTTGCTCGAGGGCATTATTCAGTCCGTGCGCTCGAACAATCAAATTGATGTGAACCTCACGCCCCTGGAGCGCGAGCAGATCCTAAAAGCCGCGTCGGGCCTCACGAGTAATGAAGCTGAGAATGTCTTTGCTAAGTCGCTGGTCGAGAAGCGCAAGTTCGATATAGACGTCATTCTCTCCGAAAAAGAGCAGATTATTCGAAAGTCCGGGATTCTGGAGTACTACCCCGCCAGTGAGGCCTTCTCGGATGTCGGCGGTATGGACTTACTTAAAGAGTGGATGAGCCAGCGCACCGCAAGTTTCACCGATGCCGCCCGTCAGTACGGACTCCCCGAGCCTAAAGGCGTTTTATTATTAGGAGTTCAAGGCTGTGGGAAATCACTCACCGCAAAAGCGATCGGATCACTCTGGAAATTACCACTTTTACGCTTAGATGTCGGTAAAATCTTCGGTGGAATCGTTGGACAGAGCGAAGAGAATATTAGAAAGGCTATTTCAACCGCAGAATCAGTTGCTCCCTGTGTGGCAGGCGATACACGTATCACACTCTGGGGTGGTGCGGAAAAAACAATCCAGGAACTTTACGATGGGCAAGAAGCTGATCTAACCGTTCAGGGGATGGACGATAACTTCCAAGCAGTGCCCGTGCATGTCAAGGCCATCACACGTCGCGAAGCCCCGGATCTGTTCACTGTCAAGATGCGCCATGCCATACTTCAGACAACGAGCAACCACCAGCACCCCGTTCTACGTAACGGCAAGCTCGCCTGGATACGCACCGACGAACTACAAAAAGGTGATGCAGTTGCAGTTGACGGCAATCGTTTTCCTGATGCCGAGAACTTAACCTCGGTACCAATGGCCGCAAAATTTGGGGATGCCTCTGATGTTACTTGGACACGGATTCTCTCGGTAGACATAGCCGAGACACCAGAATTTGTCTATGATCTTTGCTGCGATAAAACACATAATTTCGTAGCTAATGGGATTTATACACATAACTGCGTGCTCTGGATAGATGAACTTGAAAAAGGCTTTTCGGGGACGCAAAGCTCCGGCTCTAGCGATGGCGGAACCACAAGCCGCGTTTTTGGGACGTTTTTGGCATGGATGCAGGATAAAAAAGCGCCGGTTTTTGTGATCGCGACAAGTAACAATGTGACGGCGCTACCTCCGGAGCTTCTGCGTAAAGGGCGCTTCGATGAGATTTTCTTTGTGGATCTACCCTCAAAAGCGGAGCGCAAGGAGATCTTTGACATTCACTTGAAAAAGCGTGGTCGCGACCCGAAGAACTTCGATACGGTTGAGCTAGGGAAAGTTGCGGTAGGTTTCTCTGGGGCGGAGATCGAGGAGGCGGTAGTCTCGGCGCTCTTCTCGGCGTTTGCGGATCGGGATAAAGACACCAAGACCGGGGAAGAGTCTATCCGCGAGGTAACGGTTGAGGATCTGAAGCGCTCCGTGAAGATCTCCGTGCCGCTTGCGGTGACGATGCAGGAGAGCATTGCCGAGCTGCGTGCCTGGGCCGATAAGCGCGCTCGCCCGGTGTCGTCGGTGCAGTCCGAGTCCGCCGAGGAGATCATGGATGCGGAGCTCGACGAAGGCGATGCGCCGTATCGTATGGACAACCTCGACGACGACGATGCACACTGATGGAAGCGCTTGAGGCGTTTGCGGCACTAGAGGCGAGCCTGGGCGGTGGAGCGCTCGGGCTTGCGGCGGTCTGTGCGGGTGAGAGCGTGTTTTACCAAGCGGACACGCTCTTTCCCACCGCTAGCTCCATTAAGATCGCTATTGTTGAGGAAATCTTCCGGCAAGGGCTGGATTTAATGCAGCCCATCACGGTCACGGAGTCGGACTTCGTCGGCGGGAGCGGCGTGCTGGCAAGCCTAACGCCAGGAATCGCGCTCCCGCTGGGTGATCTGGCAACCCTGACGATCTCCGTCTCAGACAACACGGCGAGTAATCTGTGCCTGCGGGCTGTGGGCGGGCCGGAGGCGGTCAATGCACGGCTGGCCACGTGGGGTTGTACGAGTACCAAGATCCACCGACCGATCAAGTTTCAGCTCCAAGAAGGTGACCCGCCGCACACCGCCACCGGGACGCCTGCGGACTTTCTGAAGCTCCTCGCCCAGCTTGGCCCGGAGACAAAGAAGCGCATGGCGCTCGTCGGCGACACGGAAATGCTCCCCCGCTTACTGGGAGTAAATACCTACGCATCGGACTTACGTGTCGCACCGCCGCCGTTTACCGTTGCCCACAAGCCCGGCGCGGTCACCAGTGTGCGCAACGATGTCGGCTTTATCGAGCAAGGTGGAAAGAGACTCACGGTTGCGATCTTCACCAAGGGCTGCCCCGACCCACGCTGGACAGTGGAGAACGCAGGGTGCGTTGCCGTGGCAAGAGCCAGTCAATACCTCGCCCAGTATTTCTTAGAATCATGACCATTGAGCCACTCACAGGAAGCCAGGCGAACACCGTCTCGGGGTCACCTTCCCCAGCGGTGAGCGCGTCATTCTGCGCCTGCCCCCCCCGTACCGATGGTTTCGCAGGGACGCTTCAGACAATTGGTATGCTGAAAACGCTAGGGTTGCCCGTGCCTGAAGTGATCTCCAGAGATCACCGACCCGATATAGATGCCTCCCGGCTTTGGCTATGTCCCACCTGGCACGCACGGTACCCCCGCCACTTGGTTAGAACTCCTGGAATGTGCTTATCGAAAACGGCGCACTCACGGGGTTGATTGACCTGGACGATGTCTGTGCGGCGATCCGCTCTACTGGCTAGCACTCACCCACGTCGGGCTGGTCTGCGAGACCGCGACGGAGTTCTACGCCACGGAGCTGATTCGGCTCTGGAACCCCACCCTGCTGGAGCCCCGAGTGGCGAGAGCGCATGGAAACGGCGCGTGATCGCTGGCTCCAGAAAAAAGTCACAGCAGACCTCTGAGAATTCTTGGCATATTCTTAGTATTTTTCTGTATAATGCCCTAACGAAAATAAAGGGGCAATTGGAGATGCGTCGTAACTTTACTTTGATTGAGTTGTTAGTTGTCATCGCCATTATCGCGATTCTGGCGGCGATTCTCTTTCCCGTCTTTGCACAGGCGCGAGCAAAAGCGAGGCAGACAAGCTGTCTTGCGAATCTCAGGCAGCTTGCGCAAGGGCAGCTGATGTACACTCAGGACTACGATGAGACCCCGCCCGCTGTCTTCTTTGGCGAGGCCGACACGCCTCGAGGCTACACCTGGCGCTTTGCTCTCCATCCCTATGTTAAGTCCTATCAGGTGCATTTCTGCCCGCAAGTGCGCCTCCGCTCCTGGCGACCGGATAGTCGCCGCCGGGCGTTTCGTATTCGGGTAGGCACAGATGAGCAGGGTCAGCCGATCTACGAGATTGTCTACTCGACCCTAGACTTTCGAGGCACCGCCGCCTACGCCGTCCCGCGCGTTCATCGCTCGCCTGGTGGGGCGACGCCACTCTTTGCCAATCAGGACGAAGACGGCTTCTCCACCAGCTCCCTGGCCGCCGTAACAGACTCTACCCAGACCGTTCTGCTGACTGAGGCGCATACGAAATTCACGGGTAGCTACTGGTGGGATCCCTTCCCCAGCAACTCCCATGGCCTGCGCCTGAGCGCAACCCGACACTCCAACGGTTCCAATGCTGCTTATGTGGATGGCCACGTGCGCTGGAGTGCGCGTGGTCGGCTTGGCTGTGGTCTCGGTGGTGGCGCGGATAACTGCCCCTGGTCTATCGAGTAAAATAGCTTGACATGACACCGCAGACAACTCTGCGCATAGCCCACCCCACGGATCATCTTGAGGAACTTTTGCGCTTCTACCACGATGGCCTCGGCCTGGAGATTCTCGCCTCGTTTGAGAACCACGACGGCCTCGACGGTGTGATGCTCGGCAAACTGGGTGCGCCGTATCACTTTGAGTTCACGCACCACCGAGGCCACACCGTCGGACGCGCCCCGACTCAGGACAACTTGCTCGTCTTCTACCTCCCCGACATGGAGAAATGGCAAGTCGCCGTCGCCCGGATGCAAGCCCACGGCTTCGCTCCCGTGCCTTCCTACAACCCGTACTGGGATAAACTTGGCAAGACCTTCGAGGACGCCGATGGCTACCGTGTCGTCCTACAAAACGCCGCGTGGCCTCTATGACTTCAGCAAAACGCTTGCGGCGGATTCGCTGACCTGGGAGCTGGGGCTGCTGGTGCGCTGGTTTGGCAA
The DNA here is from genome assembly GCF_043757465.1 of Armatimonas sp. Taxonomy (GTDB): domain Bacteria; phylum Armatimonadota; class Armatimonadia; order Armatimonadales; family Armatimonadaceae; genus Armatimonas. The sequence continues at coordinate 20,630 of NZ_JAYVPL010000101.1, forward strand.
CAGGGACAGTGCTCTGGCCGCGTGGCTCCGCACGGTACACACGGGGCTGGTGGAAACAGACACGCACTATCCGTTTCTGGCCTACGGCACGGACTGGCTAGCGTTTGCGCATTTAGTGATTGCCATGGCCTTTATCGGACCGTGGCGTGATCCTGTGAAAAATATCTGGGTGATCGAGTTCGGGCTGATCGCCTGCGCAATGGTGCTGCCTCTCGCCTTGATCGCCGGGCCGCTCCGGGGGATTCCTTTTGGATGGCGGCTCATTGACTGCGCCTTCGGTGTCTTTGGAGCGATCCCTCTGTGGCTGATCCGACGCGAAATTCAGCAACTTTGCTAGATAGGGTTTAATGCAGCTTCTCCCAATCATTAGGATAAGGAGAAGCTACCATGATGCATTATATTTTCTGGTCCGCGCTCATCGCGGCAGTGGTGATTGCTCTGGTGAGCCAGCACCAGCGCAACAAGTATGAGGAATGGCCAACAGACAATACGTTCTGACGGCCCTCTCTCGCGCTTATTCCGGGATTGCCCCGAGCCGACGCAGCAGCCATCTTGCTTTCCTCCAATGCCTAGGAGGATATAGCCTTGCCCTTAATCAACTCTTACAAGCATGAAGGGCTATGAAATTTTAAGCGACGCGCAGGTGCAGAGCTTTCTAGACAACGGCTACCTGGTGGTGAAAAACTGCCTCGATCCTACACTTGCCCAGAAGTGGGTGGACGACGGCTTTACCCGCCTGGGCTACGATCCGGATGATCAGGGCACCTGGACAAAAGATATTGTCTGGATGGATCACCACCACAAGCTCCCCGTGCACGAGCTGGCCCCGAAAGCCTGGGCTGCAATTTGCGACCTAGTTGGCGGCGAGGAGCGCTTAGAGACGCAGGTGATGCAGATCGAGTCGGCGCACTTTTCGACCATCAACTCGTTTCTCTGGTCGGATGCCTTTGTCGCCAACTTCCACCGGGGCGCGGATCAGCCCTGGCAGCCACCGAGTGCAGACGTAACCGGCTGGCACAAGGATGGGAGCTACTTCCGGCACTTTTTGGACAGCCGAGAGCAGGCGCTACTAACCATTGTTCTCTGGTCGGACATGCGCCACCAGGGCGGGGGCACTTTCATCGCCCCGGACTCCGTACGTGTCATCGCAAAGCTACTCGCCGAGCACCCTGAGGGAGTCGCCCCCGGCGACTTCAAGTTTCAGGAGATTATCTCCCAGTGCCAGCGCTTCGAGGAGCTGACCGGCGAGGTCGGGGATTTTATCATCCTCCACCCTTTCATGCTTCATGCGTCGTCGCAGAACACGCTCCGCCGCCCGCGCTTCATGACCAACCCACCCGTTGTGCTCAAAGAGCCCATGAACCTCAACCGGGAAAAGATCTCCGAGTTCTCGCTTCTGGAGCGTGCGACGCTGCACTACCTGGGCAAAGAGCGCCTAGAGTTTGTGCCCACTGCTCCCCGTGAGTCGTACTGGTGGCCTGTGACGTAATCCGCCCAATTCCATTGGGCGGAATCGCTTTTTGGTCGCCTTTCGGGCACAATGGGTTCCATGGAAAAACATGAGACCAAGCTTCTGGCCGCTCTTGCCACGATGAATCAAAATATCGTCTCTCAAGATGTCTGGATCACGCCACTCCGGGAGATTCTGGCAAGCCTCGATGCAGAGGAAGCGGCGTGGCAGCCCGCGCCCGACGAGCGCTCGATCGGGGAAATTGTACTGCATCTCGGTGCATGGACGGACTGGGCGGTGCATTTTCTCCAAGGCGAGGATACGGAAGTTACTGACTGGCCGCCGGTCGGGGCGCAGAGCTGGCTTGCCACACGTGACCAAGTGGAAGTCTCTCTCACTGCTTTTGCGGACGGGATCGCGGCACTCACCCCGGAGTCACTTTTTGAGTCACCTACCCCCAATGTCACCCAAACGACTCGTCTGATGGGCATTACCAGCATCCTGGTTCACAATGCCTACCATGCAGGTCAGCTCACCAAGCTACGGGAGCGCTACCCCAAAGCTCCCCTATCTGACTTACCGATGCCATAAGTGTCAGCGTCCTCCCAGCAATCCCACCGTCAGGAGGACGATTGTGGCAGGTTCGGGAGCGCCGCTCGTGATCGCTCCAAGACCAAAATGACCTGGGTTTGAGACACGGAATGCCTGCGTGGAACCGTCCGACGCGCGGGTTCCATAGCCAACAATGGTGGTTCCATCGCTGGAGGCAGCGTAGGTTTCGGTGAGCTTCGTCCAAGCGGAGACATCTTGAGTAACCTCTCCCCACCCCCGGGTACCCTCGGGGCGTGGGAAGGGGCTTTCGGATACAGTCCGCTTATCTGGTGGGTCGTTTAGCTCGGCATCAAACATTGCAACACAGTCTCTGTCGGTGAAGAAGTCGTCCTGTGACGATAGCGGACAGCACCAGAGCGACTCGTGTTTTCGAGCCAAACAATCCACTACAATTCATCCCTTGAGCTGTTTTCACGAATCGAAACAGGATTTCTGAAAGCTCTGTTTTTGAACGATGAGGTATCCAAAACGGGGACTTTCGGGAAGGTTTTTAAGACATCCCACACGTCGAAATTATTCGTGAAAAAGGCTCCCTTGACATATCAATAAAAAAGTGTAAGATTATCGTGACTATGCGTAACCATTGGCAGTGGAGAATTAACGATGAATTTTTTTTTACCCCTTTGTTTTGTTGTTGCTATAACTGTCTCGCCTTTCCCTTTGACTGCTCCTGCCGAGCGAAAGGGTGTTGAAGAAATTGGTAAGCTCCTTCAGAAGAAGCCTACTATCATCATTGGCAATGTCCGCAACTTCGGGCGCATTAAGTCGCTGATTACAGAAATGAAGCTCAAAGATGGTTTCAGTGAATTGGACTTTGACTCACCGATCAACTCCAAGCAGATTGAGAAGGCTAGTCTTCTCATTCTCGTTGACCGTGAGCAGGGGGACATTTCCGCAGAGCTCGAATATCTGATCCCAGCTTCGGTGAAGGCTGGTAGTAGTAGTTCATCGAAAAGTAGTAGTAATGCATCAAGTGGTCGGCTTGATAAAGGCGATATCACGGTTTTTGCCACTGAGGAGCGTAAAGACGGATATCGTGTCGTTTATATCAGTGCTCCAAACCGCGACGCACTTATTAGCTTCATTGATATAGACTTGCGAAGTGACGATACTAATTTAAAGGACTATGACCGTAAGCTTGGGCCCAAGTCACTCCGCAAGGTTAAACGCCCCTCAGCGCCCGAAATTCTTTTTCCGACGGGAATACTAAAAACGACGCGTCCCCCGATCTTCTTCCTTGCAAGCCGTGAGACGGAGAAACAGGTCTTTGATATACAATTCACCCCGAGCGCAGGATCTAAAGACCGCCGTCGTGAGGAGTTTGGGCGTGAGGGAAGCATCTTTCAAACAAGTGACGGCGGCTGGGTTGCCTTTGATCAGGCGATCCGTCCCGCCGATGAGTATGAGCTGAATATTTGGGGAGTCAAATTGCCACAAGGACTTGAGCGTACGAACCGAGCAATTTATGTCTATGAGCCGAATTTCGATGTCCAGGCCGGACGTCCTTACTCGGTTCGAGTGCGGTCTCGCTATCTCGATGCCCGTGATAGCAAGCCCGGTATGTGGTCGAGCGAAGAAGAAGACCTCACTGTCAACGTACCACAACAGCCTACAGACCTAGGCCCTGCTGAGAGCTTGACGCGTAATGATGAGACGACAGAGTTCTTAGATCCTGTTTTTTCTATCGACGGTAAGTTGATGCTCTATCGTACAAACCGCTCCAGTAAGAGCAACGATGTCAATAATATATGGGAGATATTTGCTGACAATCCCATTACCCCTGGCACAGGCTCTAATAAAATTACTGGAAGCAACCGCGGTAGCAGTGACTTAAAGCCGTCATGGGGACCGGTTTTGGGTGATAATGTTGGCTATGTGACATTTTCCCGTCAAGAGAGTGCAACGCGAGGAGGCAAGATGGCTCAAAACCTCTGGTATGTTGCAGTACCTACAGCCGAAAAACCAGATGTTCCCTTTGGTATGACTCAACTCACCAATTTTGACCAGCGCTGTTTTGACCCCGCATGGTCATCTGATGGGAAACGTTGCGCTTTTAGTAAAGAAAACGGACGCGGCGAAATCGAGATATGGCTAGTAGAGCCGGGCAAGAACCCGCGCGTTTTGGTTAATGGAATCACGCCCGCATGGGGAATAGACAACCGAACTCTCTATTACTCCAGTAAGGAGGGCGGCTCGTTCGATATTTGGACGATCGACACACTCAGCGGAGCCAAGAAATCTATCACGAGCGAGGCTGGGGATGAATTCTCACCCGCTATCAATCCAACCGGCAATGGTGATATTGCTTATGTCTCCACTGCTTCAGGAAACTATGATATTTGGGTATTACGGGGACGCAACTCAGTGCAACTGACTCAATGGCTTGGCAACGACATTAGCCCTACCTGGACTCCCGATGGTAAGAAACTAGTTTTCGCCACCACGCGGTTCTCGACCAAGCAGCGCTATGGGCTTGCTAGCATTGACCCCTATGGGATTAAGTAGGTCTATTAGGGACGTTGTGGAGGCTTCCACTGGGTCATTTGTCTCGGTACACAGCATTCCTACTTGGTTGCTGTCGATGAAGGAGTCATAAACTCACGATGGAGGATGGCTTCGGAGCGGTTCATGTTTTCGAGACAAATGACCTACTAGTGCGCTGGCCATCATGTCTTACTGTTTGCCAGAGCGTGTCGGCTGGATCTTGCGGATTTTGTATCCTCCCCAAAAAACACAGCCACTCGGAAGGGCCTCACTACGGTGGCCTGAACCTCCCGTACCACCTGATGCCCCCAACAGTCTGGTTGCTCCATCCGGTCGCCTCGTCTGGAAATTCGTTTTTTGTTCTTAGCGAAGGCGATCAATTTAATGGCGAACCAGAACCGACACAGAGCTGCCTGAAATGCGTCCGAACGGAGGGGCGTTTCCGGGAGCGGCCAATCCTGGTACCCACACATCAGCAAGCCCAAAAGGACGCCACTTCGCTACGACGATCTGCCGCATGGAAGCGCATCCGATGGATCTACCATGATCAATGGAACCCTTATGAGATAGACGAAAATCAGTGCTGGCGTTTTATCCAGGCCCAGGCAAATTCCATCCCCAGGTCGTAGTGTTGCGTGAGGAGAGGCGATACGTTTTTTGCTAGCGTGCGCCGTCGTACTCGTTGTTGACGGCTTGCACTAAAGCTTTCATGTAGGCAATCGAGTAGGCCAGGCCAGGGCGGGAGCCGCCGAGCATCTGGGGAATATGATCCGGGATGATCGCGCCATCGTACTCCACCTCGCGCAGGGCACGCATCACTAAGTGCATGTCCTGGTAGCCATCGTCAATGAAGGTCTCCTGCCAGGGCTCCGGCATGGGGTTGCTGACATTGCGGAAGTGGACTTTGAAGAGCTTCTTCTGCGCCGCGAAGCTGCGAATGGCGGCGATCACATCACAGCCCATCCCAACCGTCCCGCCCTCCAGCCAGCACCCGACACACAGACAAACCCCAATGTAGGGCGAGTTGGCGATGTCGAGCGCTCTTTGGTAGCCCGCCGCATTGCCAAAGATGCAGCGTGGAATCCCGCCCAGCGCATAGACCGGGGGATCGTCGGGATGGATGCCGATACAGACCTTCGTTTCCTCCGCCACGGGAGCCACTTGGTTCATAAAATACGTGTAGTTCTCCCACAGCTCATCTTCCGTGTAGACCCGCCCGTGGGTCAGCTCCCCCTCGAAGACTTTCTCGATCCAGTGCCCCTTGGCGTTCTTAATATCCAGCACCCGCGCCTGCACGCCGCCCCGCCCCGCCGTGTGCCCCGTGCTCCAGATGCCATTTCCCATGTGGGCGTAGGTGTGGTAGAAAATCCCCGCTTTCTGCAAGTTGCGCAGAAATCCCAGAAACTCCTCGATCTTCGCATCGCGCCCCGGCAAGCCCAGCGTGATCTCGGGAACGTTGTGCACCCCGTGGTTGCCGATACGATAGATCTTCACCCCGTACTTGCCAAGCCGCTCACTCAGTCGGCAGTAGTCATCGGCGGTGTGGTGCGCCGGGTTGACGATATTGAGCATCGCCCACTCGACCCCGAGCTGCTGCAAAAATTGGAGGTCTTCGTCGCTCGCCTCGGAGCTGACATAGGTGCCGATCTGGATACCCGGCTTGGAGCCATAGAACCCTGGCACCGCCCGGAGTGGATACTGCGTTGTGTTGCTCATCTTTTTATCTCGCCCCGATGAACCGGGGCGTCTTTTTATCGCTTCGCGACACGAAGGGCGTGCCGCCCATGCAGAGTTCGGATGGGCCGGAGGCCCTTTGTGTCCGAAGAATGAGGACAATAAGACGCCCCGGTTCATCGGGGCGACTACTAGGACTGCTAATGATTAAACAGAAACTCCTTCGAGTTGAGCAGTGCCCAGAGGATGTCCTCGGCTTCCTTACGCTTATCTTTGGCTTCGCGCAGAGACATCACGGCATCGAATGTCTCGCCCCCATCGGGGAGACGAGTCAGCGACGCGAGATAGAGTTCCTGCACCAGCTTGACTTCGGGTGTTTTTGCTTCGACGAGCTTGGCAATGCGGCCCGTCTTGTTAGAGAGCTTCTCGTTGATGCCCTTGCCGTTCATGAAGTGCAGGAGCTGCCCAAGGTTCGGGGCCTCTAAGCGCTCACACTGGCAGACGATATTGCGAGCGGGACGGCCAAACAGATCGAGAAAATACGAGCCCGCTGTCGTGTCCGGGAGCTCGGCGGCGCGCATCCCGGCGGGGTAGCCACCGAATTTTTCGGGCACGCCGGTCGCGGAGCCCACGGCGTCTAGGAGCGGCTCGGCGTCTAAGCGCTTGAAGAAGTAGTGCGAAAAATAGCGCGTGTCAGCGACATTGATCTTGCTGGGGAAGGCGGTGCGCTGGTAGGCGCGCGTGGCAAGAATCGTGCGCATCGTGTGCTTCAAGTCGTAGCCATGGCTCACAAAATCAGCGGCCAACCAGTCCAGAAGCAACGGATTGCTTGGCGGGTTCGTGACCCGCACATCATCCACGGGATCAATCAGGCCCTGCCCCATAAAGTGCTTCCAGAGCCGGTTGACCAGGACTTTGGCAAAGAAGGGGTTCTTCGTATCCGTGAGCCAGTCCGCAAACGCGAGGCGCCGGTCACCCGTGAATTCTTTGGGGACAGGAGCGCCGTCTAAGGCAGTCGGCGTCATCACTTTACCCGTGCGTGGGTTGGTCGTCTCACCGGAGCTCACCGTGTAGATGATCTTCTCATCGGGAGCTTCGCCATTTTTGGTCTTGACACGCGAGAAGAACGCGGCGAATTGGTAGTACTGGTGCTGCTTCCACTTCTCGTACGGGTGGTTGTGGCAGCGGGCACACTGAATCCGGACACCCAGAAAGACCTGCGAGGTGGTCTCGGTAAGCGCATCAGGCGTGGCAGCGGCGCGGAAGTAGTTGGCCGGGCCCTCGTCGTAGGCGCTTCCCCGGGCGAGCAGTAGCTCACGTGCCATCGTGTTCCAGGGCTTATTGGCCGCGACGCTATCGCGAATCCAGCGGTTGAGCGCCGTCAAGCCTTTGTCACCCAGTACATTGCGATTGCTCCGCAGCAGATCGCCCCACTTGAGAGTCCAGTAGTCCACGTACTCGGGGCGCTCCAACAATCTCTCCACGAGCTTGGTGCGCTTCTGTGGATCGGTATCCGTCAGAAACGCACGGGCCTCATCGGGCGTCGGGAGCAGACCGATCAGATCCAGCGAGACGCGGCGCAAAAAGTCCGAGTCTGAGCAGTTGGGCGATGTGTCCAGGCCGAGTGCGGCGAGCTTGCGCTCAATCAGACGATCCACCGTGGTAGGCTGGGCCTGCGGGGCACGGGGCGCGGCAAAGGGACTCAGCAGCGATGCCGTGGCGACCCGATCCTGGTAGCGGATGAGAATTGCGCCCTCCCCCTTGCCGACGATCTTTGCATTGCCATCGAGCGTGACTTGCGCGACGGAGCCATCGCTGACACTGAACAGAGACTCCGCGCTCACATCGCGGCGGGTTTTATCGGAAAAGCTCGCCCAGACACGAAAGCGCTGTTTCTGCCCCACGGAGAGCGTTCGCACGGCGGGCACGATCTCCAGCCCCGTCACGTCGGGTTCCTCAGGCAGAGGCTTTGGCATCCCCGCCGCGATCCAGTCGGCCAGGAGCTTGTGCGCGGGCGAGCCCGCCTCAAAGAGCTGGCCGCCTTTATGGCTCACCAGCATCGTCGGTTTACGCAGAAGTAGGCTATTCTCCGGCTGCGCGGGCGACACACGGCGGCCCGCGGCGGCACGGGTAATAGACTCGTAGTCGGCATCCGGGTCATAGCCCTGAAGGGAGAGCTTAAAGCCGCCCTTGCCCTGCTGTGCCCCGTGACAGCCGCCTTGGTTGCAGCCGTAGCGCGTGAGAAGCGGCATCACATCTGACCGGAAACGCGGCGGCTTAGCCCCCGCGAGGCCTGTTACCTGCACAGGGATCATCAGTATCTGCCCGTTGCGCGTTGCCGTCAGCACCGTCGCGCCGTCTTTACGTGGCCAGAGCATGCCGTCTTTCAGCACCGCAAGGCTCGGGTTTGCCAGCGCCAGCTTGACACCGCCGGTCACATCCCGCCCATTCTCCTCCACCAGCACCCGCGCCGACGAGTACGCTCCCGCGAGCGCGATGGCCTTCTCCCCGCCCGAAAACGCGAGCGTGAGTTTAGTGGTTGGGGGCGCGCTGTAGCTCAGCGCCGCTAAACCAAGTAGTGCCCCGATGCAGACTAGCCGTTTCATAAACGGATTATACCGTTTATCTCCCCAATCAGAACGGCAAGGAAAGGCCTGATAAAATAGAGCACCATGCCCATTTACGAGTACCGCTGTAAGTCCTGCCAGCAGAGTTTCGAGACGTTGCGCTCATTTTCCCAAAAAGACGAGCCCACGCCCTGCCCCGAGTGTGGGACGCTCACGAAGACGCGCCTGCTCTCCCTCACCGCTGCCCAGAGTCATGGAGAAAGCTGTGGCTGGGACGCGGGAGCTGCCGCCTGTGTACGCCCTGGCTGAGCGCTGCCCACCAGGCGCTGATCCGTGTGATCCGCTTTTTTTGATTTTTTACTTTTTGCTCAACGCGACGATACAGACTTCACTATGCCTGAAAAACGTTACTACATTACTACACCTATCTACTACGTCAACGGGGTTCCCCACGTCGGGAGCGCCACGACCACGCTTCTGTGCGATGCCCACACACGCTATCGAAAATTGCGCGGCGACAACGCTTACTTCTTAACGGGCACCGATGAGCACGCGCAGAAAGTCGCGGATGCCGCCGTGAAGGTGGGCAAGATCCCCCAGGCTTTTGTGGATGAGGTGAGCCAGCGCTTTGTGGAGTGCTGGCAGTATCTTGGAATCGAGTACGACAGCTTTATTCGCACCAGTGAGGAGCGCCACAAGAAAGTCGTCCGCGAAGTTTTCTCACGCCTCCAAGCCAGTGGTGATGTTTATTTGGGAGTCTACGAGGGCTGGTACTCCGTAGCCGACGAGACATTTTTCCGCGACACCGATGTGGACGAGAATGGGATCGTCAAAGAGACCGGCGCAAAAGTCGAGCGGATTCAGGAGGAGGTGCACTACTTCAAACTCTCAGCCTACGGCGAGCGGCTCAAGGCGCATATTGATGCCCACCCCACTTTCTTACTGCCCGAGACACGCCGCAACGAGGTGCTGGCAATGATCGAGGACGGCCTGCGCGATATTGCTATTAGCCGCAAAAACGCGGGCTGGGGCATTGCCGTGCCGGGTGATCCTGAGAAAGTCTTTTATGTCTGGTTCGATGCGCTCATCAACTACCTAAGCGACACCGGCTGGCCAGAGAGCCCTGACTGGAACACGCGCTGGCCCGCGGATGCGCACCTGATGGCAAAAGAGATCTACGCGCGGTTTCACGCCACGTTCTGGCCCGCCATGCTCCTGGGACTAGGTCTGCCGCTTCCCAAGCACGTAGTCGGGCACGGCTGGTGGACGGTGGGCGGTGAGAAGGGTAGCAAGAGCAAGGGCAATATCCCGGAGCCTAAAGCCGTGGTAGAGGCACTGGTTGCCGCCAGCGGAGCCTCGGAAAGCGCTGCAAAAGACGCGCTGCGCTACTATTTACTGCGCGACATTCGCTTTACCGATGACTCTGAGTTCTCGCTGGAGCTGCTCGCCAATCGCTGGAACGCCGATCTGGGCAACGACTTTGGAAACGTGCTCAATCGCATCTTGAAAGCCACGTACTTCGATGGTGTGGTTCCCGTAAACGCCCCACTCGATGCCGGGCTCGCGGCGCTTGCTGCCGAGACTGTCGCGGGCTACACAAAAGCCCTGGAGCGCTTTGACTGGGGCAGTGCGCTGGCCTCGGTCTGGCCGCTGCTGCGCGCGGTGAATGTCTACCTAGCACAAAAAGCCCCGTGGAAAGCGGCCAAGGCAGGCGAGACGGAGGCCGTCGCTGAGGCCGTCTACAATGCGCTGGAAGGTGTCCGCCTAGCGACTTACCTCCTCTCGCCCGTCATGCCCGGTGTCGCCGCAGAAGTGGCCCAGCAGCTCGGTGTCGCCTCGCTCACAGACGGCACCTGGGAAGAGAGCACACGCTTCGGCACACTGCCCGGCGGCATCAGGACCGGCGAGCCCGCGCCCCTCTTCCCGCGCGTTGATACGAAAATCTTAACTTTAACGGAGACTCCCATGGAAACAACACCTGCGCCCTCTGTGGCGACTGAGACACCAGCTGAGACCAGCAACGAAATTACCATTGATGACTTTCTGAAAGTCGAGCTACGTATCGCCGATATTGTGGCTGCCGAGAAAGTCGAAGGGGCTGATAAGCTCCTGAAGCTGCAACTGAAGATCGGCGAAGAGGATCGGCAGATTGTCAGCGGCATCGCCACCGCTTACACGCCTGAGGAGCTTGTCGGACGGCAGATAGTCGTGGTCTACAACCTCAAGCCCCGTAAGATGCGCGGTGTCGAGAGTAAGGGTATGCTGCTCGCCGCCACCGATGCCGAGGGCAATGCGATCCTCCTCCAGCCCGATAAAAAGGCCGACTCAGGAAGCACGGTACGGTAACCCGATGAAACTAGCACTTCTTTCGGACAATCGGCTGGCCGTGACCTACGGCGACGAGGAGCAGCTCCTGCCTGTGGCAGCGGCGCTGGCGGCGGCGGGAGACATGGCGGCGACTCCGGCCACCCCGTTTGAGGCGGCGTGCGACGTAACCGCGCTGAGCAAGCGGCTAGAGCGGGCGCTCTCGATCTTGCTGGAGACGGGACAGCTCGATGACTTGCTGCTTGCCCCGTTTGCGCCGCGTCTTGCACCGATTCCACGCCCCAATCGCATCCTAGCCATTGGCCGCAACTACGCCGAGCACGCCAGAGAGCTGGGTAATGCCGTCCCCGATGAGCCCGTGGTGTTTCTGAAAGCCTCCCAGAGCGTCATTGGGCCAGACCGCGAGATATGTATTCCCGACTGGGCCGGGCGCGTGGACTTTGAGGGCGAGCTGCTCGTGGTGCTGGGCAAAGGCGGGAAGAATATCCCTGAAAAAGACGCGATGGACTGCGTTGTGGCCTACACGTGCTTTAACGATGTCACGGCGCGCGAGAAATCCAAGGCGCTCCAGAGTAAGGGACATCCGTGGTTTCTGGCCAAGAGCCTCGACACGTTTGGCCCGCTCGGGCCGCATTTAGTGACGGTGGACGAGATCCCGGACCCATCGGATGTCGGGGTGCAGCTCCGGGTGAATGGCGAGACGCGCCAGGACGGGCGCACCAGTCAGATGATCCACTCAATTCCCAAGCTCATCGCCTATCTCTCTCAGTGGTTTGCCTTAGAGCCCGGCGACGTGATCGCAACAGGGACGCCGCCCGGAGTGGGGCCGCTTGTTGTGGGTGATCTTGTGGAGGTGGAGGTCGAGGGAATCGGGTGCTTGCGAAGCGCTGTTTCAAAAGGGGCAAATTAAGGTAAAATGCGAGCCGGAGGATTTTTTATGTTAACAAGACGTGTTTTCTGTGCGCTTTTCGCCCTAAGTGGCGTTCTCTTTGCAGGCTGTGGGAGCAGTTCGGGAGTGGTTCCCACGGACTACTTTACTACCACACTGCTGGGTAACCAGGAAGTACCCGCCAATAGCACCCCTGGTGTCGGTACGGCGTCGGTGTCAACGGTGGACGGAAAGACCCGCGTGGTAGTGGACATCCTTGGTCTTACGGGTACCATCACGGGTGCACATATCCACGCAGGAGCCCCGGGCGTGAATGGCTCCGTCGTTCTTAACCTGCTCACGGGTACAGGAACGGGAACGCGCGATACGAGCAAGCCCGGTGAGCTTCATCTGGACTTCAAGTACGATGCAGCCGTGTCTGGCCTGAGCAACAAGACACACTACATCAATGTTCACACGGTGCCCAACCCCAGTGGCGAGCTACGCGGTGACCTTGTCAAGGCCTAGTTAGTCTCTGCTCTGCCCTTCTCCCGCTTCACGGAGAGGGGCATTTGTTTTTTTGCGGAAGAGGCTACGGAGCGCTTTGCGAATTCTGCCCCAGAAAAAAATGGAAACCCCCACCCCAACCAGCACCACACCGAGGGCAGCGACGGGGTAGAAAACGGCTAGGGAGGCAGTGCCAATGGCGATACCATCCTCCGCAAGACTGATCAGTGCCCCCGCGCCTGGTGTCGCATTGACCGCAGGCCGAACCGCCGCTTTAGTGCCATGGCTGGAGAGTGCCAGTGTTCCCCCGATCAAAAAGGCGATTGTCTTAACAGTCGGATCGAAGTGCCCAAACGCTCCCGCCGCTAGAATGGCCCCGGCGGGAACCCTCAAAAAAGTGTGGATCGCATCCCAGGCATGATCCACGACGGGAATTTTATCGGCGATAAACTCCACAACATAGAGTACCAGCGCTACCCCGATCACCCACCCGCTCGTGAGAAAGTTCAAGTCACCCGGGAGTGTCAGGTGGGCAAAGCGCCCCAGAAGCCCCAGAGTCGCCACGGTCGCATAGAGATTGATCCCCGAGACCCACGCACCCCCCAGCGCCATGCCCAGTGTTGCCAAGCTACCCATGGCTATTCGACGGTGACAGATTTCGCGAGGTTCCGGGGCATGTCAATATCGCAGCCACGCTGCTGAGCGACTAAATACGCCAGAAGCTGCATCGGCACAATGGAGACAATCGGGGCAAGCTCAGGGCGGACGTTAGGAATACGGAGCAGGTGATCCGCCGTGCTGTCCAATCTATGCTCTCCCTCAAAAACCACGCCCACAACAGTGCCGCCGCGTGCCGCGACTTCCTTGATATTACTCATCATCTTGTCAAATACTGTGGGCTGGGTAGCAAGACAAACCACGATCACGCCCGGCTCGATCAGCGCGAGCGGGCCGTGCTTGAGCTCCCCGGCGGCATAGGCTTCGGCGTGCAAGTAGCTGATCTCCTTGAGCTTGAGCGCCGCCTCCAGTGCCACGGCGTAGTCGTAGCCGCGCCCGAGATAGAAGAAAACACGCCGATCCGCAAGCTTTGTGGCAAGATCTTCGACTAGGAGAGCGTTGCCGATCACGCTCTCCACGGCATCGGGCAGTGCCACCAGATCACGCACGAAGCTCTGGTGCGCCGTGTCGGTGAGCCTGCCTTCAAGAGCGGCAAAGTGCAGGCCAATCAGAGAGAGCACCATGAGCTGGGTCACATAGGCTTTCGTGCTCGCCACGCAGATCTCCGGCCCCGCCTGGGTGTAGACACAGGCATGGCTCTCGCGGGCAATGGACGAACCAACCACATTCACCACGGAGACAATGGTCGCTCCCAGCCGCTTGGCCTCGCGCAGCGCCGCCAGTGTGTCCGCCGTCTCCCCAGACTGCGAGATGATCAAACAGAGTGTCCGCTGGCTCACCAGCGGGTCGGAGTAGCGGAACTCAGAAGCGACACTTACCTCAACGGGGCGGCGCAAGATCCCCTCGAAGAAGCGCTTGGCGACGACACCCGCGTGGTAGGCCGTGCCACAGGCGACGATATGAATGTGCGTAAAGCCCGCAAGCTGCTCTTTGGTGAAGCCCTCTAGCTCCGGAATAAAGACGCGCTCATTGTCGGTAAGTCGGCCACGGAGCGTGTCGGCCAGCGCACGCGGCTGCTCATGGATCTCCTTGAGCATGAAGTGGGGGAAGCCGCCTTTTTCCGCCGTTTGCTCATCCCAGGTCACCATAAACGGCTCGCGGTGAATCGGGCCACCCGCCAAGTCTGTGAGAACCACCCCACCGGGCGTGAGCTTGGCAAAGTCGCCGTCTTCCAGCACGACCACTTTTCGCGTGTAGCGCATCACGGCGGGAATGTCGGAGGCTAGAAAATTCTCGCCCTCACCGAGTCCGAGAATCAATGGGGAGGCCGTCTTGGCGCAGTAGATGGTCTGCGGCTCATGCGACGAACACACGGCGATTGAGTACGCCCCCGTCACCAATGTCAGCGCCTCACGGATCGCCGCCTCCATCGCCCTCAACGTGCGAAATGCACGGTCTACCAGATGCACCAGCACTTCCGTGTCGGTCTCGGACGCGAAGAGAAAGCCCTCATTAAGCAGCTCTGATCGCAGTTCTTGATAGTTCTCGATAATACCGTTATGGATCAGCGCGATCTTACTGTCCTGAGAGAAGTGCGGGTGGGCATTGGGGGTTGTCGGGCCACCATGGGTGGCCCAGCGCGTGTGGGCGATCGCGGCGCCGTGTGTCTCCCAGTGGTCCTGGAGCTGCGACTCTAAAACGGCAAGCTTGCCCGCCGCCTTCACAATCTGCAAATCCCCCTCGGACGCCACCGCAACTCCCGCCGAGTCGTAGCCCCGGTACTCCAGCCGCCGTAGCATCTCAATCACAGTCCGAACGCCGGGGCGTGGCCCCACATAACCTGTAATTCCACACATAGGCTCTAATTGTATCGCGGGCCTTGAGTATGAGTATGAACCCTGGGCACTTCGCAGGAACAAAAGGAAGACGCAGATGCAACAAAAAGATTTCGATGCAAAAGCACTGAGCCTGCTGGAGGCTGTTACACGGCGAGGAAAAACAATCCAGGTGCTTTCCCTGGAAACCTTGCCGGTCTTAATATGACTTTTACCTAAATTGCAGAAATTCCAAAAATTGACTTGACATAAATAAAATACCATGTTATGTTACTTTGTTCTGAAATCAAGGGAGATTAGCTTCATGCTATTCAGCACACCATTCCTCCAACTAATTTGACGAAGACTATATCTGTGAACACAATTGCAGATGAAAAAACAAATGCAAAGTAAGGATGTTCAAAGATATGCAAAGTCAATGTTTTAAAGTCTTGGCTACGGTTTGCTGTTTAAGTCTAGTTCTGATTTTTCCTAAGAGATCCCTTGCTGATAATTTCAACTTTGTAGCTGTCGAGACTCAAACGGGCGATCATAGTAGTCCCGAAATTTTCTCCCACGCAGGCGTTTATGTTAATACTCCTAATTGGAGCCCTGATGCGTCAACAGGGAGTTTTGTTTTAACTGGCACAGCCAAAGCGATTGGCTCGGAGAATGCAATGCATTATCCGATCTATGCTCAGGCTGAGCATCAGTGGACTCGTGTACTTCGGCAAGTATTTGAATGGGTACCAGGTGAAGATGAAGATGATACCGACATGGGCACAGACTACGAATGTGACATACAGGCAACTATTGGCGGCACTTTTACAGTGGCAACTATGAGTGGAAGTGGCTATGCCTCAAGTGTTGCACAATCATCAAGCAACTCTTGCACACAAACGGGAGGCACTCCTGGATCTTACAGCAGTAACAACACAGCAAGCTATTTATGTTATCAAAAAAATGCGATCAGTACACCAAGAGTATGGTGCATTGATTTCAACATGCAAATCAGTAATATGGCTTCAGGTTCTGCTAATTATACGAATCAGACTAGGACGGCTTATTCAAGTTCGCAAATTTTAACCGGAACACCTATTCGGTATTAATTTTTATCGGTATAACATCGAATAGTGCGGTCTATGGATATTTAGACATTAGTGGAAGTGAAGTAGCCTCTGAAAAGGCACAATCCAATATATAAATATCCATAGACTCCATAGGTATAAAACATATGAATAAGAAAGAAATAGGTTTATTATTAGATAGGATAAATTCTATATGCCTGAAAAACAGATATTGTATTGTCTTTGACGGAGTACCTTTCACTGATTCAGATAAATCTTACAAATTTACTGACTTAAACTCATTTATCAAAGATTTTGACTTAGAATTAAATAAGATTAGGAATTTATATTTAATAAGAAAAAAACATACGAGCATAACTGACCCACCATTTATTCATTCCAAAGAGTATGCAGTAGTATTTCAGAACTTGAGCCGTTATATTGATCCTTTCTGTAAAGAGATCAATGATCTTGATAAGTCTAAAAACCCTATTGCGGTATTGAGTGTTTTAAAAAATTTTTATTATACGATACCATTCGATACTTTAATAAAAATGAAAACGGGTGTTACGGTATCAACACTGAGCAATGAATCAAAACATGCTCTAGGACTTATCGCAAACTATTTTTATATTTTTAGAGAATCTGGCCCTTTTAATGCAGCGAATCAGATGATTAACAATGAAAAGGGATGCGATTTTCTAAGAGATGCCGCTGGCAGAGTGTTTATTAAGTTTGAATATTTCGGCAGACCTAGATCAATACCTCTAGGTAGCGCTGGATCGGCTATTCAATCTAGCAATATGGTAACAGATGATCCAGTTTTTGATATAACAACAATAAAATACGTACTATCTTTAGGTGAATTGGAAGATTGGGCAAAAAAAAATTACAAGATACAAATAAATATAAATTCTGGTTTAGAGTATAGGAGAATTATTGTTCTTGGCGATAAAAATCTGATTCCCAAGGAAACTCTTTTGCGAGGAATATCTAGTCTGTTAGGAATTGTATTTAAAAACAAAATTAACTCATTTGAAATGTCTCATTATAAAGTCCCCACTAGTAATGACATTCAAGATTTGCGTGGCGACTTGCTCAAAGCAATCCCAAATTCAATATTAAGTTATGCAAAAACACCAATTCTACCCATAGAAGTTAGATCAGAAATAGTCGATTATCCAGATATTAATAAAGTATTGAATCAAGCTATAAAAGAAAAAAGAGAATATCTTATTGAAATCACAAAGCAAATCAGATCAATTTCTAAACATATCTTTGAGTATTACCTTGATATCAATTTAAAACAAACGAAAAATGATACTATAAATTTCAATGCTTTGAGTCAAGATGCTCAAAGTAGTTTTTGTTTGTATTTAATGAGCGATATACTCACGTCGATAAACTCAAACTTTATCTATAAGCAACAATACACTATTGACCGCGAGAAAATGATTGTTAAATTTGAATTAGTACCCGGCTCAAAACAAAGGCCTCTCGCAAACTTTGAGATTGTTTCTCCTGATCAAAGTTCGGGAGGTACAGGAGCATTCTTGGCAGATTTATGGCTTCATGATCCACAAAATGCGCCAAAAATTTCCCCTTAGCGGTAGGGGCTACGCCCCTGATTTAAATTCAGACATTTTAGACTCCCAGATTTTCACAGGATGCGGAGATCGCATTCGTGACAATGTGGTTGTCAATTCCAGCCTCCCAGAGAGCTTGTTTCTCCTTCCCCCCGGCTACATCCCGGGGTTCGATCCAACGCTCAGGCCAAAGTGACCCGAAAAAGCGTCCCAAGACGCTCGCCTCCCTGACCTACAAACCGGTGATTTGTGAGAGAGCAGGCAGGAAAACAGCTCTTTTTTGGCGAAATAGTCTCCCAACTATGGCACTGTTTCTTGGAATTGACACGGGTACCAGCGGCACGAAGG
This sequence comes from Armatimonas sp., assembly GCF_043757465.1. Taxonomy (GTDB): domain Bacteria; phylum Armatimonadota; class Armatimonadia; order Armatimonadales; family Armatimonadaceae; genus Armatimonas. Next base: position 38,550 of record NZ_JAYVPL010000101.1, read on the forward strand.
CCGTCTTGATTGACGAAAACGGCACGCTGCTCGCCTCGGGCTTACACGAGTACGCGCTCTCCACACCGCGCCCGCAGTGGGCGGAGCAGCACCCGGACACGGACTGGTGGCAAGCGGCGATCAAGGCCATCCAGGGCGTGCTGGCAAAGGCGGGCAAGCGAGGCGAGGATGTGGCCGGGGTCGGGCTGACGGGGCAGATGCACGGCTCGGTGTTTCTGGACAAGAACGATCAAGTGCTGCGGCCCGCACTGCTCTGGTGCGACGCGCGCACGGGGGTGGAGTGTGCCGAGATCACGGAGCTTCTGGGGGGGACGCAGGGCTGCTACGAGATTTTGGGCCAGCCGGTGTTCACGAGCTTCACTGCGCCAAAGATACTCTGGCTACGCAAGAATGAGCCTGAGGTCTATGACAAAGTCGCGCACGTGCTGCTGCCAAAAGACTACATTCGCTTGAAGCTCACGGGTGAGTTTGCCGCTGAAGTGAGCGATGCCTCGGGCACATCGCTCTTTGATGTCCGCAAGCGCACCTGGTCCAAGACAGCACTCGATAAATTAAGTATCCCGAGCGAGTGGCTGCCACACGTGGTCGAGTCTCCGGAGCAGACGGGCGTCATCTCGGCGGCAGCCGCAGCGCTGACGGGGCTAAGAGCGGGAACTCCCGTGGTGGGCGGCGGCGGCGATCAGGCGGCGGGAGCGGTGGGCTGCGGCGTGGTGGGTACCGGCCAAGTGGTCTCGTCACTGGGCACTTCTGGCGTGGTCTTTGCGCACTCAGACACGGCGGCGATTGATCCGCAAATGCGCGTCCAGACTTTCTGCCACGCCGTTCCGGGTGCCTGGGCACAGATGGGCTGCGTTATTTCGGCAGGCGGCTCCCTGCGCTGGTACCGCGACACCTTCGCGCAAGGCACGAGCTACGATGCCATCACCCAAGGCGCAGCGACGGCCCCACCAGGCTGCGAGGGCTTGCTCTATCTGCCGTACCTCGCGGGCGAGCGCAACCCCCACTTCGATCCCGATGCCCGTGGTGTCTTCTTTGGCGCGACCCTGCGCTCCACCAAAGACTGGTTCGCTCGCGCCGTGCTAGAGGGAGTGAGCTATGCTTTTAAAGACCTCTTCACGCTCTTTAGTGAGATGGATGTCCCGGTGAGCGAGATTCGTGCATCGGGTGGCGGGGCAAAGTCCGCATTCTGGCTCCAGATGATGGCCGATGTGATCGAGAAAAAACACGTCCTGCTCAACATAGACGAAGGCCCCGCGCTCGGAGCCGCGCTTCTCGCCGCTGTAGGATGCGGCGCCTACGCCAGTGTCCCCGAAGCCTGCGCCGCCACGGTCTCGATCCGCCCTGGTGCCAAGCCCGATGCGCTACAATCTAAAACCTATTCCCGCTACTATCGTACCTACCGGGCACTCTATCCCGCACTCTCAACGGCATTTAAAACAGTGGCAGAGGCCACCCAAGGAACACACTAAATGAAACCCCTGTTCTTTATGGCAGCTTTATTGCTAGCAGCTCCTGTGGTCGCACAAGACGCGGCAACACTCAAGAAGACCCTTCAAGCACAGTACAATAAAGAAGCTGCTGCCTTTATGAAAAAGGATATTAACAGCGCATTAAGTATCAACACCAGCGATTTCACGACAACAGACACCAAAGGTAAAAAGATGACTTTGGCCGAATTCAAAGCCGCTTTTATGCAGATCATAACCGTTGCCCAGAGTATCAAGCTCAGTAGCACCGTCGAGAAAGTCACGCTCAAGGGCGACACAGCCACGGTAACCGTCTCCGATAAATCTCTCTTCACCCTTGCCAATCCCCAGACGGGCAAGAAAGCGCAGATGGAGGGAACCAGCCGCAACGAAGATACCTGGGTCAAGAAAAGTGGTGTCTGGAAGCGCCAGACAAACCGTGCGCTCTCCAACAAGACTCTCATGGATGGCAAGCCTCTCTCTAACTAATATCTAAAAACCAGGAGTACACGGCCCATGCGTTATGTCACTTTTCTGCTGCTTCTTCTGTGTAGTGGCTGGCTTTTAGCGTTTGGCGCACGGGATGCAGCCGCCTATCTCGCCCCCTGCACAGCGGACTACGTCCACACAGATACCCACCAGGACATCATTCCCTTCGAAAAGCTACGTACTGCACTACAAAAAACACTGACAGTAGCGAAGACGGCGGAGCAGAAGACACAGCTAGATAGCGTCAAGTTCGAAGACGGCGCTGCCCTTGTGGAGACCTACGAGAGCCTCAAGCTCTTCACCGTGTCCCACGAGTGGCTGGAGATTACCACCACAGGCTACCGCCGCTGTCGCTATCGCTTCGTCTCCGAGGGCGGCAATAAGTGGCGGCTTGCACGAACACGGGTCCTTGAGGAACCGCTGACCGAAACACCACGACTGCGAGAATCGCCAGGGCTTTCAGAGCTAGAGCAACGGGTTAAAGTGCCCACCACGCAGGCTGCCGTTCAGGAAATATTCCCTTTGTTGCTGGAGCTAGCAACGGGAGAGGAGCAGAAAGATTTCCGGATTTTCGGCACGCGCCTCGCCCCTGACTTTGTCTTTATTCGCCTGGGCAAAGATCCCGAAGAGCGCAAACCGTTTATCGAGAAAATGGTCATTGCGCACCAGTACATCCACAATGAGAGAGTGCGCTACTACCTGGTTGGAGCGGAGCAACAAGAGAACGGCGATGTCGTTCTCGATGTTGAGCAAGCCCTACGCTTCACTCTGGAAATACCCGAGGAAGAAAAAGAAGAGACGCTGATCATTGTCAACCTGAGCCTGACGTGGACTCGCTCCTCGGGAGCGTGGTATCTCAAGCGCCACGAGTACTTCACTGCCGACGGTTTCACAAACAACGAGCGGGACGATTTTGTCCAGAAGCAAAAAAACAAAAAGAAAGAACCGATAAGAGTACCATGAAACAAAAATTCCTCATTCTCGCGGCCCTCGTGGCCCTCACCTCGCCTGCCCAGGCAAAAGACGACCAGAAAGCCATCCAGTCACAGTACGATAAACGCTCTGCCGCTGCCGCCAAGAAAGATGTCGCAGGCTCGCTTGCGATCAACGCGCCGGAGTTTGTCAGCGTCGGCCTCAAAGGCGACAAACGCACCATGGTGCAGATCAAGCCGCAAATTACTCAAGCCTTTAGCAGTCTCAAGTCCTACTTACTCACGACGAAGATCACCAAGTGTGTCGTGACAGGCAGTACCGCGACAGTCAAGACGCTAGACAGCCTCACCCTGGTTGGCAAGAACAGACAGGAGTCGGAGGCGACCAGTGAGGACACCTGGGTAAAAAAAGGCGGTCAGTGGCTTCGCACTCAAAACAAGCTTCTCACCAGCAAGATCAAGAGCAACAAGCCCGGCTAGCTCAGAATATCTTTGACCACGCTGCCGTGCACATCCGTGAGGCGGAAGTCTCGGCCTGAGTAGCGGTAGGTGAGTTTTTCGTGGTTCAGGCCCAGGCAGTGCAGGATCGTGGCTTGCAAGTCATGGACATGGACTTTGTTCTCCACCACATGAAAGCCCAAGTCGTCTGTCGCACCGTAGGTCACACCGCCTTTAATTCCACCGCCCGCCAGCCACATCGTGTAGGCTTGCGGGTGGTGGTCACGGCCCTGCGAGCGGCCCAGTGCGGGATTGTTCTCCACCATCGGAGTGCGGCCAAACTCCCCGCCCCAGATCACCAGTGTCTCATCGAGTAGCCCACGCTGCTTGAGGTCTTTCACCAGCGCCGCCGATGCCTGGTCGGTCTCTTTACACTTATTGCGGCTCGTTCCCGCCACATCGGAGTGCGCGTCCCAGCCCTCGTGGTAGATAGTGACAAAGCGTACGCCTCGCTCGATCATGCGCCGTGCGAGTAAACACGCGCGGGCGAAACTGGGCTTGTTAGGGTCGCAGCCGTACAGGGCAAGCGTCTCTTTGCTCTCGGACTTTAGATCCATCACCTCAGGAGCGCTGGTCTGCAAGCGAAACGCAAGCTCGTAGCTCGCGATGCGCGAGGCAATCTCCGGATCCGAGTCGCGCCGATTCAGAGTTCCCAGCAAGTCCAGCGTCTCGCGCTGCAATTTCGCGTCCACACCCGCCGGACTACTCACATCTAAAATCGGGTCGCCGGAGTTGCGCAGCCGCACGCCCGCGTATTTTGTGGGCAGAAACCCACTCGACCAGTTGGCCGCCCCACCGGAGATGCCCGCGCCGGTGCTCATCACCACAAAGTCCGGCAGGTCTTTCGCCCCCGCTCCAAGACCATAGACCACCCAGGAGCCCATTGCGGGCCTCCCCGGCTGGCCATTGCCGGTGTTCCAGAAGATCTGTGCGGGGGCATGATTAAACTGATCGGTGCTGACGCTCTTCACCAGACAAATCTCATCAGCCACACTTCCCAAGTGCGGCAACATCTCCGAGAGCTCCATGCCACACTGCCCGTGCTTCTGGAACTTAAAGCGCGGCCCGAGCACGGCGGCATCGGCGCGAATAAAGGCGTAGCGCTGGTTCTTATACACCGACGGTGGCAGTGGCTGGCCTTCGAGCTTGACCAGCTCAGGCTTGTAGTCAAAGAGATCGAGCTGGGAGGGTGCGCCCGCCATAAACAAATGGATGACGTGCTTGGCTCGCCCTCCTCCCAGCCCCCTGGCCCCCGCCAAGCGAGGGGAACTACTGGTAAGCAGCCCCGCCAGCGCGAGCTTGCCAACTCCAACACCGCACTCCTCGAAGAAGTGCCGCCGCGTGATGTGTAAATTCCGTTTGTTTATTTTGTTCATGGTAAAAATGCCTTTGCCCAGTCTCTATCTTCCGAGTGGAGCGGAGGAAGGGGAGATTGCCTGTAGTCTATGGTCTCACCGTAGCGCCCTCCGTCGTAGACAGCGGTGAAAACTTCTTGCAAGTCAAGAGCAATGTCAGGGAGTTCTTCTGTTAGTGGCACAGCGACGCGAGGAAGCCGGTCACGGAGGCCAAATGCCCAGGTGACGAAACGCCAGGAGCCATCACCACGGTGCAGACAGGCAAGATATTCTTTTCCAGGCTCAGAGAGTTTGGGAAGTGCAATGGTATGCTCTCCTGCACGAAGAAGGTCTATCTCTAAGAAATGCACATCACTTCGCAATAAGTCATATTGTTTGCGGCGGTACTCTTCCCGACCTCTTCCCGACATTTTGTTAGCAAGACTGAGAAGCTCAATAACAGTCACGACTTGCCCGCCTTGTTTCACGGAGCGTATTTCGACAAAGCTCTCTCGCACTTCTTCGGGGGGCGCAAAGTAAATAATAGGCTTATCAATAACTGCGGCACCTACGACTCCTGTCGGGCGCTCGGGAATCTGGCGGGTGAGAGCAATATCGGGATAAATAGAGCGGTCTGGTTCGACGACATAAAGTCTTTCCTCAGTGCGTGCGACAAAACCCAGCGGTAGTGTGGCGTTTAGTGCGACGCGAACCTCGACAAGAAAACTGGAGTGTACATCGCGCCAGTAATCAGGGGATTCCAGATAAGGATCCATTCCAGGAAAAGGACTTGGCATTGTTATAGCTCCAGCATGGAGGGCGGAAGAGCCTGACCTTCGAGCTTCGCGAAGTGCCGCCGGGTGATGTTTAAGTTTCGTTCGTTCATGGTTTCATTTCCTAGCGATATAATAGCACCATGCCCACTCGAAAAAGCTTTTCTAAGTTCAATACAAAATCAGCCATGCAAACCATCAATCAAGAGCGCTTGAGCGAATGGCAAATGACGTTTGTACCTGCTGCTCCCAGTGAACCGCTCCTGCTTCATCTGGAGCGCATTAAATCTTTCGATCTGACCTCAACAGAGCGGGCAAAAGAGCTGATTATTGATGCCCTCTGTGCCGAGGTGGCTCCCCACTATCCTGGTCTGAAAATCTGGAAATCCGCGCCACTGGAAAGCTCGGAGCTGACGGGTGAGGCCGACTATCTGGTAACTCCCAACCGCGCCTATATTGACACGCCGCTTCTCTGTGTGGTCGAAGCGAAGAAAGATGACTTTGAGAAAGGGCTGGCGCAGTGCCTGGTTGAAATGCACGCCTGCGCCGAGATCAACGCCGCTGTCGGACTGACTCCCGATCTCTTTGGCATTGTCACCAACGGCCAGGCATGGCAGTTTTATCATAGGCGCACCGATGGCAGTGTGGCAGAGTCGGCGCTCTTTGCGATGCGTGATATGGATGATCTTCTGGGTGCCCTTCATCTGGTTTTCTCTCAGTGTGCGGCGAACCTACCTTAGAATTGTCAAGTCCAGCAAAGTGTCCGGGATGAGCTTTTCGAACTCGGCTTGAGGCACTTTGAGATAGACCCAATGTGTCTGGGTTAGCTCTGTGGCACTTTCGCACCAGAGGGTGGCAGCGCGGTCTTTGTGCTTGACATCTATATCCTCTCGCCCTTTGGTTTCTAAAACATAGTGTGTGCCCTCTTTACTTACGGCGATAAAATCCGGCTCGTAGTAGCGCAGGTTGGCGGCACTATCGGTGTACTCGATGCTGAAGCCGAGCTGCGACGGGAGCTTGGCGAAGCGCTCGACATCGGCGGAAGCTTCCAGGAACTTACCGAAGCGGCGCTCGAAGTCGTTCTCAGGGGCCACGACATTGTAGACGGTTTTTTTGGCCTCGAAGGTGGGGCGGGAGAAGGCGAATGGGGCGGTCTCGGAGAGGCGGCGGGCTTCGGTTTTTAGCTCAGGGGTCTGCTCCTCGACGACGAGGGTACGCAGGGCAGAAGCGAAGGTCTTGATGGTGACATACGAGGCGATATTGTTGCTGATGGCGCGGATGAGCTCGGGGGTATTGAGATCCACGGGCTTACCAAAGGCTTTCTCACTGAGAAACTGGCGGACTTTGGGAGCAAGCGCGGCGAACTGTGAGGGGAGCTTGACATCCTGGGCGATGCGCTTGGCGTAGTAGGAGATGACTTCCTGCGCGGTCTGAGGGACGGGGATGGTGTAGTCTCGGTCTATGACTTTTTGCAGGCTGAGAATATCGTAGCCTTCGTAGTGGAAGTCTTGCGCGGCGGCATCGTTGTCTTTGAGGGGGAGCTTGGGACAGGTGAAATTTAAGACATCGAGCGCCTCAATCTCGGCAGCGAGGGTTTTCTTTCGGGTGAGAAGCGGGGTGAGCTGAGGGATGCAAATGTCTCTGTCTGATTTATTGGGGTCGGGGTGAACATTAGTGATCTGGACTTTATCTTTGCCCAGTTCAAACGTGTCTAAGACAATGTTCTCGTCTTTTTCCAGCTCCTCCACAAACTCGATGAACTTCTTATTGCCGATAATATCCACGCGCTCGGTGTAGCCGGAGTTAGCATCACGGAACATGAGGCGCAGGCCGCGCCCGATGGTCTGCTCGGGGAGGATATTGGCTTTGCTGGAGTAGGGACGGAGGCCGACAATAACCGTTACGTTTTGCACGTCCCAGCCCTCGCGTAGCATCAAGACACTCACAATGGCATTGACAGGGTTGGTGAGGTCATCGGCCTCTCGTGCAGCTTTCCGGGCACTATCTAGGTCTTTCTTGCTAACATCGCCGCTACGGTCAGTGTGAATGGTGAGCAAGCCGTCGCCGCCGAACTCCGTGGGATACTTGTTCTTTAAGAAATCCGCGACATCGTCGGCCTCGCTGGTATCATTGAGCATGACAAAGAGCAGGGGCTTTTTCCCAAGGGGCGTGAGCTGTTCCTTGTACTCTTTCCAGCGCTCGACAGCGGCAACCAAGTACGGCTGATAGCGCACACTGGCAATGTCGGACTGGGCTTCGGTGATCCCGGAGGCGATTCCTTTGACGGGGCGCTTGACAATGCCGTCTATGATGGCCTGCTTGAGCGGGTAGTCGTAGATTGTCCAGGTGAAGAGGCCGCCTTTGTTGTACCGGGGGGTTGCCGTGACATCGAGCTGAAGCACCCCACCGCCATTGGTTACTAGCCCCTCGTGCAGTGTGCGAATGATCTCATTCCACTTGAGCTTCTCGTCGTGTGTGTGGTGTGCTTCGTCGTTGAGCACTAGGCACTTGCCGCCCCGTGCCTGCAAACGCTCGGTGAAGTCTTCGGTCTCTTGCTTTCTGCTGGGCGGCTTGCTTCCCATCAGCGCCGCCATTGCGTCTAGTTCGTCGCTCTCGCCGCTCTCACTGCCGCGCTGAAGCTGCTGAATATTGGTGAGATAGAGTGCCCCCTGTGCGCTTGCCCGCTCCGCCTCGCCGCGTGTGTAGACATCGAAGTCCCAGAAGGCGGCAAGGGACGGCGGAATGAGCGGGTCGGCCTTGAAGATACGCCCTCCGGCAAAGTCGGAGGCGAGCCGCTCATACACAATCACATTGGGGGCTAGCAAGAGAAAGCTCTTAGGGTAGTCGGTCTCGCTCTCTAAGACACTGTTGAAGTAGTTCCAGACAAGAGCAAGGCTCATGACTTTGGTTTTCCCTGAGCCGGTTGCCATTTTCAAACAGTAGCGCGGGAAGTCATCGTACTGGAGCAAGTTTAACTTATCATTACCGGCATACTCGGCGACAAGCTCACTAAGCCGTCGCACTTTTACAACTTCATAGAGATAGATGAGGGTCTCGATAGCCTCTTGCTGGGCATAGTGGTAGGCGAAGCGCTTTCCTCCGTGCAGGCGATGGTCATTATAAAACCACCAGTTAAGGAGTATCTTGGTAGTTGGGGTTACTCCTTTGTAGCCTCCGTCTTTCCATGCCTTAACTGCCAGCCGAATAGCAGGGACACACGGCGCGGTAGTGACGCGTGCTTCTAATAAGTTCAACTGTCCTGCACTAGCTGGTTTTCTTGCCATGTGTGTTATTTGCCCCCCAGCCCCCGTCCGACGGGGGAGATATGCGATAGCCTACCCCCCGGCCCCCGTCCGACGGGGGAGATTAAAGAAGAAGTCTCTTTCGTTATTGTCCCCCCGCCCAGCGGGGGTTAGGGGGCAATCCAATCCCCCGGCCCCCGTCCGACGGGGGAGATATGCGATAGCCTACCCCCCAGCCCCCGTCCGACGGGGGAGATATGCGATAGCCTACCCCCCAGCCCCCGTCCGACGGGGGAGATATATTGTAAATTCCTTATTGTCCCCCCGCTGGGCGGGGGTTAGGGGGTTGGCACTTCCTTCTTGCTGTTCTTGCGTGTATTACCCGTTTTACGCTTTGATTTAGGAATAAACCCCAAAGCTTCGTAGAGTGCGCCATCGTCCCCGCCCACGGTGGGGTCTGCAATGACACTTTTCTTGATAGCATCCATTGCTTTTATAGTTGCCTGATCCACATTGTCTCGGTTCTCGATAGCGCCTTCTAGCACCACCTGTGCATCGCGCACAGACTTACGGGCATCTACGGAGGGCAGTACAGTCGCCTTAAACTGATCGAGGGTCATTCCTCCAAAACTTTTTGTGGGGGTTAGGTTTTCCCAAGCAACCATGAATCGCTCGTAGTTCTCTTCTACCTTCCCCGGTGTCACTTTTGCCATCTTGCTCATCCCTTTCTGCAAGTCACCCTTTGTCACCTGCATCTTACCAAAAGTCACTCACTACTCTGTGCTTTCTTTTTGCTTCTTAAAGCTTGTCACCTGCCTCTTGAAACATTTAATAAAGCTACCCCTACGGGTCACTTACAGCTTGTGTTAAGTCACTGTCACATGCAGCGTTTTTGTGGTGTCGTTGCCCAGAATATCAATGACTTTAATCAGTATAACATACGTCCCCGGCTCCGCGTAGCTATACGCAACCCGCTTCTGAAGCTCCGGGTTCTTCTTACTGCGGTAGGTCTGCCACTGGTTATGGAACGTGTCACCTTTAAAGTCCCAGTCAACCGCCCAGTAATCTACCCACTGTGCCCAGTGCTTAATTGCCCGCTGTACATCGTCGGGAACATCGTCGGTGGGGATTACAAAATCGGTTAATTCTATGGTCACGCTTTTGCCCGTCTGCGTTTTGTCTACCGAGAGTGCCGCCAGCTCAAAGAACTTGATGTCTCCCTGCTCCACGGCTTTTTTCTCTAGCACTTCGCGAGGTATTTTATAGAACCGCGCCTGAATCCCCGCCTCGGCCACGGTCTGCTTGCCCACTTCATTGACCTCAAAGGCAAAGTCCCAGCCCAGAATATCCACCCCGGTCTCTTTAGGCGCGTCTTCGCCCGTCCCCATGCGCTTCTTAAACTCAATGGCGATCTGCGTAATGTCCCCAGTACTGACCGGCGCATCCACGCCGCCGATATGCACCATGCGCCCGTTCTTTATCCCATGTAGCCATGTCCCGCTCTCTAGCTGCCGCGCCTTGAATAGCTCTAAAAGAAACTTTCGGTACGCCGTCTCTATCGCCGCCGCCTTGTCCTTATTCCCAAACTCTGCCACCTGCCACTGCTGCCGCTCGTACTTACCGAGGTTCTGCACCACAAAGGGCTTTACCGCCTCTATCCCGAGTAGCCTCTTCCGCGCCGTATGAATCGCAAACCGCCCCAGATCGCACGTAATCCACCGCCGCCCCAGCCTCTCTGCCGTCGCCGCCGTCGTGCCAGAGCCACAGAAGCAATCAAGCACCAAGTCTTCTTCGTCAGAAGCAGATTTGATAATTCTTTCTAATAACTCTTCTGGTTTTTGAGTTGCATAAATTGATCCACCTTTCATACGAGCTGTATCAGTCCAAATATCTTGTAATAACATTCCTAAATTATCATCTAAATAACTAACTTTACATCTTGCGGCTCCTTTTTCGGGATTTCTTAAATATAAATCACCAAGCACAAGTGCTTTTTCCATACCTTCAAAGTCATACATCCATTCTCTTTTATCTGAAGGAGATGCACCTCTCCATATAAATTTCTTTTTATTGCTTGTCCCTTTCCATGTTGCATCATCCAGTTTAAACCTTCTACCTACCTTATCTTCATTTCCTGAATAATTGATAATTGTACCATCGGGAAGTTTAAGCAATGAATACTCATTTAGTGCAGCACTTGATAAATTGACACGTACATCATTATAGTTATATTTATTCTTTGATGTCTTTGCATACCAAAATATCACATCGTGAATGTTTCCAAATTTACCCTTAGCATCATTGTGAGCATCAGTTCTTTGCCATATAATTTCGTTAAGATAGCGATCAATCCCGAAAACCTCATCAAGTATACATTTTGCGTAATGACCAATATTGTCATCTAAATGCACAAAGATACTCCCGGTCTCACTGAGCAATTCTCTTAACAAGACGGCAGTTTCGTAGAACCATTTGAGGTACGAGTCAAGCCCCTTCCCCCACGTATCACGATACGCCTTCTGCTCGATAACGCTCGGCTCCTTCGTGAACGTCTCCTCACTATCCGGGATGGTTCTTGTAAACGAGAAGTTCGCCCCGGTGTCGAACGGAGGATCAATGTAGATCAAGTCCACCTTCCCCGCGAACTCCGGCAGCAGCGACGGCAGGACGTACTTCTTATCGCCCCAGATCAGACGGTTCCGCCACTCGCTCTCGCGCCCCGTGGCAAACAGGCTGGCTGTCCGGCTACGGTCTTCCGTGCTCTCGTTTACCGTCTCAATCGTCTGGAACGGCAGCGACACCCGCACGGGCGGGGTCTTGATGCGCTTGCCGCTCTTCGCGTCTTGTGTGTACTTCCCGTCCCAAATCAGCTCTGTCATGGTTGTTATTTTACCCGTTTACGCGCTGTTTCTACCTCTCCCCGCCGCTGAGACGGCGACCCTCTCCGGCTTCGCGAAGAGGGTTTTAGCATCCCCCTCATGCTCCCCCTTCGCGAAGCCGGAGGGGGAAGCCGAGGAACGAGGCAGGGGGAGGCAAAAATAGCACTCACCGCTTCACAATCGCCTCATCCAGATTAAGCACCGCGCGCGCCAGCGCTGTCCACGCGGCCTGCTCAGGCGTTGCCGTCTCACTGCCACAGAGGGCCTTGGCACTCAGTTCCCCGGAAGCGAACCGGGCGTGCTGTTTCTCGTAAAAGCCTTCGAGTGCCGCAAGCTCGTCCCAGTGCGGCGGGCGTGTCACCACGCGCCGGAAGAGTCGTGAGATTCGGGTTGCGCTGAGGCCGGACTCACTTGCCATGCGCTTACCGAGAGCTTGTGCAGTCTCCATAAAGACCGTGTCATTGAGAAGCGTGAGCGCCTGCAACGGCGTGTTGCTGACTTCACGGCGGGCAATGCAGGCCTCGCCACTGGGACCATCGAAGGTCTGGAACATGGCATAGGGGGCGGTGCGCTTTGCGAACGTGTAGAGCCCTCGTCGGTAGCGGTCTTCTCCCGTGCTCACATTCCAGGCGAGGGCGCCGTATGCCCCCTCCGTGGTCACACTGGGTGGTTGAGGGGGGAAGACACTCGGGCCACCGATCTTTGGGGAGAGTAGCCCACTCACCGCCAGCGCATTGTCGCGCACCAGCTCGGCGTCGAGGCGCACCCGTGGCCCGCGCGAGAGCAGTCTATTCTCCGGGTCTTTAGCGAGTGCAAGCGGTGTAATTTTCGACGACTGCCGGTAAGTCTGGCTCAGCACGATGCGTTTGTGGAGCTTCTTCTGGCTCCAGCCATTCTGCATAAATCCAACCGCGAGGCTATCGAGTAGCTCGGGATGGGTCGGCGGGGAGCCCTGGTAGCCAAAGTCCTCGGTCGTTCTCACAATGCCCTTGCCAAAGAACGCCGCCCAAGCCCGATTCACGATCACCCGCGCCGTGAGCGGGTTCTCCTGGCTCACGAGCCAGTGCGCAAAAGCAAGCCTGCCCCCCCCGCCCCCGCCCGGCGGGGGAGCCAGAGGCGGGAGCACCGAGGGAATCCCGGCGGTCACTTTCTCGGTGGGCTGGAGGAACTCGCCGCGATTGTGGATAAATGTCACGCGCGGGTTGACTTTGGGGCGCTCGATAAAGACCAGTGTGGTCGGTGGCTCCGGCAGAGACTTGCGCAGAGTCTCTAGCGTGGCGCGGGCACTTGCCAGCTCGGGCGCAACTCGGACAAACTGCGTACGAAGCGCCGTCTCGTCGCTCTTTGCCAGCGCGTCTTCCAGGCTCGGCAAGAGCGCGAGTTTCCCCGCACGCGAATCCGTGCTTATCGAGAGGCGAAACTTGCCCAGCCCGGCGGCATAGTACTGCTCAAAGATCATTGAGAGCGTGAGCGCGTTTGTTTCGAGGGGCTTGTCAAACGTAAAGACCGCCACACTGGTCTTACCCTGCGCACCGTTGATATTCCAGCCTGTCTGTGGATTGGTGTCGAGCGCGTTCTGCGCCGTACCGACCGTGGAGACGCCTTTGATGAGCTTCCCTACACTGGGAGTAAGTGTACTCAAAAAGAAATCCCCATGGGGGCCTTCGTAGGCGACGCGCCCAGGGCCGTGCTTGGGCAAGAGATCGTCGGGGAGGGCTTCCAGCCGAAGCGCCGTGACGCCCTTAGGCAGGCCCGCAAGCTGGACGTCGTAGACATCGCGCTTGGTACTATCGCCGCTCACAAAGACTGTGCCGTCGGGCTGGACGGTGAGCAGGGGCAGATTAGAAGTCGCTTTGACGGGCCTTGCTACCTCCCAGCGCACGGCTCCCGCTTGCTGCGCCACCTTCCACGCGGCGAACGCTTTCTCAAAGGCCGCTTTCTTGCGCTGCTCAACCGGGCTGGGGTCGGAGTCAGGCTGCGCGGCTCCGAGATTCAGGCGGAACTTACCCAGGGTGTGCTGACCGCCGTACTCCTGCTTGAGCGTCACGGTCCACTTCTGCGCCGTGGTGGGTTTGTCAAGATGAAAGGTCGCCGTCCGGTTCACGTTCCAGTTGCCCGGCCCGACAATCGCCCAGCCCGTGTTTGGTTTACCGTCCAGCGCCGCCTGCGCCGAGAAGCCATCTTGGGCAAAGTCATGCTCACCAAATGCCAGCTTCACGGGTTTACCGTCCGCTTTGACAGTGATCTCCGTGAGCACAAAGTTCCCGTGTGCCGTTCGTCCCGGCCCCATTCCCCCCAGCGCGGGATCTGTAAGAGCTTCGAGTCGAATCGCCGAGACGGGTTCCCCGCTCCCTCCCAGGCTGACTGTGTAGGTATCTTTATCCGGGCTAGGACCGCTGATAAAGACGGCACCATCGGGCCGCACTTCGGGCTTTGCACCCGACGCCACTTTGACGTCCTCAGCGGAGGGCAGCCTCCAGCGCAAGGGCAGCGCAATCGGCCATTTCTCCGCGAGCGTGGTCTCACGCTCCGTAATTGTCTTCTCGACCTCGGCGCGTTTCTTGGCTAGCTCAGGCGTGACCACATCTAGTTCGGGCTCCTCCATGTTGTCCAAGAAGGCCATTAGCTGATAATACTCTTTGTGGGTGAGCGGGTCGTACTTATGGGTGTGGCACTGCGCACACTGGATCGTCAGCCCCAGCCACGTCGTTCCTGTCGTCGCCATCCGATCTACCATGGCATAGTACCGGTACTCTAAGGGATCTATGCCGCCCTCTTCATTGAGCATTGTGTTGCGGTGAAAGCCCGTCGCGATCTTGTCATCGAGTGTCGCGTTTGGCAGCAAATCTCCCGCAAGCTGCTTCACGGTGAACTGGTCAAAGGGCATGTCGGCGTTCAGCGCCTTGATCACCCAGTCCCGCCAGGGCCAGATCACCCGGGGCTTGTCTTTCTCGTAGCCGTTGGTGTCGGCGTAGCGCGCCAGATCCAGCCACTTACGCGCCCAGCGCTCCCCGTAGTGCGGCGAGGTGAGCAAGCGATCCACCAGCCGCTCATACGCATCCGGGCGCGTGTCTTTCACAAACGCCTCAGTCTCCTCCAGTGTCGGAGGCAAGCCGATCAAGTCCAGCGAGACGCGCCGAATGAGCGTGTAGCGATCCGCTTCGGGCTGGAGCGCGAGGCCAAGTGGCTTGAGTTTGGCGGAGATCAGGGTGTCTATTTGTGCATCCCTCCCCCAGCCCCTCCCTTCGCCTGAAACCCGACTTCGTCGGGACGAAGGGAGGGGAGCCAGAGGGGCCGGGGGGAGGGATGTCGGCTTGACAAATGCCCAGTGCGTCTCGTACTTTGCGCCGCTTGCCACCCAGCGCTGAAGAATACTCTTTTGCGTGGCAGAGAGCGGTTTGTTGGTATGGGAAGGCGGCATCTGGAGCGCATCGCCGCTGGGTTTTGAAATTCGGGCGAGCACTCCCTTGAGCTTTGCCGCTCCCGGCGACTGATCGAGCCGCAGCCCCGCCTGGCGCTGCTTGTCATCCGGGCCATGGCACTTGAGGCAGTAGTTAGCAAGAAGAGGTCGAACTTCCCGGTTGAAGTCCGGCACAAGTGCTTTCGGTTTTGTCTGCGCCAGAGCTGCTGTCGCCAATCCCACAAGCGCGAGAAATCCCGCCATCTGTCGTTTCATCTTAAGTGTAGGGGTTCGACAAGAAAAACCAAAAGCCCTCTCTCAAGAATCGAGAGAGGGCTTGTTTTATTTTTGTGACGCTACGCGGGGGTTTCTTCTTCCCCGACAAGCGCACTCAGGTCGGGCATTCCTGCCAGCGACGGAGCAGCGCTCTGGATCGTCTCGATCAGCACCTCGGCATCCACGGTGGGCGCGAGGGCATCGGTGGCCACCATGATGTGCGCCGTCGGCTGCTCAGGAGTCGGGTAGCCCAGGTTCTCGATATGCGCCGCGTCGTCCTCGTTGGACGGGTCGAGCGGCTGGATGAATTTCTCGTAGCGGTACGGCTTGTGTGCGGCCTGAAGCAGTGCCTGTGTCCGAGGATCGCTGGCGGCTCCGAGAACATGCACGAGCACCGGGGGGAGCACCGCACGCTCGATGGCCAGTGCCATACTCGCACCAAAGAAGCCCATGTTCGGAGCGGCGGGCTGGAACGCCTGTAGGATCCGCTGCGCAAGCTGAGCATGCTCAGTCTCGCCGGTCGCTAGGAACAGGCGCAGGAGCGAGTCGGCCAGCAGCATGTTGTCAACCACATCGCGGCTCCCCACTTTGAGGTTGCCCAGCGCATTGGGTCGAACAGGTGCATCAAAAAGGCCACCGGTCTCGGGACTCTCTAAATGCCCCCGGCTCCAGTTGGCGATCTCTTCCGCACGATCCAGATAGGTCACGCCCTGCCCGGCTTCGTAGAGATCGAGGCCCGCAGCCACCAGGTCGGCGGAATCGGAGAGCATACCGGTGGGAATCTCGCCGACATCCTCGCCCTCAGCGGCCTGGAAGTGGGTCGCGCAACCGTCTTCGTCCACCAGGTTGGTCAATAAAAAGTCCATCACGCGGCGGGCCTGAGTCAGTGCCTCGGCCTCACCCGTAATCTGCCACCACGCCACGAGAGCGCGAGCGGCCACGGCATTGGCTCCGGTGAGAATCGTCTCGTCCACGGCGGGCGGATTCCACTCGGCACGCTCTTCGAGCGGCTGGGCATAGTACTCACCATCGGCGAACTGCGAGCCGCCGAACACACCAAGATCCTCGAACCAGAGCTGCGTACGCAGATAGTCCAGGCCCTTCTTCGCCGCCGTTTTCAGCGACTCATCGCCCAGCAGGCTGTAACCACGGCAGAAGAGGCGCACGAGGTGGGCGTTGTCTTCCAGGAGCTTCTCCACCTGCGGATTGCGCCAGTCCGGGGTCTGGGCATAGCGGAAGAACCCACCGCTGCCTTCGTCCACGAGGCCACCTTCGGCGATTCCCTTGAAGGTGCGATCCAGAATCAGCTTCAGGTCTTCGTCGGGATGCCCGGCGCGTACGGTGCGAGAGTACTGCTCCATCACCAGCTCGGTCACTTCGTTCTGCGGGAACTTCTGGCCGTTGTGTCCGAAGCCGCCAAAGGCGAAGTCAAACTCAAACTTGGCCCCTAGTAGCACACCAAAGGGAATATTGGGGTCAACGGGCAAGTTGTGATCCAGCGGCGGCGCGGCGTTCTGCTGACGAAGCTGATCGCGCAGCCCGGCCACGTGCTGTGCGATCCCGGCTTTCTCATGGCGGTAGGAGTTGAGCACCTGCGGGAGAAGCTGCGCCATGCCATCCGGGGGAACGGAGGTTCCGCCCCAGAGGACATCGCCCTCGCCGGTTAAAACACACGTCGTCGGCCAGCCGCCCTGGGTGTAGCGCGCATTGACATCCGGACGCTTGTCCGAGTCCACGCGAACCGGAATGACATTGTCGCTGATGTACTGGGCAAGGGCTTCGTTGCCATACGTATTCTCGTCCATCGCCGCGCAGTACTGACACCAGGTTGCGGTGATCGAGAGCAAAACGGGTTTATCCTGTGCACGGGCCTCGGCAAAAGCCTCTTCACCCCAGGTACGCCACTCCACTTGACTCATAAATTTAAGTTCCGTTTGTCAAAATTTTAGGGAGCACGTCCAAAGACAAACGCTCCCCCAACATGCGAGTATACCACGTCAGGGCTGACGATAGATTTTTATAAAATGATCCGCCATCTGGTTGGGCAGTGGGCTTCCGGGAAAGACGGCGCGCGTGGGCATGTGGCAGCGCACACACTTCTCTGTGGGGTTGACGGGGCATGTTTTCCTTGGGGAGCTGTGGCAACTCAGGCAAGTTTTCTCGTAGCGGCGTTGATCCGTTGACACGTCTTCGTGGGGATTGTGGCAAGTGACACAGGTCAGCTTATCTTTGCTCTGGAGGAAACACTTGCTCAAGGAAAGGCCAACGGGCTGGAAGCGCTGCGTGCTCGCCTTCTCCCGCGGGTCCATGGTCGCCAGATCCGTGACGGTGCGATGACAGCGCCCACAAAGCTCGTTCACCGCCTTGCCACTGGTCGCATCAAACTGCCTCAATCGTGAGTCGTCGGTCTTGCGCCCCTGCTGTTTTGCGGCGACATGACGGCTCCCAGGGCCGTGGCACGCTTCACACCCCACCCCGTAGAATCGTCGCTCTGGCTTGAGGGAATTCAGTGGCAAGGTGACCGTGTGACAGCTCAGACAGTGGCGTGTCGTAGACTCATCATAGGGCCGTCCCAAACTTCCGTGCACAAAATCCTGCTGCCCTGGGGTCGTGTGCCATTTTTTCTGGTTGGGGAAGTAGCTCTGGAAAATCTCCGCACTCCCCTGCTCCAAAAGCGCTAAAAATGTCATGCCCATCTTGCCTGAGCCCAGAACAAAGGTCAGCGGCACGGTCTGAGTCCCTGATTTTTTCGCCATTCTCACGGCGAGACCCGCCCCTTCTTGCGTCAGTGCGATCCCGCCAGGTGTGACCCCGAGCGCAGGGGCAAGTGGCCCTAGTGCCGCCTGTGTGGCATCGTGGAGCGTGCTCATGTGCCGAGATTTCTGGTGGCTTGTAAACTCCGGCGCATGGCAGGGCTGGCAGGCCGCATTGCCCACAAACTCAGAAAAGATCGCCTCCGGGCCAAGAGCGACCGATGCCGGTTTCTGGCGCACACAGGCGGCCATCACCAACAAGACAACCGGCAAGAGCAGGCCGCACAGCCCACGCAGTGTATTTCTCATGGCTCGTTCTGAGAGTTTACCATCTGACCTAGGGTATTCTGTCTGGCATGAATATCGCAGACCTCAATGAAATCGCCGGTCGTCGCTACCCCGCGCAGCGCTGGACGCGTAACTTAGTGGGCGGCATGTCTCCGGTGCAGTGTCAGCACTTTGCCCTGGGCTATGTCGTGCTGGAGCCGGGCGGCGGGCAGGTTCCCTGGCACAACCAGGAGCAAGAGGAAGTGTACTTTATTGTGGAGGGCGAGGGGGAGATGTGCCTGGGCGAGGAGCGGCAAGCCGTGAAGTCAGGCCAGTGCGTCTACATTCCCCCCACGGTGTTCCATCAGCTCACGAACACGGGCAGCACTCCCATGGTAATGATCTACGCCTACGGCCCCTCCGGCGATGTGGCGCACTGGAAACAGGAGCTAGAGGGCACACTTCCCCGCGCGGGAATAGACGTCCCCGCGCTCCCCGAGGGCGCCGCCCCGCAGTGTGTCTCGCTCCCGTGAAGCGTTCGCCCTGAGTATTGGTCTACAGCTCCGTGTACTTCTTGGAGCTTCCCCGCGCCTTCGCCACTGGGTACTTTTCCGCATTGCGCGCCATCTTCGCCGCAAACGCCTTGTCTAGCTCAATGCCCAGATCGTGGGCGAGGAGCAGCGTGTAGTAAAACTCCAGTCATGGGTTGAGCGGGGGCAAAATTCCCGCCTTGCAAAATGTGTAGTGAAGCATTTTCATACGGATTGTACTCCATAACCCTGTGAAGG
>NZ_JAYVPL010000102.1:0-19452 GCF_043757465.1 Armatimonas sp.
CTTGTGGTTCATTAAAAGCACATTGTCTAACCATTTTAGGAGATGGTTCTGCTTGGATTTGGAATCTTGCTTCGAGCTGTTTTCCTCTTGCTCAACAAATTCAAGATTTTTACCATGCTAGTGAATATGTTTCTGATGTTGGTCAGGATGTTTTTGGAGATTCTAAACATGGTTGGCTAAGTGATCGCCTTTCTGACATGAAACGTAGCGCCTGGTCTGATTTTTGGTCGGCGATGAAGGCTCTTCCTCAACAAAATTTAGAATCTCTGCGTATTTTGACTACCTATTTTACCAATAATGCTTCTCGTATGGACTATGGTGATTATTTGCGTCGTGGCCTTTGCATTGGTTCTGGTCTGGTCGAATCGAGTTGTAAACGTATCGTGAGCCAGCGTCTGAAAGGTGCTGGTATGCGTTGGAGTCCCTTGGGTGCTGAAGTGATTGCCCGCCTTCGCGGTTTTCTTTTTGGCAACGAGTGGGAAGAGTTCGTCGCCTTTTGGAATCGTCAATCGTTGAGGACTGCTACCTCACCACTTTAATGTCCTGCACCCCTCCATCAGGAAGATCGACGATTTAGTCCAGGTCATCGTCGCCGTCCTCGTCGTCCTCCTCCAGCCCACCGGCAATCGGCATGTCGGCAATGTAGAGCGTGTTTATCTCTCGCAGAAGACTCTGCTGATGCTCCTCGGCGGCGATCTCCTCACGCGAGAAGCGCGAGCCAATCGTCCCCTGCGAGTTGAGCTTACGCAGGCTCTCCGCCATATTCGTTGCCGCCGCAACGGCAGCTTCCCGGATCACCTCACGGGTCGGGCCGTCGAAGTCGCTGTAGCCCTCCACACGCCCCAGCAGGGTGTCCAGATCGGGCTCGTACTGAATCTCTGGCAGCGGCACAGGAACATCGTAGCCCGCCGCGTTGAGCACCACCTCAGGAGCCACCTCAAACACTGTCGCGATCTTCTCCAGAATCTCCCGGCTAGGCACCAGGTACTTCCCATCGGGCTTGATGCTCCCGTTTTCAAACAAGGTCAGGTAGCTGGCCGAGACCCCAGAGAGCTTCGACAGCTCGACTTTGCTCAGGTCACGCTTGGCCCGCTCGATGCGCAGGAAGCGCGCAAACGCCTTACCACGAGCGACCTCAGCGGGGGAGGCAACAAGATTCAGAGAACGCATGGAGCCATTATCCCTCATTTTTCGTATTCACACAAATTATATTGCAGATAATTCATAGACGTGTTACACTCCACCAAACAACAGTTTACCAAACAACAATACCAAGGACGAATATGAACCGAACACCACTCACTCTCCACCTTGAAGAGAAGCCGCTCCCGCCCGAGGAGCTACAGCGACGCTTCAACCGCGCCACTGTGCTCCTACGCACCGGCTACCGGCGCTGGCAGGCAGTCCAGCCCCCCCCGCCACAACCCACCCACGAAAGGACAACCCGATGAGGCCACCTAAACCACACAAGCCCCTTCGCTGCGCTCTCTACGTGCGCTGCTCCACCGACGACCAAGCCTACGGTGACTACACCACCATTGACTCCCAGCGCGAGATTAACCGTGAGCGCATCCTCCACCTCGGCGGCGAGCTGGTCGCTGAGTACAACGATGAAGGCCGCACAGGCACCAACCTCAAACGCCCCGACTGGAAGCGACTCCTAGCCGATGCCCGTGAGCATAAGTTCGACCGGATCGTGGTCACCTACATGTCACGCCTCGCACGTGGGGAGCTCTACCACGTGGCCGAGTACCTGCTGGCTGAGTGCAAGGTCAAGATCGAGCTCGTGCGCGAGGACTTCACGCCCGACCTGGCAGGACAGATGAGCAAGGGAATCAAGATCGTCTTTGATGGTGCCCTCCCCCGCCAGATCTCCGAGTGGACCAAGACCAAGCAAGGCCAGATGGTCATTCACGGCTACGCGATGGGTGGCGTTCGCCCCTTCGGCTACAGTACAGAGACTGTTCCTGGCATGACACCAAGCATACTCCCAGGCGGCAAGGTCAAACCCGCCCCCAAGCGCTACGTTCCCAACCCCGAAGAAGCGCCTATCGTACTGCGTGCCTTCGAGCGCTTTGTCGAGACCGATAACCTCGGCACGGTGCAGCGCTACCTCCGCGAAGTAGCTCCCACACGCACCTGGACAATTGAGGCCGTGCGCCGCCTGCTCTCCAATCCCATCAGCCGCGGGGCCGTGCGCTGGGGCGTGCACACCAACCCAAATGCTCACGAAGCCATCGTGCCTGACACACTCTGGGAGGCAGCACAGGCACAGCTCGCCGCGCGCCAAGAGAAGCCACTCCCCTCAGGTGGTGAGGGCAGGGAGCTGGGCTACGCGAAGCCCTCCAAGCTTGAAGATGACTTCTGCTACTTCCTGCGGGGATGTGTCCTCTGCGAGCACTGTGGGAGCCGCATGACGCCCGCAAGCCACCACGGGAGCAGCTCACGGGTTCGCTACTACGAGTGCATCCGCTCCGCCAAGACGGGGAAGCCCTGCCCAGTCAAGCGCGTAAACGCCGAGACACTCCAGACCGCCGTCCTCTCCGAGATAGCCCGCTGCGGTGAGCATCCCACCCGCCTAGCGACTTTTATTCGCGAGGCGGCAAAAGCCATGCCCTCAACAGATGAAGCCCGTGAGGAGATAAAGCGACTGGAGCGCAACAAGCGGGAGGCGGAGAAAAAGATCAAGGCAAACCAGATGGCACTCGAAGTGGGCAGCACGAGTGGCACGGTTCTGACCACCTTGGTCAAGCGCCTCGGAGAGCTGGAAGCGCATATCACGGAGATAGAGGGTAAGCGTAAAGACCTGATGGGCCAGATCGCCTCGTTCCAGCACCGCCGTCCGGATGCAGAGGAAGTGGCCTCGCTCTGGCAGCATGTGATGGAAATCTGGGAGTTTCTCTCGGGCGAGGAGCGTACCGAGCTGATCGGGTTGCTGGTCGAGGAAGTAACGATGGTAGAAAAGCAAAAGGCCGCTGTGAGACTAAATCTCACAAGCGGCCCTCTACAGGTTCGTAAATTCGAACCACATGGGTGCGGGGGAAGGACTTGAACCTCCGACCTTTGGGTTATGAGCCCAACGAGCTACCAACTGCTCCACCCCGCGTCGTTGTATGCAAGAGGGAGTATAGCCCCCATAACCAGTTCTGTCAAGGAAATCTTTCACCACCAGACAGGACGGCGATCACTGAGGGTTCCTGGAGTGAGCTGCTGAAGACCATTCGCCGAAAAATCCAATAGCGCGAGGGCGAAGTTGCCGGACTGTGTTCGGACACTCATCGCGAGTTTGCCGCCGTCGGGGCGGAAAGCGGGATGGTGGTAGTCACCAGGTTCGGTGGTAAGGCGACGAGGCTCTTCTTTCGCGTTGAGGTCTATTTTCCAGAGATGTCGCTTCCTGGGAGCATCTTCAAAACTGGCCACGATGAAGCGGCCATCTGGGGAGAATGTGGGGTCACTAGGCAAACCCACAGGACAGCCTTCGAGAGCAATGGCAGCCCCTCCCTTTGCGGGAACGCGCCAGAGAGCGGGCTGGCCCCCTCGATCTGAGACAAAAACGATCCAGCCACCACTGGGAGACCAGGTAGGTTGTGTGTCGTTGCCAGGGTGCTGTGTGAGCCGTCGTGGAGTGCCACCACTTGCCTCAATGATATAGAGTTCGTTGTTGTTATCGCGGTGGGAAACAAAAACAAGGGAGTTATCGTCGGGTGCCCAGGCAGGCAGATCCGCATCGCCCCACTTCGGGTTGGTCAGCCGGTGGGGCCGCGTCAGACTATCCCCGACAGTGAAGAGAGTGAGCTGGTTTTCGTAGGGGGCGACATAGGCTAGGCGTCCTTGGCGCGGGGCACGGGTGGGGCTTTGGGCTCCGACCTCGATATTGCGACGGAGAACCTCAGGGGCTTCCCCGGCCTCACCGATTGTGCAGATCCCCACTCCATCGCGGGCGAAGGTCAAGCGAGGCATACGCAGGCGCCCGTAGTCACGATCTGGCCAGCGGGGAAAGGGGCCAGGTGTGGGATCGGTGAGGATAATAATATCGCGATCTCGACCACGGTTATCGTCCCGGCGGTCATCGCGCTGCTTGCTATCCTCGCGCGTGCGGGAGTCGTTTTTTTCTTCCTTCTTCTTCTCTTCTTTTTTTTCTTCCTGCTTCTTCTCCTCGCGGCCCCGTGCCTGGGCGAAGGCTCCAGCGGAGACAGAGAGGACAAGGCAAGTCAGAATTAGCGTTTTCAACGGCGTGCCCTCCGGTTTGTCAGGAGCGCCCGGGAGTGCGGTGCGCTATCGCTCTCGGTGCTATCGGTGAGGCGGACCACACTGGCACCATCCACAGCATCCATAGAGAAGATATCGAAGTTGCCTGTGCGATCTGAGTCGAAGAAGATTGTCTGGCCATCGGCGCTGTAGCTAGGGGAGTCGTCGTCGAAGTCGTTGCCGGTTAGGCGACGGGGCTCTGAGCCATCGTTGGCGTTGATCGTGTAGATTTCAAGCTTGCCATGCCGATCCGTGGCAAAGGCAATGGTTCCGCCACTAGGAGACCATGCCGGGAAATCGTCGGTGCCCGTGCTCGTGGTCAGGCGTTTCTGGTTATTGCCCTCTACGTTCATACTATAGATCTCGTAGTTACCGTCGCGATTGCTGGAAAAAGCGAGCTTTGTGCCATCGGGCGACCAGGTGGGAGTTTGATCTTGCGCCGTGTTGCTTGTCAGGCGGCGCACATTGCTACCATCGGCATTCATGAGATAGATCTCATCGTTGCCATCCCGATCGGAGACAAAGGCAAGCTGGGTCCCATCGGGTGACCAGGTGGGGTCAGCATCCACTTTATTGTTGTTCGTGAGCTGTGTGACGCTCTTACCGCGAATGTCCATCTTGTACAGATCGTAGTCGCCGCCATCACGATCCGACGTG
Source organism: Armatimonas sp. (assembly GCF_043757465.1). Classification (GTDB taxonomy): domain Bacteria; phylum Armatimonadota; class Armatimonadia; order Armatimonadales; family Armatimonadaceae; genus Armatimonas. Next base: position 4,906 of record NZ_JAYVPL010000102.1, read on the forward strand.
AAGACAACCTGGCTACGATCCGGGCTGAGTTTTGGTTGAAAATCGCGTGCACTATTATTGGTCAGGCGAGTCGGGTTGACACCGCGGGTGTCCATGAGATAGATCTCGGAGTTCCCGTCCCGGCGTGCGGTAAAGACCACCCGCCCTGGAAAGCGCAGGTCAAAGCCACTGCTCCCTCCACAGCCCGCGAGCGCGAGGGCAACCAATGCCAGCCCTCCCCAAGCACCCCATCGTTTCATACTTTCCAAAGACGTCTCCCCATGCATTTTTGTGACATGTCAGCGAAACCCTCCCGCCAGCGCGACGAGAACAAAAATGGCAATCGTCAGCAACAACAAAATGGTGCCGATCACCCCGAGAATACGCCCCGCCTGCACATTGCCACGCTGGCGCTGATCCATCTCGGGGTGCCGATCTAAAATCTCCAGAGCGCGGTTGGCGTGCAACCAGGCAAAGGGCGAGAAAACGGGAGTCAGTGTCATTCCCAAGATGCCCAGCACCAGGATATTCGTCCCATTAACCTGGGGGGCGAGTGCCGAGCCGGGGCGTCCCTGCTGGCGCTGTGCCTGACCGTAGCCCGGTGCCGCTGCGCTGTGGCCTCCTCCGTAGTCGAGAGTGGGCGGTGGGGCGTAGCTCCCTGCGGTGCTGGTGTAGCTTGGCGGCGGCGGGGGCGGCACGCGTGGGGCGGGCGGGGGTGTCACAACCGGCGGCACCGTGGGCAGTGCCTCAAGCTCCTGGAGACGCTGCGTGGCCTGTGCGTAGCTCGGGTCGAGGGTCAGGGCATGCTCAAAGTGCTGGCGTGCGCCACTTCTATCCCCAGAAGCCTGAAGTGCCAGCGCGAGGTTGTAGTGGTTCTTGGGCTGCTCGGGATCGAGGGCTGCCGTGCGCTGGAACGCCGCCACCGACCCTGATGTGTCCTCTAGCGCCGCCAGAGCACCACCGAGCAGCCGCCACGCCCCCACATCGCTGGCATCCAGAGCGACGGCATCCGCCAGAGCGGCGGCGGCATCCGAGAAGCGCCCCTCCTTCATGCGAAGAACTCCGATTTCGCGTGGTGTTGCCATTGCGACTATGCTCCTATTCCGTGTTCAGTGCGATCTTGTAGGATTGGGATACCGATAAATACATTGCCAGAATGTCCAGGAGAATATTCCAGGTGTTGCCCTGTAGTGCGTCTCGGTAGAGAAACCAGCCACACAGCGGAATAAAGAATACCGCCGATGTCCACCCCGAGATCCGTGCCGCCGTCTGTCCGCCTCGTCCACAGGCTTTAGCGGTCAGAAGCCCCACGAGCCAGCCCGCGCCAAACGCCACGAGCACCCGAAAGGGAAATATCCACCAGATTCCACAGGCGACAATTGAGACCACGGTGGCAACAAAGCCCCCCAGGAGCTTGCGTGCAAGCGGAACCGGGCCACGCTGTCGCTCGATTTGCTGGATTTGAACCTGTGCCTGGCGGGCATCGTACTCCGGAGCCGCTGTCCGCGCGACCAACTGAGCGAGAAGCTCTTTACTGGGCGCATGGCTAGGGTCGGCTTCCAGGGCACGCTCCAAATAGAGCCGCGCTTCATCGTGCCGAGAGAGCCCCTCGCTGAGCGCGACCGCAAGATTGTAGCGGTTGCGCGCCGACGGCTCCAGTGTCTCGGCCTTGCGAAACGCGGAGCTTGCGCTCACCCAGTTCTTCTCCTGGCTCTGTGAAGCACCTAGGAGCTGCCAGGCTTCGGCATCCCCCGGGTCGGCCTCGACCAAGCTCTGAAACGCGGCAGTGGCCTCCGCAAATTGTTTGGCCCGCAGGTGCCCTTTGCCAACATCGTAACGCGCCGTCGTATCATCCATTGTTAGTCACCATTTTACCTCCCCTACCTCGTGGTTGCATCTTCAGCCAGGTAGGGTACGATAACACCATACTCGCTATGAACCAGAAACACACGCCCGCCTTGTTGTGTCTGCCTTTTGCGACTCTGGTCGCTCTGGGCGCTTTGGCACATCCCCAGCAGAAAAAACCGCCTATCACACCACCAAAACAAACACCAAAGCAAGCACTTGCCGGTTCGGAGTTTGCACGCGATGTCGCACCACTGATCAAAAAATACTGCCTGAGCTGCCACACGGCTCCCAAAGGCACAGGCGGGGTAAGCCTCAGTGCGGAGAAGACCTTTGAGGCCGCTCTGAAGAACCGCGCCATCTGGGATAGAGTTGGCCCCGCAGTGCTGGAGAGCCGCATGCCGCCCGCCGACATGCCCCAGCCCACTGCGGCGGAACGAGAGAAGCTTGGGCACACGCTGGAGAGCTTATTTTCACAAGTGGACTGCCAGCTCAACGACCCGGGCCGTGTCACGATGCGCCGCTTAAACCGCGCCGAGTACAACAACACCATTCGGGACTTGCTCGGGGTGACACTGCGCCCCGCCGATGAGTTTCCCAACGACGATGTCGGCTACGGCTTCGATAATATCGGAGATGTTCTCTCGATCTCCCCCCTCTTAATGGAGAAGTATCTCAGCGCCGCCGAGAAAGTGGCGGAGGAAGCCATCGTGCCGCCCGGCGCGGGCTCGCGCCCGCTGCGCATCACGGCGCGGCAGCTTGCAGGTCTCGGCAGCGGAGGGGGCGGCTCGCAAGAGGGATTCGAGCTAGGCCGAACCGGCGACACGGCAACGGCCAGCTTTGACTTTCCCGTGGCCGGAGTCTACACCGTGCGCATCCAGGCCTACGAACAACACGCCGATCCTCGCCCCAGCCAGATGCGAGTCGCACTCGATGGAAAACAGCTCCAGAGCTTTGAGGTTGCCGCGACGGTTCAGATCCCTCAAACGTCGACGCTCACCCTCACGATTGACCAGCCGGGACGCCATAAAATCGGGGCGACTTTTCTTAATAACAACGATAGAGACGCCGAGGATCTCCCGTTTCGCCGACAAGGCCAGGACCGCAATCTCTACATTGGTTTTATTGAGCTTCAGCCGCCCGCCGGGCTCAAGCGCGGCCTGAGCCTCACGCTCCCCAAAGACGACACCGACGCGGCGTGGGATGCGGCGGCGCATAGTATTCTCGATCCCCTGGCAAGGCGTGCCTTTCGGCGCCCCGCGACGCAACTAGAGAAAACCAAGCTCGTCGCGCTGACGCATCTTGCACGAGAAAAGAAAAAGCGTGAGGAGTTTCCGGAGGGCGTTCAGCTTGCTGTGCGCGCAATTCTCTCCTCGCCAAGCTTTCTGTTCCGCCCGGAACCCGATGCCAAACCCAACGATCCTACGGCACGCCGCCTCCTGAACAGCTACGAGCTAGCAACCCGCCTCTCGTATTTCCTGTGGTCGTCTACGCCCGATGAGGAGCTGCTACGCCTCGCGGATCAGGGCAAGCTCAAAGATACCGCCACTCTGGTCGCGCAGGCCAAGCGCATGATGCGCGATCCTAAGGCCGCCGCGCTGGCCGAGAACTTCGCCGGGCAGTGGCTCCAGCTACGCAAGCTCGCCGTAGTCCAGCCCGATGACAAAAGCTTCGGGGAGCCGCTGCGCCAAGCGATGACACAAGAGCCGCTACGCTTCTTCACTAGCGTGGTGCAGGAAGACCGGAGTGTTTTGGAGTTTCTGGATGCCGACTACACCTATGTCAATGCACCGCTTGCAAAGCACTACGGTATTTCAGGAATTACAGGCGATGCGTTTCAGCGTGTCACCCTCAACAAAGGCGCGGAGCAGCGCGGCGGGATTCTCTCCATGGCCGCCGTACTGACGCTCACCAGTAACCCCAGCCGGACATCGCCGGTCAAGCGGGGAAAGTGGGTGCTTGATAATCTTCTGGGGACGCCGCCGCCGCCGCCGCCACCCAATGTCCCCGAGCTGGAAGCGCAAAAAGGCACGGCACAGGCCGAGACGCTCCGAAAGCGGCTTGAGATCCATCGCACCAACCCAGCCTGCGCCAACTGCCACGCGCAGATGGACCCGATTGGTCTGGCTCTGGAGAACTACGATCTGATCGGTCGCTGGCGCTTAAACGATGCCGGAAAGCCGATAGATACCGCCGGGGTTCTTCCCGATGGTAGCAAGTTCAGCGGCCCGAGCGAGCTGAAGCGTATCCTTCTAAAAAAGAAGACGCAGTTCACCCACACACTCACGGATCGCCTGCTGACCTATGCGCTTGGGCGTGGGATCGAGCGCTCCGACAAGTGCAACTTAGACACGATGACAAAATCCGTCGAGAGCAGCAGCTACAAGTTCTCCGCAATTGTCGAGGCCGTCGTCACCAGCACCCCCTTCCGTGAGCGACGCGGCGATGAATCCACTTCCCCCCGCAAATAAATCTGCCTCACGGCGCTGTCGTTATAGGAGAGGTATACTCTAAATCATGAAGACAGACCCATTAGTTTCTCGACGCATGCTCCTTCGGGGCATGGGCACAGCGATGGCGCTGCCGTTTTTAGAGGCGATGGCCTCCGCGCAAACGGGGAAAAAAGCGAGTGATGCACCGGTGCGCATGGCGTTTTTATTCGTGCCCAACGGCATCAATATGAAGCACTGGACGCCGGACACGGAGGGCGCTTTGGGAGTGCTCCCCTCCACACTGGAGCCTCTGGCGGGTTTGAAAGATCACTTTAATGTGCTCACCGGCTTGAGCCAATACGGTGCTGAAGCGCAAAAAGACGGTGCGGGCGACCATGCACGCTCGGCGGCGGCGTGGCTGACAGGCTGCCATCCGCGCAAGACCGATGGGGCCAATATCCAGGCGGGCATCTCCGCCGACCAGCTCGCGGCGCTCAAGCGGGGGCATCAGACACTCTTTCCGAGCTTAGAGTTAGGCTGCGAGCGTGGCTCGATGGCGGGCAACTGCGACAGCGGCTACTCCTGCGCCTACTCCCACACCATCTCCTGGCGCTCCGACACCACCCCCGTTGCCAAAGAGGACAGCCCACGCCTCGTTTTCGAGCGGCTCTTTAAGGTCGAGAACCTGAGCGAGTCGGCGGCGGCACGGGCAAAGCGTCAGCGCTACAACCAGAGCGTCCTAGACTTTATCAAAGACGATGCGACAAGCCTGCAAAAAAAACTTGGGGCGCACGATAAGCAAAAGCTCGATGAGTACTTCACGGGCATTCGTGAGATCGAGCGGCGGATCTCGTTTCTGGAGAAAGCCAGCAAAGCCACGGGCGCGACCGCGGAGAACTTCCAGCAGCGCTTCCCCGCCAATAACAAGGGGGCGCTCGACTATCCGGAGCAGATTCAGCTCCTAGGCGACATGATGGTGCTGGCCTTTCAAGCCGACATCACGCGCATCTCGACGTTCATGCTCGCCGACGAAGGCTCCGGGCGGGCGTACCGCAATATCGGAATCAACGAGGGCCACCATGATCTGTCGCACCATGGCCGCGATGCCGCCAAGCTTGAGAAGCTGCGCAAGATCAACCACTACCATGTCGAGCAGCTTGCCTATATCCTCAATAAGATGCAGAGCATCAAAGAGGGTGACAAGACACTTCTGGACAACACGATGCTCGTCTACGGCGGCGGCATCAGCGACGGCGACCGGCACAACCACAACGACCTGCCGCTTCTTCTCTGCGGGGGTGGTGGCGGTACGATCAAGAGCGGTCGGCACGTGCGCTACGCCGATAAGACACCCATGAGCAATCTTCTGATCACGATGCTAGATCGCTTCGGTATCCCCGGCGAAACCCTCGGGGACTCAACCGGCAAGCTCTCCCAGCTCTTCTAGCCGTAAGCGATGCGGGAAGGGTTTTTAACCTCTTCCCATATCGCCCAAAAGGCTCGCCCCGATGCGCCTAGCGCTTGTACTCGGACTTCTTTTTAAGCCCCACCACGGCCTGATCGCTGCTCTTGCCATACTGCTCCACAACCTCCAGCGTGCCGTCGCGCCGCCAGTGGGGCTCCCCCTTCTTTCCCAATGACCGCCGCCCCGTGCCATCAGGGCGAACTTGGGAGACGTAGCCATCCCCGTCACGTTAGGCCAGCCACTTGCTATCAGGAGACCAGGAAGTCGTCGCTCCCGAGCCGATCTCCTCGGTACGTTTCCCCTGGAGATCAACAACATAGTCCCCCAACAAGTGATACGTCACAAAGCGGCTATCCGGCGAGAAGGCTGCGCTGGAGAAACCGGAGAAACCATTTTCGTTGTTGTAGAGGATGCGCTCCAGCCGCATTCTTACTGCCACTCCCGTTCTTACCGCCACTCCAGTTGCAACAAAGAGACACCGCGCCGGGGCAGGGTAAAGGGTAACGTGACGCGGCCCGCTTCTATCGTCACGCTTGCAGGGGGAGCGAGCTGCTCCAGCTTGCTGGCGGCTTCGAGCTGTGCGTACTGGGCTTTCGTGGGCTTTGGCGGCGAGCCGAGCTTTTGCCAGGCGGTAAACACATTGCTATGCGCCTCATCAATGCGCCAGTGGGTTAGTTTTGCCGCGCCGCGCTGCTTCGGAAGATTCTCTAGCGTGAGGGAAATTTCGGCATCCGGCCCCGCCAGATCATCATCGTGGTAGTGCCAGACGAGCACAGTGGTTTTCTTGCCTGATAGGGCTGCTTGCGAGGAGATGTCGGGCGCGGCGCTTCGTACTCCGTCTTTCATGATCGCATCCAGCGAGAGGCCCACACTGCTGTGCGTGGCGAGGCGCTCGCCGTCCATCTTGCCGTACATCCGAAAGACATTGAGCACCGGCAGCGGCAGGCCGCCGGTGGCGAGCTGACGGAATCCGGCAAAGAGCGGCTGATCTTCAAACGTGAAGGCCCAGGTCAGCGCCCCGGTTAAGTTCACCCCATGCCGATCCGCAAGCTCGTGCTTACGCGCAAAGACGGCGGCGGTGTAACTGGAGAACAGAGTGCTATTTCGATAGCCCAATTGCGGCCCCTGGCACGCCGCGCAGCCATCCGGGTCGGACTCCCCGATCACAATGGGCTTATTTTTCAGCTCCGGGTAGGAGGCGATGATTTTGAAACCGTCGTCAATCGTGCGAAGCTGCGCCGCGATTCCCATGCGCACGTGGCCATCGAGAAATGTCGGTGCGCCCTTGGCGTGGAAGCTCACAAAGTCCAGTGGCGTGTTGTTTTTGAGGCAGTGGGTAAAAAAATCGCGCTGGAACTGCCCCCCGCTGCCCGCCACATCGGAGCCGCCCACGCGGGCTGTCGGGAGCGCTCGCCTCACGGCAGTGATGGCCACATCGTGGAGCCTGCGAAACTCCTCGGGCGTGCCGCGCCAGTAGCCGATATTGGCCTCGTTCCAGACCTCCCACCACCAGCTCTCCACTTCTGACTTACCGTATTTCTTCACACAGTGCATCGCCCACTGGTAGACCAGCTCGCCCCACTTGTCCCAGTCCTTGGGGGGATAGGCCCAGCCAGTGTAGATTTCCTCGTACTTTGCTTTTGGTGTCCACGAATGCTGATACGGCTCGGGCTTCACCGAGAGCGCCTTGGGCATGAACCCGATCTGGACATAGGGCTTGATGTTGTTTTTGAGATACGCATCAAAGATCTTATCCACGATTGTCCAGTCGTAGATAGGGTTGCCGCTGGCGTCTTCCGTGTAGGCATTGGTGCTCCCCCACTTCAGCGCGGGCGTGCCATCGCCGGTGCAGAGCAGGCTGTGCGCTCGGAAAAACACCTGCGGCTTCCCCAGCTTCCCCAGATCACCCAGCAGCTTCTTGCCGTCCTTCATGGTGGCGTAGTTAGGCTCGTCGGCTCCGAAAAAGCGCCAGATCGGCTTGAGGGGTCCTAGACGCTTTGCGGCGTCCACGGTGATCGAAACGTTCATGGGCGCTATTTTATCAAGTTTCTTTGCTAAATCGCCAGAAGCCGTGCGAGAGAAAAATCTGTCCAGTCATCGCGAGGATCGGCGGCGGCTCGGGCGAAGAGCCAGAGGCGTAGGCGTGCAGGATCGAGGTCGGCCAGGTCGGCGAGGCGGTGAATGGTGGTGTCGGGGTTGGAGCACAGGCGCTCGGTGCAGTTGTGAAGGAGATGCTGTGTGGCATCGTAGGTGCGATCTCCCACAAACGGCTTGGGATCAATCACCAGCCACGGCTCGCGCTGGGCGGCCAGAATATTGCTGGCATGCAGATCGGTGGCGAGTAGCACGTCGCGTGGACTGGGCCGCGAGAGCTCTTCAAAAAGACCCAGCCCGACGCGAACAAGCCCCGCGTCGGGCCAGCGGGCTTCGTCGGCGCGGGTTTCATCGCCCCAGAACGTCAGCATCTCCGAGAGCGGACGAAACGGGTGCGGCTCGGTGGGCCTGCGCCAGAGCCGCTTGAGCATCGCCGCCAGTACGACATCTTGCTCAGGTTCGGGGAGAGTCCGTAGCAGTGTTCCCGGCTCGCAGCGCTCCATGAGAAACGCCTGGGTTGTGTCGTCACCTTCCAGCACCCGAACCGCTCCATCGCCTGCCCAGAACCGTAGCCCGGCCAGCTCATCTCGGCTCTCCATTGCGGGCAGGCCGATCTTGAACATTGCTGCCAAACCATCCGCACGCGTCGCGGGAGCCACCCAGGAGCAGCTCACATTCGGGCCACCGAAGGGCTCGCTGAGTGTAAGTTCCCAGCGCTGCGCCAGATCGCTCACGACTCCGGGCAGATTCTCCAGCCAGACGTTCCACTCGGGGTTGTGAGCACAAGTGGCTCTAAGCTGTGTTGGAATAGTCAGGTTCATCGGATATTTCCTTTCGTTGTGCCGAATAGATCCCTCGCTGACCGGAGAGAGTGTAGCTGACGAGACACACTGTCGCCAGAGGGAGCGCGAGTGGTGCGCCGAAGAGTTCAATGCCCATCACGATGCAAGCAAGCGGCGTGTTAGCGGCGGCTCCGAAGACCGCGACAAAGCCCAGCGCCGCGAAGAACGCGGTCGGTTGTCCTGTGAGCTTTGCGAGCGCGGCCCCCAGTGCGGCACCGATACAGAACAGCGGGGTCACCTCACCGCCTTTGAAGCCTGAACCAAGGGTCACGACGGTAAAGAGCAGCTTGAGCGCAAAGGCCCAGAGCACGACGCCGCCGGGAGTGAAGCTCCGCTCGATCAGGGGGAGTCCTAGCCCGAGATAATCGTGCGTGCCGACAATCCAGGTGAGAAAAATCACCACGATGCCCCCCAGTGTGGGCCGAAGCCAGGGCGGGGCAATCCACCGTGTGAGGGTTTGCTGGAGCGTGTGAATCAGCTCGGTGAACGCAATGCTGGTTAGGCCAAACAGTGCCCCGGCAAGAAGAACCCACAGCCAGAGGCTTGGTGTTAGTGCGGGAATCACTCCGATAGAATAGGGATAGTGCCGCGCGCCCAGTGCGCGGCAGACCAGATCACCCACCACCGATGCCACAAAGCACGGCACGAGGCCCGCATAGCTCATCCGCCCGATGCGTAAGACCTCCAGCCCAAAGACGGTGCCTGCTAGCGGAGTTCCAAAGACCGATCCAAAGCCGCCACTGATCCCGCACTGAATTGCGAGCTGCCGGTCACCCTCAGAGAGTCGGAGCACCTGCGCCAGCGCACTACCCAGCGAGCCGCCCTGCTGCATCGCCGTCCCCTCGCGTCCTGCCGAGCCGCCGAATAGATGCGTGATAACCGTCGCGAGCAGAATCAGCGGCGTCATCCGAAACGGCACAGGAGGGCCGGGATCGCGTACCCGCTCCAAGAGCAGATTGCTCCCGCCTGCCACACTTGCACCAAAGCGCTGGTAGACCCAGCCGACCACCGCTCCCGCCACTGGCAGGCCAAAGAGCAGCGCTGGATGCCCCTCACGAAAGCCAGTTGCCCAGGCCAGTGCGTGCAGAAAAATAGCCGACGCCACACCAGAAAGCCCTCCAACGGTTACCCCGAGCAGGCAGCTTTTCAGCAGCGCCTGCAACGCGGAGAGCGGTTTCGGGAGCTGGAGTTTTGTGGGCATCGGGCTATTGTACAACGCCGAGCCGGGCCGTGTTTGGGAACCGAGTTCACCCAAAAGCTGTATCTTGTTTATGTCCAACACTCTTGGGATCTTCGACGACCACGGCGACATCGGCATAGTTGCCCACACAGGCTCTGTGGCTTTCGATTCTGCCCGTGCTACCTACACCATGACGGGAAGCGGTCTTAATATGTGGGCCACGCGCGATGCCTTCCACTATCTCTGGCACGAAGCGTCGGGGGCACTGTCTCTGAGCACTGAGGTTGCCTTCTTGGGCGACAGTGGCGAACCGCACCGCAAGGCGGGGATCGTCTTTCGACAAGACCTCGACGCCGATTCGATCTATGTGGATGCGGTGGTGCACGGCGACGGGCTGACCTCGCTTCAGTTTCGTACTATCAAGGGCGGCCCTACCCAGGAAGTGCAGGCTGCCGTCTCCGCGCCAAAAACGATCAAGCTGGAGAAGCAAGGCGAGTACATTCGCCTCTACACCGACGGTGAGTTCTCAGGCGCGGCAGTCGCGCTGGAGTTCACCGCGCCGTTCTACATAGGTCTTGCCATCTGCTCGCACAACGACAATATGAGCGAGGCGGCGATTTTCTCGAATGTCGAGTGGGGGGTGCCTGCTGACGGCCCAACCGCTCTCTACAGCACGCTCGAAACCATTGCGATTGCCTCGACGGATCGAAAAGTGCAGCTCTGTCAGAAGGCACACTTTGAGGCACCCAACTGGCTCCCGGACAACAGCGCCTGGCTCTATAACTCCAGTGGTCTGATCTACAAACTGCCGATTGGCGGCGGTGGGTTCGAACAAATTGACACGGGCTTCGCGACGCGCTGTAACAACGATCATGGCGTCACGTTTGATGGAAAAACTCTGATTATTAGCGACCAGTCTACCGAAGACCGGCAGTCGCGCATCTACACGCTTCCCGTCACCGGCGGCACCCCGACGCTGATTACTCCCAACGCCCCAAGCTACTGGCACGGCGTCTCCCCCGATGGTCAGACACTCGCCTACTGTGCGCAGCGCAACGGCCAGTTCGACATCTACACGATTCCGATCACCGGCGGCGACGAAACCCAACTCACGAATGTCCCCGGCCTCGATGATGGCCCGGAGTACTCCCCCGATGGAAAGCATATCTACTTCAACTCCGAGCGCACGGGCAAGATGCAAGCCTGGCGAATGAAGGCCGATGGCAGCGATCAGGAGCAGCTCACGTTTGACACGCGCAACAACTGGTTCCCCCACGTCTCGCCGGATAACAAAAAAATGGTCTATCTTAGCTACGAGCCGGATGTGAAGGGGCATCCAGCGGGCAAAGATGTCGAGCTTAGATTAATGGACTTAGCCACCAAAAACATCACGACGCTCGCGAGTTTCTACGGAGGGCAGGGCACCATCAATGTCAACTCCTGGTCGCCCGACAGCCGACAGCTCGCCTTTGTCACCTACCAAAACACCCCAAACTCAAGTTAAGATTAGGTAAGATTCCTCCATCATGACAGCACGTATTCAGCTGCATTTTCAAAAAAACGAGCTTCAAGCAACCGATCGGAATGGAAAGACTATCTGGAAAAAGCGGTTCCCAGACAACGATGTGGTTGGAGTGGAGTGCAGGGGAGAACGTGTCTTTGTGACTCTCACCCAGGGCCTCTGCTGTCTCACACAAGCTTCCGGAAAAGAGATATGGAAAGCTCCGGCCAAGGGCTACACTCGGTATACAGGCAAAGCCACGATATATGAAGACACAGTGATGGTCAGTTTCTGGGCCAGTGGTGCCTACCTCCACTGCCGCACCGATGCCTTTGATGCCACAACGGGCAAGCTGCTGTGGGATGCCGTAGGAGAACTCAAGCAAGTGACGAAGACAAGAGTCGTACTGGAGCGTCGCTTCCCTGTTTTGGACCCGACTCCGCATGAGTTAGTCAGTCATGTTCAACTTGATCGTCGGTCAGGTAAAGAGAGGTAAATCCGAAGTGTCCCTTCGTAAACAATCGCCCCCAACTATCGTCCCGCTCTGGGACGAAGGCGCTCCCGGCTTCGAGAGCCGCAAGGACGAGCCTGAGCTTGCCAAAGACTACTGGGTCAAGAACATCCACAACCCGTCGCTCACAGTGTTTCTGCCGCCCAAAGACAAAGCGACGGGCGCAGCCGTGATTATTGCACCTGGTGGCGGCCACAAAGAGCTGGTCTTCAATGCCGAGGGCAAGGAAGCGGCAGAGTATCTCGCCAGCATCGGTGTCGTGGCGTTTGCGCTGAAGTATAGATTAGCCCGTGAGGAGGGCTCGCCCTACAAGCTCGATGTGCATCCCCAGCAGGATGCCTACCGGGCAATGCGCCTTGTTCGTAGCCGCGCCAAAGAGTGGGGAATTGACCCGAAGCGTGTCGGCATGCTCGGCTTCTCCGCGGGCGGCGAGGTGGTCTCGATCGTGGCGTATGGAAAAGGCGACGGCGATCCGAATGCTCCTGACCCGATTGATCGTGAGAACGGCAAGCCGAGTTTTCAGATGCTGGTCTACCCTGGCGGCTTCGGTATCCCCGAAACCATTCTGCCCGACGCGCCGCCCGCGTTTTTCCTGGTCGCCAACGACGACGGCGCGACTCGGAGTATTATGAATCTAGCAAACAAGTACCGACAGGCAAAGGCTTCGATGGAGGTGCACATCTTCGCGCAGGGGCAGCACGCCTTCAACATGGGCAACCGCTCCAAGCTCACCAGCATCAAAACCTGGCCCCAGCGCATGGCCGACTGGCTCAGTGACAACGGCTGGCTTAAGAAAGCGTAGCGCCACTTAGTAACCACGCAAGGCCAGACGATACGGTACGTAATGGATCAAAAACCCGACTACGACTATAACGGCCTCATCGCCCAAACCTGGGATTTACACCGCACCGAGGCGGAAAACTGGAGCGATAGCGTTTTGTATCGCGAGCTGGCCGAGCGCTACGGCCAACCCGTGCTCGATCTGGGCTGCGCAACCGGGCGGATTGTGCTGCCGTATCTGGAGCGCGGGATAGACACCGATGGCGTGGATAACTCGCCCGAGCTTTTGGAGATTTGCCGCCAGAAAGCCCTGGCGCGTGGCCTCTCCCCGAATCTCTACGAGCAGGACATCGTGACTCTGGCGCTGCCGCGCCGCTACAAAACCATTATCGGCTCGTCCAGTGTCTTCCAGCTCATCACTGACGAAGCGCGGGCACGGCAGACACTCCAGCGGCTCTATGCGCACTTGGAACCGGGTGGGATTTTTGTCACATCGTTTGCCTTCGAGTGGCGAGAGGGCAACCAAGAGCGACTTGTGAGTCGCTAAACCATGTTATCTGGGGGAAGCATGTTATCAGGAGGAAGCATGGAGTCAAGCGCGATCCCGACTTGTTTAAAACCTAGCCGCCCGTAGACCCCCGCGACACTCTCATCGGCGGCGCTAAGAAAGATACACGTGCAGCCGCGTGCGAACGCATCCTGCACCAGCGCCGTGGTGACCGCTCCCGCCAGCCCTTTGCGCCGCCATTCCGATGCCGTACCAATTCCGGCCACTTCCGTGACCTGCCCGACAGGCGAGTGCCCACCCGACGCTACGGGCTTGCCCCCCACAAAGGCCGCGATCACGCACGCCCCCCGCTCCAGCATGCCACGCAGCATCTCCCCCGTAGCCTCGGCGGGATTGCCCCCATACGCGGCAGTGAGCACAGCCTCCACGGGCACGACTTCGGCGAGCGTGATCGGGCGAACCTCGGCAAGGTTGGTTATCTCAGGACGAAAACTCTCGGCTGTCACGACTTGCAGAGGACGCGGCGTGGGCGCGGGAAATCCAGCCTCGATAAGCTGCGCCGCCAGCTCCGGGTTCAGTTCCTTCAGATACTCCCAGCGCGGACGGCGCCCCCGTGCCACAAACGCCGCACGCACCGCCGCAATTTCGTCTAATGTCCCCTCTCGCTCCCCACGCACCGGGCGGGCATAAGAAATCTCAGGCATGTCCGAGTCGCGGCGGAAGTAGAGCAGGTAGGGCCCGATCCGCTCCACGTCGCACGCCTGCGCCGGAGCCGCATCGAGATAGTCGTCAATTTGAGTCAGCATTTATTCTTTCCTTTCCGCACTTTCCGCTAATATCTCGGTCAAAGGATGCTCCCCTAGAGCGATCAGTCCTCGGCGAACATTGATGACACCAGGGCGGTTTAGCTGAAGACGAGCAATGGTCGCCCGCGCGATTGCCGTCTTTGGTAGAAGCAACAGGGCATCATCGCTCCAAGCGCCCGGAAGAAAACTGCCGCCCGGCGCTCTGCCTCTGTCATCTACGCTACCGTAGCAGGACGCAGACCAAGCTGTTGCATCAGAGTTCGCACAGGGACACTGCGCCGCCGGGCAAGTTCCGCGAGATAAACCAGGCGCTGACCATCGCGCTCCTCGATCTCATCAGAGAGGGCGATCAGTTGCTGCTGCTCCTCGGGCGTGAGTGTTTCTGCAGCTCGCTTCTGCAGAAGACTTCGGTAGGTCTGCCAGAACGCCTCCGTAAACCCCTCGCAGATACGCACCTGAAGCTCAGTCGTGGAGAATGCTGCCGGGCCTGGGTCGGGACTCAAAGCAAAAATGACGCTCGCCGGAGCAAGCTCCGGGGTATCTCTCGGAAGACTTCGGCCTGAGAGCCGAAGCTCAAAGGGAACCGGGCATCCTGAGAGATGCC
>NZ_JAYVPL010000103.1:0-19424 GCF_043757465.1 Armatimonas sp.
GAAATCACGTGGCAACGCCGCCACTCCAGGCGACCATGCTCCTTGTCAAACTGCTCGCAGCTCACCACAGGGATGTCATACTTGCTCACCCCCTCGGCAGATTTTGAGCCAGCATGAGCGAAAAGTGATGAAACCGCCTCGTGGAGCTTGGGCTGATTCTCTTTGAGAGTCAGCAGGTAGTCGGCTCCTTTTTCTCGTATCGTCTCCACTGTTTTTTTCTGGCAGTGGGCAGCATCGGCCATAACGGTTGAACCGGCAAGATCGAGTCTCTCCAGTAAGGCTTGCATCGCGCCAATCTCATTAGTGCCTTCGGGTACTTGGTCTTGTGCCAGCATGAGGCGTGAGTCATTAGCCCAGGCATTAAGCATAGTCAGAGCCCCCCGCCCTACTTCGGCATAATGGGAGCCTCGGAGCACTTTTCCATCTATGCTGATGCTCTCGCCTGGCTTTTTAAAGCTTGCCAAGATGCTACTGAGGCAGATCTCTAGCTCTCGAGGAGGGATGCGACTGATGGTTCTAGCGAAGGTATCGTGATGGGGAATGCCATTTGTTAATTGTAGTCCCAGGCTATCTCTGAGCCATTGTATATCTTGTGCTGCTACCCATTCTTGCATGTCCTCCCAAGTGGTTCCCCCTGCCAGTGTTGCGCACAGAGCGATGGTGAGCAGGTCACTGAGGAGGTGAAGTTTGGTTCTGTCGATGCGGGGGTCTTCTATTTTCTCGAAGTGATCTACGAAAATCAGTGCAAGTGTTTTTCGTTTTTTGGAGTCGGCCATGCATTATTATGGCCCAAAATAATCCCCAGAATTTAGATGCGCTCGCCCTGCTCTAAAACCGAAGCCCGACCCGTAGGCCGGTGCCTTCGACGCCATCGCCTGCGCGGAGTGAGCGGAAGTACGCGCCTTCAAGGATGAGATTTCCTGCCACATGAAGCCCTGCGGTTACACGGGCAAGCGGGCCGTTTTTTCGGCCAGGATCGAAGGTGGTGTTATTGCCAAACGTCCCGAACCAGCCCACGCCGCCCCCCAGATTGAGTGTCGTGCCCTCCGTGCCCAGCTTTGCCTGCGACTGAACCCCAAGACCGCCCGCCAGGAAGTTACGCGTCGCTTGGCCGCCGGTTGTCGCCCAGTCCAGGAAAAGTGTTCGCCCCAGGCCCACACTCGGAGGCTCCGTCAGGCGGTGAGTCCAGGAGAGGCCATTGAGCGGGCCGTTGCCCAGGTAGCTCTTAATCTTGTCCGACGGGAAAAAAGCCTGGTAGGAAACTTCCTCGCGCCCAGAGAAGCTGCTGTCAAACTGTGCGCATGCTCCGGAAGCTGCGCCCAGTACTAATGCCAATGTTACTATCGTGCCGATCTTTTTCATAGTGAGAATTAACGTCGCCATGAACTCCGTTTGTGACAGCTAAGACAGTCATAATTTTTACGCGCAGTCATAGCGGATTCAGCGATGCTGTGCTATAATTTTCAGGAACCTCGACAATGACCGACGAGAACTTTAGCGCGGAGCTTGCTCCGAAAATTCAACAAGCCCGAAGTCTGAACCAGCCCTACACGGCTGAGTTTCAAAACATTGCACAGATACTCTGGCACCAGTCTTCTGAGCGCGAATCGTATCCCTTCCTCACTTTTCGCGACGAGCCTTATCCCACAAAGACCTGGCTCTACCATGAGGCTTTTTGCCTTGCCCACCAGACTCTTACCTGGCTTCGGGAGCGCTTCGGTCTGCAAGCCGGAGATCGCATCGCCACACTCACGGGAAACACGCCGGAGACGGTCTTTCTTTATCTGGGAGCGTGGCTGGCGGGAATCACGGTGGTGCCCATCAATATTACCGAGGACGACGAGCGGATCGCCTATATTTTAGAGCACGCGCAAGTAAAAATCGCATTCACCTTTCCCGATCAAGCGGAGCGCGTGAAAAACTGCCCCGTCGCCACCAAGTTCGACTATCACCGCTGTGAGAGGGGAAAGGCGGATTTCTGGCTTTCCTCTCACACTGAGGCGCTGATTGTCTACACATCGGGGACGACGGGAGCGCCCAAGGGGGTGGTTTTAGAGCATCAGAATCTCATTGCGGATGCGCAGGGAATTGCGGCGTGGCACGGCTTCACCGAGAACGACCGGGCGATGCTTGTTCTGCCGATCCACCATGTGAACGGGATTGTCGTGACGCTGCTCACGCCGCTGCTCACGGGCGGGAGTATCGTGCTGAACCGAAAATTCTCCGCCAGCCGCTTCTGGAAGACGATTGCCGAGGAAAAGTGCACCTGGTGCAGCGTCGTTCCCACGGTTCTCGCCTTTCTGGGAGAAGCCCGACTCGATGGCTGGAGCGCTCCGCCGAGCTTCCGCCACTTTATCTGCGGCGCAGGGCCGCTCACCACGGATCTGGCCAGGCGCTTCGAGGATAGATTCGGGGTGCGCGTGGTTCATGGCTACGGCCTCAGTGAGACGACTTGCTACTCGTGCTTTCTGCCGACCGATCTGGATAAAAATCTCTACGCACACTGGATGTGGGAGTGTGGCTTCCCCTCGATAGGTATCCCGCTCCCCGAGAACCAGATGGCGATCCACGATGAAAACGGCGGCGTACTTCCCGAAAACACGCGGGGCGAGATCGTGATTCGGGGTGTGAATGTCATGCGCGCCTACTTTAAGCGCCCCGATGCCAACGCCAGCGCCTTTACCCACGGCTGGTTTCGCTCCGGCGACGAAGGCTTCTGGCGCTTGGGTGCCGATGGCAGGCCCTATTTTTTCATCACCGGTCGCTTGAAAGAGTTGTTTATTCGGGGCGGAGTGAACTACTCTCCTCTGGAAATAGACGAAGTGCTCAACGCGATACCTGGCGTCAAAGCGGCGATGGCGGTGGGCTTTGAGAACAATTTTTACGGCGAGGAGATCGGGGCCTATGTGCAGTGTGAACCCGGCGCGACCCTCACGGAGGCCCAGATTCTCGCGGCGTGCCTACAGTCACTGCCTTTTAATAAGGCTCCGAAAGTGGTTGTCTTTGGCGAGGAGTTCCCCGTGACCAGCACCGGAAAATACCAGCGCGGCAAGCTTAAGGGGCAGTTCGCGGCCTGGAAAGACGCGGAGTTTCGCAAGTGAGTGGCCTCACCACCGGCGCGGCTCCGTTTATCGAGCAGGCGCGAGATTCGGGGCAGCGTTTTATCGCGCAACCCTATGAGCTCTATACCCAGAGCAACCACGAGGCATGGCGGCGGCTCTACGCACGGCAGGAGGACTCGTGGCAACGCTTCGCCAACCGACAGTTTCTGCGCGGTCTCGAAACGCTCCGCCTCGATCCGAACCGCGTGCCGCTTCTCGACGATGTGAACCAGTTTCTCTCGCCGCGCACGGGGTTTGTCGCGCGACCCGTCTCGGGCTACGTCCCTGCCTACGCCTTTTTTGATTGTCTGCGCCAGCGCGCTTTTCCCACAACCATCACGATTCGCGATGCGGAGCGATTAGATTATCTGCCCGAGCCGGATATTTTTCATGACATTGCGGGCCACGTCCCGATGCACACGGATCCCGCATTTGCCGATGCTCTCGTGCGCTTCGGTGACTGTGCGCACACGGCGGCGGAGCTTGCGGCTGGGATTCGCGACAAAGACCAGCAGGTGCAGCAGCTCTCCAGCATTATTCGCGCGATGGCGCGTTTTTTCTGGTTCACGATCGAGTTTGGCCTGATGCGCGAGGGCGATGAGCTAAAAGTCTACGGTTCCGGGCTGCTCAGCTCGCACGGGGAGATCGAGCACGCGATTGTCTCGCCGGAGGTGCAGCGCTACCCGATTCAGCTAGAGTGGGTGATCAACCAGGGCTTTGAGATTGACCACTACCAGCCGCTGCTCTTTATCGTGGCTAGCTTTGATCATCTCTTTGAGCTGGTGGACACGCTCGAAAAATGGATGCGTTTAGGTAAACTAAATAATGTCGCGCCCGGAGAACCTAGTGTCTCCGAGGCGGATTTGAGGAGCTTTTTAGATGCCGGTAGTTGATGTCCTGGTCCCGCAGATGGGTGAGGGTCTGCAGGAAGTGCTCATTGTCGAGTTTTTCAAGAAACCGGGTGATCGGATCACACGGGACGAGCCGTTCTATTCTATGGAGACGGACAAGGCGACTATGGAGGTCGAGTGTCCCCATGAGGGTATTCTGGTCGAGTGGCTCGCTGACGAAGGCGATACATTAGAGATCGGTGTGCCGGTCTGCCGGATGGAGATATCTTCCCCCCTAACCCCCGCCGAGTACCCTCTGGGTGGGGGGGGCACGGTTGACCTCCGCACGATCCCTCCCCGCACCCGCGCCTACGCCAAAGAGAAGGGCCTTAGCGATGAGGTGCTCGCCACCATTCCCGCCGCTAGCGGCAAGCTGATGCCAGAGGATATAGACCGGCATCTTCAACAAACTCCTCGGTTACCGGGGGCGGGAGGCGGGGGAGCGCAATTTTCAGAGCGCCCCGTCTCGCCGCAGGACAAGACCTTTATCTTTCGGTTGCGGCGCAGCGCGGAGCAGGTGATTCCCGCCACCGCCAAACGCCACCTCGACTGGGGGCCGGTTCGTGCCTACGCGGACAAGAAAAAGGCCGAGCTGGCGGACAATCCGCCGTCGGCGTTTAACTGCGTGGCGTGGGCCATTGCGAAGGCCACCGCGGAGCACCCGAAGTTCCGCTCGACGCTTCTCCGCGAGGAAGTGATCCGTGAGCACCACCACGTCAATCTGGGAATCGCGGTCGCCATGCCGACCGGTGAGCTGGTCGTCGCCGTGGTAAACGCCGCCGATACACTGAGTTTTGAGGATTTTGTTGCCGTGTCCAAGGCCAATATTGCCGTGGCGCGCGGCGGGAAAGATCAGGCCACGGAGGCGACACAGCTCGTGCTGACTTACATGGGGCCGTATGAGATCATTGATGCCGTGCCGGTGCTAGTCGCACCTGCGGTGGCGGTGCTCTTTATCGGCTCACCGTTTGAGCAAGGAGGCAAAACGCTCGTGAACCTCGTCCTGACTTTTGACCATCGCCTCGTACACGGAGTCGAGGCGGCGGAGTTCCTCCGAACGATTGTTCAGAATGTGGAGAGCCTCGCGTGACTATTCTTGTGCCCATAAAGCGCGTCCCCGACCCGTATGAGAAAATCCGCGTCCGTAGTGAGGGCACGCTCGATCTGGATGATCTCAAGTGGGTGATCAACCCGTTCGACGAGATCGCGCTGGAAGAAGCGGTGCGCCAGCGTGAAGGCGGGGCAGAAGTCCAGATTGTTACCGTGAGCATTGGCGGGTCGGAGTGTGCGGAGCAGCTTCGTACGTCGCTGGCGATGGGCGCTGACCGAGCAATTCTAGTTGAGACCGAGGATTCTCTTGAGCCGGTAAGTGCCGCGCGATTGCTTCAGGCGGTTTTTATGCGTGAGGAGGCCACGTTGGTTTTAATGGGCAAGCAGGCCATTGACGACGACTACAATCAGACGGGGCAGATGCTGGCCGCACTTCTTGGGGTTCCACAAGCCACGTTTGCGTCGCAGCTCACGCTGGAGCCTGGGCACGCCGTGGTAGTCCGTGAGGTGGATGCGGGGCGTGAGACGGTGCGTGTGACCCTTCCTGCTGTTGTGACGGTGGATCTGCGGCTGAACGAGCCTCGTTATGTGGCGCTGCCTGCCATCATCAAGGCCCGGAGCAAGCCACTGGAGCAGCTTATGGCTACGGAGCTGGGAGGCGTTCCAGCGACGCGTATCGAGGTTGTGGAGCTCTTTGCGCCACCGCAGCGTAAAGCTGGGCGGAAAGTGGCGAGTGTAGATGCGCTGCTCACGGCACTTCGGGAGGAGGCGCGGGTACTATGAAGCTCTTAGTTCTTGGGGAAACGCCGCAGACAGTGACGTTCGCGCAGCACTGGGCCACGGTCACGGGCGGTAGCTTCGTGGTACTGGCTCCGGCATCTATCACGGCGGATGCGCTTGTGGCGACGATGAAGAGCGAGCACTGCGATTCGTTGGCCGGGGCCGCGACATCATTAGGGCGCGATGTGCTTCCCCGTGTGGCGGCTCTGCTCGACTTGCCCATGCTCTCGGATGTGCTGAGCGTGGAGAGCCGCGAGGGCAGGCTCACGCTCACGCGCCCGATGTATGCCGGAAATGTGGTTGCGCGAGTGCGGACTGCCGGTGATGTCGGTGTGTATAGTGTCCGTAGCGCTGCGTTTGGCCAGCCGGAGCCGGGGGCACCTGAGCCCATCACAATAGAGTCAAGCCCCGTGGCTGGCTACGAAGTTCTGAGTCTCGATGCGCCCGAGCAGACGCGTCCAGAGCTGACACAGGCGCGGGTCGTGGTCTCTGGCGGGCGACCCACGCGGGATGCGGCGACATTTGAAAAGCTGATCGGGGGGCTGGCGGATGCGCTGGGCGGAGCCGCCGGTGCGACCCGTGCTGCGGTGGATGCCGAGATTGCGCCCAACGAACTGCAAGTAGGGCAGACCGGAAAAGTCGTCGCGCCCGAGCTCTATATCGCCGCCGGAATCTCGGGGAGCATCCAGCATCTTGCGGGAATGAAAGACTCCAAAGTGATTGTCGCTATCAACACCGACCCCGATGCTCCCATCTTCGAGGTCGCCGACTATGGCCTAGTCGCCGATATCCATCAGGCGATTCCTGAGCTAATCGGGAAGTTGTAGCCAAGTGAACGAAAGTCAGCGCTGATGCCGACCCGGAAAATACTGCTGCATATCACGTCTGGCCAGCAAGTCGCGTTCTATCTACTGGCGCTGGTGGCGATGGCCGTCTGCGCCTACGGCATTTTCCGCCGCTGGAAAGCCTGGCGGGGAGGAAAGCCGCTGCCGCCGGTCACGAACTGGCCCGGACGGTTTCGCATACTCCTGGATCAGACCCTTGCCCAGCGCCGGGTGCGGCGGCGCAGGCTCGCGGGCGGGATGCACGCGGGGATTTTCTACGGCTTTCTGGCGCTCTTTATTGGCACCACCATTGTCGGTATTGAGCACTACGGCGCGCTGCTTTTTGGTGAGCACTGGTTCTACAAAGGCGCTTTTTACCTCCTCGTGAAAGCTGCGCTGGATTGCTTCGGCTCCGGCCTTTTGATCGCGCTCTGTGTGGCGCTCTGGCGGCGGCTGATCACAAAACCCGCGAGCCTAGGAAACTCCCCCTACGATGTTGGATTTCTCGCGCTCTGCCTTGCGGCAACAGTTACGGGGTTCTTACTGGAGGGTGCGGGAATCGCCGCCGACCCGACGCGGCTCTCGTTTGCAGGTTTCTCACCGGTCGGACTCGCCGTCTCGCAGGGGTTTGTGGGGCTCTCGGCGGGGGGCTACACAGCAGTCTGGTGGGTTCACATCGTGCTGGTACTGGCCGTCATTGCCGCGTTGCCCTACGGTCGCCGCTACCATCTGTTTGTGATCCCCGTCAGCGTCGCCCTCCAGCCTGAGCGCCCGATGGGAGTGCTGGAGCCGATTGCGATGAGCGAGGTCGAAGAAACGGGCAAGATCGGTCTCACCGAGCTCGCGGACTTAGACTTCTGGCAGCGACTGAGCCTGGACGGCTGCATGGAGTGTGGGCGCTGCACCGATGTGTGCCCTGCCAATGCAGTCGGCAAGGAGCTCAATCCCAAGCAAATTGTTCTGGATATCCGTCGCTACATAGATAATCCGCGCGCCCTCACGGTGAACGGGGAGGTGATCTCCACAGACTTTATCAGCGATGAGTCGCTCTGGGCTTGCACGAACTGTCATGCCTGTGTGAACGAGTGCCCCGCGCTGATTCGGCACGTGGATCTCATTGATGGCATACGGCGCTTTCGGGTGGCGGAAGGACGGCTAACGGGCTCCGGGGCGGGAATGCTCCGCAAGCTGGGGAGCCGCGAAAACCCCTGGGGCCTGCCCGCGTCGCAACGGCTCGACTGGGCTAAGAGCCTTGAGCCACCGATTGAAAAAGCTACCAAAGACGATAACCGTGAGGTGCTCTTTTGGGTCGGCTGCTCCGGGGCGTTTGAGCCGCGTGCCCAAAAGACGGTTCAGGCTATTGCACAGCTACTCCAAGCCGCCGGAGTAAAGTTTACCGTCTTGGGGCCAAAAGAGCGCTGCACCGGCGATGCCGCGCGGCGTATGGGTGATGAGTTTCTCTTTCAGCAGCTCGCTGAGGCCAATATCGCGACACTGAATGGCATTGAAGCGAAACGCATTGTTACCCAGTGCCCGCACTGCCTGCACACGCTGAAGAACGAGTACGGACAGTTTGGCGGCAACTACGAGGTGCTTCACCACACACAGCTTCTGAGCGAGCTGGTCGAGAGTGGCCGCCTCAAGCTAGAGCCTCAGACAGAAGGCTCGGTCACGTACCACGACCCGTGTTTCCTAGCGCGCGTCAATGGCGAGACCGAAGCGCCTAGAAAAGCACTACGCTCCTCGCTCCAACTGCCCATGCTGGAGCCGGAGCGCAACAAGGACAAGACGTTCTGCTGCGGCGCGGGCGGCGGGCGAATGTGGATGGAGGAGCCCACGACCCAGCGTCCGGGGAACAACCGGGCTCAGGAGCTGATTGCGACCGGGGCCCGTACGGTTGCGGTCGGTTGCCCGTTCTGTAAAGTCATGATCGCCGACTCCGTGGCCGCTGTCGGTGGAGAGAGCCCGCCGGAGGTAGTGGACGTGGCGGAGCTAATGCTACGGGCGTTGCCGCGCGAGTCATCCCGCGTGGTATCGCCCCCATGAACGGGGGCGTCTTTTTGTCGCTTTGCGACACGAAGGCCACTTCGGGCCATGGCCGCTTGCGGCCTTTGTGTCCGAGAGACGAGGACAATATGACGCCCCCGTTCATGGGGGCGATAAAGCGATAAAAGGTGAAATATGCTTGGTGGAGAATTTTTACTGCGCGATGCTGCACTCGATTCTGTGTTTACGCCCGAGGAGTTCAGCGCAGAAGCGCGCTTGATGGGGCGCACTGCCGATGATTTTTTGAAGAAATCAGTTCTGCCACATGTGGAGCGGATCGAGAGCCATGATATTGACTTGATGGCGGAGCTGATGCACAAGGCAGGTGAGCTGGGGCTCCTCGGCGCAGAAGTGCCAGAGGTCTACGGCGGTTTTGGGATTGATAACCGCACGGGCGCACTGATCGCCGAGAAGCTCAACTGGCAGCAGTCGTTCGCGCTCTCCCATGAGGCACATACCGTGATCGCAACCCTACCACTTCAGTACTTTGGGAGCCATGCGCTCAAGAGTAAGTATCTCCCCAAGCTGGCCAGCGGCGAGTGGATCGGCGCGTTTGGGCTGAGTGAGTCAGGCTCGGGCTCCGATGCCCTCGGGGCGCAGACACGCGCCGATCTTTCCGAGGACGGAACACACTGGGTTCTTAATGGCGGGAAGATGTGGATCACAAACACTGCCTTTGCCCAGCTCTTCACGGTCTTTGCCAAAGTGGATGGCGATAAGTTCTCGTGCTTTATGGTGGAGGCGGGCACGCCAGGTCTGTCCTACGGTAAGGAGGAGCATAAGCTCGGGATGCGCGGGACATCCACGCGCCGCTTGATCCTGGAGGACGTCACGATTCCCGTCGCCAATCTCATGGGTGAGATTGGCAAGGGCCACTATGCCGCGTTTTGTGCGCTGAATATGGGGCGCTTCAAGCTTGAGGCGGGCGCAGTCGGGGGGATGAAAGAGACACTTGCGGTGTGTGCGGCCTACGCCAACCAGCGCAAGCAGTTCAATCGCACACTTGGTAGCTTCGGGATGATCCAGGCCAAGCTCGGCTCGCTGTGTGGCAGGCTCTTTGCGCTGGAGTCAGCGGTGTACCGGCTGGCGGGTGACTTGGACTCCGTCTTTGAGGGCATTGACCCGACGGCTGACTCAGCCCCACAGGCGTACCATCACGCCGCGGAGGAGTATTCTATTGAGTGCTCCATTGTGAAAGTGATTGGCAGCGAGCTCTACTCGTGGGCCACCGACGAAGCCATTCAGATCCACGGTGGCTACGGCTACACCGAGGAGTTTCCCGTCGCCCGTGCCTGGCGGGATCAGCGGCTGCTGCGAATCGGCGAAGGAGCCAATGAGATCGTCCGCCCGATCATCGTCAATACGCTCCTACGCCGCGCCAAGCAGGGAAGGCTTGATCTTGCAATGCCGACCGCCACGTGCAGCCTGAAACGCGTCGGCCTGCGCCTGCTCCAGCTTCTGGTGGAACGCTTCGGTGCGAGTCTCAGTGAGGAGCAAGAGGCACTTGGAGCGGTGTCGGATATTATCTGCGCCGCCTACTGCCACGAGAGCGCCTCGCTTCGCACGCAAAAGCTCAAGGGGGCGGCGCAGGAGACGGCAAAAGTCTGTACCGCGCTCTATCTGCACGAGTCCCAAACGGCTGCCGTCGCCCACACCGACCTGGTGCTGACCCGCTGCAACGCCGACCCGGCCCTGCGAGCGAGTATTCAATGTGTGCTTGCCCCAGATTTCACTGCCGATGCGGTTGCTCTACGGCGCACGCTGGCGGCCACGGTTCTCGCCTCGGAGAGGTACCCTCTCGGATGAGCAAGACAGGTGGGGCATTTTTGCAGGGGGAGTTCCCGACTCAGCGGCCCTTCAATTCCTTTGAGAACCAGTGCCTCGCGGCGATTCAGCCGTATCTGGAGGTCGAGGTACGGCCCCGCGCCGACCGGCTGGAAGACGGTGAAGACGGGCTTCTGGAGAGCTTGCTTCGCGAGGTCGGACGGCTGGGCCTGATGGGGGTGGCGATTCCTGAGGAGTTTGGAGGCATTGCGCTCTCCCGGACACTGATCGCGCGGTTCTGTGAGGAGACGGCGCGTGCCTGCCCGAGCTTCGCGATCCCATTTAATGTCCACTCGGGTGTCGCGACTCTGCCACTTCTCTGGTTTGGCACCGACGCACAGAAGGCGCACTGGCTGCCAAAGCTAGCAACGGGTGAGGTGCTCGCCGCCTTTGCGCTCTCCGAACCCAATGCGGGCTCCGATGCGCTGGGGCTCTCGTGTCGTGCCACCCGAACTACTGAGGGCGGCTGGCGGCTGAATGGCCAGAAGGTCTGGATTACCAACGCGGGGATCGCGGATCTGTTCACGGTCTTTGCCAAAGTGGACGGTGAGCACCTCACGGCATTTCTGGTCGAGCGGGGGACACCGGGGCTGAGTGTCGGTCGCGAGGAGAAAAAGCTGGGTTTGAAGGGTTCGCGTACCGCTTCGCTGTTTTTTGAGGATGCACAGCTCCCCGGCGATGCTGTGCTCGGGGAGATCGGCAAGGGGCACCGGGCGGCGCTTTTCCCGCTCAATGTCGGTCGGCTCAATATTGGCGCGGCTGCGCTGGGGATGGCGAAAGAGGCACTGGCCCTTGCCCGCACGCATGCCAGCACGCGCAAGCAGTTCGGGCGACCCTTAGACAAATTTGAGATTATCGC
The DNA here is from genome assembly GCF_043757465.1 of Armatimonas sp. Lineage (GTDB taxonomy): Bacteria > Armatimonadota > Armatimonadia > Armatimonadales > Armatimonadaceae > Armatimonas. Next base: position 11,375 of record NZ_JAYVPL010000103.1, read on the forward strand.
CGATAAGCTCGCACGGATGGCAGAGAAAGTCGGGCGCGCCCAGAGCGTTATCTACCGCACCGCAGCGCTGCTAGACGGGTTCCCGGGTGGCTCGCTAGCGGCGGGTGAGGAGTTTGCCATCGAGTGCGCGATTGCCAAGATCTACTGTACCGAGATGCTGGATTTTGTGGTGGACGAAGCACTTCAGATCCACGGTGGCTACGGTTTCTCCGAGGAGTACGCCATTGCCCGGCTCTACCGTGACTCCCGCATCTTCCGAATCTTTGAGGGCACGAATGAGATCAACCGGCTGACGATCGCCGTGCAGCTTCACAAACGGCTGGTCGCGGGCCGGATCGCTCCACTCGACAAGACCCGGTGCGATCGCTTCACTGAGGCACTCGTCGCGCTGGAAGCCAACCCCGAGAGCCAGCTTAAAGCCGTTGCGCTCGCCGATATCACGATTGATTTGTATGCTAACTATGATGAACCTTGCTGAAAAACTAAGCCGCTACGCGGCAAATCTTACCTACGACGACCTGACGCCCGAGGCGATCCATGAGGCCAAGCGGCGCGTTTTGGACTCCCTAGGCTGCGCGATGGGCGCACGCCACGCCGAACCCGCGCGGATTGCACGGGAGCTGGCGCTGAGCGTGAGCGCGTCGCCAGGCGCGACCGTGATCGGGACAATACACAAGAGCGCTCCGGATCACGCGGCTTTTGCCAACGGTGTGCTTTTTCGCTACCTCGACTTCAACGACACCTATCTCTCCAAAGAACCCGCGCATCCCTCGGATAATATCGCGGCGATCTTGGCCGCAGCCGAAGTGGTGGGCGCAAGTGGTAGGGAGATTATTCTGGCAATTGTGTTGGCCTATGAAGTACAGTGTCGTCTCTGTGATGCCTACTCGATCCGTGCCCAGGGCTGGGATCATGTCACTTACGGCGCGTTCTCCACGAGCTTGGCCTGCGGAAAGCTTCTGGGACTCACCGAGGAGCAGCTCACCCACGCACAGGGGATTGCGGGAACGGTGGGCAACGCCATGCGCCAGACCCGTGTGGGGATGCTCTCGCACTGGAAGGGCTGCGCTTTCGCCAACGCCAGCCGAGGGGGGATCTTTGCGGCGCAGCTCGCCAAACTCGGGATGACCGGCCCCGCCCCAATCTTCGAGGGCGAGATGGGCTTTTTTAATCAAGTGGCACACGGCAATTTCCCCTTGGAGATCGAGGCTTTTGGCCCGCCGTTTATGATCAACCAGACCTATATCAAGTTTTGGCCCGCCGAGTACCACAGCCAGAGCGCAATAGATGCCGCACTCCAGCTTCGGGAGCGCATCCGTGACTGGCGCGAGATTGCCAAAATCGAGATCGCGTCGTTTAGTGCGGCAGTGGAGATTATCGGTGGGGAGCCGGAGAAGTGGCGACCCACGACCCGGGAGACGGCGGATCATAGCCTACCGTACTGTGTTGCCGTGGCGCTCCAGGACGGCGATGTCACTCTGGATTCATTTAATGCCGCACACCTAGGTAATGAGTCACTGCTGGACTTTATCCAGAACATTACGGTGGTGGGGGATGCGGCGCTCAATTCGCGCTACCCCGTGGGAATTCCTAATCGGCTGACCGTGACCCTAAAAGACGGCACACAGCCTGTCTGCGAGGTGACTTTCCCACGCGGCCACGCCCGAAACCCGATGTCGGACACTGAGGTAGTGCACAAGTTTCGCAGCATGGCGAGTGCCTATTTCCCAGAGAACCGTCTGGCGGAGATGATCCAGCGGTGCCTGGCGCTGGAAGACGAAACAAGCGTCACCCCGCTACTGGAGCTCTTCGCATGAGCCCCGGAGCGCGGTTGCGCGGCTTGCTTGGTGACGGCCAGGTGGTGCTACCCGGAGTCTTCAATGCCATTACCGCGCTTCAGGCACAGGCCTGCGGCCACACGGCGCTCTATCTCTCCGGGGCAGGAGTCACCAACGCCCTCACGGGTTTTCCCGATATTGCACTGCTCACGCTGACCGAGATGGCCCAGCAGGCGCGCTATATCTGCCGCGCCGTGCCAGAAACTCCCGTGATCGCCGATGCGGACACGGGCTACGGGGAAGTGCTCAATGTCGCCCGAACCGTGGAGGAGTTTGAGCACGCAGGGCTGGCGGGCTTGCATCTTGAGGATCAAGTCGCACCCAAACGCTGCGGGCATCTCGATGGCAAGAGCCTGATTGAGCCCGAAGCAATGGCCGCCAAGATTCGCGCCGCCCAAAAAGCTCGCCACGACCCGGACTTCTTCCTCATCGCCCGCACCGATGCCCGGGGCGTGACAGGACTCGCCGATGCCATCGCGCGAGCAAAGCGCTACGTAGACTCTGGAGCCGATGCCATCTTCCCTGAGGGGCTAGAAAGTCGTGAAGAGTTTGAAGTGTTTGCCGCTGCTCTCCCCAATACCCATTTACTTGCCAACATGACCGAGTTCGGCAAAACACCGTATCTGAGTGCCGCCGAGTTCGATGCACTGGGCTACAAACTCGTGATCTTCCCGATGACGGCGTTCCGGGCAATTCTTTTTACCGCACGAGACGTTTATACAATGCTGCACGAAACAGGCACGCAGCAAGGCTTACTAGAGCACATGCAGACGCGCTCTGAGCTTTACGAACTGATTGGCTACGAAAACTATTCCGAATTTGATCGGGGGATAAGCCACCCCCTCAGCCCCCGCAGAGCGGGGGAGTTTTAAGAAAATTCCTTATTGTCCCCCCGCAGAGCGGGGGTTAGGGGGCAACTAAATTGGACACAAGTAACTATAGACCCGGCCTCGAAGGTGTGATCGCCGGAATCTCCGCCGTCTCGATGGTGGATGCTGAGAAGAACCTGCTCCTGTACCGGGGCTACGACATCCACGACTTAGTGACGCACTGCACCATGGACGAAGTCGCGTATCTGCTTCTCCACGGTGAGCTGCCCGGTAAAGAGAGCTTGGCGGCGTTTTGTCAACGCGTCGGCACGGATCGTGAGGTGCCCGGTGCAATCTACGAACTCTTTCGTGCGATGCCCAGCGCGGCCCACCCGATGGATCGGCTCAAAGCTGCCGTGGCGCTGCTGGCCACGTTTTTGCCGGAAGACGAGCCCAATAGTCGCAAGGCGGAGCGACTCTACGCCAAGCTCCCGACCCTGGTCTGTGCCTCGTGGCGGATTTCGCAAGGGCAAGAGCCGATAGCGCCCGATCCCTCGCTGTGCCACAACGCTAATTTCTTTCACTTACTCACCGGCACGCCTCGAAGCGACTACATTGCCGATGTGTTTAATGTGACCCAGATTCTGTATGCCGAGCACGGCTTCAATGCCAGCACCTTCGCAGCGCGTGTCACGGTGTCCACGCTTTCGGATCTGTACAGCGGCGTCGTGAGCGCAATCGGAACGCTCAAAGGACCCCTTCATGGCGGCGCAAACGAGGCGGCTATGGAGATGCTCCAGGAAATAGGAACACCGGAACGTGCCGCTACTTGGGTGCGAGAGGCACTTGTCCAGAAAAAAAAGATCATGGGCTTTGGGCACCGGGAGTACAAGCACGGCGACGAGCGTGCAAAGATTGTCAAGGGCTACGCCAAGGAACTCGCGGAGCGGACGGGCACGCGGCTCTGGTGGGAGATCTCGGAGATCGTCGAGGCGGAGATGTTAGCCGCGAAGAAGCTCCACCCGAACCTGGACTTCCCGGTGGCGAGTGTCTACTACTTAATGGGCCTCCCGATTCCACTCTATACCCCGATATTTGTGCTGAGCCGCATCACGGGCTGGAGCGCGCATATTATCGAACAACTGGATAATAACCGCATCATTCGACCCGGGCATCTCTACAATGGCCCAGAGGAACGGAGCCTGAGAGGGGCATGAATGCTGTCATAATCGGAGCAGGCACTATGGGGGGAGGGATCGCCGCCGACCTCGCCAACGCGGGCTGGACGGTGCACCTGCTAGATCAAACTGTCGCGCTGGCGGAGGCGGGGAAGCGGCGGGTGGAGCAGAGTAGCCCACCACTGCTCTATGTGCCGGAGCTTGCCGGGCGCATTCTGCCGGGCTGTGCCGAGGAGCTGAGTGTCTGTGCCGACGCAAACTGGGTGATTGAGGCAATCGCGGAAAAGCTAGCGCTTAAACAGGCACTTCTCTCGCGGCTGGAAAGCGCGGTGGGGCCAGAGACTCTTGTCACGAGCAATACCAGTGGGCTCTCGCTCACAGCGATGTCGGAGCACTGTGGGCAGGCGTTTCGGCAGCGCTTCTTCGGGACACACTTCTTCAACCCACCGCGCTATTTAAAGCTCGTGGAGGTGATTCCAACACCCGTGACGAGTCGCGCTGTGCTCAAGGACTTCATCACGCGGCTGGAGGCACAGACCAACCATCGCGTGGTGGTTGCTCGGGACACGCCGGGGTTTATCTCGACACGGCTGTGGATCACCCACTTACTGGACACCATCCACACCGCCATTGAGCAAGATGTCCCGGTCGAGGTCGTGGATGCACTCACCGGCCCCGCGCTGGGCCGCCCCCGTAGCGCGACTTTTCGCATGGCGGATCTTGTGGGCCTGGATATTATCGCCTCGATCGCGAAAAACCAGTACGAATCCCTCCCCGACGATCCGCTCCGGGAACGTCTACGCCTGCCCGAGCCGCTGGAGCGCCTGATTGCCGAGGGACGCACGGGGCAGAAAGTAGGAGCCGGGTTCTATCAGCGCGTGGGGCGCGAGATTCTAGCGCTGGACTGGCAGACACTGACCTATCGTCCACGGCAGGAGGAAAACACCACGCCCGGAAAAGAGCTGGTTGCGACCATTCTTCCTCGCTTCTTTGGCTATGTCGAAGCCATCGCCGATGAAATTTCAGACAGTGAAGACGCCATTGACAATGCGATGTGCTGGGGCTTCGGGTGGCAAAAAGGCCCGTTTGCAATGGCTCGTCGTGCTCCTGACCCGCCTGTTACGCCCGCGCTCCATGCGTACGAGGGCGCGCTTGTCTTCGAGCTCCGTGGCAAACTGAATGTCTTTGATCCGGCGCTCTGCGCGGCTGTTTTAGAGGCCGTGAGCCAGGCGGAGGCACGCGGTTGTCCGCTGATTTTTACCGGCCAGGGGAGCTGTTTCTCGGCGGGCTACAATCTGGCACGCCTGGTCACCGCCATGGAACGCGCCGATCTTGAGGCAATTGAGGCGGACATGAAGCAGTGCCAGGAGACATTTCTCCGGGTGAAGCACGCGACTATCCCTACCGTGGCGGCGATTCATGGCTACACCCTCGGGGCGGGCTGTGAGCTTGCGCTGCACTGTGGACGGATTGTGGCCTCGCCCGAGACCGTACTCGGCCTGCCGGAGTGCGCGGTGGGGGTGATCCCGTGCGGCGGCGGCGTGAAGGAGGCGCTCTTCCGCTTTGGAACCGCCCAGGCGGCCTTTGAGGCCATTGCCTTCAACCAGAACTCGACCAGTGCTCACGATGCGAAACAGCGCGGCTGGCTGCGGGAGAGCGATGTGATTGTTCGCAATGCCGACCGTCTACTTGCGGAAGCGCGGGTCGCTGCCGGGCTGCCTGTCCCCGTGCTCACACAGCCACCGACGCACGCGGGTTTGTTAGCACTGCCCGCCTCTCTCACGGGGCAGGATCGCGTGATTGCGGAACAACTTGCCTGGGTGCTTACGGGCGGCCCCACCGACGAAGCCACAATTCTAGAGCGGGAGCGGGCGGCATTTCGTGTGCTTGCCCAGGAGCCATCCTCCATTGCCCGAATGCGCTACTTACTCGACACGGGAAAAACACTAAAAAACTGAGTTTTACCCATTTTGACAAAATTTTAAGTATACTGAAGGCGATTCTCAAGGGAGGGAGTTACCATGCGCGAGAGTGGTCTCGGAGTTGTCATTGGCGCAAGCCCCCTAGGCGTCGGGATTGCGGCACAGCTTGCAAACGCAGGTTGGCATGTCCGCTTGCTTGACTCATCACTGGAGCTTGCGGCAAAGGCGCTGGCACAGCTCCGGATGGCACGTCCCCCTCTGCTTTTTCTCCCCGAGTATCTGGAACGGATCGAGCCGGGCAACCTCAATGATCTGACCGCATGCCTGGAAGCGGACTGGATTGTGGAAGCCGTGGCGGAGAATCTTGAGCTCAAGCGGCGACTGCTTCAGCGCTTAGAACTTTTCATTGGACCAACGACCGTAGTGACCACCACCACGCGCTATCTCTCTCTGGCAAATCTGCTGGAAGAGAGGAATGAGCTTCTCCAGGAACGCTTTTTTGGGACGAATTTCACGTCACCTCCACGCTATCATAAGCTGCTCGAGGTCATTCCTACCGCTTCGACCGATCCTGGGCTTCTGGCGCAGTTCTGCACGTTTGCTGAGGAGCGTCTCGGGCACCGGGTGGTTGTGGTACGCGATAGCCCGGGCTTTGTGGCAACTCGTGTTTTTACGGCACACTTCTTTGATGTGTTGCATCTTTCTCTGGAGAGTGAGCTAGATGTGGAGCAAGTGGATGCGCTCACGGGCCGCTTGATCGGGCGCACCAGCGGTATCTTTCAGACTGCGGATCAGCTCGGACTGGACTCGCTCTTGCAGCAGGCACGGGCGCTGGCCACCGCGCTCCCCGATGACCCGTTGCACAATCGGCTGACCCTGCCTGCCATGCTGGCGACCATGCTTGCCAATCGAACCTGGCGAGGATTCTGGCCGCGTGAGGGGAACCTCGTTTTGGATCTAGCGACGGGAACCTATCGTGCGCCCCGCGCGGTCCACCCGGATCCGCAGGACTCGTTTCTGATCTGGATACAGGAGAGCCTTTTTGCCTATCTTGATGCGATTCGTCCACAGATCGCGACCAGCGAGGTCGCGGTTGACCAGGCGATGGAGTGGGGCTTTGGGTGGGATAAAGGACCTTTTGTTCTGGAGGCGGAGCGACGCGGTCGTCTCTACGCGGTGCCATCGCCCCCACCGGAGTATCTGGAGCTCAGCCACTGGCCCGTGGTGGAGCAGGGACCGCTGGGCGCGTTCCGCGATCTGGGCGACGGCGTGGCGTGTTTTTCCCTTCACCCCCCACAGAATCGCCTGACGATGGCGACACTCGACGTCCTTCTGGTGGCGCTGGAACGCGCCGAGCGGGACTTTATCGCGCTCGTCGTTGCGGGGGAGAGCCAGGATTTCACGGCAGGGTTCTCTCTCCAGCGCTGGTGGAATGCGATTGAGCGCGGCGATTTTGATGAAATTGAGACGGATATTCGATCGGCACAGGCTGCGTACTTGCGGCTTGCTCAGGCACGCGTCCCCGTGGTCGGAGCGGTTCAGGGTTATACCCGTGGCGGTGGTGCGGAGCTGGTGCTGCATCTTCCGTCACTGCATCTCGCACCGGAGACCTACCTGGGGCTGACCCAGGTGAGTGCGGGACTACTGCCCAGCTTTGGAGGAATTGCCCAGCTCTATACCCGCCTGGGCGATGCGAGGCAGGTTCTCCAGTTGGTGATGGGAGGGCAGGTCACGACCTCCGCCCACGAGGCCCAGCGCCGTGGATTTCTGCGCCCCACGGACACGATCGCCCGCAACGGGGATCGTCTGTTTTACGAGGCCCGGCAGCAGGCACTGGAGCTCTCCGAAGCCTCGCGTGCCTCGGCATTTCTAGCACCAGCCCCCTGCGATCCCGCCCCACTCCGCACTGCAATGGCCGAGCTGCACGCCGCCGGGCGCATCACGGCGCATGAGCTACGCCTCTCCGAAGCAGTGATCCAGGTTCTCACGGGAGGCCCAAATGATGCCATGTCGTTGCGAGATCGCGAGCGCATCGCCTGTTTGCAGCTCTGCCATGAGCCGCTCACACAAGCCCGGATTCGTCACTTACTCGAAACCGGCCAACCCCTTCGCAACTAGGCTCTGAGTAAATATTGGGAGAGCTTTGGGAGACTTCTCCCGTAGAATATCCCCATGAACGAGCAATGGCACATCCAGCTCCTGGGAGGACTACGACTCCAGCAACAAGAGCGACTCATCACCCGATTCCGCACCCAGAAGACAGGTGGACTCCTGGCCTACCTTGCCTACCACAGGCAGCAAAG
>NZ_JAYVPL010000104.1:0-57234 GCF_043757465.1 Armatimonas sp.
CACTCCCCCCGCTTTGTGCACTCCCCCCGCTTTGTTCGTTCCTCACTGCGCGACCCCCTCTCCCTCTTTATCCACGTTCCGTGGGAGGAGAGGGGGTGAAGCCACCATACCCACCCCTCTGGCTCCCCTCCCTTCGCCCCAACGAAGTTGGGTTTCAGGCGAAGGGAGGGGCTGGGGGAGGGATGCCTCGGCGAGCGAGAAGCAACAGGTCGGGAGGAGTGCCAGTGGGGGACGAAGCTCTGGGAAGCACTGGGTAAGAGCGGCGAGCACGAGCGCGGGCGATACCGTGGGCCGTTGTGTGGTTGGCAGAAACAGCGCCGACACGGTGGGATCGGGGGCGAGGTAGATCACGCCAGGGCTCCACGGCAGCCAGTCGTGTGGGCCGAGGAGGGCGAGGAGTGTTTTCCCTCTAACCCCCCGTAGGTGCTTCGTCACACTCGCGTCCAGCCGTGCCAGGCGCTCGGAAAGCAAGGCGGCATCGGAGCCAAACGCTACCATGCCCACCGGGGCGAGCGGCGGCTCGCGGTTTTCCCACTCCAGCGCAAGGCTCACACGCGCACCCACTCGATGAGTTTCTGTCGGAGCTGTGCTAAGTCCGCAGGGAGCCTCTCCGGAGCGAAGCCCGCGTCTATCTCGCGCAGTGCCCCTTCAAGCCGCAGCTTCCAGGCTGCCAGTGCATCGGGGGTGTCGGGCGGCGCGGCCAGGAGCTTCTTTATCCCCCCTGAGAGGCGCTGTGCCCGCGCGAGGGGCCCAAGCGATGCTTCTTCGGCGGCGTGGGGGAGCGCAACGTTCTCTGTCTCGGCGAGTAGGGGCCTGAGTGCCTCGCGGGCGAGCGCTTGCTCGTCGCGCGTGGGCACGGCGTAGATCAGCGGCCAGAGATCGGCGGGGGTCGCCCTGGTGCGACCCGCCAGAGTAGCGGCAGCGGCGATCAGGCGCTGGGTGCGTACGGTGCGCCGGTCACTGAGTGTCACGCCTGCCTGACGGAGCGTGCGGAGCGCCTGAGCCAGTATCGGGCGAATACTTGCCAGCTCCACACAGGCGCACGCGGCGCTGAGGCTATCTAAGTCGGCGAGCGTGGCAAGGGGCTCCGGCGCAAGGCCTTGTCGGTTCCAGCCCTGCTCCAGTAAGTCCTCCAAAAGCGCATCGGCGACGGGGTCAAGAAAGAGACGTACCAGAAAACGGTCTGCAAACGCCGCCAGTGCACCCTCATCGGGCAGGGCGTTGGATGCTCCGATGCAGAGCCGGAGTGGCACCGCAAGCTGCCTGCTCCCACGCCGAAATGTCCGCTCGTTGAGGATGGCTAAGAGGGTGTTCAGAATCGCGGTGGAGCCTAGGAAAATCTCATCGAGAAACGCCAGCTCGGCCTCGGGTAGCATCCCGCTGGTCTCGGTCTCGACGACTCCGTCACGCAAGCGCCGTAGATCAATCGGGCCGAAAAGCTCACTGGGCTCGGTGAAGCGCCCTAAAAAATACTCGAAGTAGCTCCCGCCCAGTGTTTTTGCCATGCGCCGCGCTGCCTCAGACTTTGCCGTCCCGGGTGGCCCGATGAGCAGCAAGTGCTCTCCCGCCACCGCGCAAAGCGCAATCGAGACGCCGCCTCTGTCCGTGTTATCTCCATGGTTGACGGTATAATTCGCCGTGCGTATCATCATTGACCTTCCTCCCGAGCAAGCAATTCGCGTTCGGGCGACTCTGGGTGACGAAGAGGGGGCGCGGCGCTTGCTGCTGCGTCTGCTCAGCTCCGTGCTGGATGCCGCCGCTCCGGTTGCTCCAAACCCCTACCAAATTGACACACGGCTTGATATTCCCGCCGCCATGAGCCTTGCGGGCGACCCGATTCGCCTCCACTCTCACGACCAGCCTACCAGTATTTTTGAATCTGAGGAGGAGGAAGATGCGGCTGGAAATTCGACGTAATATCGTGTGAGCGGAGGCCGGTTGCATCTGCCTCTAAATTGGGGTAAACCATAGCCATGAGACGCTCTTTCGTATGGTTCCTTTTGCTCCTCTTGGCGGCAGGCTGTGGCGCGGGCGGCACGACGCTGGAGACCAAGGATTCGGGGCCTATCACGATCCGATCCACACCCACTCCTTTTAAAGGGGGAGGCGGCCCCCCTCCCCCTCCGTAGTGGCTACTATGGCCCTCACTAAACCCGTGCCCGCGCGAACCATTGGCTCGTTTCTAATCGAGCGGCAGCCGGAGCAGCTCACGGTGACACTCCAGCACCAGGGAAACTTTACCTGGAACGCACTGGGATTTTTTGCCTTCATGGCAAGTAGTGTCCTCGTGCTAGGGCTCATCGCGACACTCAAATCCGCGCAGTGGAATGTGGTTTCCTCCGCCGATTTTTTTACCCCTCAGAAAAATCACTTTGGCTTCCTCTGGCTGATCTCTACCCTGGGGCTGCTGATCGGGTTCCCCCTCTACCTGAAGCACGTCTACAAAGCCCCGATCACGTTTGTCTTCAATGCGCGCAACGGGACGATTTTTCGTAATGCCGAGCTCGTCACACGCTTTCGCCGCGTCGAGGGCATCAGGGTGCAGGAGCGCCACGATCCCGCCGGGCGCTATCTCTACGCCCTGAGCCTGCTCCACACCGACGGCCACGAGCAGGCGATCTACGAGGTCTACGATGAGCGCGAGGCCCTCACGCTCGCCAATGAGATCGCCACCTACGTCAAGCGCCCCGTGACGTTTAAGTAAGCTGTATGTGCTACTTAGTCTATCTCTCAACCACAAGTTGGGAAGACCTCGGTCAGCTTCCCTCCGCGCTCTATCACTTTCTACCGCTCTCAAACGAGGGTGATCCGGCCCTTGTCAAGCTGCTAGGCCATCCTAGGCAGTGGTTCCTTGAATGTCAGTACGGTGGATGTAGCTGCCATTTCAGGCATTTGTGTGAGGGAAACGATTGGGATTTCGCCCCTCCAGAAGAGTGGTGTCCGGAGGATGCGGATGATATCGAAGCGACAAAGGCTATCTACGATGTCCTTGTGGGAATGTTAGCTGACGGGCATAAAGTGGACCTTGTCGCTGTATGGGACGACGCTCAGCCAGAAGCGATCGCGGTACTTGATGTCTCTCTGAGTGAGGTAGATCGGGACTCATTTCGGTTCTTCGAGAACCACAAGTTCAACTTCTCCGAATAAACGGGCAGTGGGGCGGCTCCGGTTCGAGTCTACACCTTGCGGCAGAGCGTCAGGCCATCGCCGATGGGGAGCATCGAGACTTGAACGCGCGCGTCGGCGTGGATCTTCGCATTGAGGGCCCGCAGCGCCACGGTGTCCGCGTCTTGTGCCTCGTCGTCAATCACTTTTCCGCTCCAGAGCGTGTTGTCAATCCCGATCAGCCCACCAGGTCGCAGAAGCTGCAAGCCGCGCTCGTAGTAGGAGTCGTAGTTGTGCTTATCGGCGTCTATGAACATAAAATCGAAAGTCGCCGCCTGGCCGTCGGCTAAGAGCGCGTCGAGAGTGTCGGTAGCGGGGGCAATGCGCAGGTCTATCTTATGCGCCACCCCCGCCTTGGCCCAGAAGGGCTTGCCAATCGCCGTGTACTCATCGGAGACATCGCAGCAGATCAGCGTGCCGTTTTCCGGGAGCGCTTGCGCCGTGACCAGCGCGGAGTAGCCAGTGAAGGTTCCCACTTCCAAGCATTTCGTCGCGCCGGTGACTTTGATGAGCAGATCCATAAACTCACCCTGCTCGGTGCTAATCTGCATCCCCGAGTTGGGAAGGGCATTGGTGGCTTCTCGTAGGCCAAGGCGCACGGCATCGGGGCGTGTGCCGACAGCAAGTAGGTAGGTATGGAGCGCCTCTGGGAGGGCGAATGAAGTTCGTGACATGCGCGTATCTTTCCCGCTCAGGGAGGTTTTTTCCTGCATCGCGGTGAATACGCCCCCCATGTTTTCTCTTGACGCAGCGCTGCCAAAGCTGGCAGCCCAGTGTGATTCCTACGTGGCTCTCCAGCACCCCGACGGTGCGATTCACCGCGCCGACTGGGGCCTCGACGATCCGGGTGGGACGTGCTCGCTGGTGGCGCTTTGCCTCTACACGGGTCAGAATTTAGATGCAGCTGCCCGCGCTCTGGACTACCTGGAAGCCTATCAAAGACCCAGTGGCCTCACGGATCTGCGCGACTGCAACTTCGACTCCAGCCCCGATGCGGGATTTATCTTGCAAGCGATGTGCCCCGCCTACCCCCCGCCCCCCGTCCAACGGGGGAGTTCCCCCGCCGGGCGGGGGCTAGAGGGTAGAGTTGAAGCCTTCCTCCGTCGCATGGTCGTGGGAGCACTCACCGGAGGCTTTCACACGCCCAATCACCGCTGGGTCATGAGCGCTGGTCTCGCGCTGGCCGAGCAGTGTTTCCCGGATTTGTCCAAGCAGATCAAGCCCGTGATCGAGAGCTATCTCGCGGAGGGCTTCGACCTCAACGCCGACGGCGCGTGGATCGAGCGCAGTGCCGGGGTCTACGATGCGATCTGTGTTAAGTCGCTGCTGATTCTGGCCGAGTGCGGCTACGAAAAAGAAAACTGCCTGGCGGCGGTAGATCGTAATCTAGCGCTGAACCTGCACCTGTTCCATGCCGACGGCACCATCGAGACCGGGCTATCACGGCGGCAGGACCACGGTACACGCTCCGTGCCCTCCGCCTTGATTATTCCCTACCTCTGGGCGGGGACTCTCTTAAACGAGCCGCGCTTCTTGCAAGCCGCTGCATTTCTGAGTGTAAAGGCGCCCGCCGATGGCTACTCACTGGTACAGTTTTTAAGGAAGTTCGGGGAGCCTGAGCCGATTGATCCGAGGCTGCCAGAGAGCTATACGTGCCACTATCCCGTCTTGCAGGCCCATCGGATTCGGCGCGGGGCACTCAGCGCCACAGTCTTTGGGAGCACAGCGCGGCTGCTGCATCTGGTCGCCGGGCAGGTGGAGCTAGTGAGCGTGAAGATCAGCCAGTCGTACTTTGGGGTGGGGCGCTTCGTGGGGGACTCAATTCGGGAAGACGACGGCGCGGTGATTCTTCGCTCCGAGGGAAAGCTGTCACCCTATCGGCCTGGCTACGAGCTGCCTCTGGGGCGCCCGGTGCCACTGGAGCGCTACTCGGAGCTACGCGCAGAACGCACACTGCGCCGCGTGCCCTACTGTCTCAGTGAGCTGACGGTTCGCGAGATCGAGGGCGGCATCACCCTGCACTACAAAACACTCGATGGCATGGACCGTGTCCCGGCGCAAATCGCGCTGGACTTTGCCCCCGGCGGCATCTGGGAGACCGATGATACCGCCCTTCAGCCCCTCGCAGGGCAGGTGATCTTTTTGAAACGCGGCACGGGACGGATGCGCTATGGCCGTGATGTCATTGAGATCTCGCCGGGAGCCAGCGCCCACCAGATGTGGGCAATGCGCGATGCCGAGATCGCCCCCGGGCTCGTGCGGGTGCTTCTGACATTTCTAACACCGGTCGAGGCTAACGTAACCCTTAAAATTACCAGTTTATAGTCGCGGAAATAGGCAGATGTATTTGGGGGTCAGCTCTGGCTAGAAAATTGCGAATGTTTTTTTGATCGTATCCAACGATCTGGAGAAAAATCTAAATGAACATTCGAGCGGTCCTTTTGGCCATGGTTATTGGTCTTGCTGTCACTGTTCCTGCTTACGCGGGGAATGATCCCCAGCATCATGCTCCGAACTGTATTCCTGAACCTGCAACTCTGAGCCTGGCACTACTTGGCTTGCTTCCTCTTGCGCGTCGCCGCAAGAACTAAAACAGGGCACCGGAACTTTCCGCCGCACCGTGTTTGTAGAGAGAGTATGCAAGCTTCTCTACGAGACGGTGCGGCACTGCTCTTAGTGCTCTTTCTGAGCGGCTGTCGGTCTGCCACACTGCCCACACGCCTCCCACCGACTCCGGAGGGAATGGTGCTCATTTCTGCGGGGGAAGCCCTGATCGGAACGGATGATCCCGACACCGATGAGGAGCGCCGTCCCCAGCGCCGGGTTTTTCTTCCCACATTTTTTATTGATCGCGACGAAGTCACCAACGCCGAGTTTGCATGCTTCCGCCCCACGCACACATTCGATTCTGGCCAGGCAAAACTCCCTGCCACGGGCGTGACCTACGCCGATGCCGAAGCCTATGCGCACTGGGCGGGCAAGCGGCTCCCTACTGAGGATGAGTGGGAGAAAGCGGCGCGTGGCACGGATGGCCGTCGGTTTCCCTGGGGCGCTACCTGGGATAGGAATAAAGTGGCGGCCCGTGCGCCCAAACCGACGCTGAAACTAGCCTGTGGCAAGTACTCACGCGTGCGTCCGGTCGGCTCTGTGCCTGCGGGGGCGAGCCCCTACGGCTGCCGAGACATGGCGGGCAATGCCTGGGAGTGGGTGCAAGGCCACCCCTATGGTAACCCCGAGCAGCGCATTCTCAAAGGCGGCGCGGTGGGCTACGGCGAGCGCGGCTGCCGCACGTACGAGCGCGGGATCGAGGGCGCGAAAGCCACCTGAAATGACACCGGATTTCGCTGCGCGAGATCGTTGTAGTACAGTAGGGATATGTTCAAGCTACGTCTTTCTTTCAAGGCAGGCGATGGCTCTGTGACCAAGGCGCTGAAAGCCACGGATCTGGCGGGGGCAAAGAAGCTGGTCGGCAAAGACGGGGCGTTCGAGGGGACGGTCGTAAAAGTATTCTCGCCCAGCAGCAACGGCTTGGTGATCTTAAACTTCGATAAAAACTACGCCGATTTCCCGGACATACAGAGCCTCAAAGGCAAGCATGTACTGATCTCTGGCAAGTTTGACGACTTCAAAGGCAGCCCTGAGATCGTCCTTGCCAGGCCCGATCAGCTCAAGCTTGTCGTTGAGTAGGTCTAGCTAGCGATACGCAGCTCACTTCCACCGTACCAGTCCGCGCTATTTACCTCCACCTCACTGCCCAAAAGGGAGCGCTGGGCAGTGGGCTTGCGGCGGTCTCCGGCATACAGTGCTTGAAGTGTGATCTGCCGTCCCTGGTAGGCACGGCGTGTCTGGTTGTAGGTTGTGACATACTCGTAGCCGTTGGGAGCCAAGGCGAGCCTGCCGTGCTGGGTAAAAGGGGCGGCTTTTCCTGAAGTCAGATCTAGCAAAAGTGACTCCTGCCACATACCCGCCAGGGTATCGCCGCGCTCGCAGCCCAGGAGTGCCTGGTCGTGATTCCAGGGAACCGGCAGCGCTTTGCGCCAGCGTCCTGGCCCCTCCCGGCGGACAAGCGCCTCTGCGCCTTGCTCATAGATCACGCGGAAAGAGCGCCGTAGACGCCCCGTGGTCTCAAGCAGGTGCAGCAAGGGAGGGCGCTGGTAGCGATTTTCCGGGCGCTCCCGAGTGGCACAGAGCAGTGTCGCGTTGTCTAACCAGCCCATTGCCTCCAGCTCCGGAGGAAGCAGGACTGTTTTGTTCGTATCGTGGAGGATACGGTTGTCTAGGACACGGTACTTCCCACTTGGAGAGAGCAGCCCCACGGGGCGTTCCGTGAGGGCGATCTGCCGACCTGTACTTGCCTGGATGACATATTTTTTCCGTCCGATAGTCAGGATGACATCGTCTTCATCAAAATAGAATGAGGGCTTGTACTCCGAGGTCGTCTCCCAGAGCTTTTTGTCCTGAGCCCCATCCTGAGTGATCTGGTGCAGCTCAAGACGCACAGGATTGAGGCGCTCAAACGAGCGAACAAAGAGAATATGGTTGCCATCGCGTGACCAGCGTGGGGTGTAGTCCTCCGCATCGGCATGGGTGAGTGTCTGCTTGCCCGAGCCATCGGGATTGATCCGGTAGAGCTGAAAGTGGCTTTCTTGCTTGGGTGTGTAAAAGCGTGCGGAGACCACAATCGGGCGGTCCAAATTCCGGGGCTGTCGAAACATCGTTTTTTCCTCAAAAACAAAGTCCCTCACATCGCCAAAGCCACGTGAGGGAGAAAAGGCTAGATTAGGGAAACGTAGCGCAGGCGGCGCTCCCCACGCATGAGCCAGTAGCCGACGCGCTTGCCGTTTTTACGGCGGTAGCTGCGCCAGACATGCTGTTCCTTGCGCCGGTCTTCGTATTTCTTCCCCGCATAGGCGGCTGCAACCCCATAGAGGGCGGCATCTTTATGCTTGCCTTGCACGGCTTTCTGGAGGGCGACCGCTCCCAGGCCAACTCCTAGATTTCGCATCAGGTTCTTGTCTTCCTGACGTGTTGTCTGAGCCAGACCGGCTGTGGTGGGAAGCAGAGTCAGTAGGCTCAGAGTGCGTAGTATCATCTTCCGGTTCATGGGTTTATTCCTTTCCTAGCTTGCATCTAGTGAGCGTTGGCGCTACCCGTGGTACTGGAGGAGGCACTGCCACTTCCTGATCCTGAGGAGGACGTGCCGCCTGAGCCGCCTGCGCTCCCTCCTACACCGCCAACGAGGCTACCACTGGTGGAGTCACTACCGCTGGAGAGGCCGCCCGAGAGACCCGCCTCCGCAGAGATACTGCCTCCGCCGCTACAGCCTGAGAGGGCAAATAGCGTGGTACTCAAAACGGTCAAAGTGATGATGAAACGTCTGGTTTTCATGGGTTTATTCCTTTAGGTAAGTCAAGTGAAGGGGGTGGGGGAAGTGCTGTTAGCGCCTGGTGAGAGAGCGCTTGGAAAGCAGGGAATAGCTCCGAGCAAAAAGATCCGGGCGCGCCGTGAGCTTTGGAAGGACTTGACGTAAGTGAAATGCCCAGTCTTTTGCAAGTTGCATAGGAGTTGATCCGTGTGCGGATGCCTCTGAAACCCCAATAGGGACTATCAGTTGGCCATTGGCTGTGATTTTTGCACCGTAATTCCCCAATGGTTTTACTAGAATATCTTTTGATTTTAGATTGGGATTGTTTAAAATAAATCGTAGGCGATCATGCGAATCATTAACGCGAGTTTTTATGTCTTTATTTAAGTCTGAGTCAGATTTAAAGACAAAGAGAGTCTCACCTCCTAGTCCGACTAAACCTTGCTGTTGTGGAGAGGTTTGACTGGCGTTTGATTGTGCTGCTGATGTTGCCATTATTGTTATAACCATAGTCGCGAAGGTGATTTGTTGTGCTAAATGCTTTTTCATGTTTGTTGCCTTTCTTGCAAAACTTGTCTTTATAGACGAGCGGTGGTTTGTATTGGGTTCCGTGCAATATTTCATAGGATTTGTGTCTCAAAATTCACTGTCGAGATGCCAGCAGGTGCGGTAGTCTAAGGGAATGTGTGGCTTTATGAGGGCGGGTACAATCAGTGTCTATGACACGCACCACACGCTCGGCGCTGCTGCTTATTGGGGCGCTGACACTCTTTCGGCTTTTCTACGGGGCGCAGCTCGGCCTCGCCTGGGATGAGGCGTACTACTGGCAGTGGAGCCGTCACCTGGATCTGTCGTACTACGACCAGGGGCCGGGGATTGCGTACTGTATTAAGCTGGGGACACTGCTCGCGGGGCACACGCACCTTGGTGTTCGGCTGATGCCGATTGTCTTCGCGGCGCTGGGCTCGTGGCTGACGTTTCTGACGGCGCGGCGCTGGCTGGGTGAGGCAGTGGCCTGGTGGATGCTCGTGCTGCTCTCCCTCGCGCCGCTCTACGCCGCCGGGAGCCTGCTCGCCACCTACGACAGCCCTCTGGTGGTCTGCTGGGCGCTGGCACTCTGGCTACTGACCAAGGCGCTACAAGAAAACAAGCCCGCGCTCTGGTACGCCGTGGGCGTGAGCGTGGCGCTGGGAATCGCTTCAAAGCTGACCATGCTGATGCTCGCGCCCGGCGTTTTACTGTTCCTGGCGCTGGTGCCCGACTACCGTAAGTGGCTCCGTACGCCGCATCCGTATCTTGCATTTGGAATTGCCTTGCTGGGGATCTTGCCCTACGCGCTCTGGGATCGGCAGCACGAGCAGATGTTCTCGCTGCATATCCAGACACTCTCTCGCCGCCATACCGATGCCGCGTTTGGTCGCTGGTTCCTGGACTTTCTTGGAGGGCAGGCGCTCTTTGTGGGCCTTATCGCCTGGCTAGCCGAGCTCTGGTGCTTGGTGAAGCTGAAGGCAATTATCTGCGACGAGAAATCCCGCGCCTTTGTGCTGGCCTTCACCCTGCCACTCCTGGCCGTCTGCATCTGGACGTCGCTGCGCTCCAAGCTGGAGATCAACTGGCCCACGACCATGCACCTAGCGAGCTTGCTGCCCGTGGCGGTGCTCTTTGAGCGGCTCTGGCGCGACGGCAGAAAAGCGCTTCCGCTGGCAAGTATGGCTCTGAATGTCTTTCTCTGCCTGCTGGCGTTTTTTCCGGGCGCACCGGGCAAGCTCGGCCTGACGCTTCCTGCACAGCCCTTCACCAAGCTCAACGAGCCCTACGGCTGGCCCGAGCTGATGGCGCAGACGGCGGCGGCGGGCGAGACACTCAAGGCAGAAGGCCGCGAGGTGGCCTATGCCAGCGTCACCTATCGCGTGAACTCCGCGATGGCATTTTATCTGCCCGGCCAACCGCAGACCAACGGGCTGTACTTCAATGTCCGCTGGGATAACTACAGGCTCTGGACGGATCAAAAGGCGCTGATCGGAAAGAGCATTGTGTTGGTCAACGATGTGGACGATGAAAAAGAGAGCCTTCCGGTTGCCCGGAAATACTTTGCTTCTGTCGAGCCACTGAAGCCCATTCTGCTCACGCGCCCCGGCTACAATGGCCCCGTCAAGCAGTGGTACATCACGCTCTGCCGCGACTTCAAGGGCTACGACCCAAGCGCCCACAGGAAGGGCTACTAGAGGAGCTTAAGAAGTTTCTTGAGGCCCTCGGCGACAATGCTGGCGTTGAGCGCTGCACCGTCGGGGCTGGTGTGGGTGTGGTCGCCGAAGAAGAGCGCGGCCACTTTCTCTTCGCCTAGCACTTCGTAGCGATCCGCGATCAGGGTGTTCAGATCGAGAAAGTGGACTTTTTCTTGCGCTGCCGCCTCTTTGGCCCACTTACCGTAGTCGTTACCCGCCCGCCCCACCTTGCCGTCTTTCCAGATATTACGGGGAATGGGGGAGCAGACCACCGCAGTCGCGCCCTTGGCTTTAGCCTCCGTGATGTATTTTCGGAGATACCAGCCGTAGCTATGGACGATCTCCTCTTTGCCCGTGGCCTCCACGACTCCCATCTCGGTGTCGTCGCCGTTGCCTTTGAGTGAGGCGCGAGGGCGGGTGCCCTTGAACTTATCGCCACCGTCGTTGTGCCCGAACTGCATCACGACCGTATCGCCTTTTTTCAGCTCCTTGGCCACAGCGTCCCAGAGCCCCTCGGTCAGAAATGTCCGGCTGCTACGGCCTCCCAGCGCCTTATTTGTCACCTTGAGCGTACTGGCATCGAAAAGAGGCGGCAAGGCACTTCCCCAGCCCTGCTGTCCTTTTGTGTTGTTACGAACCGTCGAGTCCCCGATGAGCCAGAGGGTCGGCGGCTCAGCGGGGGCGATGGCGAGTCCCAACCCGGTCAGTAAGAGTTCACGACGGTTCAGCGTGGTGTTTTTAGTCCTGTTCATTGGTCCAGTAAGGGTATACCATGACTCCTACGGAGTTTGTACGGCGCGTGGCGAGCTGTCCGATCTTCATGGCTTTGGCATGGCCATCGCAGAAGATCTGGTTGGCGAACTCGCTATGCCGACCCAGCACCCAGAACTTTCGGCCCGCGCCGTCAGTGTAGCCAAAGACGGGGGGGAGGGCGCTCGGAGCAATGATCATCTGACGCAGGGTGGTGGTAACGGTGGTGGACAGCCCCGCGAGAACGGGCGCGGTTGTCCAGAGCTGGCCATTCACGTTGGGATTGGTCTCGGAGACAAAGATCGTGTCGGCAGGGGCTTCGATCTGTGCCATGCTGGCACGAAATGGGGCGCTGGCTCCGTTTGTGACAGGCACATGGTCGTACCAGGCATTGGCGGAGTAGCTCCCCCCGGGGGATCGTCCCGTGTTACAGGCAGGCGAGAGCGCCAAACGCTCGGGCTGGGTGCGCCAGATTTTGTTGGGGTCCGCATCGCTGGGACAGGTGAAGATTCCCGCGTTTTTGATGTAAGGGTAGAGGCCGTCTTGCCACTTGTGGTTGGCGTAGCAGTTCACACTGCCCGTTTGTGGATCGGCCATGTTGATGAGTGGGAGGGTCTCGTCGTAGTCCTGGACATACATAATCGTCGCGGTGCCGAGCTGCTTTGCATTGGAGAGGCACGCTGTCTGACGGGCTTTCTCACGGGCTTGGGCAAAGACGGGGAAGAGAATGGCGGCGAGAATGGCAATAATGGCGATAACCACTAAGAGTTCGATAAGCGTAAAGACACGGTTCTTCATAGATTTAAATACTCCTGTACGGTGAGTGCGTCGCGCGGCACAAACCGGTTGACGGCAGTATAATAGCATAGTATTCGTGATTTATCAACCGGTTTATCGGGAGAGCAATTATGGTCTTTTATTTTCAGGGGAAACGCCATGAGCTGACTCACGGCGATGCGTTCGAGATGGTGCGTGGCTTTGGATTCACGCGCCCGGAGCCGCCGAGCTTTGCGGTCGCTGTGCCCGAGGGAAACTACGATTTTGAGCTCAATCTCACCGGCCCTGGCGAGGTGAGTGTCAAGGCGGAGATGCGCCGCCTGGTGCTGGAGCCGACTAAGCTGGCGGCAGGTGAGAGCAAGACGGTTAAGTGCACGCTCAATGTGCGCACTCCGAAGCTTCCGAGCGGCGAGCTGGTGCGCCTCAAAAAAGACGAGATCGGGCACCTGGACTGGGATGAGCTTCTCAATCTGGAGTTTCTCTGCCCGCCGGGGTGCCTCAAGGAGCTATGTGTCACGCCCAATCCAAAAGCTCCCACGCTCTACGTCGCGGGAGATTCCACGGTGACCGATCAGAGCAAAGCCCCGTTTGCGGCCTGGGGACAGATGCTGCCACGCTTCTTTCAGCCCGGTATCGCCATTGCCAACCACGCCGAATCGGGTGAGTCGCTGAAAAGCTTTGTGGGCGAGCGGCGGCTCGCCAAGATCGAGAGTACGATCCGCAAAGGCGATTATCTCTTTATCCAGTTCACTCACAACGACCAGAAGCCCGGTGCCAGCTTCGTCGAGCCGTTCACTACCTACCAAGAGGAGCTGAGGCGCTTTATGGCCGTGGCACAGAAGGTGGGCGCAATTCCGGTGCTCGTTACTTCAATGTACCGCCGCCGATTTGATGCTGCTGGGAAACTTATCAATACACTGGGCGACTATCCCGAGGCGATGCGCCAGCTTGCCAAAGCGGAGAGTGTGGTGCTGATTGATCTGAACGCACACAGCAAGACACTCTTTGAGGCGCTCGGCCCTGAGCTCTCCAAACGTGCTTTTGTCCATACCGAGACGATCAAAGACGACACGCATTTCTCAAACTACGGAGCTTGGCTTTTAGCGCAGTGTGTGGTGGAGGCATTGCGGACGAGCACGCTTCCTCTCAAGCACCAGCTCGCCGCTGACATTCGGCCCTTCGACCCGGCGAAGCCGCCCGCTCCTGGGAGCTGGCGGCTTCCGGAAGCACCGTAGATTTACTGACAGGCGGAGTTTGTGACCGGAAGGGTTCCCGAGAGCGGCTGGAACCAACCGGTACCATTAGCCCCCAGAGGGCCATCGCACTTGGTCCAGATCACCCCGTTGAGGCTACGTGCCTGGTAGTTCTGGGGTGCCTTGAACCACTTGGAGTGTCCATCGGCGAAAGTGAAGTTGGCACCGGCACTGTGCCGGGTGCGGGCATTCATGTAGCCCGCGTTGTGCTGATCCGCACTGGTGCTGTAGCGGTTATCACGACCCTGGATCTCCGGGAGCGTGCCGATCGCCTCGCACATCATCACCAGGCTGGCGGGTGCCTCGACGGCGGCGAGGCTCTGGACACTTAGTCCTGCATTGAGTCCCTGATTGTTTCGGTTGGCCTCCATTAGGTGGCGGTTCACATTGTAGTTGAGCAGACCACGCGCGGCGGCTCCTCCGGCAAAGAAAGAATCCGGTGTGCCCGCGCCGTTATCCGGACAGACAAAGATGGATTTTTTCTGGTTCTTATTCGTCGTTCCCTGGACACCGCCTTTGATGTAGGGCTCGACCAAAAAGGGCCAGACAATATAATCGGCGGCATTTCCGCTAATTCCGCCATCGGAGAAAGGAAATGTCTCGTCGTAGTCCTGGATGTACATCATAAACGCCGTCCCGATCTGCTTCTGGTTGGAGAGGCAGGCGATTTGGCGGGCTTTGGCGCGTGCCTGAGCAAAGACCGGAAAGAGGATAGCGGCGAGAATCGCGATGATCGCGATCACGACAAGAAGCTCGATGAGCGTAAAGGCTCGATTTTTCATTGAATTTATTACCTTCATGGTAGTCTAAGATGATTTAGTGTTTTCTCTTTTTCCAAGTGGGATAGTCGTCTTTGAGAAGCTGGTTTCCCCGATTTGTGTACCAGGAATAGCCTGTGCGGCGCTCTTTCTCGATCTCTGCGAGGCTATTTTTCTTGATGCCATCGCGCCCACAGAAAAATGGCTTGCCGGTCTCTAAGTCGTAGAAACGGCCCCAGCAAGGATCGGCGCTGGGATCGCTGACGACCACTTTATCGTCACCTTGTTTCTCGATGCGGATGCCCGTGAGCTGGTTTGCTTTAAGCCAAGCGATACCGCCTTCGATGGCTGCCGCAACCGGTGGTGTGGGTTTCTCGCCCATCAGAAAGCGCAGAACATCTACTGATTCGCTACCCGAGAGACTGGGAAGCTCATAGGCGCGGGCCTTAGCAGGAGCGAAGCTCACTTCATCGTGCTGAGCGCACCAGAGTGTTTTCTTGCCCTGAAGCACGACCTGGCACTTGAGGATACAGGCGACGCCTTTTGTGACGGCTGTCGCACATTTTTGTTGCTGTGCCGCGTCCACAAAGGCATAGTCTGGCTTGCCCTGCGCGATCTCGCGGAGCACGGTGAGAACACGAGCCATGGCATCATCGTTGAAGGTGATGTGCGTATAGTAGCCTTTTTTAAGCGGCCAGAACTGCGGCCAGCCGCCGTTGGGGTACTGGGCCGCGAGCAGATACTCTATCGCCTTGAGCGCCGCTGCCCGGCACTCCGGCGTTCCGACGCGTGCCAGAAACGTGAGCTGCGTAGTGGTGGCCCCGTTGTCAATAGTTGTCTCTTTGGGCGGTGTTTTGGGAGGCTTGACCATATCTAGGTTCTTCTCCCAGCCACCATTGGAATGCTGGTAGAGCAAGACATTGGCCGCTATTTTCTGCGCCTCAGGGCTCTTGTACCAGGCGGTGGGCTGCGCCAGGATAGTTTTCCAAGTGACATTCTGACGGAACATTTATACGCGCTCCTTGGGTGGGGTAACACTCTCGCGTTTGACAAGAACGCTCTCGATGGGAATGCGCGCGGGCGGGGCGTTGGTGCCCTGGAGCCGCTCCCGAAGCTGCGCTACTACCGCCTCTGCAATGGTATCGGTGGGCTGTGTGAGCGTGGTCAGGGGAACGGGACAGTAGGCGGCGATAGGCTGGTTATCATGCCCGATCAGGCTCAGGTCGTCGGGGAGGCGCATTCCCGCACGGGTGAGCTCGGTCATGAGAGCCATGGCCATGTAGTCATTGACAATCGCCAGAGCCGTGGGACGATCTTCCAGCGCGAGGAACTGTTTCGCCAGCTCCGCGCCGCCGCGCTCGTAGGTGCTGGTGTGAAAGAACCACTGGGACTGGAAGGGCACCCCAAACTCAGCCAGTGCTTTCTGGAAGCCTCGCAGCCGATGCACCTGGGGGTCGGTGGGGCTGTGGGGCTCGCGTAGGTGGGACATTCCCAGCCCCAGCTTCCGATGGCCCGCCTCAAGCAGATGCTTTGCAGCGCGGTAGGCATTCTCCTCGCGGTCAAAGACAATCTGATCCCATTCGTAGGGAACTTCGGTGTCGTAGCTAACCACGATTCCGCCACGCGCCTGGTAGGCATCAAGTTCTTGCAAGATCGCATCGGGGAGCCGCTGCACGGCGCAGACAATCGCACGGGGTCGCTGACGGCACAGACCGCGCACCTGAGCCGCTTGCCGCTCGCTATTTTCTTTCGAGGCGCTGTGAGAGTGCCAGGTGTAGAGCGGCACTTCAAAGCCATGGGCGCTGAGCTCTTGCTGGATCAGCAGAATTTTCTCCGTCGCAATGCCCACATCGAGCACGCCACTAAGAATCTGCACGGTGGCTGTCTCGGTGCCGCGTGCCAGCCGCTGTGCTAAGACATTGGGTTCGTAGCCCAGCTCGTGGGCTACTTGGGTCACCCGGCGACGGGTCTCTGCCGAGATTGTCCCTTTGCCGGAGAGTGCTAGAGAGACCGTGGACTTGTGCATGCCCAGCGCCCCCGCGACGTCCTTGAGTGTGGTTGGTTTCCTCATAGTTTTCCTGTGCCTTCTAGAATACCACAATATAAACCGGTTTTCTATTTTAGAGTTGGCATCTCTTACCAGAACATCGTAAAATAATCCTCACCTGCCTGGGTGGCGAAATGGTAGACGCAGCAGACTTAAAATCTGCGGTCCGTAAGGGCGTGCGGGTTCGAATCCCGCCTCGGGCATAGGATATTCATGGTGCATCGCGCATTTACTTTGATCGAGCTTCTCGTGGTCATCGCGATCATCGCCATTTTGGCCGCCATTCTCTTCCCGGTTTTCTCGCAAGCCCGCGAGAAAGCCCGTCAGACTGCCTGTGTCTCGAACCTGCGTCAGCTTGGCCTTGGCTTTGCGATGTACACGCAGGACTACGACGAGCGCCTGCCCGACCGGCGCGACTTGAAAAACTCTCTGGGCTACAAGCCGTGGGGAGCGGCGTGGCCCACCAGTGATCCCCGTGCGGGCTGGGTTGCGCCTGTGCTCGATCCCTACCTCAAGAATCGGGAAATTCTGAGCTGTCCGAGTGTCGCCGGGAAGATGGCGGGGGTCACTCAAGTGGAGCAAAACGGGGCGCGCTACTGGCTCTGGCGCTTCGACCGCCCGGATAATCCCACCCCCCTCGACAACTTCTGGGGCAAGACTCCTGAGCAGGCCGTAGACGAGCTACGCCAGGCCAACAACCCGCAGGCCGGACTCCCCGATAGTGTTGCGGATGCCGAGCTCGCGGTGGATCCGTACTTCCCGAAGACCATCGCCACCGTTCCCGCCGCACTCAAAGGCCGCGCTGTGCACATGGGCGGACGCAATCGGCTGTTTTTAGACGGCCACGCCAAGTGGCTGCGCGACGTGCGGACGGAGTAGTCTCCCCCACGACAGCGCTGTGTCTCCCAAAGAAAGAAAGCGAGAAGCAAAATGAGCGATGAGTCCCGGCGCAAGAAGCCTCTCGTGCTCCACAGCAAGACCGAGATCTTCTCCCCGCCCCATAAGCACCTGATGGGTAAGCAGGTCTTCTTCACTCTGCCGCGCGGCTGGGCCGCTGAGGATGGCTTGTACGACAGTAAGGAATCGATTCGTGCCTATGGATCAGCAGAGGGATGGATCAAGCATTGGCCCAAGATCGGGATTAATTGGGAAATCTCTAGGCACGGGGTGAGCTTTGAGCTTGATATAACCTTGGAAGGTCGTGGCCGTAACTGGCCTCGCTATGGCGCTGTGGATATTCAGGCACACCAAGGACTCAAAGGTTTTGGTGCAGTGCCAGGGTTTGTTCTCAATAGTACAGACCCTACTTGGTACTACTACATCCTCCGTATTCCCGACCACCTCTGTCCCAACCCGAAGATGGAAATTTTTTGCTACGTGCAATACTTAAAAAAGCACAGGACTCAGGTGTGGCCTCTGCTCGATACCCTTGTGCGTTCTTGTCGGATCAAGTAACCCATCCTCCCTGCCTTTCCAACCCACCCGCCTACTCGCACCGCTCGCATCCACCCTCCCTGCGGCAGGGAGGGTGCCGGAGCGAAGAATGAGCGGAGGCGGGTGGGTTCGAAACGTGTGGGTTCAGAAAAGCTCCAGCGCCTCGCGGCTCCCCGGCGTGATGCCTGCCGCCTCTAATTGGGTTACTGCCGCCGCCACACTCTCTCGCTCCGCGTCGAGGCGCTCTAGATCAAGCTCTCTTCCTCCCTCGTCGGTTGGGTGACCGCCGAGCTGCTCTCTGAAATGCGCGAGGGCGAGCGCCATGGCATCAAAAGTCTCCAGTGGGGCGGGGCACGACGGTAGCTCGAAGCTCAGAATTAGGCCCGGAATGCCCTCGCCCTCGGCGGCGCGCTCGGGGAGGAAGTAGCTGGGCTTGCCTGCGCTGGTCAGGGTGAAGAGCGCACGCTGCGGGGCAGCGGGCCAGTGGAGCAGATCCAGATGCCCCCAGCCAAAACCGAGTCCGTACGCAGCTCGCCAGGCCCTGCGTGAGGGAAACGGAGTGCCTGGCGCGAGCAAGCGCAGCTCCACCGAACGCGCGAAACGTGCCTTGAGGAGCACCAGGCTCGCGGCTCGGCGGGCTGCCTCCACGGGGGCTTCCTCGCGGGTGACGGCGGCTCCGAGGCGCTCGGCGAGGGTGTGGGTAGCTCTAAGGGCATGGGCAGCAACGGCGGCTAGCTCCGCGAGTGAGCTGCCCGGTAGCTCCAGTAGCTCCCATGCGAGAGTGAGCGCCTGATAAGTGGGGCGCTGACGGACAGTTTCGGGCGTGAGCAAGTGCCACCCGCCGTGCTGAAAGCCCCAAAGCGTCCCGGTCATCAGGTCTATTCCGCGCAGGGCAAGCACCAGTGCCTCGTGGGGTATCGGCTGCGTGTCGGCGATATCGGCGAGCAGGCAGGTGCCAGGTTGCGGCCCGAGCGGCAGGGGTTTGGGCGCGGGGGGAAGCGCCACAGCGGGCATGAGATGCGGGAGGACGGCAATTGGTTCCACTCCCAGCGCCAGCCGCACCCGCCGCGCGGTATCCGGCATCTCGCGCCACTCGGCGCGGGTCCAGTAGTCACCCTCGAACCGGTGCGCAGGCTCCGTCACCGTCGCACCGTCGCCTTTTTCCGTCTTTCCAAGCGCGGGCAGCAGCTCGATCACCCCGGCATGTCTACCGTGATTTACCCTGGCTCTGTTTGTAAGATGCTTAGTATAATCCCCAGAATTTTTGGCAACTGATCCAAATAATATTCGACAGAGTCCAGCACCACGACTCCCTCATCCAGCCGCAGAAACCGCCAGATACTCCCCGTCGTCACCAGCCCATAGACCACCTTCGGCCCCTTGCCCGCGCGCTCGTTGAAGAGCCGCGCCGCCACCATCTCGGCCACGCACTGCCCCAGGCCGGACTTGATATTATCGTTCTTCGCCTCCACCACCGAGAGCACGGGCGCTTCGATAAAAAACGAGTTCTGTGTCTGCGAGATCAAAAAATCACAGACCCCGCGCAAGCCCTGGGCATCGTCCACATTGAACTCAATCCCCGAGAAGAGCCCGATCTGAGTGCGCTTGCGAATCTCCATCAGCACCGGCATCACAATCAGCTCCGAGCGTGCCTTCTCTGTATGAATCGCCAGCGCCGTGGGCACGTTGTCTTTGAGCACCTCCGAGAGCAGAGCGCTCGGCTCTGCCCCGGCAACATCGGCAAACAACGACTCCTGCTGCCGCAGCGAAAGTGAGAGCCTCTCCAAAGCAATTGCAAGCGTGAAGTCTGAGTAAGCCATGCGGGTATTTTATCGTGAACCTAGACGATAGGCCCCCGGGCTATCGAGTATGACAAAGGGCAATCTCCATGTGCATCGTGAAGCAGGAAACCAGGCGCTGCCAAGGGGACAGCGCCTCGTTACGGACTTTGTTTGCGCTTGCGCGAAACGACATTACGTTTAGCGTTTGACCGGCTGGCGGAAGTCGCGCTCGACTAGGTCATTGGGATCGGCGGAGACGGGGCCGTCGCGCCAGAGCCAGCGCATCATGTCGGGGAAGACCGCGCCGCCGTATTTCTGCCCGTGGTTGTTCATCCCCCAGGTGTAGTTCAGGTCGTAGCCCTTCTGGGTGAGCGCTTTTTGCATCCGCACGTTCTGCAAAAACCAGTCCCACTTCTCGTCGTAGACCCCGCCGCGCATGCCACGATTGTCGTTGCGCCCGTCGCACAGATAGACACGAAGGGGCTTTTTGGCGCTCTTGCTGATGATGTCGGGGTACTGGTGCCCGCCACGAATATTGGTGAAGCTCCCGACATTGCTCAGCACCTTGCGAAAGGCATCGGGTCGCTCCCAGGCCACGGTAAAGGCGGCAATCGCGCCGGAGCTGGAGCCACCGATGCCACGCTGTTCGGGGTTTTTGGAGAGATTATAGTCTTTTTCCAGAGCGGGTAGTAGCTCATCGGTGATGACTTTTGCGTACTTATCGTCGAGCGAGTTGTACTCGGTGCCCCGGTTGGTCGTGCGGTCACCCCAGTCGCGCGGGCTGGGCTCGGGCTGCTCGGGCGTGCGGCCAGGGTTGATAAAGACCGCAAGCATCACGGGAATCTCGCGGCGGTAGATGAGGTTGTCCATGACGTTCTGGGCGCGAAGATCGCCTGTCTCGTTCTTAAACGCCTGGCCGTCCTGGTAGACCATGAGCGCCGTGGGCTTGCTCGGGTCGTACTGGGCGGGGACATAGACCCAGTAGGTGTGCTGCGTCCCGGGGTAGGACTTACACTTTTCCAGCACAAACGGCCCCTTGATCTCGCCTTTCGGAACCCCTTCCTGTGGCATCGAGTCCGGGCCGAGGCGGTACTGGGAGTCCGGGTTGGCCTTGGGGGCGGTCTGCCGCGCAATGGCAAAAGTCGTTCCGGCAGTCAGTGCCAGCCCAAGAGCATAGAGAGTATTCTTGTGCATTGATTTCTCCTCTGAAATCGCCCCCGTTCAAGGGGGCGAAAAAACTACCCGAAGAGGTTGTATTTGTCTTGCAGCACCTGGCACGACGAGCGAACTAACGCGGCGGACTTGGCGACCCCGGCTTTTTCTTCGTCGGTGAGGGGCACTTCGATGATCTTCTCGATGCCATTTGCTCCGAGCATTGTCGGGACGCCAAAGAACGTCCCCGAGACGCCGTACTCGCCCTCTAGCAAGCACGAGCAGGGGAGGATGCGTTTTTTGTCTTTTAAGATGGCCTCGACCATCTGCACGGTGGCGGCGGCAGGGGCGTAGTAGGCCGAGCCTTTTTCGAGCAGCGCGACAATCTCCGCGCCGCCTTTCTTGGCACGCTCGACAATGGCGCTCAGCTTCTCCTCGGGGATGAAGTGCGTCACCGGGATGCCTGCAACGGTGGTGTAGTTGGGAAGCGGCACCATTTCGTCACCGTGGCCGCCCAGCAGCATGGCCTGGATGTCCTCCACGGAGCAGCCGATCTCTTTGGCCAGAAATGTCCGGTAGCGCGCCGTGTCTAAAACGCCGCCCTGGCCGATGACGCGGTTTTTGGGAAAGCCCGAGACTTTCCATGCCAGAGTTGCCATCGTGTCCATGGGGTTGTTGACGATTAACACAATAGAGTTTGGAGCGAACTCTTTAATCTTCTCCACATTGCTGGCCGTGATGTCCGCGTTCACGGCGACCAAGTCCTCGCGGGTCATGCCGGGCTTGCGAGGCGCACCCGATGTGAGAATCACAATGTCCGAACCCGCCATCGCGGCGAAGTCATCGCCGCCGGTGATACTCAGATCGTAGCCCTCGACCGGCCCGGCTTGAAGCAAGTCCAGTGCCTTGCCCTTGGCGACACCCCCGAAGATGTCAATTAATACGACGTCGGCTAACTCTTTGGAAGCGATCCAGTGGGCACAGGTCGAGCCGACAAAACCCGCACCGATAATCGAAACTTTCTTGCGCATAGCGTACCCATTGTACCCGTTCTATGGGATAAAATAGGCTCGTATTCTCCCCCTTCCTTCGTCCCACAGAACGTGGATCAGAGCGAAGGAAGGGGCCTGGGGGGGATGGATGCGCGATTTTTGTAAACGAACACGACGAGAGTTTTTATGGGAGGCCGGTGCGGGCTTTACGGGGCTGGCACTAACGGGCCTACTAGGCACCGATGGCTTTTTTCCTAAACAGGCACAAGCCAGCCCCCTCCCCCCCGCCGGGCGGGGGCTGGGGGGTAAAAAAGCCAAGAGCGTGATTTTCTTATTCATGTACGGCGGCCCCAGCCAGGTAGACACATTTGATTACAAGCCCGAACTGGTCAAGGGCGACGGCAAGACAGTCAATATCAAGAGCTTTCGCAATGCGGGCAAGACCATTCCCCTCACACTCATGGGACCCAAGTGGAAGTTTAAGCCCTATGGTCAGTGTGGCAAGCAGGTCTCCGATCTCTTTCCTAATGTCGGGGCCATGTCCGATGACATTGCGTATCTGCACTCGGTCTACTCTGACTCGCCCATTCATGGCTCCGCGATGCTCCAGATGAACTCCGGCAAGATTCTCTCAGGCTCGCCGAGCTTGGGGACGTGGGTGAACTACGGCCTGGGCTTCGATGCGAAAGAGCTGCCGGGCTTTGTGGTCATGCTCGACACCACCGGCGGCCCGATCTCTGGCGCGAAGAACTGGGCGAGCGGCTACATGCCCGCCAAGTTCCAGGGCACGGTGCTGCGCTCGGCGGGCGATCCTATTTTGGATCTCTCTCGCCCTAGCGGCATGGCACCGGATCTCCAGCGTGAGCTGCTTGATGCGATTGGCGATCTCAACCAGGTGCACCGCAAGCCCCGCGAGGACAACTCTAATCTCGCCGCCCGAGTCGCGAGCTACGAGCTGGCGTTTCAGATGCAGCGCACCGCTCCTGAGGCCGTTGATATTTCCAAAGAGCCCGAGAGTATCAAAGAAATGTACGGACTCAATGAGGCGCACACCAAAGACTTCGGGTTCCGGTGTTTATTGGCCCGGCGCATGGTAGAGCGCGGCGTTCCCTTTATCCAGCTCTACGCGGGTGGCGGCAACACGGACTTTCTAAACTTCTGGGATGCGCATGGCAATCTGGTGCCTAACCACAATCGTAATGCGGGCCGGGTGGACAAGCCAATCGCCGGCTTGCTTAAGGACCTCAAGCAGCGCGGCTTGCTCGACGAGACTCTGGTGGTCTGGGGGGGCGAGTTCGGGCGCACGGCCCATGCCACAGGAGATGGCCGCGACCATAACTCCTACGGCTTCACGATGTGGATGGCAGGTGGCGGAATTAAGGGTGGCACAAGCTACGGCGAGAGCGACGAGCTGGGCTACGCGGCGGCGATCAATCCCACCCCGGTCAAGCGCGTCCATGCCACGATTCTGCACCAGCTCGGCCTCGATCCGAATAACCTGACGTACTTTTACGGCGGTCTCAGCCAGAAGCTTGTTGGAGTGGAGGGCGCGGAGCCCATCAAAGAAATTATTGCCTAGGAATTCTGGCATAAATTGTGTAGAATGTTCGCTGGAGGTTTGAGTATGAAGAAGATGATGTTTGTGGCGGTGGCTTTATTGAGCTGCACTGCGTTTGGGTTTGCACAGGGGACGGCCAAGAAGCTCCATGAGCCTAAGTGCTGCAAGGGGATGAAGTGCAAACATGCGACGGGTGAAGACAAGCACCATGTCTGTAACAAGGCTTGCCACAGCAAGATGCAGAAGGCAGGCGAGTGCTGCAAGGGTTACAATACGCCAAAGCCTGCGTCCAAGCCGAAAGCCCCGGCTAAGAAGAAGTAGACGATTCGTCTAGGAGTGCCCGGAATGTCTCGTCCGTCTCCGCCAGGCTGCGGAGGCGGGCGGCGGCCCGCTGAGCGCGCTTCTTAGACGCTTCTTCGTGAATCCCGAGCCACGCCGCGATCTCCTGATGCTCCCAACCGTAGACCGAGTTGAGGATCAGGGGCGCGGCGTTTTCTTGTCCGAGCTGCTGGCGCACCCGCTGCATGAGCTCGGCGGCGCAGAGCTGCTCAATCGGGGAGGGAACTTCTTCGGTGAGGCTCTCAATCGCGCGTGTGATTCTATCTCCGCTCTCCGTTAGTGGCTCTTGTCGGTAGCTCTGTGTTCCCTTAAGACGTAGCTTACTCTGGATAATCTGGCGCGCGACGCGGCGCAGACAGCTTGTGCGCAGATCCGGCGATGCAGCCCGGCGTAGCTTGAGCCAGACCTCGGTGATGATGTCGTCGCGCTCCATGCCCGCGAGTGCCCCGCAGAACCCATCCACAGCAGTTCCAATGCGCTCTTTGACCAGCAAAAAGAGCTGCTCCTCCACCGCTTGACGGTCCGTCTCACTCAGAGAGGAGTCGTGGAGCAGAAGCAGAAGCTCCTCTTCCGTTCGAGGGCGCGACGACAGACCCTGCGGTCGTCGCCACACCCGCCAGAAGAACCCACTCACCGCTTTTTGTCGCATCTGTCCCATTGTACGTGATGAACGTCTGATACGGGGACAGTGTGACAAGTACGGGGACAGTGTGACAAGCTAGCCCGTGCGCCCTGTCCGACGTGGGGCAAGGAAGAGACTAAGAAGTTTTGGTTGGGGGTTTGCGACGTGTGGTTGTGGGTTTCTTGGGAGCGGGCGTTTCGCTCGCCGTGCCTTCGATCACTGCACTCTCAGTGGGAGCAGGCGGGATGGGCTTTGCCTTGGGCGCGGTGCGTGCCGCAATGGACTTGCCGTGGAGCACTTTCTGGAGAAGTGCGTAGGCTTTCTTATTGTGCTGCTTGAGCGCTCGGGTCTCTTTTCGCACTTCGGGGAGCAGTGTGACGATTGCGTTTAAGTGCTCCTCCAGTGCTTTGGCTTTGGTTTCGAGAGTGGCTGTTGCATCACGGTAGGCATCTAGCTCTACCTGCGCGGCGGCTAGGAACTCTGGGGCAACCCCACTGAGGACGGAGAGAGTTCCGCCTGCACGCGTCAGAGCAGCGCCTGTTTCCGAGAGAGTGTCTTTTGATGACAAGAGTGAGTTCCTCCAGAGAGTGAGATGTACTACGGAACAGTATCTAGGCGGTGCGAAAAAAAAGCAAGGATTTCCGAAAAGATTTAACATTAAGTTTACATAGTGGGGCCTTTTGCGGGGAGGCCCTTCACTGCCCACAGAACGTGGGCATCAATAGGCGTTCCGCCAAAAAGTCGCTCCGCGACTACCAAAATTTCCCATTGCTGAAAAAGGCTCACTAAGACATGTGAAAAAAGAAAAAGCTGCGGGCGACTGCCCGCAGCTCCTCGCAACACGCGAGGGGTAGTTATGTCTCATATTGTGTAGAGGGAGATCGTTTCCCGTTACGCTAGAAGGATACCGCTGGCACGACAGCGCGTGGGTTAACAATTCGTGAAACTTCACCACAAAGGCATGGTGTACAATGAGAAAGGAGACAGTCACCGTGATGCGAGTAAGTAAGTTATCTCTGGCAGGATTGATATTTATGGGGGGGGGATGTGCTATTTGGGCGGGGTGTGCGGGGACGAGCCCGAACCTTGCGACACCCCAGATGCAGACACCGTCGCTGGGCGGAGGGCTGGGGGGGCGCTCCGTCGCGGGACTGCCGCCGGGCGCCGCCGCCGATGCCGCGCTGCCGCCCCTTGAGGCGATCCAAACCCCCGAGAAGACTTTTGTCCAGCCGCCCTACCTACAGCTAGGAAATCGCCCGGCGCTGGGCAACAAGACCGAGGGGCTGGAGCTGCTCTGGATCGCGCCCGCGGGTGCTAAGCTGGAAGAGTGGAGTGTGGAGACCCGGCCCGCGATTGCCGGAGGAGTCTGGAAGAAGATTGCCGGGAAGCTCGGCGCGAAAAACATCGCCGTGGGCGTGATCGAGCCGCAGACTGTCATCAGCGCGCCTCTGGACGGGCTCGTGCCTGGCAAGCTCTTTGACTACCGCATCTCCAAGGCCGATAAGCCCGTCTTTGCCGCCCGCACCCGTGCCCGCAAGACCGCAAAGGAGCCGCAGCGTTTCGTGCTCTTTGGGGACTGTGGGCAGAATACGACCGGCCAGAAACAAGTCGCGGCCCAGACCATGGCCGCCAAGCCGGACTATGTCTTTATCACAGGCGATATTGTCTATGGAAAAGGCCTGGCCAGTGAGTACGTCAAAAACTACTGGCCCATCTACAATGCCGAGACGGCTACTGCCGAGGGTGTGCCACTCCTGCGCTCCACGCTGACGCTGGCTTCCCCCGGAAACCATGATATCCGCTCCTCGACACTGGAGAAGACTCCCGATGCATTTTCTTATTTTTACTACTGGAGCCAGCCGCTCAATGGCCCGATGATCGCCAGCACCAAGTTCGCCTCGCCCTTGGGGAGCACGGACACGAAAGCGTTTCTGGCGGCAGCAGGTGAGCACTACCCGCGCATGGCGAGTTTCTCGTTCGACTACGGCAACGCACACTGGACGGTTCTGGATGCCAACGGCTACATGGACTGGACCGATGCCGCGCTGAAACAGTGGGTCGAGAGCGATCTGAAGGCGGCGCAGAAAGCCACCTGGCGCTTTGTCGCGTTTCACCACCCGCCGTTTAACTCCAACAAAGAGCACTTCAACGACCAGTGGATGCGCGTGCTTGCACCACTCTTTGAGAAGTACGGCGTCGCCGTGGTCTGGTCCGGCCATGTCCACGACTACCAGCGCAGCTATCCTCTGACGTTTCTGCCCGAGAAGCCACGCGGCGAAAAAGGCGATGTGGCGGGTAAAATCACGCTTGATAAAGTCTACGATGGCGTGAAAAATACCAAACCCACCGCTCCGATCTATATCGTCTCCGGTGCGGGGGGAGCGGGGCTCTATAAAAATATTGAAAAAGGTAAGCTCCAAGACTTTACCGCCAAGTACATAGACGATACCCACTCACTCACTATCGTTGACCTCACGGATAAAAAGCTCGTCGCCCGGCAAGTCGCCGCCGACGGCAAAGAACTCGATACCTGGACAATAACCAAATGACACCCAACAATCAACAACCCGCCGCCCCACCGACCGGTCCGTTTTCGCTGCCTGCACTGGCCTATCCACCTGCCGCGCTGGAGCCGTACATTGATGCACAGACCATGCAGATTCACCACGATAAGCACCATCAGGCCTACATCACTAACCTAAATGTAGCCATTGCCAAAGTCTATGGCCCGAACAGCCGCGTGATGTCTGCGGAGGCACTGCTCAAGAACTTAGCGCGCATTCCCGAGGACAGCCGCATGGCGGTGCGCAACAACGCGGGCGGTCATGTCAACCACACGATCTTCTGGACCCTCATGAAACCCAATGGCGGCGGCGCTCCCACGGGCGCGATCGCCGATGCGATTAAAGGCAGCTTTGGCGACTTTGACAAGTTCAAGGCGGCGTTCGAGGACGCGGGCCTGAAGCGCTTCGGGAGTGGCTGGGTCTGGCTCTCGCTGACGAAGGGCAAGCTGGAGCTGGCATCGTTTCCCTACCAGGACACCCCGCTGCTTGAGGGCGGCGTCCCGATTCTAGGCAACGATGTCTGGGAGCATGCCTACTATCTGAAGTACCAGAACAAGCGGATTGACTACCTCAAGGCGTGGTGGAATGTCGTGAACTGGGACGAGGTCAATAACCGCCTCAAGATGGCTCGGTAGCGGCTGTGGGCGGCGTGGAAACCCTCCTGCCGGTTGCGCTGTTGCTGGTTCTGGGGGGCTTTGGAGCACTGGTCGTGCGCAGTGTCAAGCGGCGCAAGGCGTTTCTCTCAACCGTCACTTCGGATAGCGCTGAGCTGCCGGATCTACGGACGGAGCTACGGCTCACCGGGACACTGCGGCGGCTCTGGCGCGATCCACAGGAGGGCTTGCCGCTGGCGGAACTGGGAGTCGGTAGCCAGCGGTTTGTCTTCTGCACCACAGATCAGGCAATCCACGGTGAGCGCTACAAAGCCGCGATTGGCAAGACCATCGAGGTGGCGCTCTACGGGCTGGCGACTCTGGCTCCGGGTGGGGTGGAGGCGATGCAGGAGCAGCTCCGCGATGCCGATAAAGTGCCCCCTGATACCGTCACTCTGGTGCATGAGGGGCAGCTTGAAAATGACTACGTGGTGATTGGGCGGTTGCTCAGTCAGCGTTCGGATACCTGGGGTGAGCTGCCGCTGGCTGTCTACCGCGCTCAGGTGCTGCATACCTCCGAGCTGACTCTGGTGCTGGAGCTGGCCGTTCCCTCGCCGCAAGATGCCGCGCCGCTTCCGGCGAACTCCCTGGCCCACGGCTCCGTGCGCCTCTTTGGATACCTACCCTCATGAACCCACTTCCCCAAAACCATCCGCTCTCTGCACGCACCGCGACTCTGCTCGCGCGCACCGATGCCTCGCTCTGCCCCAAAGTGCCCTGGCAGCCCGCATTGCTCTTGGGAGTCACCGAGGGCTCCTACAATCTCCGGGCACTACTCCACCTGCTCAACGACGATCTCGACGCGGCGCATAAGCTCGTGCAGGTGCATGAGGACGATAGCACGGCTAACTACATCCATCAGCTTGTCCATCGGCGCGAGGGCGACTGGGGCAACACGCGCTACTGGGTGGGAATGACTGGTGCACACCCGTTCTACGCGGAGCTTGGCAGGACAACGGCCCGTGAGCGCGTGGATATTTGCCAGCGGGGTGAGCCCGGTGCAGCGGCGCTGGCCTGGGACGAAATGGCCGGGCTCCTGGGCTGGATCGTCCGGGAAGGGAGATAGGCCATGTCGCGTTTTTTTGATGATCCGATTGATAGCTATGTGGAGCAGGAGCGGAGCCTGCTGCGGATTCCGGGTCTCTCGATCGCCTTAGTGGGCAAGGGCAAAGCCCTCAAGACGGCGGGTTATGGCCTGGCGAACCTGGAGACAAAGACACCCGCCACGCCCGAAACGGTGTATCAGCTCGCATCGGTGACAAAGCAGGTGATTGCCACTTGCATTCTGCTCCTGGAGCAAGAGGCCAAGCTGAGCTTGACGGATCCTCTCAGCAAGCACTTGCCGAACACGCCCGCGAGCTGGGAGAAGATCACGCTACGGCACCTGCTCACCCACACGTCGGGGCTGGTGACGGATGAGCCGCTGGAGCTAAGCCGCACCTACACCGAGAGCGATGCCATCGCCGCCGCCCGGCCCTTGCCGCTACGTTTTGCGCCCGGGGAAAAGTGGAGCTACTGCAACTTTGGTTACTTGCTCCTGGGTGAGGTGATCCGCCTGATCACGCGCCAGCGCTGGGATGAGTTTCTCACTGCCCGCTTTCTTGTGCCGCTCGGAATGAGCGCGACCCGTCGCCACAACCTGCGCACCGTTGTTATGAACCGCGCCGACGGCTACGCGTTTGAGTCCGATACCACGGTCAATGTGGCGTCCTGGAGCCGCGATTTTGCGAGCGGCGGCTTGCTGAGCACGGTGCAAGACCTGACAAAGTGGGACGCGCTGCTCCGCAGTGACCAGCTTCTCAAACCCGAGACCCGTGCTCGCCTCTTCGAACCCGTGATTCTGAACAATGGCAAACCCCACCCGTACGGCCTGGGTTGGAACCTCTCGGGCGAGGCGGGCAAGCGCATCGCTGAGCACGGAGGGAGCCGCCCCGGCTTCGCCACCCACTTCTGGCGCGAGCTCGACAGCGACCGCGCGGTGATTGTCCTGGCCAACCTCGCCGGTGCCGATGTGGGCCGGATTGCACGCGGCATCGCCCAGCGCACCTAGCCCCGGAAAGGCCGTGTTTTGGGCAAGAGAAACGCCGCCCGCGCCGCCGCATTCTCCGAGAGCGTGTGAGGATAAAGCCCCTCGATGGCGTACTGCACCTGAATCCGTCGGTCTGTTATGGCTTTGGACTGTACCTCGGCCTCTGAGCGTTTTTGGGTCGCTTTTTGCTGGGCGGCAGCTTGCACACTGTCGGCAGCAGTCCAGTCGGCGAGTGCCTGCGCCGCCTCTCCCTGGAACGCCGCACTGAGGCCCGGCAAAGAGTCGTCGCTTAGGTGTGAAAGAATCCCCGGTGCGTGCTGGGCAAGCAGGGCACGGCTGGCATCGAGGTTGATCCCCATGCCAAAGAGGGCAAGTTTGTGCTTATTTTCCGGGTCACGGGCGTACTTCTGACTCGCAGCGGCCTGAATCCGTCGAATCGTGGCCTTGAGTCGGCCCCGTGCCGTGCCTTCCGCCTGCGTACTCCCCTTCACTTCCTGATCGGCATCGAAAGCGGTATCGAGTGTTGCATGGCACTCTGCAATACCGCTGAGGAGCGAGCTGATAAAAACCGCAGGGAGCTGCATCTCGGTCAGTTGCAGGACGAAGGGTTCGCGCTGTGCGGCCTGTGCGATAGTCAGAGCGGTTTGCAGGCTCTTGAGGATGTCGTTATTGAGGGCACCACGCTTGCGTGGCGCGACAGAGGTTAGTGTATCCATTTTTCATCTCCTTGATCTGCTGAGATCATTCCTTGATATATTGACAGTACCTATTATTTTGTTGAAAAAGTTCCCCATTTTTTTGATAAGCTTTCTGATTTCACTGATAGTGTTTCAGATTACGCTGATTATAGTTCTGATTTCGATATAAGAATGGTCGGTGGTATAGCTGGTGGTTTGGCTATGACAAGATGGATCGCGCTATCCTGACATACAACCCACTCAGCCAGGTTTCTCATAGTCTCTGGGGATTCAATGGGGAACTCAAAGCAGCCACGGATGCACGCGGTCAGGTACTCACGAATAGCTACATGTCCGGGGATAGGCTTGCACAGACAACCTACAAAGATGTGACGGGCACTATTGTCTCCTCGACGAGCTATGCCTACGATCCCCAGCTCAAGTACCAGTTAAACGACATCAGCGACCTGCCACCCGCAACCGGCACCCCGCAGCTCTACCACTTCGGCTATGACAGTGTCCACCGTCTTCGCACTATTGTCACCCCGCTGGGAACCAAGAACTACGCCGAGTTCGATTCACTTGACCGCCTCAAGCGCGTTGTCGAGGACGGCACCGAGACCACTCTCTACAACTACGATGATCTAGGGCGTATCTGGAAGACGGAGAACTCGGTTGTGGGCGACACTACCATGGAGTTCGATTTCCTGGGACAGACTACCAAAGTGACGAAGCCTAACGGGCTGGAGCAACTAACAGGCTACGATGCCATAGGGCGTGCGGAGACGACGCAGACCAAGTTCAATGGCACCCTGGTTCGTGGGCGCAAGTATAGCTACGATGCCAGCGGAGCGATCTCCCAGGAGAAGAATCTAGACGGCTCCCAGGTGTTGGCGAGCTATACGTATGATGGCCTCCGGCGGTTGACTAAGGCCGTTCGGGGCGGTAGTACCTACGATTATTCTTATGATGATGCCAACAACCGCATTGGCGAGACCCTCACGAACAATGCCACGTCCACCCGTGCGTTCGCCTACGACTGGGCCAACCGCCTGACCTCAATGACCAGCGGCAGTGGAACTTTAACGGCGGATCACGACGCGAACGGGAACATGACGCGTCTTGGCTCGGACTACCTTGGCTGGAATGTGCGCGGTCAGCTTGCCTCCATGACTTCCGGTGGTCAAAGCAGCACGTTTGGTTATGATCTGTACAACCGGCGCATCTCCAAAAATGTGAGTGGCGGCAATGCGAGAAGTTACAAGTGGTCTGGTTGGAGCAGTCACGGCGGCACGGGCAGCGGCGTGTTTGCGAAGACCACGGGCGTAGACAACCACGCGAGTTTAGGCGGCAACGCAACCGTCACCGACCACCTCGGCAGCGTGGTCACACTTCTCAACAGTTCGGGCGCACCCGCTCAGCAGAACAGCTTCGACCCGTTCGGTCAGGTTATCTCGTCGGTGAATTCCAACGGCTTCGGCGGTCAACCGTACGGCTTCACGGGTCTTGAGCACGACGCATCAGGGCTTGTCTACGCCAGAAACCGCTACTACTCGCCGGGGTTGGGCAGGTTCATCAGCGATAGCATGGTCTATTCGGGCGCTCTCTCGCTATGTGTTGTGCCATAAGCTCAGCGCGATGCGTGGTGCTTCGTCAGTGCCTCTTCGATGGTTTGAAGGGCTTGCTCCAGGGTATTTCTGTTGGCACTTTCCCCCCCGAAGCGTGCTTTCTGGTAGAGTATGACAAACTGACGGGCGGCGGGCTGGGCGGCTTCGGGGAGGGCGGCAAGCTGCTCCGACCAGGGCTGGGACGGCGCGGGGGGCAGGTTGTTCTTGTGCAGAGCGGCCTCGAAGCGCTTAGCGAGTGTGGCCAGCTCGGGCGGTGGCGCGAGCGTTGTTATTGTGAGAACAACACGAGACGGGCGCTTGCGGTACTGCCAGAGTGCTCCCAGGCCGATTGCCCCAAACGGCAGCAGGAGTGCCAGGGCGAGCTGAGTGGGCTCAGCCTCCGCCAGCCAGCTCAGTAGCCCGAGCCAGCGGTCTTCTAGCCACTCCCAGGCACGGCGCCAGGGCTCCAGCGGGGTCTTGTTCTGCTCCGGCCAGCCTGTCGGGGGAGTGGCCTCGACCGTTATCCAGCCCTTGCCCTCCACCCAGGCCTCGCACCAGGCGTGGGCATCGCGCTGCCGGACGAGCAGCGTGTCGGGCCCTTCTTGCTCATGAGCAAAGTAGCCCGTGACATAACGCGTCGGCACTCCCACGCAGCGCAGCAGGAGCGCTGCTCCCGAGGCGAAAAACTCACAGTGTGCCCCTGCCTTTGGCTCGGAGAGCAGGAAGCGGGCGATGAAATCCGAGCGCTTTCCCTCCACAAAACGCTGCATGTTGTTGCT
Organism: Armatimonas sp.; assembly: GCF_043757465.1. GTDB lineage: Bacteria > Armatimonadota > Armatimonadia > Armatimonadales > Armatimonadaceae > Armatimonas. Next base: position 32,528 of record NZ_JAYVPL010000104.1, read on the forward strand.
AGCATCCTTGGGAAAGAGAAACCCCGCATCGAAGGTCAGGCTGTAGGGATAGTTCTTCAGCAAGTAGCGCGTGACGGCATCAACTTTCTGGGCGGGCGTGGCGGCGTCTTTCGTGATTTTCTTTGCCAGGGGAACCAGCAGTTTCGGGAGGTTTTCCGGGAGCTGGAGATAGCGCTCTTTCTCTGCCGCGCTGCGGAGCCCGGGAAGCGCCATGAGCCCCTGCGCCCCCTCTGTGCTTTCCCGGTAAGCGTAGGTGTAGGGCTGCGCCGCACGCACCCGTATAGGGCCGCTGTCATCCCGTGCCCACCCTGTCTGTTCTACATCACCCAGCTCCAGGCTGAAAGTCTCCAGGGGGAAAAATACCACGGGGTTACCACTTTGCAGGCGGGTGGCCGAGACCGAGTGGGAAGTCATGCCAAGGGGGAGTGGCAGGTTGAGCTGGGGCGCTTCAATAGAGTCGTAGGTACGGCTGTTGAGCGGAGGCCCCCAGCGGTTCTCGCTGTAGGTATCGAAGGCAGCGCCACGCAGGTGCGGGGAACGTAGCGCCCCTTCCAGGCGGAGCACACGGGCGTTTGAGCCGCGTGCACCAAACGTGTTGCCCAGAGTGGGCTGCTGGGACATGCCGAGCTGCTCCAGGGGAGGGTGCTCGCTCATGAGGCGATTGCCCCACTCCGTGATCTTTTCCCGGTTGTCGCGAATCCCCTTGACACTCAGCCAGCCCACGCCCAGAGAGCCCAGAAGCGCACTGCCCAGTACGACAAAAGTCAGGCGATGGGGTGTCAGCCTGCCCCGCAGTGTCCGTAGTGAGATCCCAAGCAGCACAACCAGAATAGGGATGAGCTGCCCCAGACGACCTTCCTCAAAAGTACTACTGGCGGCGATGAGAAGCAGCACGCCGCCCAGGAGAGTGAAAAGGCGAGGGCGTGTGGGGTCTTTGGGGGTAGGGCGGTAGAACTGCAGCGTCATCAGGATTGCTGCTGCCTGGCCAAAGAGAAAGATGGGGCGCGGGGGAATGACGGTCGAAGGGGAGCCGGGGCCATCCTGTGGCGTACTAAGGATCGCCAGGGCAAGCAAGATCCCTCCAAACAGGAGGCTCGGGAGCCAGGCCGTCGGAAGCCGCAGGTTCAGGACATACGAGGCCAGCACCAGCACCCCCAGAGCCGCGGCGAGCCAGAGGGTACCGCCGGACGTGAGAAAAAGTGCAAGTAAGCAGACCAGCGCAAAAAGCGCGACGGGGATAGGAAGTGGAGGGGAGGACGGCTTCATAGCGTGTCCACTCCTCCTTGGGAAAAGGCGCTAGGAGGAAGAACCTGCATGTCCCCGTCCGTGGGCGGGGCATCTTCCGCCTCGGAGACCCAGAGCACTTTCACCCCGACGCCGCGCTGGCGAAGGTTCTCGACAAAGTGGCGACGGCGTTCGTCCCAGTCTAGGACAATGCAGACGACCGTGGTCAGGCGGTCTAGTTGCTCATGGAGGCGCGGGGCAATACCCGCGAGCGGCTCCTCGGAGCTACCTTCGACGCAGGCTAGAATATCTAAGATCTGCTCCCGGTACGCCAGGCTGCGGCCCGCGGTGAGATGATAGACCATCGGCCCCGCTGCAAATACATCCACGATATAGTCCTCGCGCGCTAGTGCATCGCTGACAGCAGCACAGAGAGAGACCGCACGCTCCAGAGCCGCCTGTCGGGCAAGAGTGGAGCCTCGCGCGGGAACGTGGGTATCAAGCACCACGCCGACTCGCAGAAAGTACTCCTCGCGCCACTCGCGCACCACCAGCGCTGCACCCGCCGCTCCGGCAAGCCGCGCGGTGGAGCGCCAGTCAATATCGCGCGGGTTGTCGCCGTCGCGCCACTCCCGGTTGCCTAGGTACTCAAAGGAGTCGCCCACCTGGGACGCCATCGCGATCCCCCCAGGCTGGAACCGTCGCCCACGGGGTAGCGTGAAGCGGGTCAGGGGGCGGAAGCTGGGGTGGACAATCAGGCGGCTGGGCTGGCGCTGAATCCGATAGGCCTGGAGAAGCCCAAAGGGAAAGTCACTGAGGAGCCGGTAGCCTCCCAAAATAAAAGCACCTCGGTCTCGACAGTGCAGCGGAAACGCAACCTGGCGGCTCTCTCCGGGCTGCAAGTTGCCCACGGGCACTCCCTCTTCGGGGAGTGCCTCCACTTGCAGCGGGAGCCCCCAGCCCTGGAGTGTCAGATCCACTAGCGGTAGCCGCCCGGAGTTGGTCACGGTGACCTCGGCCATGAGAGTCTCACCGGCGGTGATCCGCTCCGCATGACGCACCTGGGTCTGGACACCAAGTGGTAAAAAAGCCACCAGGGAGAGACACCAGAGCCCTGAGGCATAGAGTGCCAAGGGCACAGTCTGTGTGTCCAAGCTCCAGAAAAGAGCGATCACAAAAAAAATCGTGCCCGTCAGCCCCAGAAACCAGCGCCCTGCCCGAGTGAATCGAAAGTGATAGAAACGCCAGACCCACTGCCCCGCCCGCCCCTGGTAGTAGGGGTGGAGGTTGATGTCCTTGGAGGCCGGGTAGCCCACCATGATCTCACGAATCGTCATCTACTGGCTATTGTACCTGTGTTAGAGAGGGTGAGAATTTATAGACAATCTTACCGATACTACTGCTAGGAAAATGTCTTGAGGTTATAATCCAAAGTGGGAGTGGTTGGGTGAGAGTTTTTTTTCTAGGATCCGGAGCAGCAGAAGGGTTTCCCGCACTGTTTAGTCGGACTCCTATCAATCAAGAAGCGCTTCGCCGTGGGGGGAAGAACCTGCGGTTGCGCTCGGGCATCTTACTGGATGAGACCCTTCGTGTGGATCTCTGTCCTGATGCGCTGGCACAGGTGCACAAGTACCCGGAGCGTGATCTGACGGCAATTGAGCACTTGCTCTTCACTCATACCCACGATGATCATTTCGCCGTGCGTGAGCTCCAGTATCTCTCCTGCAACTTCGCGCCGGATCGGGAGCAGCCGCTTCAGGTCTGGGCGACAGACTATGCGCTGACCAAACTTCAGGCACAGCTGGAGTCTTTCTTTGAGGAGCCACCACTGCGCTGCCGTCCGCTGACTCCGTTTCAGGAAGTGCCGATCGGGCATCTTTTTGTGACACCCCTCACGGCGCACCATAAAACCGATGAGCTGTGCCTGAACTATCTCTTTCGTGAGGGGCAGGCCGAGAATGCGAGATATCTGCTCTACGCCTCGGACACGGGCTGGTACGCCCCCCCCACCTGGGAGTTTCTGGAGGGCGTTTCCCTGGACGGTGCCATTATCGAGTGTGGTAAAGGTATCTCGGCCAATCCCTACGACGGCCACTTAAGCCTTGAGGAGTGCATCGCTTTCAAGAACAAGCTCCGACTGGCACCTGGCGCACCGGTCTACTTAACCCACATCTGCCACACGGGCCTGCTCCTGCACGAGGAAATGGAAGAGCGCTGCGAACCCCACGGGATCTCGGTCGCCTACGACGGCTTGGAATTCGTGCTCTGACTCAGACTCGGATCTTCGTCACGGAAGCCGAGTTTTTCCGAGAGGAGATAGAGCGGACGGCCCTTTACTTCATCGTAGATGCGCCCGATGTACTCCCCGATGAGCCCTAGGGTGACAAGCTGTACCCCTGAGAGCAGAGAGAGCACGACGATAATGCTGGTCCAGCCAGGCTCAAAGCTATTGGGGGCGATCGCGTAGCGCACGGCCTGGACGACACCATACACAATTGCCGCGAGGGCGATAAATATCCCTAAATCACGGGAGAGCCTGAGAGGGGCGTAGGAAAAACCTGTGACTGCGTCCATTGCGAGCTTGAACATCTTACGAAACGGGTACTTGGTTTCCCCAGCCGCACGGGCCGGACGGTCGTACTCCAGCGCGTATTGTTTAAACCCCACCCAGGCAGCCATTCCCCGCAGAAATCTATGTTGCTCGCCCATCGTGTTGAGAGCATCCACGACTTTTCTGTCCATGAGCCTAAAATCCCCAGTGTTCTCGGGGATGGCCACACTGGTGAGGCGCTGGAGTGTTTTATAGAAAATCGCGGCGGTCAGGAGCTTGAAGGCGGTCTCTCCCTCACGGCTGCGGCGCTTGCCATAGACCACCTCCCAGCCCTCGTCGCGCCAGAGTCGGATCATCTCAGGGAGCAGCTCGGGGGGGTCTTGAAGATCCGCATCTAGCAGCACCACGGCAGCGCCCTGTGCATGGTGCATCCCCGCTGTCACCGCCACCTGGTGTCCAAAGTTGCGCGAGAACGAGAGCACCCGCACCCAGGAGCGTGTCTGTGCCAGCTCCCGAAGCTGTCCGAGCGAGCCATCACGGGAGCCATCGTTGATAAAGAGCACTTCTATCTGATCGCCGTTAAGCTCCAGTGTCGGCAGGAGCGCCTCCAGCCGTGCAATAAGCACGGGGAGCACCGCTTCCTCGTTGAAGATCGGGAAGACAAGGGAGATGAGAGCCATACGACTATTATACGGCTTCTCCCTCCCGCGAAGCGGGGGCAGAGGGGGGGAGCAGCGCCGCAAACTCGTCTTCAGTGAGCACCGTGATGCCGAGCTGCTCCGCCTTGGCGAGCTTGCTACCCGCACCCGGCCCGGCGACAACATAGCTGGTCTGCTTGCTGACACTGCCCGTCGCCCGCCCGCCAAGGCGTTTCACGAGCGCTTCGGCGTCCTCGCGGGTGAAGAGGGTGAGTCCTCCGGTGAAGACGAAACTCTTGCCTACGAAGTGATCCGAGAGGGGCGCGGCATCATCGCCTTGCGCGACCACACCGACTGCGATCAGCTTGTCTAGAAACGCCGTGTTGCTGGCTAGCCAGTCAAAGACACTCTGGGCCGTGGTCAGGCCGACATCGGGGACTTGGGCGAGCTGCTCGACGGTGGCTTCACGGAGCTTCTCCAGTGTTCCAAAGCCCTGCGCCAGCCGGGAGGCGCCGCCTTCGCCCACGTGCCGAATGCCCACAGCCACCAAGAGGCGCGCCAATGTCGTATTTTTAGCCGCCGCCAGCGCGGCAATTAAATTCGCGGCCAGTTTCTCGCCCATGCGCTCCAGAGGCAAGATCTGCTCTTTGGTGAGCGTGAACAGATCGGCGGCATCGGTGACCAGTTTTGCTTCGATAAATTGTGCTAATCTCTCGCCTCCGAGACCGTCTATGTTGAGGGCGTTGCGGCTGACGAAGTACTCTAAGCGGGTCTGGAGCTGCGCCGGGCAGCTCTGGGTGTTGGGGCAGCGTGTGACCGCCTCGCCCTCCGCTCGAAGGGTTGGGGTGCCGCACGACGGGCAAACGGCGGGCAATTTAAACGGTAGAGTGTTTTCGGGGCGCTTGCTTGTCACTACTTGTACGACTTCGGGAATCACCTCGCCCGCCCGCTGAATCACCACAGTATCGCCGACCCGCACATCTTTTCGGTCAATTTCATCTTGGTTGTGCAGGGTCGCGCGGCTCACGATAACCCCGGCCACGGAGACGGGAGTCAGGCGTGCCAGGGGCGTGATGGCACCGGTGCGGCCCACCTGCACGAGAATTTCCTCCACGACGGTCTCGACCTGTAACGCGGGATATTTATAGGCAATCGCCCAGCGCGGGGCGCGGCTCACCTGGCCTAGCTCACGCTGGAGCGTGAAGTCATTCACTTTGACCACGACTCCATCCGTGTCATAATCGAGGGTGTTCTTCTTCTGGGACCACGCCGCCACGGTCGCCACGACTTCATTGATATCCACGCAGAGCTGGCGCTCCGGGTTGGTCGGCAGCCCCCACGCCTTGAGCTGTTCCAGCCACCCGAGCTGGCTCTCAGGCTCCCAGCCGGATGCCTCCCCGACGGCATAGAACCAGACCTTGAGTTTGCGTGAGGCTGTCACGCGGTGATCCAACTGGCGCAGGCTCCCGGCGGCGGCGTTGCGTGGGTTGGCAAAGGTCGCCTCGCCGCTGGCCTCACGCTCGCCATTGATGCGGGCGAACTCGCTGTGGGTTAAGAAAGCCTCGCCACGAATCTCGATCAGTGCCGGAAGATTTTCCCCAACAAGCCGTAACGGAATCGAGGGAATGGTCTTGAGGTTTTGCGTGATCTCCTCGCCGGTTGTGCCATCGCCTCGGGTTGCACCGCGCACAAAGACGCCGTTCTCGTAGGTGAGCGAGACGGAAAGCCCATCCAGCTTGAGCTCGCACAGGTACGTAATTTTCTCGTCCGTGTCTTCTGCAAGCCCTAAGTGCCGCTTGGCACGAGTGTCGAACTCATGTAGTCCGTCCTCGGAGAAGGCATTGCCTAGCGAGAGCATCGGTTTTTTATGTGTCACTGAACCAAACGCACTGGCGGGAATCGCCCCGACCCGCTGCGTCGGGGAGTCAGGGGTGATGAACTTGGGGTTCTCAGTCTCAAGCTTTACCAGCTCGTGGTAGAGCTTATCGTACTGCGCATCGCTGACCTCGGGCGAGTCGTGGATGTAGTACAAAATATTGTGGCGGGCAAGCTCGGTTCGTAGCCACGCGGCGTGTTCGGCGGGAGTAGCAAAACTCATGGTGGGATTATACTCTGTGGGGAAGAGGCGAGGCGGAACTCCAAGTCGCCGGATGATGGGATAGAATTCGCTATGAGCAATCTTCACCGGGCGTTTGTTTTCGATGAGGGCGCGTTTCGGCGTGAGCTGGCTCCGCTACTGGATCGGCAGGCGGACGCAGCACTGGAGAGCTTTATCAACGATCATCGGGCACGGCTGCGTGATCCTGAGACGGGGACAGCACTGGAGCTGAGCTGGCGTCAGGAACCGGAGAACGAGGGGGTTGTGCGGCGAGCGGCGCTGGCGCTGACGGCGTTCTACGACCCGACGGCAAATACCGGACTGGGCAGTAGTGCGCAGAAGTGCCGCTTTGCACTCATGGATCTCTACCCCGAGGGCCGTGTCTTTGTAGGTGGCGGCTCGCTCGGGGTTCCCGAGGGCTACTTTCAGTCCGCAGGCTATGTCGCGGAGAGTGTCGTGATTTTAGAGCGGCTCCGGGCGGAGCATCGCCAGAAGGCCGATGTGATTGACCCCGTGCTGACAATGCTCCAAGCCGCCGCGCGTGCCGGGCAAGGACTCTATATTTTGCTCTAAGCTATCGCGTTTGGTTGCCGTCATTTTGTTGCCGCCATAGCCCGTCAGCGCGAGGAAGAGCGCTCTGAGGAGAATGAGAGACATTTTTGAGCAGCACTGCTTGTATCAACAAAACATTGTGTTAAAATCCCCATACGGGAAAACATTCTGGTAGTATCTTTTCAGGAATCGCTCCCGAATTTAAGGATAATCTTGATGTTCACATTTCTTGTCATACCGATGGTCGCTCCTGCTCTTGTGGTACCGATGCCAAAGCCTGAGTCGCTTCTGGAAGGGCTACTGCTTGCGGCAAAGGGAGACCTTCCTGGAGCCGAACTGGCACTGCGGCAAATGGCACAACAGAGTGCCGGGAAGCCGTTCGCTGCCTCGACAGAGACACTACCTACGGAGCTAGGGCAGCTGCGTGTCCACTTCAGCCTGGAGTCTGGCGAGGCATCGGCATGGAACAACCTTGGAGCGGTCTTGCTGCTTCAGGGCAAGACACAAGAGGCGATGGAAGTTCTGGATAAAGCCGCAGGACTCCAGCCTGAGTGGGGGGCACCCTGGGCCAATAGCGCCCTGGTCTGGCTGGCGAAACAGCAGCCGGGCAAAGCCGACGAGATCGGGCGTGTCGCGCTGGTCTATGGTGCGCGAAATGCCAATCTCTACGCCACGCTCGCGGAGGCCAGCCTGCGGCGACGGAACACACGACAGGCGGAGGAGTACATTCGCCGGGCACTGGAGCTTGAGCCGGGCCATGGCTACGCAACCTTTGTTCGTACTCAGGTGCATGAGCAGCAAGGTAAGTTCTTAGAGGCAGAGCGCGACTATCTCCAGGCACTCGCGCAGAATGGGTTTGTCGCAAACGCCTTCCGCTTTGATTCCGGGCATCTGCAGCCCAGTGTCGGCGGGGGAGGGCGTGATAACTGGCAGCAACTCAGTGGCCAAGGGTTTAAGGCAGGGATCGGGGGGAACTTCCAGATTCTTCGAGATGTGGGTAGTGTCGAGGGAGATACGAAAGCCGATCAGCGCTTGAACCAGGCCCGGCTGGTCGTGGGAAAGATGACGGAGAAAAGTGACTCGCTGCTCAGTGCCATGCGGCGCGAGCAGCAGGATACCCGTGGTCTCGCCTTGGGGCTAACGGGGCGTACCGGGCGGGGGCAGACCAAGGTGGATCTGCTGCACAACACACGCTTTTCCCCGACATCAAAGCTGCACGTGATGGGACGCTGGCGACAGAGTGACACCGATTTGCGCTCTCAGACATCCGGGGCACGCTACAGCCCTCTCAACGACAAGCAGCTCAGCGGTGAGGCACAGTGGCTACGCGGACTAACCCCCCAGCTCTCTTTGCAGGTGGGGGGATCGTGGCTCCAGAACCAGCGAACTCAGGGGACGCCACCGCCGGGATCGGACCTGGCGGGCGCGGGATTCTTCGCACCCAACCAGCCTTTTGATCAGGTCTTTTCTGCGGGCACCACGAGCTTGTGGACCACACACGCGCTGCTGCGCTACCCCGTTTTGGGGCGGACACTGACATTTGGACCGGTCTTTGGAAGTCAGGCGGGAGCACCCGGGTTGCTCTTTTCGAGCAAGAAGCGCACGCGCGCGGTAGGCGTCACAACGCCTTCCTACTCCGGCGCGTTTCTACCCTACGCGGACTGGGCCTACCCCACCCGAGCAGGACAGACACTGCGCGTCTCCGTGACCCCGCAGGTCGGCTCGACAGCGGCGGTCTTCCAGCCCGGAGACTCATCGCGCGTGCTGGATGCTGATAGCAATTTCCAGGGGATGGATGCGACGGGCAACCGGCTGGGTGCGCGAACACTCTACTACGGCCCCAGTGGACAAGGGGTTGCCTACGAGATCGGACTGCGCCAGGACGACAAGCACGGCCTGACCTGGGAGACCACGGCGTTTCACCGTGAGCTGCGCAATGTGGGGACGGTATCGGGCGATCCGCGTATTGAGCCCTCGCTGGATCTTGTTGCGTGGAAGCGCACCCGGTCCAGTGGCTTGGAGACAAGTGCTGCCCTTGCACTGAAAAAAGGGGTTCGTTTGAGCAGCTTTGTACGCTGGCAGGAAGCACGGGGAACCCTGGCGGAGACCAGTGGTGAGACAGAGGGTGAGGCGGCGACGCGTCTCCCTCTCTCCAATGTCTCGCCCTGGCAGGGGAATATTCGGGTGGACTGGAACCCCACTGATGTCCTGCGATTCGGTGTCGAGACTCGGGTGGATGGAGCGCGTCCCCTGATTTTTTCTCAGGGAGGGGGTACAGGGCCCGCTGTTGGGCAGGATAAGTGTCCCATAATTCGGCGCTATGCCCTCCAGGGGGGGATGCGCCTGCGTAGTGATCAGGAGTTAACTTTCACTTTGGTCGTGCCTGACCGTAGCTTCTGGCCAGGGAGCAAGCCGGAGACGGTTGTCCTGCTTGGACTAGGGACACGGCGATAAAACTCGTCGAGGAGAATAAACGATATGCATAAACTTGTACGGAGCATGCGCTGTGGTCTGCTTGTTGGCAGTCTCACAGTTGGGGTGTTGACCGGGGTTTGGGGCGACGACAAGCAAACGGGCCCTCCGAATCCTCTGACGAAGCTAGCCCCTTACGTTGGCCCCAAAAAACCCGTGGTGGTGATGGGGATAGATATTAAAGTCACGAAGGCCAGTATTCAGATCCCGCTGCCTTCGGGGGCAACTCAGGAGAAACCGCTTGATCTGCCTAGTGAGTTCGGTGCGGGGCTGACGGAGGTGCTCATCACGGAACTCTTCCAGACCGGGCGCTTTGTCGTGCTGGAAGCCTCTGCGGCAGAGCTGCTTCCCGGTGCCGTACCTGGAGGGAATCTTCCTCCTCCTACGGGGAATCCCCCCCCTGTTGACCCGCAGGCAGCAGCGCTAGCGGCGGCAGCCGCCGCCGCCGCCGCACCACCGGCGGCACAGCTTCTGCCCCCTCCTTCCCGAACTCAGGTACGGGGAGCGATCACGACCCTTTCTTTCCGTAGCTCCGCGCAGGCACTTGGCGGGGGGGGGCAGGGTGGACTACCGCCTAGCCCGTTTGAGGGAGGTCGGGCAAAGACAGAAGCCATTGTGCGCTTAGACATACGCCTCACCGAGAGTGTTACGGGGGAGGTCGTGGCGGCTTACCAGGCGGAGGGACGGGTGACCTCCTCGAAATCATTCTTAAACCTGACCATAAAAGATGTCACTAACTTTGGCACAACCAAAGTGGATGAGAACCCGCTTGGTCAGGCAGTGCGACTTGCAATCCGCAACGCGGTGGTGAAAATCTGTCAGCAGACTGATAGTTCACCCTGGGAAGCACGGGTCGCTCGGGTGAGTGGTGAGGGGGAGAACCTCTCGCTCTTTTTGACGGAAGGTGCCCGGACCGGCCTGGAGCCTGACGATGTTTTAGAGGTCTTTCGGCTAGGCGAGGAGGTTCGCGATCCGGTGAGCGGCAAGCTTCTGGGGCGCGACGAACAACACGTGGGGCAGTGCCGGATCAAGTCCGTACCCCCGTTGCAGTCGTTCTCTGTTGCCGTCCCAACTGAGGGGACTGAGTTTAAGATAGGCGATGTCGTACGCTTTGTGCGTCGCCCCGCAAAAGTCGCTCCTCCGGTCAAGAAGAAAAGATAGCCGACACGTGTTCGGTTTAGCGGGGTGGTAGATAGGCGTTCTCGAAAGCCTCCGTGGTGATCAAGCGGGTGTGGTAGATGGCAAAGTCATCTGGATGTTTTTTGAAGGCCGGATCGGCCTCTAGCTGCTCGTAGCTTCTCGGATAGTCTTTGAGAGCATGGAGCGGGTAGGGGCCGACTGTTTTTCCAAATGTCGTGTTGATATTGCCGTCTTTCTCCCAACCATCACTGATCACGACGTAGTCACGCTTCCATCCCGTCTGGGGCGCGGTCTTTGCAGGGAACCGGAAGAAAAGCTCGTCCCCCGCGTTGAGAATGGCGTACCGATCATCCACACGGCTCAGCAGTGGCTTGACATCGCCAAAGCGCGTCACATAGCCCGTGAGATCGCGCCACCGCGGAGCGAGTCCGGCGAGATTCGCGTAGGAGGTGGGCAGCTCCGGCGACGAGGCATCCACGGCTTTGACTTCCGAGAACCCCCGGTAGCGCAGGGTCGCCTCTTGAGCGCTCAGGCGCTGTGTTTTTAGGATGCTATCGGGGTGGGCTTCAGCCCACTGGAGCTGATCCCAGTAGATTTCCAAGTTCGTCCGAAGGCGCATTCGACGGGGCGTACCCGGTGCCGAGGCCGCAAAGACATCGTCAATGCGTAGCACAATGGTCTTGAGTTTTCCCGCCGGAAAGCCCAGAGCCTCGCGGCGCTTGGCCCAGCCGTCTTTGTTGTTCTCTTTGTTTTTGTTGTTTTTGCTATCGGGTGTCCAGAGTGAGAGCCCCTGTGGTGGCCCCTGAGTCTTGTCCTGGCTCATGGCGACATTGAGCGACGTGTTAGTGGGGTGCAGCCAGCCGTGGGCGATTAAGTACAGCGGCTTGCCGCGCGGCGCACTCTCGGGCAGCACCAGCTCCACCCAGTGGTCGCCCGCGATTCCCTGGTACTTGCCGCGCCCAAAGTCATCCAGATAGCGCGTGTCGCGCTCGGCCACCACCTCGCTTACGTCCTGACCCTTCCAGCCGAGCACTTCTTCAAAAGGCCGCGTCGGGCCCGTCGGAATGATTTTCAGCAGCGGCAGCTGGGTCGGGTTGAAGCGCTCATCAATAAATATCTCGGTGTTCTCGGGATGGTCCACCGTCACTAGCGAGAGGTGGTCGAAGTAGTGTGTCTCGTTGAGCTCGGCGGTGATCGAGAGCTCGTAGAAGCCATTTTTCGGCGCAAGCTGCTCGCCGCGCACCTTCACCCAGTCCTCGGTCTGGGTCGCACCCGCCGTGTCCTGCGCGTTGATCTTCAGCCCGAGGGGCGAGCGCCAGATGCAGTCCGTCACAAAGACAAACTCCTTGCCGTTCCAGGTAAACAGAAACGGACACGAGCCGCCCAGCGCCTGATCCGCGATAAGTGGCTTGCCTGCAACGAGCTTCTCCGCGAACTCACTCTGCGCCCGTCCGCTAGGCCAGATCATCCGAACGACCTCGGGTTTTTCGTACGTTCCCAGTCCGATATGCATCTGCGGGCCGGTGACGGCAACTTTCTGGTAGAGTAGCCCCGCCCGAGCTTCAAACGCGCCACCCACACAGAAGTTATTGATCTTATCGGCGGGGTTGTCGGGCTGCTTGGCCTTGAGACTGATGGTTAGGTAGCCATAGCCCGCTTTCCCGGACGCCAGGCTTTGAACGGGTTTACCTGCCACCGTTCCCACCAGATCGAGCAGGCCATCGCCATTGAGATCCGCGATACTGGTGACACTGAGCGGGATGGGGAGAGGCTCCTTGGCGAACTTCCCCGGGCCGTCGCTGAGCCAGATCTCACTCTCGTTCTTGCCCGCAATCAGAATATCTGTCGCGCCGTTGTTATCAAAATCTGCGGTGAAGAGCGCCTGGCCATCGGTGAGCTTCGCGCTGAGCAGCGTGGTCTGCTTGCCCTCAGCAAAGGCAACAACTTGCCCGTCTTTGGTCAGAGCGAGCAAGTCCAGAACCGTGTCGCCGTTTGTTTCGGCCACGGCCAGCGCGACAAGACCGCTGACTTCGGGATTCTTGGCAAGCACAAACGAACCCGAGCGCTCGTTGGTGTAGCGCACCAGCTTACCGTTGGCATCTATAAACGCCGGGTCGGTGTCGCCATCGCCGTCGAAGTCCGCCCAGGCAAAGGCGCGGATCGAGCAGGCGACCCCCTCGAACTTGGGCGGCGTAACAGTGAATGTCCGGTCGCCATTGTTTTGTAAGACGTAGGGCTTGCCGGATGGCGGCGAGACGATCAGATCAAGATCACCGTCGGTCTCGATATCCACTGCCCAGACTCCCGTACAGGGGCCCAGCGGAAGCTTGGTCGCCAGTGGTTTACCGTCTTCGTAGAGCTTGAGCCCGCCCGGCCCGGCGGCGGCGAGCTCGACGCGAAAGTCGCGCTGGTCGTCGGTGAGGTGCTTTGCTCCCACTTTCTCCTCCCCCTCGAAGTTCCCCCGCATGGTGTCGAAATCGAAAGCGACCACCGCCGTGGCTCCGGCGGGCAGCGGAAACAAAACGGGCTTGCTCTCGGCACTCAGGGCTAGAGCGAGCGTCCCAGGAGAGCTCGTCGGAGCGCCGTAGCTAAGTCCTGTATCGGGCTTAGCAGGAGTGGCAGGCGGATTGGCAAGCTTGAGAAAACGCTGGAGGGGATCACCGGGAGCGACCTGGAAGTTGTGCAGATCGAAGACACCGGTGAAGTAGTCACGGGTGCGCCCTAGAAGATTTGCCAGTTTGATAAGCGCAATAGCCTGGTTCCTGCCCGTCAAAGCCTTAAGCTGGGTAAGGCGCGCCTGAGTCTCCGGGGTCCAGCGGCTCTTGCGCAGCTCGAACAGCGCCAGAAGGCGGGCCACGCCCGGAGCATCGCCCGTCCTGGCAAGTGCCTGCGCCAGGAGAAGCTGTGTCACAAGGTTATTGGGCGCGGCGGCAAGAAGGGTCTCCAGGGCTTTTCGGTGCGCCGCTTCACTCTCGGGGCCACCCTGGCGCAGTGCTAGCTCGGCAATCAGATAAAGCGTCTTGACATCGCGCGGGTTTTTGTCCACCGCCCTCTGGTAGGCGACAATCGCCTCCGCGAACTTACCCTGTTTTTCGAGTAGTAGGCCCTCAATGGCCGCGATCCCCGGGTCGTCCGGCGCACCTTTCTTGGCCTGCGCCAGAGGCTCGACCGCTTTAGGGTACTCATTGTTGCGGATGTAGGCCAGCGCGAGATTGGCCGCGATAGCGGGCTCGTCGGGCGCGAGCTTCAGCGCCTTCTCCAGGCTCGGAATCGGATGGTTCTTCTCACCGGTCTGGAGCGCGAGCGTGCCCACATAAAACGGGGAGATCGCCGCGCTGGGATCGCTGGAGCCGCCACCCGGGCAGCCGGTGCCGATAAGCAGGGCAGAGAGAGCCAGGATCAGGGCACAGAGAGAAAGGATACTGAGATAAGATCGCTTCACACTTGGGTATACGGCTTCGGAGAGAGAAAATCCTCCCTGCCTTCGGGCGGCGAGGCGTCGGCCAGGTGGGCTGGGGGCGATATACTTTCCCGGCATGCAAAACTCCTCCCCAACAGCCCGTCTGCGCGCGGTTGTCCTCCCCGTGGTGACGGCGGGGGCGCTGTATTTTCTGCTGGCGGCCCTCACGCGCAGGCTACCCGGCGGCGAGACGTTTCCGACGCCTCTGGAGGTGGGGAAGACATTTATGAGGAGTGTCTCCTCCGGGGAGCTACTGAAAGAAACCTGGACCTCGCTCTGGCGCGTGGTCGTCGCGTACGGACTGGCAGCCTTTCTAGGTTTGCCACTGGGCGTGGCGCTGGGACGCGTGGCACCGCTACGGGAGGCGCTGCTGCCGGTGGTAAACTTTCTGCGTGCTGTCTCGCCCTTAAGCTGGATTCCCTTCGCCATTCTCTGGTTTGGCCTGGGGAATCCGCCCGTGATTTTTTTAGTCTTTGGCGCGACTTTTCCGCCGCTCGTGCTGGGGACAATGGCGGCGACTCTTGCCGTGCCGCAGATCTATTTTCGCGTGGGCCGCGACTACGGCCTCAGTGCGTTTGCGATCACGCTGCCCGCGATCTTGCCACAGGTTTTTACAACACTGCGCGTGACGGCGGGGCTGGCCTGGGTGGTGATTGTCGCGGCGGAGATGGTCTCGCGCGAGGGCGGGCTGGGCTTTCTGATCCACGATGCACGCAATGGCCAGATGCTTGACTTAGCCATTGTGGGGATTATAGCCATCGGCACCCTCGGGATCCTGACGGATCGGCTGCTCGGGTTACTGGGCCGCCTGCCCGCCGTGCGCTGGGGCTACGAGCGATGATCGAGCTTGAGAATGTCACCTTGCGCTACGATGCAACCGAAGTTCTCTCGGGAGTCTCGCTCCGTGTGGCAAAAGGGGAGTTTGTCGCGATTGTCGGGCCCAGCGGGGCGGGAAAGACCACCCTGCTCAATCTCTTCTCGGGAGCACTCCCTCCAAGCGAGGGGGGGATCCAGCGGGGCGGGAAGACGCGTATGGTCTACCAGGCCGATGGCTTGCTTCCCTGGCTGACGGTTCGGAGAAATATTGCGCTGGGCGTGCGCGAGCTGCCCACAAGCCAGCGCGAGGCACGGGTGACGGAGCTGCTCACTCTGGTGGGGCTGGCGGAGTTTGCGCAGTACTTCCCGCGCCAGCTCTCCGGAGGCATGCGCCAGCGTGCCGAGCTTGCCCGTTCTCTGGCCGGGGAGACGGATGTACTGTTGCTAGATGAGCCGTTCTCCGCGCTGGACTATCTCACTCGCCTGAAGCTGCGTGCCGAGCTCGCCCGATTACTGGCGGAGCGCCCCTGCACGACCATTCTCGTGACCCATGATATTGAGGAAGCCGCCCAGCTCGCCGACCGTATTCTGGTACTCTCGGAGCGCCCGGCGACTATTCAGCAGGAATTGGTGCTAAAAGCGCCCCGCCCACGCGATGTCACGCACCCTGAGGTTGTGGCGGCGATCCATACAATTTTGGAAGCGCTTGGGGTAGAATAGCTCGCGATGATTACTGATAATGCGCTTGCATTTCTTGAACGAATGATTACAACCGCCTCACCCTCCGGGTTTGAGGAACCCAATGCGAAGAATTTTCGTGACTATGTCTCCGCCTTTGCAGATGAAGTGACTACAGATCCCCTCGGGAGCGTAATCGCTGTCGTGAATCCCACGGGCAGCCCGCGCGTGATGTTGGCAGGCCACATTGATGAGATCGGGTTTCTCATTCACTACATCAACGATGAGGGCTTTTGCTATTTTAGGACGATCGGTGGTCATGATAACGTGAATATCGTGGGCCAGCGCGTGGTGGTGCAGACCCGCAAGGGACCCGTGCACGGTGTTATTGGTAAGAAGCCTGTTCATCTGCTCACAGCAGATGAGCGTGGCAAGAAGATCGAGCTCGAAGACCTCTGGATTGATCTGGGCGTCACGAACAAACAAGAGGCGCTCGATGCCGGTGTGCAGATCGGGGACCCGACGGTCTATGCCGATGGCTGGCAGCCTTTATTGGGCGATCGCGTGGCGGGCCGCGCAATGGATAACCGCGTGGGAGCCTGGGTTGTCGCGGAGGCGCTGCGGCGTGTGAAAGCGCTCAACCCACAAGCGGCGGTCTTTGCCGTTGCGACGGTGCAGGAAGAGATCGGCCTCCGAGGAGCGCACGCGGCCACCCACGGTGTCAATCCCGACATTGGAATCGCGGTGGATGTGACCTTCGCAACCGACTTTCCCTCAATGGACAAGCGCAAAGTAAGCCCGATGAAGCTCGGGGGCGGTCCGGGGGTACTTCGCGGTGCCAATGCCAACCGCAAGCTCGCGGATCGGATCGTGGAAGTGGCGCAGACTGCTGCCATTCCTGTGCAGCTACAGGCAACTCCAGGCGGAACGGGTACGGATGCCAATGCCATGCAGATCGCGCTCGCGGGAGTCTGTACCGGGCTGGTGGAGGTGCCGCTGCGCTACATGCACACGCCCTGTGAGATCATCTCGCTCGCGGATGCCGATGCCTGTGCGGAGCTTCTTGCACGGGTTTGCGCCTCGCTCACCCCCGACGAAATCTGGGCACCTTAGGCTCGCTCCGTTCAGGGGGCGGAACGCAAAAAAAATGCCCGGACAACGCGCTTTCGCCGTGCCGGGCAATATTAAGGTGTTTCTCGTGCACTGTGGGAAATTGCAAGCCCCGTGCCGCACTGCATAGCACCGTGTAAATCAGGTAAATCTAGCGGGGGGCCTCAAACTCCGTCACCCAGTCCTCCAGAATATCCAGGGCACCTTGCCAGAAGTGAGGATCCTTTAAATCCACCCCAAGCGGGGCCACGAGCTCCGCTGGGAACTGCGAGCCGCCCCGCGAGAGCAGGGCAACGTACTTTTGGGCAAACGGGGCACCTTCTCGGCGGTAGCGGAAGTAGAGGGCGAGTGCCAGCATCTTCCCGAAGCTATACGCATAGACATAGAACGGGGTGCCGATAAAGTGAGGGATGTAGCTCCACCAGAGCGCATGATCCTCACCGAGGGTTACCGCACCCGCAAACATCGCACTGACTTTTTCTTGCCAGAGTGCGCTGAGACGCTCCACGGAGAGCTCGCCTTGCTTACGCTCTGCGTGGACGGCTTGCTCAAACCGATACATCGCGGTCTGGCGGTGAATTGTGGAGAAAGAGTCCTCCAGAACCCGCCCAAAGAGTGCGCGCCGCGCTTCCCCTGTGACCTGTGCTTGCTCCTGCTCGAAGACCAGTAGCTCCGCGAAGGTTGAGGCAACTTCGGCCATGGGTAGCGTGCCGTGAAAATTCAGGTAGCTCTGGCCCCGGGAGAGAAACGAGTGGATACCGTGGCCGAGCTCGTGCGCCAGGGTGTTCTTATCCGTGGCACGGTTCAGGTAGCTCTGGAAGATGTAGGGATGCAGGTCCGGGGTAATGTAGGAGCAGAAGGCACCACCTTGCTTGCCCGGGCGCGGTGCGGCATCAATCCAGCCCTCCTCGAAGAAGGCGCGCCCGGCGGCAGCATAGCCTCCCTCGAAACTCTCAAACGCGGTGAGAATCTCGTCGCGCGCCGCTGCGAAAGGGACCGTGGGTTCGTCGCTGCGGAGTGGGGCATAGCGGTCGTAGTGCATTAGAGAGTCTAGCCTTAGTAGCTTTTGTTTGGCGCGGTAGTAGCGGCCCACCAGGGGGTAGCCCGCTTCGGCGGTGTCGGTGACGGCGGCGACGATCTCTGCTGTCAGTTCATTGTTTAGATGCCGTGCCTGCTCGGGGTGCGTGTAGCCACGGAGCGTGTCTTCAACGGCTTTATCTTGGATGAGCGTATTGTAGATATAGGCCAACGTCCGTGCATGGGGCCGTAAGCCTTCCGTGAGAACTTCGGTGCTGTGGCGACGCACATCACGGTCGGGATCGTACTGGAGGACAGAGATCTCCGACAGACTGAGGCTCTTGCCATCGTAGGCGAAGCGCAGGCTGGAGGTTAGCTCCTGAAAAAGCCGTACCCAGGCCCGGCTGCCCGTGTTCGCTTTCTGTGCGAGAACTCTCTCTTCCCCTTCCGATAGCATGAACGGGGCGGTGCGGGCGGCCTGGAGCAAGTAGCGCTGCCAGTTCGCCAGCTCGGGCGTCGCAGCAAATTCCGTCAGTTGTTTACCATCGAGGCGTGCCAGCTCGATAGGGAAGAAGAGAACCGGCAGGAGTGCCGTGGTGGTCTTCTCACGCAGCTTCTGAACCAGTGCTCCATTTTCGGGAGCGGTGTCGGCGGCGAAGCGAAGGCCCGCGTAGGTCGCGGGCTTGCTACCTTCTTGTAGCAGGCGCTCGTAGGCTGTCAGTGCCTCGGCTAGCGCGGCGGCATTCAGGGTGGCAATCTTGCCCTGGTAGTGCGCCGCGAAGTCTTGTGCGGCCCGGGTGATCTGGGCAAGTGTGTCCAGGAGCCGGGGATCGTCCGGGCTCTGGAACAGGTCGGTGAGGTTCCAAGAAGGGATAGCGGTCATGGCGTTTTTATCTGTCCTTGACGGATTAATCGTCTCGCGTTATCATACCCTTACATGTATCGTTATCGGCAGTATTGGGTCGGCTTTGAGAGGCATCTACAGCGGGGGGTGGATGGCCTGTGCCTGCATCGGCACATGGTCTACACGCGCCCGGTCACTTGCTGTCTCTGAGCCCGCCTGCTTCTTCGTGAGCAAGCGGGCTTTTTTGTTTCACGAGAGGAGTGTCTACCGAAATGGGTCAAGAGGTTCTGGTCTTAAACAGCGATTACGAGCCGC
The DNA here is from genome assembly GCF_043757465.1 of Armatimonas sp. Classification (GTDB taxonomy): domain Bacteria; phylum Armatimonadota; class Armatimonadia; order Armatimonadales; family Armatimonadaceae; genus Armatimonas. Next base: position 51,443 of record NZ_JAYVPL010000104.1, read on the forward strand.
TGAATGTCTGCAACGTCCGCCGGGCGATTGTGCTGGTCTACCTAGGGAAGGCCGATATTTTGCACACGCACGGTGAGGAAGACATGCGCACGGCAGAGGCATGGTTTACCGCTGAGGGCCAGAGTATCGCGCACCCTTCGGTCGTCAAGCTGCGCCAGCATGTCCGTCGCCCTCTCCCGGAGCTGAAGCTTTCCCGGCGTAGCATCTTCGCGCGTGACAACTACACGTGCCAGTACTGCGGCCAGGTCAGCAAAGAGCTCACGATTGACCACGTCGTTCCCAAGCACAACGGCGGCCCGATGAGCTGGGAGAACCTAGTGGCGTGTTGCCGTCGCTGCAACACGCGCAAGGGCGACAAGCCGCTGGAGAAGTGCGGGATGAAGCTCACGCGCCAGCCACGCCGTCCGCGCTACACGCCCTACATCGCGCTGAACAAGTACGTCTCCGGCACCCGCCACGCCGTCTGGCGCGATTACCTGCCCATCTTCAGCGATGTGGGCGGGGTATTTCAGTAAAGCTTTTCCTCCTGTCTCAAATCTCGTGATCAAGCCATTGCCTTAATAGGAGCCGGTCGAGGATTCAATTCAGCACAAGGCAGGAGGGCTAAAGCACGACTGCCCGATTTGGTTCAACTCATCTCTTTACCTTTCTGACGGCAAGATGTGGTTAATACAGAAACCGCCCAATGGAGAAAAACGCTCGGGTTTCTCCCCTGTGGCCGAGACTGGCTCCCGCGATCACTGGCCCCAAAGCGGTTTCAACGACGAGACCTGTGGACAGGCAGAAAGGATAGGCACTACTAGCTCGTACCACCTGGCTACCGCTGGTATCGCCCAGCTCAATCCACGTTCCCAGGCTGGTACGTCCGCCAAATAGAAAGTTTCCAGGGGCGACCTGTCGCAGGTAGCCCGCTGAAGCAAAGTAGTAGCGGCGCCCCACGAACTCACTCGGTTCATACGCACTGAGCCGCATCAGGCCCCCGAGAGAAAACTCGGAAAGTGGGGAGTAGCTGTTGCCTAGTATGGTTCCTGCGGATGCCCCCAGAAAGAGAGTGTCTTTCGCTAAGCGGGGGGTGAACCAGCTGGAGGTAACCTCGATCCGGTCGTACGACGATGCAGCGCCAGGTGCCCTATAGATCCGTTCGAAATTACCGCTTGCTCGCAGACCATTCCGTGGCAGGACGGGGGCATCTTGACCGTCATAGGTGTAGCGGACATGGAACTGTCGGGTTGACCCGGTGAGATTGGGAGACTCCAGCGCACCAACTAGAACATTCGCTCCCTGATGGCCCTGTTCCCAGCCAAAACGTAGCTCACGGGTGCGTCCCTCAATAAAGCCAAAGTCCATGCCTGTTGAGGAGGTGCGAACCAGGTAATCCGCAGTACGGGTTCCCTGCACGAAGAGAGATTGGGAGGTATCGTAGTAGTAGGTGCGCGGTGCGACAAATACCTGTGCCCGCTTCAGTGCCAAGAACCCCGCGGAGGGGAGAAAATACTCAGCTGCATAGTACTGCGTACTCCCCACGCCGAAATCAAGCCGGGTTTCGCTGTTTCGGATAACCTGGTCACTTAGCGTGATGCGACCTGTTAGCCGGGTTGTCACAGTGCGCGGCTGGTTGCTACTGATAATTGGTGCCAAAACAAAAGAGGGGGGGGCACTAGGATTATCCTGAGCGATAACACGAATGCCAAGTCTTCCGTTCTTCTGAACGGGGACATACGTCAGGCTGGCGAAGAAGCCGTTGCCGCTGGCAAGGGAGAGAGCATTTTCCAGAGCCTCGGGGTCTAAAGGGTGACCTGCGAGTGGCGTAAGATAGTGCTGGAGCGCACGGGCTTGGCGTGTGCTTCTAGTACCAGTCACCTCAAAGAAACGTGGGATAAAAATCCCGCTAGGAAGCCTAGCACGACGTGCCGCCAAATGCGCCAGCCACTGCTCCTCACTCAGTGCAAGCAGAAGCAGCTTCTCCTTGTTCGCCTCAGCCACCGCCCACCCGCGCTTAATCAGCTCCGGTGCTGCAATCCAGTCCAAAACAGTGTAGGGCTTTAAGTCGGGGTGAAGAACAAGGTCGGCAGTCGCTATTCCTTTCTGGTTCGACTTGTTCGTCAGGACGCTGAGGGTTCGCCCTAGGATATCTATAAGACCACCGAACTGTTCCTGGCGTGCAAACCCATCTCCTACGTCGACGGCAATGACCGTGTCCGCCCCCATGGAACGCGCGACATCTGCGGGGACATTGTTTGCCACCCCACCATCAATTAGCAGGAGCCCCTCGCGATCCACAGGAGGAAACAATCCTGGAAGTGCCATGGTGGCGCGCAATGCCGTCGCCAAATCTCCACGAGAGAGCGTCACCGTGTCACCACTTCTCAGATCTACTGCGACACAGCGAAAGGGAATGGGAAGACGGTCAAAGTCGCTGAGGATGCCAGCGCGTGCTCCGATCCGCGAAAGGAACAGGGCAACGCGTGGAACGGGATTGATTCCACTCGCAGACTGGCCCACCTTGCTCAGACTCAGCCGAATATCGGAGGGATAGTCATGAAGGTCTTCTTTGCGCCGGTAAGTGAGGTTCGTGTAACCACTTCCCGCTGCGAGTGTGGAACTCCAGTCTTGCCCTTCCAACAGGCTACGGATCTCCTCCGCGGACATTCCCGTCGCATAGGCACTCCCCACTAACCCCCCCATACTGGTGCCCGCGATATAGTCTACGGGAATCCGGTGTTCCTCCAACCACTGCAGTACGCCCGCGTGGGCAATCCCTAAGGCACTGCCTCCTCCTAACGCCAAGCCAACAGTGCGCCGCCGCTCTGGTGCCTGAGCTCGGGAAGGAGGGAGGTTGGAGAGCAGGAGCAGCAAGCAAACCCCCAAGAGATTAGTCCACCGAAACATGACGTTAATAACCTTTCGACGTTGGACTGGATCGCCAACGTTTCTCCAACGCAATTAGTCCCTACGGGCAGAGTTCTACCCTGGCATAATAGCCATACGAAAGCCTAGGGACTTCCATCCATCACCTAGGCTCAAGGAGCCTGTGCGTGAGGTAACAACTTCTACAGAAGTGGACGGGAAAAGGCGCTTACACAGCCACTTAGAGTGCCGTAGGGGCAGCACAGCATAAGGTTCAACACTCAGTTGGGACGCTCCAATAGCTACTTTTTAAAGGTCACTGATGCTACTTCAGAGACGGTATCGCCCGCACCAACGGTTGCGACAGTGAGAGTGTAGGACAGCTTGGAAACGCCCAGAGGTGTGGTGAGCGCAATCGCAGGCACTTTCCAGACCCCTTTTGCATCGGTCTTTACTTCCCCCTCGGTGACGATACCATCTGTAGGCAGGATAAGGAGCACCCCCTCAAATATCAAGCGATAGCGTACTGTCGCACCTGGAGTGGCCTTGCCCGTGATCTCTACCTTATTGCCTACTGAAGTATTTGCTATCGGAGTCAAGATTGTGGGTTTCTGTGGAGCCACCACCGCAACGAGAGCAGGGTCTGGAGTGTTTACCTTGACAGCTGCACTTATCTGGAAGCTCCAGGCGCGGTGTGTCTCGTTTCCCGCCATGTCTCGTGCCACCACCGCAACGGTCGTTTTTCCGGCAGGGAGCGCTGGATCGGGTTTATACGAGAAGAATGCCTCCGTGACGGTTGCCTTTGCGGTGACATCGGTTCCGTTCACGAGAACCTGCACCGATGTGCTGTCAATGCCAGTTCCCACATCGGAGAGTGTGCCATAGATCAAAAGCTTAGCGGATGCTGCCGTGGAGTCTGGGAGGGGGGAGAGTGTTCCGAGCTGAGGGCCAATGCCATCTAGGGTTACCGGTCCCGACGACTGAATCATCGGCGAGCTCTGCGTTGCTTTCTTGAGGATCGCAAAGAGGGGAGCATTCTTTACCTGAGTGCCGTTTGGGACGGTAAAACTGCCCATGTAGGTTCCCGTGCTCGTCTCACGGAGCGGCAGATCGCGCGCACTCTCTACGCCGGAGATGCTAAATGTCCCCACAGACCCCGGTGTTCCAAGCAGAGTTACACTGAGCTTGTCACCACCGTGGAGGGGCTTGGTAGAGTCGTGGGTGAGGGACTGCACCTCCACCTGAGCCACGACAGGCATGGGGCTAGGTGGCCCGCCCGTCGTCAGGATCACAACTGTCTTGCTCGCACCACGCCAGCTCACCTGCGCCCCGAGTGCCTCAGAGACAAATCGTAGCGGAACCAGAGTTGTACCCTGCTGGGTCTGAGCGGGCAGAGCTAGCGTCCGGCTCTGGCCGTTGACCTTGGCCTCGGTGGAGCCTAGGCGTAGCGAAACCTCTGTTGCGCCTTTAACGGCTCGAATGGTCTTGGTCGCTCCCTCATAGAAGACCTGAGCACCCAGCTTCTCAAAGACGCCACGTAGGGGAACAAGAACCATGCCACCTTGCTCTATAGGGGGCTGCCCCATAAACTGCACCACATCGCCATCTACCGTAACATTGATTATCTGCACTATTGCAGTTGGAGTTGCTATCATAAAAGAAAATCCTGCTTTCGGGTCTTAAAGAAATCATAAGGTGCAACTCCGTTTATTAATAAGGAGCCTCAGTAACAAGTATATCAAAAATAAAGTCCCCTCTCCCTAGCGTCTTGATTTTGTCAATCTCTTGATTGTGAGAGCATCGCTAAGCTGAAATGGCGCTGCTGAGCCACTGGGAATGGGCAAGAACTACCACATGTAGCGTCAATAGGATGGGAATTGTCTATATGTTGTACCTGAGCCGTTACATTTTGGTTGCCTTTTATTCCGCGAACGTCACGCGGCGGTAGATGTCGGAAAGGGGGAGGCTGAGCGAGAGCGCGGGGAGCTCGGCGGTGGTGTCCAGGCCCGTGAACTCGCGGACGCGCCAGCCACGCCGTCCGCGCTACACCCCCTACATCGCGCTGAACAAGTACGTCTCCGGCACCCGCCACGCCGTCTGGCGCGACTACCTGCCCATCTTCACCGATGTGGGCGGGGTATTTCAGTAAGTTTCTAAAGTGGCCCCGCCCCGGCGGGGCCATCGTCTTTTGAGACTATATCACTATCTTGATTGTAGATTACTGTCCTGCCTTGGTTAAGGCATCCCGCAAACGCCCAGAAAGGGTACGGAGTTCGGCGATGCGCTCCGTGTCAGTTTTACCTGCCCAGCGATTAGACAAAATCGCCTTATGAGACGAGAGATTGCTATGGGACCCGGTTGCGCGAAGCCATTCATCTAAATCAGTGTCATAGGCGGATGGTATGAATAGCGGGCTCACACTTGACTCGGTAAGCAATTCGCTGATTTTGGGATGCAAAATCGTGAAACTACTGTCCGCTTGAGACTGACGGCAATGCGTGACGAACTGCGACCGAAGCGATTTCTGGATTGTGTTTAGTGTATTTAAGCACGCCGTCCGTGCCGCTTCTTCGGGCGACGTAAAACCAAAAGAACGCAATTTGCGCCAAACTCTGAGGTCTGTGCGTGCGTTTCCACCTCCGTTACCTGGAAGATTCACTTGGGATCGCAACTCACTTACCACAGAGTTTGCGGCGAAGCGTGCCATACTTGTCTTGGCTTGTTCTAGTAAGTGCTGAGCAAACCGCATCGCTTCTGGTGAACTGGTCTCCCAGCTACGTTCAAAATCGCCGGTTTGCCACACATTAACAGCTTTCCCGAATGTCTGTATGTGAAGAAGCAGGGCGTGTGTAACTGCTCAGGTCTTGCCTGAGTGCCTATCTTACAGTATACTCCCAGCCAAGAATGAACCGAGAGGAATTTGACAGACTTACCCGAGAAGATCC
>NZ_JAYVPL010000105.1:0-19199 GCF_043757465.1 Armatimonas sp.
AACGGAAAGGAACAACGACGCGGCTTCGCCGCCGGGGAAACCCACAACGACCAACGAAGACTAACTCACTCGATGGACCAAATCAGGGGTACACGCCAGAAGCGCGTGGGTAGCTCGGTTCCGTTCGCTAGTGTCTGCCAGCCCGTACGCTCGGCCTCGGTGAGTGTGCCCGACCAGGCTTGGGAGATGGTAGTGAAGTTGGCGCGAACGGCTTGCTGCCGTGCGGTCTTTGGGTTGGCGGGGATCACCATCGAGCGAACGATTTGCCCGTACTTGGTGGGAAGTTGTACGCCGCCGCCGCCTTTGCCGCTGGCCGCTTCGTACATGGGATTGAGTTTGACTTTCAAAGTCTTGCTCCTCAAACTAGCTCCACTGACCGTGTGGGCCTGTTGAGCGAGTGACTACAGCCGGGGCCTTACTCGGTCGGGCAAAACCACAACATATAGACACTCACTCAGAGAGATACTACTATATGTTGTGTTTGCTGGCAAGTTTGCCCGTGTGAGCCAGCCCCCTAGCCCCCGCCTGGCGGGGGGACAATGACGGGGGTGGAGTGCTTAGAAGAGAGTGAGGCTGGTGGTACCGCTCGCCGTGTTACAGCGACATAACATCTTGTCAGATTTCAAGATATTAACTACTCCCCTGGCTCCGCTTCCTCCGGTGGCTTCTTCTTGGGCTTCGCTGACTCCCAGAGCTCCACGTACTTCAAGATCGGATGCCACTTTCCTTCGTGCTCCTCCGCTCTCAGAGTTCCCGCGTTCACGAGCTGCCGAACCCGTTCACGAGACACACCCATGAGCCGGGCCGCTTCTGCCTGAGTTACCAAGTGTCCGGGCCTTCTCTGCTCCCGTGAGAGCTCCACAACCCGCTCTGCTTGGTCGGGGTCGTGGTAGGGTTCGCCACTCCTCAGAATCGCCACACAGCACCGTAGCAAGCTATCTGCCGTTCGACGGACTGCCTTACCAGGAGTGATACCCCGCGCTTTCCGGGCCGTGATCTGCCGCCCGAACTTTGACAGGTCGGGATATGAGGCCGCGACCATTCCAGCTAGGTATAGACTGCCCACTACGGGATGAGAGGGCAGCTTTGCTCTGACTGTTCGGTTTGTGGTCGTGCCTGTCTGCTCTCGACGAGGGGACCATCTTAGATACTTCCTCACATTCTCGATAGTTTTATCCTGGCCTTCTACCTCCTCTTCAAAGCGTGAGATGGGTAAGAGCACAGCCAGAAGCCGCACTGCCAGCGATTCCCCGACATGAGGCACACCGAGCAATAACTCCCATTCTGCCGGGAACTGTGCCTGTGCGAAGCTCACCGCGAGCGCGAAGGCATCTTCTGGCCCCGTGCTCTTTGCGGCATCTTCCCAGGGCTTCTTCCGGTCGGTCTGTCCGGCCCGTTCCGCCGCTCCTACTCTTAGCTTTGCCGATACTCTCAGCTTCTTGAGCGTTTCTGAATCAGCGACCAGGCCGCGCAGTTCCCATGCTTGTGCGATACTTGGCCACGGCACAAAGAGCGAACTTATCAGCCCTAGCGACGCTCTTCGGTACTCATCGTGCCAGAGAAAAAGATACCGAGCGATCCCCTGCGCGTCTGCTCTATCGTCTTTGTGTGACTGACCGGCGAGCCGACACATCGCCGCTCTCTGGTTCGTGTGAATGATAAACGCCTCGGTTCCGTGCTCCTCGACCATCAGCGCCCACTGAATCGCCAGCCGCCCTGTCCACTCCATTGCACACGCAACCGGCTTCAGCCGCTCCAAGAGCTTGGGAAAGGCCACCGTAGTGACCTCTCCCTCCTCGACGAGCTTCCCCTCAGACCACAAGGCCCAGTTCGCTTTCTTCGCCGCCAAATCCAAACCTAGATACATTAGATGTCCATTTCCCCTTTGAGCAAGAAGCCGATCTGCGACGCGAGACTCACACAGGCACAGCGCCTTCTTGTGTCTCCCTTCTTATCTAGCGCCTTGCCTACTCGCTGATACGCTTCCTTGCACACACCGAGCACCGCCCTGAGTGTCTCAACGTGCTGAAGGTTCTCCAGCAAGGGCAGCAGCTCCGCCAGCTCGTCACTGGGAGACGGATCACCGAGCGGCCCGTCACGGTGCGCCAGATCGGGGCGGGCTTCAGCCCGTGGTGTAGCGAGCTTCTCGTACTCTTCAGAGATCCAGAGACTCCGAACCTGGCCGTAGCAAGAGGCTAGCCTCTCACCATGCTCTTGCCAGTGCCCCGCTAACTCGGGCCGCTTCTTATGGTCGTAGGCTTCCTCGTTGCTCCGTGCCTCCGAGATCAGCACTTCCAGAGCCGCCAGATGCCCCTGGCAGGTCATCATAGGCCGTAGCGCCTCATCCGCTCGCTGGCACTCCTCCGCGGGGTTCAGTCGGCCATCGGCCAGCAGGAGCGGTTCGCGGCCCGGCTCCAGAACGTAGAGTGCCTTGATCGGGGCGGGGCAGATCAGCCCGGTCTGTGTGCCGGGATAGGTGAAGTCAGACATTTAGTTTCGTTACCTTTCGGGTGCTGTGCTACTGTGGCTGTTGAAGCTCAGAAGCGAGAGTGACGGGTAGCCCTTTGGCTTGTAGGCGTTTGGCAAGCCGCTCTGGTGTCGTGGGGGTCTTTAGTGGGGTGCCAGTGCGCTTGTGGCTTCCTAGGGCACTGTGCACCTGGGCTAGTAGCTGAGTGCGTAGAGTGGCAAGCTGGGCGATTCGGTCGGCATCTGTCGTTGGATACCAGCCACCAGCAAGCAAGAGCGCATCAACGGCTCCACGCAGATCAGAGCCACCGAGAGAGCCGGGTGGTTTACGATTGGTTTTCATTGCTTCCCTTCCTCCTTGACAGCAGGGACTCGGATAGATAAAATACCTAGGCAATGGACCTAGATCTGCGCAAGCAGCGTATTTTAAGTGCCGTGGTGCAGGACTATGTCTTGACGGCGGAGCCGGTTGGCTCACAAATTCTTGTGGAGCGGTATGCCCTGGGGGTGAAGTCCGCTACCGTACGCAACGAGCTAGCGGAGCTGAGCGAACGTGGTTTTCTGCGCCAGCCGCACACGTCGGCGGGGCGCGTACCTTCTGATCGAGGCTACCGCTTCTATGTCAACCGCCTAATGCCACTGACTCCTTTGGGGCGTCCCGAGGCGCAGCGCATTCAGCAGACACTTCTCTCGGTTGAGAGCGAGTTCGATGCGATCTTGCGCAAGACCTGTCAGTTGCTCAATCAGCTCACCCAGCTCCCCGCGGTTGTGACTTCGCCTGAAGCGCCGGATGACACGCGCTTGCGGCAGGTTTTTCTTTCTCCGACAGCCACGGACAAAGCCCTGCTGATGCTGCTTTTTTCCACTGGGCGTACGGAGCACCGCTTGCTCCCCGATGTGGCTTTGAGTGCGACCGAGGCGCTGACTCTGACAAGCGCTCTAAATGCTCGGCTGAGAGATAAACCTCTCTCAGAGCTACGTCGCATTGCTCAGGAAAGTGAGCTTCCCCCCGTGGAGCTAGCGGGGAAGGCACGGCTCTGGCAGCGCCTGGTGCGCGAGCTCGTGCAGGTCATGCAGAGCATTACGGAGAACACGCCCGTCTTTGTGGAGGGCACCCGCAGTGTGCTGGCGCAGCCGGAGTTCCGTGATGTGGAGCGCCTCAGTCAGCTCTTTGTGATCCTTCAGGAGCGCGCCGCCCTGCTGGAGCTGCTGCACCATGAGGCGGAGTTGGAGCTAGCAGTGCGGATCGGGGAGGAGCTAGGGCGTCCTGAGCTGGCCTGCTTTGCCGTGGTGAGCTCACCCTACTTTGTAGGAACACGGGAGCGCGGCAGTATCGGAGTAATCGGCCCGACCCGAATGGACTACAGTGTCGCCGCTGTGAGCGTCCGCTTTCTTGCCAGCACGCTCTCTGAGCTGCTCACCCAGCTTGCCGTGAGTGCCTGACGTTTACCCCCGGTACTCGAAGCTCCGGTAAGAAAAATAGCTGCGGTAGAGTAGCGCTTGAACTTGTGGCATAAACGGGTAGGTCAGGAGCATCATCAGCAGACTCAGCGGCCAGAAAGCCCCACCCGATAGTCCGTCCAAAAAATTCAAGGTCCAGACAAAGAGTGCGGCGTAGATGAGCTCGGGCTGGAGAGTCTTGATACTCAGCCGTAGCGTCTCCATCAGAGTGAGCTTCCTGTCCGCCAGAATGGGGCAGACCAATAAGAGGAGTCCTTCGAGGATAAACCCCAGAAGCGCCGTCGTTCTGTACCCGAGCTGAACCAGCCCTCCCACCACCATCGAGGTCAGTAGGGTGGTCCAGAGTCCCGCTGAGGGCGCAAAGAGCCGCCGTAGACGGACTTGCTCGCCGTTAAGCTGATCCAGTGTCATGCGGCAGAGCCCTGTCTGGAAGAAACGGTTCACTCCTCGAAGAACTGCCCACACCGCAACAGCGAGGAGGAAGCGTTGCCAGCCCTCCTCTGGGACTCGGATGAGCCGCACCAGAAGTAACCAGAGGGCGAGCTGCGTACTACAGGCCAGCAGCGATGCCCCTAGCCAGCGCCAGGGGTGGGCACGGTAGAGCGCCCAGGCATTCATGACCAGACCAATATTCAGGTGATGGGAGGGAGGCATGGGCTACGAGCCCTCCTGTGTTTCGGTCTGGTTAAAGCGCTCCGGGAAAAAGCTCCGGTACAGAAGCGCGATACAGATGGCGTGAAGTGGCATGGTGAACAGAACGCCCAGGCCGCAGGCAAAGAAACCCGCGAAGCTGATCATAGTGGTGACGAGCACAAAGGCAACGGCGATCCAGAGCTCGGACTTGATCAGGCGCACACTCTCGTTCATGGCCGCTATCGGCCCAAGCTTCTGATCCAGAACGAGAGGCAAGGCCAGGCAGAAGAGTGCCTGAAGAATAGCGCCCGGAAGTGACGAGACCAGGCGGGAAAAATCGCCCAGTATCTGCGTCAGCAACGTGTTTAGAATGCCGGATACGAGACCACTGACTAGACCGATGAATGACATCAAGGCAAGAACGGGCCCGAGGCGTGAGAAAGTGCCGAAAAGATCGCTGACCCGAAGGGTCTGCCCACGGAGCTGCTTGAGCGCCATGGACTGAAGCCCTCCGCTGATCAACCCGGAGAGCAGGATCATCCCCAGTACGGCGATCAAGAGTGAGCTGATCAGGGCTCCCGGATTCATGCCCTCGCCGCGCCGAAGTAGTAAGGCGACCAGCATTCCATAGAAAGGAGCCAGGGTGAGCCCGATGGCGGTCACGGCGATTAACGCGGTCGCGACCCAGGTGCCTAGCTGCTTCTGGAGGAGTTGAAACGCTTCGCTGATGAACTCGAACTTAACACGCTGCGTGGGCGGCATGTAGGCGGGGGGCTGCGTGGGAGGAGGCTGTTCTTGATCAGAATACATAGGGCTGTTCTCCTTTGGAGTGACAGCCCAGTATAACGTCAAGCCCTTCGTTTGTGCTACTTGGTTCGGCTTTTGTGCTACTTACTCCGGCTATTGACGACCACGAGGGGAACTGGAAAGCCTTCCAATAACTTATCCGCCTCAGAGGGCTCGCAGGGTTCGTCACGGTGCCCGAGGTGGCTCCCGATCACCGCCAGATCGTAGTGGTTTTCCTTGACCTCCGCGTGGAGCGCACGGGCTACATCCGGGGCGACCTGGATGCGGGTGCGGACGTAATAGCCGTAGTCGCGTAGGAACTTACGTGCCGAGTCCAGTGCCTGTTCGGCATGCCTCCAGCGTGCCTGACGCAGGGTGTCCAGCTCCGGACTCGTGCCCTCCGTCGGGGGGACGGTGGCCAGCAGGGTCATCTGTGCCCCGGTCATCGGAACCATCAGGCGGGCAGCCTCCAGCACGACTTGCTGCGAGAGGGGGGTACAGTCCACAGGGACGAGGACTTTGGTGTAAGCGATTCGAAAGAGTGGTTCTAGTTTCATAATAAGCCTCCAGAAAGTTATCTGATACTCTGATTCTAGACTAAGCTAGGGCTCTGGGAATCTGCTAAATGACGGATTCGACGGCTGGCAACAATCTTGTTGGCACAGTCGGGGCAGTAGTGCTTCCAGGCACCGCTCTCCTGAACAAAAAGCCAGCGGGAGGGAGTGATATTCGTGGGACGGACACCCTCCAGGCGCACCGGAACTGGCACCGAGGCAGTACACCCCGCGCCATCGCAGCTCAGGTAACGCCCATTCACACTCCGACTCATGGAGCCATTTTAGGCTCTAGCTGTCTGTTTGCCGTCTGCTAATCGGCGTATTAGTGGTACGTAGAGAGCTTGGGGAGGTCGGTTTCGTTGACTAGGCCCTGGCGGGCGGCCCAGACAGCGGCCTGTACCCGGTCTGAGACGCCCAGCTTGCCGATGACGTGCTCGACGTGAGTCTTGACAGTTCCCTCGCTGATGAAGAGCACTCCCCCAATCTCTCGGTTGGTGAGCCCAGTGGCCACTAACTTGAGAACTTCTTCCTCGCGTCGGGTGAGTGGCTCGATGAGATCAGCGGCCTGTGCGGAGTCCCCTACAACTTTAAGAGAGCGAATCAGATCCTGTGTGGTGAGTAGTTGCTCACCACGCAAGACGGCACGCATGGCCTCCAAAAGTGCGTCGTGGTCTATTCCCTTGAGCAGGTAACCCGCTGCACCGCCCGCCACGGCGCGCGCCATGTAAGTTGGGTTGTCGTAGGTGGAGAGCATGAGCACCGCTGTCTTGGGAAGCGCTGTCTTAATGGCCACGAGGGCGCTGAAGCCATCGCCACCGGCCATACGGATGTCTAGCAGCACGAGGTGCGGTTTTGTTTCCTGTGCCACCGTCACGCCTTCGTTACCCGAAGACGCTTCTCCAACCACATCAAACTCGGTGCCGCGTAACATGGCCTTGACTCCACCACGGACGATGGTGTGGTCATCCACTAAAACGACGCTATACCTGGTACTCATCTTTGTTTTTCTTCCTCATGGTACGAAACGGGAAAACTTGCTGAGAGCTGGGTCCCTTTGCCAGGAGCACTTTCAATGAGGAGTGTCCCTTCGAGCAGGCGAACCCGCTCCGCCATTCCGTGCAGCCCGATATGTTTCTCATCGGCGTGAGTACGCCCTGGATCGAATCCACACCCGTCATCGGTGATAGTTAAAAGCAGTAGGTTCGCACCTTCTTGCAGGAGCGTGACTTGAACTTGCTGCGCCACCGCGTGCTTGCGAGCATTGGTCAGTGCCTCCTGAGCCACCCGATAGACCGCCGTCACGAGGGAGGGGCTGAAGCGCTCCCCCTCCACATTGTGCAGGAAATCCGCCTCCACCCACCCGGCACGCACTTTCTCTTCCTGAACGAGCTGTGCCAGCGCCCCTGCCAGGCCCATGTCATCGAGTGCCAGTGAGCGTAGGCCATTGACGAGCCGCCGAGACTCGACAACCGCATCCTTGAGGTACTTGAGCCCCAGAGTCAGGTCCTCGTCGTCCTTGCCATAGACACGCTGGAAGGCGGCTAGGTGCATGTGGGCCGCCATGACGTACTGTGTCAAGCCATCATGCAGATCGTAGGCCACCGCGCGGCGCTCTTCCTCCTGCGCAGCAATAAGACCCGCCACCAGTGCCCGCTGGCGCTTCAGGAGCTGCCAGTTGCGGATTGCCACGGCCAGGTGCATCGAGAGCGCCTGTATCGTCCGCTCATCTTCTTCCGTGAACCCACCGGGTTTTTCGGTGAGGTAGATGCTCCCCAAAACCGTCTGATCGTAGCGTATAGGAACTCCGAGGAAGCTCTCCATAGGGGGATGGTGTGCAGGAATCCCAGCGGAACTTGTGTGCTGGCTTAATTTTTCCAGTCGGAGGGGGGTCTCGCGCTGGAGAAGGAGCCCTAAAATACCCGCGCCGCGTGGCTTAGCCCCGATGGCTTCTAACTCGCTGGGGGTCAGCCCGGCGGTCAGAAACTCCTCTAGGCTCTCCCCGCCCGCCCGAGCCACCCCAATGGCGCAGTAGCGCGCCCCGATAAGCTGTCGTGCCGCCTCCGCGAACTGCTGGAGCGCCTCTTCTCCGGTCTGGCTGGCAAGAATCTCGGTGTGGATACGATCCGCCACTCCTCGGAGACGTGCGCCCGCACTGATCTGCTCCTGGAGCACTTCTAGCTGATTATCACTCACCAGATGCTATTGTACCGCGCCTTGGTTTCGGGAAATTTTCAATTTCACTCGCTTTCAGTCCACAATCGCGGCGCAGGCCATGCCTATACTGCGTCATCTTCGAGAGTCCAGTCCTCACAGCGGAGACCGGGGACTTTGCTGTAGTCACGGAGGTTGCGGGTGAGCAGGGTGGCCTGGTTTGAAAGGGCGATGGAGGCGATCTTCAAGTCCATAGTGCCAATGCGCACTCCTGCTTTTCTGAGACGTGGTGCTGACGGAGCCGCTGATACCCTGTGACCTGTAGCTCCATCGTTTTGGCCTGTGCGATCCAAGCTAGCCAACCCCGCATCTGCTCTTCATAGGTTACGATGGTTACGGCAACGTCATCGGGGCGGATAAGAAGTAGCCGTTCGGTCATCCGTCGCGCTTCGGGCGTGTCACGATCCAGCAGACTCTGGCAGTCCGTGTCGAGCAGATACATCAGGATTGTGTTGGCTCTTTGTCGGCGGCATCTCGCCAGGCACGCCCCAGACGCATCGCTTCGTCGTAAATCGGATCGTCTTTAAACGTGCCGCGTACTTGCTCCCACCAGGGGCGAGCAGGCTCCTCTTTATCCACTTTCTGACGAAGTGCTTCAAGGGTATGCTCCAGAGAAACAACGCGTTTTTCTAATTCGGCAACAGTCATAGGCGCATTTTATCGGAGTGAAGCATCTTAGTCCACAATTGCGGCGCAGACCATCTCTAGGACACGGCGCAGGCCGTCGTCGCCGCCGAGGGAGCCGTCGTGGAAGAGTGAGCGGGGAGTTGGTTTCCAGGTGTCGCGGCTGGTGTCTTGCGGGGGCTGGGGGATCTTGGTGTAGCTCGGGTCGTACTGGAAGTTTCCGCCGCCCATTTTGTAGAGCACCAAGTCCAGCGAGGGCACGACGTAGAGACAAAAGCCACCCGCCCCGGATTTCCAGAAGGCATCTCTTGGTGCACCTGCGACGTGGCCGTCGGCGTTGTGCTCGAACTGCAAGCTGAACGGGGAGTGGGGGTTGTAGGGCAGCATCTTGTTGCAGAGGGCTAAATACTCCGGCGGGACGATTTGCTTATTCCCCCAGCGTCCACCACGTGCCAGGCAGTAGGCAAAGCGCACGGCATCCGTGGCGTGGAGCGCGGTGCTGCCCGCACCGTTGGCGTGCGGCATGAGAAAATCGCCACGCTGGAGGCAGTAGTCCCACGCCCCCCAGCCCTGCGGCTTGGCGAGACGCGTGTCAATGTAGTCCCGCAAGTCCATTCCCGTGATACGGCGCAAGACCATTGACGCAATATGCGGGGCGGGCGACGAGTACGAGTAGCCCTTGCCCGGATCGCACCAGAGCGGCGTGCGTAGAGACGACTGATCCAAGTTCCGAATGTCCTGACCCGGCACCGGCGTGAGGGGCACTATCTTGCCGTCGGCGAATCCCGGACTACTGCCCTCGCCATGATAACCTGCCGACATGCACAAAAGCTGCCCGAGCGTGATCTCAGCCTTGCGCGGGTCGTCCAGCGGGAACGCCTCGGGGAGAAGCTCCGGGGTGAAGACTTTGGTGTCCAGCCCCTGCAGAATCTTACTCTTAAACTCCTTGAGCATCACGCCGCACGCAATACTCGTGAAGCACTTACCCGTCGAGGCCATGTCCGGGTTGCAGGTGCGGCTCGCTCGCCCGGCGTAGTTCTCGGAGACCAGCCAGCCGCGTCGGACGATCACCAGCCCCGAGTTGGCGCTACAGCGCTGGCACTGCTCCCACGCCTGCTCCAGCCGCGTCTTGTCCACGCCCGCGCGTTGCCGGAGCGCCTTCACATCCTTCAGAGTTCGCCAGCCACCGGCACTATCCGGCGGTGGAAAGTAGTTGTCCATGCGGCGATTGTACCAAAATTGCCCCCCATCCCCCGCCCGGCGGGGGTCAGGGGGGCTGGGTGTGCGGCGATTGTACCAAAATTGTGCTATCCTAGCAGAGAGGAGAACAGTCGTATGCCAACCCTGACACGAGAACGAAAGACCTACCAGCGCTTCCCTGCCGAGCGGGTGATCGGGCGGATGAGCGTGGACGAATGGATGGTGCTTCTGGAGCACTCGAAACACAAGTCAAACTATATCTGTGGGGAGGTGGTGGAAGTGGCGGGAGCAAGCCCGGAGCATAACGTAGTTGCCATGAATATGGCGGTGGCGCTACGCAACTCGCTGGATATTTTAGAGACCAACTGCGATGTTTTAGGGAGCGACCAGAAGGTCTTTGTGCCGCCCGGACTCTACTACTTCCCCGATCTGTGTGTGGTCTGCGGCGAGTGGAAAGTAGATCTGCGTGATGCGCTCCAGAACCCCTGTGTGATTGTCGAGGTTCTCAGCCCGAGTACGGAGTCTGATGACCGCACTGACAAGTTCCGCGAGTACCAGCAAATCGCCTCGCTCCGCCACTATATTTTGATTGACCAGAGCCGTGTGGCCGTGACGCACTTCGAGAAGCTCGCCGTCGGGCTGTGGGCAATTGTCGGGGACTTCCGCTCGCAGGACGACACACTGAAGATTGCTCTGGCGGGAGCTACCGTGGAGGTGCCGCTCGCGCAGATTTACCGGCGTGTTGTTTTTAGCTAATGTGTCTTTTTCTCGCCAACGGAAAGTGCGATAGGGAGGTAGTTGGCGCGCGGAGGAAGCGGGCAGGTGGCGAACTCCGTGAAGGCGCAGGGGGGGCTGACGGCACGGTTGAAGTCTAAGACTACTCTCCCATTTGCGGGCTTCTCCGTGTCTAAAAAGCGCCCGGCGGGATAGGTGGTCTTGCCGCTGGTGAGATCGTGGAAGTTGAAGAAAAGCCCGCTTGGTGTGCCCTGCGCTTCTAGCCGACAGAGCTTGCCATCGAGCGGAAAAGTCACGTAACCGGGGCAGGGGACGGGTTGCGTGTCGCCCAGAACGTTGGTGATGGCGAGAGTCTTGCCCTGCGGGTAGGGATGAAACGTCGCCGTGATCCGGTAGGCTTCCTCGGGGGCGAACCAGTGCTGGCCCGTGAAGTTCTTGCGCGCCGGGCTCTCGCTATCGTAGACCCGGATGCCCAGGCGCTTGCCGCGCTGAAGAATCTGCCCGGTCACCGAGCCCTTGGTGAGCTTCTCGGTGCTATTGGGCCTGAGTAAGCGCCGCTCGCCCTCAGGCGTGTAGAGCCGGACACTCTCCCCTGTGCGCACCAGTTTCCCGAGTGCTCGAAGCGCGGGCGGCAGCGGGTTGTCGCCCTCATTGAGCCAGAAAAGCCCCACCACACTCAACCAGCCGCCCTCTTTGGTGAGCTCGGCCTCCTGAGCCTTACGCCAGGCAGTCAGCTCGTCTAAATAGGTTTGCATGCAGAGAGTTTACCTGTGACGTCGCTCCAATTCACCCCGATGCGTTTCACGTATGGCCGAAGCCGTCGTCTAGTGCTATCCTGTGACCCATGCAACTCTTTGAACTCGATGCGCTCGCGCCGGATGCTGGTGGTGCGCTCTGGGGTGGTTTTACGCGAGTCGGTAGCCCGGCACTTCGCCAATTAGGCGGTCAGCATGCGGTGTTTTTCGATGGTAAAGCCGACACCTACGAGCTGGCCAAAGCGCCCGCGGAGCTGTGCGGGGCGCACCCCCGGACGATAGAAGTCTGGGCGTTCAAGGAATCGGTGCGCGGCGATGAGGAGACGCTGATCGGCTGGGGGCGGCGTGGTGGGCCGGTGGCGACCAACATGGCGCTGAACTGGGGCAACAATGGGGCCTACGGTGGCGCGACCCACTGGGCTGCGGACATGGGCTGGCACGGCACGCCACGCGCCGGGCAGTGGCATCATCTTGTTTACACCTACGATGGCAAGACCGCACGCCTCTACGACAACGGGGCGGAGAAGGCCAGCATGGATGTGCGGCTGGCAACGCCCGCTAATTTCCCGATTCGCCTCGCCGTCCAGAACGCCGCCAACGGGAGCCCTGCTTTCAAAAATGAGTACAACGGCTCGGCGATGTCTGGGCCGGTGGGGATTGCACTGCTTCGGCTCCATGACGCGGCCCTGAGCGAGGCGGAAGTGCAGGCGGCGTTTGGAAAAGACCAAGAGCGCTTCAAAGCCGTCGCGCCGCTGACCCTGGCGAAGCTACGCGAGGGCGGCGTGACGAAAGTGAGCGCAGGGGGGCTGACGCTCACGCTTTCCAAGAGCGAGAACAAGCCGCTGGGCTTAGTGGCGGATGCGACGGGCTTTGATTTTCTGCCAACAGACCGGCTGCTCACGCGCCTCGGGGAGGGCTTTCATCATTTAGGTGATCTGTTAGTACGCGCCAGCGGGCAAGTGGCGACGAAGACGGATTGGCTGAGTGACAAAGGCCAGCTTGTGTTGCGGGCTACGGTGAGCAACAACGGGACGGTGCCCGTCGAGCTGCTGGCGGTCGGCTTTCCGGTAATCTTCAATAACATCATCTCGGACCGGGATCTGCCGCAATCCCATGAGAAGTGTGTGTTCTTTGACCCGTATATCGGCCAAGGAGCAGGCTATCTGCGGGTGACGCGGCTCTCCGGCGCTGGCCCCGCTCTCGCGGTGCTCCCCGAGGGCAACACACCCTTTGAAGCCTACCAGCCAATCCGTGAGCCCATCGGCCCGAGCCAAACCTTCGAGGGCGCGTATGCCTGGCTCGCCCATAGCGCCGCCTACGCCGAGAAAGAGTGGGGCAAAGCCACGCCCTGGAATGTCCCAACCAAGGCGACGCTTGCGCCTGGTGAGTCAAGAACCTACGGCCTGCGCTTCGTGCTCTCCGAGAGCATACGAGGGCTGGAGAAGGCGATTGCGGCGGCGGGGCGCCCTGTGGCGATTGGCGTCCCCGGGTATATCGTGCCGCAAAACTCCGATGCCAAGCTGATCCTGAACTACGACAAGCCCGTGAAGAGTCTGTTGGTGGAGCCTGCGGGCGCGCTGGAACTCAAGCCCGCCGGGAAGACACCGGCGGGCTGGGCGGCCTACGCCGTGAAAGCCACGGGTTGGGGACGGGCGCGTCTGACACTGACCTACGCCGATGGCCTCACTCAGACCGTCCACTACTGGCTCACCAAGCCCGCCGCACAGACCGTGGCTAGCCTCGGCAACTTTCTCTTCACCAAGCAGTGGTACGAGAAGCCGAATGACCCGTTTGGCCGCAGCCCGTCGGTGATGAGCTACGATAGGGAGCTGAATCAGATCGTCGAGCAGGACAGCCGCGCCTGGATCGCGGGCCTCGGCGATGAAGGCGGCTCCGGCTCCTGGCTGGCGGCAGCGATGAAGCTGTTCTTGCAGCCCGATACGGCGCAAGTCGCACAATTCGAGCGCTTTGTGGATGGGGTCTTGTGGGGCGGCTTGCAGTATTCCAGTGGCCCCAATAAGTACGGCGTGAAAAAGTCGCTGTTCTTCTACGACCCCAAGGCGCTCCCCGACTTTCCGTACCGAAAAGACATCAACTGGGGCTCGTGGACCAGCTGGAGCAAGAAGGCCACCGAGGATATCGGGCGGGGCTTCAACTACCCGCACGTGGTTGCGGCCTACTGGAGCCTCTACCGAGTCGCACGCAACACACCGGGCATGACCAAGCACCACGACTGGAAGTGGTACTTGGAGCAGGCGTTCCAGACCACAAAATTTCTCTTTTCGGGGCGCGTGGGCTACGCCGAGCTGGGGCTGATGGAGGGGACGGTTTTTCTACGCCTCCTCAAAGACCTACAAGCCGAGGGCTGGACCGCGCAGGCCAGCGAGCTGGAAGCGCTGGTCAAGAAGCGGGCCGAGAAGTGGCGCAAAGAAGCCTATCCGTTTGGCTCGGAGATGGCCTGGGACTCGACGGGCCAGGAAGAGGTCTACGCCTGGACCAAGCACTTCGGCTACGACGATAAAGCCACCGTCTCGATCAACTCGATTCTGGGCTACATGCAGCCGATCCCGCACTGGGGCTACAACGGCAACGCGCGGCGCTACTGGGATTTTCTTTACGGCGGCAAGCTGTCCCGTATCGAGCGCCAGCTCCACCACTACGGCTCCGGCATGAACGCGCTTCCCGTGCTCACCGAGTTCCGCTCCCACCCCGACGATACTTATTTGCTCCGAGTGGGCTACGCGGGCATGATGGCTCCGCTGAGCAACATTGACGAGGGCGGGTTCGCGTCGGCGGCGTTCCACTCCAACCCGGACACGCTCCGCTGGGACTACTACTCCGGCGACTACGGCCCCGGCTTTCTGGGCCACGCCCTCAACACGGGAACCTATATCGTCAATGACTCCGAACTCGGCTGGCAGGCGTTTGGCGGCGCTCTCACCCAAAAGAGCAATCTCGTCACCGTCGTGCCGCAAGACAGTCTCCGTCAGCGCATCTTTATCGCCCCACTTGCGCTCTGGCTCGTCCTCGATGCCGGGCAGTTCGAGCGCGTCGCGCTGGACACCAAGACCGGCCAAGTCACGCTCACCTTCCCCGCCAAAACCACAAACGCCCCCGTTGCCCGACTACGGATTGAAGGCAAGCACCAACCAACGGCTAAACTGCCTATCGAACGTGGGGCATTCGTTATCGAGCTGGGAGCGCGAACCCGCACCGTAAGCCTGGGAAATATCTAACGACGCTAGAGATCACCGGCCCTTTGCCGGTGGGCGCAAGCCCGCCGGCAAAGGGTCCGGTGCATCGACGGGTTGGGCGTGGCTTGGGGTCTCCAAGCTAACCGGTGGAGGTTCACACAGCTCGTACAGGGTACATTGTCCACCCCCGTCAGTAGTGATCTGGACAACACGGCGGTAGCGCGCGGATGCACCCTTCCCAATGGATGGTTCGAAGACTTCGTAACTACCGCAGAACAGAGATATGGACATCTCATCGTAGCCGCGGGTAAGAACAAGTTCGATCGTTGAGTGCCTCACCACCTGACCCGTAAACGAAAGGCTTATGTTCGCAGCAATGACTTCAGCTCGCACGGAGGTTTTTTCGCGCTCCCAAAGTTCGAGGAGATCCACTCCGTTCTGATTGAGCACGTTCATACGGTGGGTAGCGACGCCCAACTAGTGTTTCTGCCGCAGCGGTGTTTGCTCCCTCGTGGGGAGTGTTATGCCGCAGCGGTCATAATGACGATTTTGGGGTGTTATGCCGCAAGCGGCTGCTGAGTTTCTTGTGGGCATCTTCATCCCTTCGCATTATGCCACAGGTAGCCAAGATATTCAAACCTTCCCGGCGCGATGGGGCACCGGAGAAGCTACCAGGCGGTAAAATAGCGGCATGACTCTGACCGTTTCTCAGGAAGCAGAACAGCTACTCCTCTCTGAAGCCGCACGCACAGGAATACCCGTGGGAGAAGTTCTTCAGCGGGTTGTTGCGGCGCACTTCGCCACCGCACCGAATCCCCCCAGTGACGCGGAGCTGGAGCGTATCGCGCGACAGGAACCCGCGCAGCATCTGCGCAGTGCCTACCAGGAGCTGACCGCAAAGCAGCGTGCGACGCCGCTCTCCGAACCGGAACGCGATGAGCTTTTACGTCTGCTGGAGCACCTGGATTCCCACCATGTTCGGCGCATGGAGGCCGTGGCGGAGCTTGCAAAGCGCCTGGGGCTAACGCTTCATGTCTGCATGGGGCGCTTCGGGGTTCGCCCCTTGGAGGTATTGGGGTGAATGAAGCACTTCGCGCCGCCGTTGCCGCAAGAGCGAGAGGGCGTTGTGAGTACTGCGGCTTGCCTGCCGACTACTCCTCCGCTACTTTTGAGGTAGACCATATCCTTCCGCGTGTGGCACAAGGAAGCGATCACCTTCTCAACCTTGCCTGGGCTTGTCCCTCCTGCAACGATCACAAAGCGGCTGCCACCGAGGCACCTGACCCTGAATCAGGCTTGCTTGTCCCACTGTTTCATCCCCGCTAGGATAGCTGGGTAGAGCACTTCCGATGGAGTCAGGAGGGATTCTCCGTCGAGGGAATCACTCCGATAGGTCGTGCAACTGTCCAGCGACTTCAAATGAACCGAACACCATCGGTTAATCTACGCCGTATCCTAGCTGCCTTTGATCTCCACCCGTGATTCTTGGTCAAATAGGCCGAGCACGCCTCCGTCGCCTGGCTCCGCATCGAAGGTAAGCACCAGCCCACCGCCAAGCTCCCCACCGAATGTGACGCATTTGTGGTTGTGCTGGGAGCAAAGCCGACCCTCGTCAAACTGGATGCCTAGTGCCGGAGGAACGAGCCCTCCGTTTGAGCGAGAGGCTAGGCCTCACTGGCAGAGTGTGCGCTCCATGAAGCGCCAACGACTGTGGAACTCAGGTGGCACTTCCACTCCTTCATATGCGGCGCAGTCCGAAAAACCATTGGTCTCGTAGAGTCGGTGAGCGGACTTCATAAAGAGGGCTGTGTCAAGGCAAACTCTCTGATAACCGAAAGCCCCTGCATCTGCGAGCAGGCGATTGAGCATCAGTTCACCCAGCTTCATTCCGCGAAACGCTGGCCGGAAGTAGATGCGCTTGATCTCCGCAACACCAGTGCGAAGGAATCGAAGTCCGCCCATTCCCGCCACGCTGCCATCTATCTTTACGATGTAGAAGATGCCTTTGGGAGGTGGATCGCCGCAGACTTTGGCGATGACAGTGGGGACATATTCGCTCGCTGTCATTCCGACGATGTTGTCTGACGTTACCGCGAAGAGCTGCTCGATCTCAGCGAACACCCATGACAAGTATTCAACGTTAAGCTCGATGAGTTCATCTCGGTTGGCTACGGGATCGGCGACGACAAATAGGGGGTTGGGCATTGAAATTTCCGTGGCTCGAGGGCAGGGTTCTCACTCACCTGACGGGTACATTTTGTGGCTCTAAACGCCTAGCAAAAGCACGCACGATCTCAGTGAAGTTCTGGTCGGCGCAGTAGCCTAAAGCAAGCGCTCGTTCGGGGGCGAACTTTGTCGGCCAGGTGATGACAAGTTTAAGGACTCGGGGGTCGGGAGCATCTTTCACCTGTGCCAGCGCCTCCGGGCCGCCCACTTCGAGAAGCGACTCCAGCATCTCGGAGACACGCACGCACAGGCCCGGTAAGTTAAGGCCGGGGCCGTAGACGCCTCCGTGAAAGCGCTCGTGCTCAATCGTGAGCGTGTGTCGCAGCGCGGCAACGGCGGCAGAGGGGGAGAACAGCCACACGGCGGTGTCTCGGGGCACGGGAAGCTCTGAAATCTGCCCCTGGAGCGGCTCGCGGATAATCCCACTGGCGAAGCTGGAGAGCGCCGCGTTGGGCTTGCCGGGGCGGACACTCACCGTGGGGAGGCGCACGGCGCGCCCATCTAAGAATCCCTTGCGGGTGTAGTCGCCGATGAGGTACTCGCTCATGAGCTTCTGGACACCGTAGGAACCCTGGGGAGCGGCCACGGTCGCATCGGTGACAACTTCGGGGAGATTTCCGCCAAAGACGGCGACACTTGAGGTGAAGACCAGGCGCGCTATCGGCCCGCCACTCCCACTCTGGCGGCGCAGCGCTTCGAGCACGGTGCGGGTTCCCTCCAGGTTGGCACGGTAGCCCAGATCGAAGTCCGCCTCCGCCGAGCCCGAGACCACTGCCGCCAGATGGTAGGCTTGCTCAATCGGCGCGACCTGCGCGAGGGTCGCCGCCAGCCAATTCCCATCAGAAAGATCGCCTGCAAACGCCGTCACCCGCTCGCTTTCAAAGTGCATCGGCACCACATCGAGTGCCGTGACGGTCGCCTCGGTCTGTGCCAGCAGCGTCTCGATCAAGAGCCGCCCTAAGAAACCACCCGCCCCGGTTACCAGAGTATGCATATCTCGCAAAGTATACACTGCCAGAGAGTGTGTTGGGTAGAATGAAGTCATGAAACAAACCTGGAAGAACGGGCTTCCGACAGCTCCCGATTACTTTCCCATCGGGGTGTGGCTTCAGTCACCAGAGAACGCGTCGCGCTATGGGGCGGCGGGGATCAATCTCTATGTCGCGCTCTGGCAGGGGCCGACCGAGAAGCAGCTCACGGCGCTCAAAGCCGCCAAGATGCGGGTGATCTGTGAGCAGAATGCGGTGGGGTTGACGCACAAGGACGATCCGATTATTGCGGCTTGGATGCACGGCGACGAGCCCGATAACGCGCAGGCCGTCACCGACCCGGTGACGGGTAAGAAGGGCTGGGGGCCGTGTGTGCCGCCCGCAAAGATTGTCGCCGACTACCAGAAGCTCCGCGCCACCGACCCGACGAGGCCGATTTTGCTGAACTTGGGGCAGGGTGTCGCCAACGATGACTGGAAGGGGCGCGGGGCGGGCGCGAAGCTCTCGGACTACGAGACGTACGTGCAGGGCGGCGATATTGTCTCCTTTGATGTCTACCCCGCCGCCAATAACCTGCCGCTCGGGCTGGTGGCGAAAGGCGTAGACCGGCTGGTGGGCTGGACGGGTGGCAAGACGCGCATTTGGAACTGCCTGGAGTGCACGCGCATTGACGGCAAGACCAAGGCCACCCCGAGACAAGTGCGCAACGAGACGTGGCGGGCGATTATTCACGGCTCACGCGGCCTGATCTACTTTGTGCACCAGTTCCAGCCCAAGTTCAACGAGCACGCGCTTCTCGACGATCCCGAGATGCTTGCCTCGGTCACAGCGACCAATAAACAAATTCGCGAGCTGGCCGCAGTCATCAACAGCCCGCGCGGGAAGCGTCGCACCCAAAACGGCGTTGAGATGCTCGTGGTGGAGCACCAAGGCGCGAACTATATCTTTGCCGCCGCGACAGGCGATACCACCGTGACGGCTGAGCTAGACCCGTGCGGCAAGATCGAGGTGCTGGGCGAGGGGCGCACGGTCTCGGGGAGCGACACGTTTGCTCCCAACGATGTGCACCTCTACCGGATCACGGGATGATGACACTTCCCCGGATTGTTGTCATCGGAATGGGCGGCACGATTGGGATGGTGCGCGGGGCCGAGGGAGCGCTACATCCTGCGGCATCGGTGGGGGAGCTTCTGGGCCAAGTACCCGCCGCCGCCCGTTATGCCGAGCTTTCTCTGCTCCCCCTGGCGTCGCTGGATATAGCATTCCTAATTGAGTTGTAAACACCCTGTATACCACTTCACTTTTTCAAACAAAAACGTCGAACTATTTAAAAACTCAACAAACAAAGACTTCGTCTGAGCA
>NZ_JAYVPL010000106.1:0-57016 GCF_043757465.1 Armatimonas sp.
ACGGGATCGAGGCCCGAGAACGGCTCGTCCATAAGAACCAGAAACTCTGAGCAGAGCAGCTGCTGGGCGATGGCGACGCGCTGGCGCTGGCCGCCAGAGAGCTGAATGGGGTACTTCTTGGCATGCTCGCCCATCCCAAAGCGCTCCAGCATGCTCATTGCTTTGGCCGCATCGTTGTCCGTGGCGACCAGTAAATTAGAGAGAACCGTGCGGTGGGCAAAGAGGGGATAGTCCTGCGCGACCACGCCCACAGTGCCGCGCTTCACGGGATGGGCATCGGCTCCTAGCAAGACTTTCCCACTTGTGGGTTCCATCAGCCCTGCGAGGATGCGGAAGAGCGTGGTTTTTCCAACACCCGACGGTCCGAGCAGTCCAATGATCTGGCCTTGCTGCCGCCCGGGAATATGGACATTTTTGACTTCCGCATTGACATCTTTTAAGATCGGACGGCCATTGTAGCTATGAGAAATACTCTCCAGCTTGAGAAGCGTCTCGCGCATCTCGTAGTTGTTATTTGGGGTACTCATGCGTCGCTCCGCTCCTTGTTAAGATCGGCCCAGGGGCAGATGATCTGCCGGACCAGGCCCACGGCGTAGTCTTGAAATAATCCCACACAGAGCACAATGAGCTGGATGGCGAAGACTTTGTCCATGTGAAAGTACTTGCGCTGAATATCCAGCGCCACGCCCAGCCCGCCCTCGCTACGGTAGAGCGCCTCCACCATCGGCAAGAGCGTCCACGCAATCGCCGCGTTCTGTCGCACGGCATCGAAGACTTTGTCTATTGTCCCCCGGATCACCACCTCCCAGACCACGCGCCACTCGGAGAGCCGGAGCGTGCGGGCGTAGTCGTACTGCGACCGAGGGATCTCGGCGATGATCGAGAGTAGGGAGGTGAGCAGAAAGACACTCATCCCCAGCGTGAGCATCGCAAGCTTGACCGGCCGGTCCCCTCCGAGCATCAAGGTGAAGACCACCGAGAAGCCTACCAGAGAGAGAAATCGCCCACGCGACACTACCAGTGCCAGGGGGCGAAAGACCGGGATCACGGTGAGATATGCCAGGCTTGTGGAGATCACGGTGGAGAGCGCCAGTGCCTGCATAAATAGCCCGAAGCTGACGATCAGCTCCTGCCCGATTCCTCCACGCCAGAGCTCTCCCAATGCCACAAAAACCTCTCCGGGGCGTGGCAGGACTTTAAAGGGCGACGCGAGCCAGAGCACCAGAAAGAGCGCCGCCTCCCCGAGAAGAATCAAGCGAAATGTTGCCGGGGAGATGACCTTATTAGGCGTGAAAATTCCCATAATTTACCTTGCCAGGCCGTTTACGGCCCGGAGCATGTTTAGTTGGTTCTTAGCACAATCTCAACACGCCGGTTCTGTGCGCGTCCAGCATCCGTCGTATTAGGGACAATAGGTTTTGTCTGTCCGTACGACGAGACGGAGATACGTCCCTTAAAGTTTGCGGGGGCTTGTTTTTCCAGCCAGGTTTTTACGGCAAAGGCGCGTGCCTCCGAGAGTTGCATGTTCTTAGTCGGGTCACCAACATTGTCTGTATGACCTTGAATCTCCACGGACATATTTGAGGCAACCAGAAGGTTACGCTTGAGCTTCTCAAGATCCTGAACCGCTTTCGAATCGAACTCCGCACGCCCTGTCATAAACGGGATATTCCACTTGCTCTTGGAGCCCTCGCCATCAGCAGGTTTGCCCGGTTGTGTAGGCTTGATCTTGGCGACAAGAGTGGTGTCGCCAGCCTTGACCGCCCCGGAACCCGCCTTTGCCAGGATGGCTTTCAGATAGGAGAGATCCTGCACTTGATCTGCCGAGGGGTAGCCACTGACGATTTCTGGGTACTGTTTGACGACGAGATCCCCAAAGACTTTGTAGACCGCCGAGTAGAGGTTCGCGGAGCCTTGGGCCAGTCCGAAGGTGAAGGCCGCATCGGAGAGGTTGTTGGCACGCGAGCCGCCCAACTCGACACTCAGGCCGGTCTTATCTTTCTCCGTGACGCCTTTGTAGTATTTCTTCCAGTAGGCTGCATCGCTCTCTTTGTAGACCACGGCGCTGATCTCCGCTGCCTGCCCGAGCGCTTGATCACTCTTTTGTACGGCCTCACCGCCTGCGAGCGCGGCTTTGAGCAAGCCTTCCACAATCGGGCGGTTCGCTTTGCACCACTTGTCCACCCCGATCACCACACAGGGCATCTGGCTGGCGTACTCCTTGGTGGAGACAATCGAGACCAGGCCGCCACGCTTCTGCGCTACATTGACATCGCCGGGAGTCCAGGTCACGACGCCGTCCACCTTGATCTTCATGGTCTGCCCGGTCTTCTTGCCGTTGCGCACCACGGCCCGCTCCTCGGTGTAGCCGGTGATGTACTTTTCACCCGCGTCTAAGTAGTCGCTCGTATTGATCCAGTTGATCGCATCCGGGTCGTAGGTTTTCTCGTCGGGGTTGGTCTTGAGGTCGTTATCGCCGATCCACTTCTGCGCGATATTCCAGTCACCGTCGCGCAAGACGCCCGCAATCACGCCACCGCGTGCCGACTGTGGGTCGCGTTTCCAGTCGGCAGGCCCCATGAACTTGTCCTCGCCTCGTGAGAAGCCAATCGCCCCAACTACTTTGGGGCGGTACTCCGGCCCGATTTTTGAGAGCGCATCGTCCACGCCCTTGAGAAAGGCTGCCGAGCCGTCGCCCATCACGGTCACAAAGTGCGCTCCAACACTGGGATTTTTATCGCCCTGCGAGAGCTTGGTTGCAAAACTGACCAGCGCTTCCGTGAGCTTGTCGTTCATGTCCTGGCGTGCAAATTTTAAATTGACGCCATTCGTACACATCAGGCTTCCCTGCGTGGCTTGTGGTCCCCCGTTGGCAAAGTGCAGGCCCATGTGCGCGTTCCAGGCATAGCCGAGCAAGCGCACTTCGGGGAGATTGGTACAGCCGGCTTCTTTTCCGGGCATGGCGACGTTGAGATCGCCCACCCCGGTGCTGGGAGCAGGGGTACTGCCGTCGGGTAAGACAATCTTTGTCCCTGATACCGAGACTTTATCGGGAGCTTTGGGAATCAGCTTGCTGCCAAAAAGTCGGTAGCCACCGACGGCACCGCCGATCACAAGAGCTAAGATAACCGCTTTTCCTGCGGGAGTTAGTTGTGCCATTTTTCGTTTCCTTAATTTTCTACAACGGAATCAGAACCCTGATACTGCGGATGGTTGCACGCTCGCTGCATATTTTGAGGGGCCTGTGTCCAGGCTGAAAAACTCCAAAATATCGTCTATTTTATCGGCCTCCGCCTCACACTGTGCCTGTGCGGTGGTGAGCTGCTGCTGCGTGCTGGCGATAATGCCCTGCTGCTCCGTAATCCGCGCTTGCAGAGCCTCTATCTCCGCCTGCGCATAGCTCATGCGCTCCGTGGTCACTTTTCGCAGGTCCTCGATGTAGGACGCGAGGGCGGCGAGCTTGCGGGAGGCATCGGCGACAATGGTCTCGGCGCTGGCTCCCATGGTCGCGCCCATCGTGGTGAGGGTGGCGGCGACCATCTGGCGCTGCATGTCCAGTGAGAGCCCATTAGGGAGCTTGGAGAGCAGCTCGCGGGTCTGCTCCGCCCCAAAAGTGACCGTGGGCAGCTTGGCTCCGGCATAGATCGCCTGTACATCCACATTGCCATTGGGTAAGAGCGCTCCGGATGTTTCTTCCGCGGAGACTTTGATCTCGTCCAAGTTGGGACCATCGCTCTGGCGCACGAGCTGCTCGACGGTCTGGGGCGCTTGTGAGCCTGTCCCGATTGCCTTGGATTTTTTCTCAATCTCCGCCAGCTTACGATCCAGCTCCGTCATCTCGGCACTGGGAGTATTGCCATGCGGCGTGGGCGATGGTGCGGGCTCCGAGAAATTAAGCGCACGGGGGGCTTCGGACTTCGGCTCGTCCATCGTGACGAAAAGCCCGACAGCTTTACGAAATTTATCAGCAATTGGCATAGATTAGCGTTCTACCTCGTTACCATTATAAATCAAGACGGTGCGACATGTCATCATAGGCCGCAATCTCATCTAAAAGATTGGTCATCGCATCCGTTTGAGTGACCACACCCTCGATATCGGCGAGAACTTGCTCCGGGGGCCGCGCCCGAATCTGGTCATTGATAAGCCCGAAGGAGTCCTCCAGAAGCTGCATCTGGTGGCCTAAGTTGGTCAGAATTCGCCCGATTCGCCCAACATACTCATGACGCTGGGTCAGCACTTCCCTGCGCTTGTCCAAAACTGCCTGGGTGTTGCTATCTTCGTCGTGCTTGCCTTCGAGTTGCGCGATTTCCTCATCGAAGCGCTCCTGAATGGTGGTGACCATGCGCCGTGAACGGTCCTCGTTGGGAATCGGCGGCCCCTCTTTATCGCGACGCTTGCCTTTGAGGCCCACAACGACTTCGGCGTAGACATTTTCGAGATACTGCGCAAACTCCACCTCACGCCGTGCAAAGAGCAGAAACTTCTCCAGTAAGTAGTCTAGCTTGCGGCAGACCTCCCGCATCCAGTTCTCTTTGGAGAGGGCGTGGCCATCGAGCTGCGTGCGGATGTCCTCCAGGCGCGTAAAGCGCTCCTGAACATTCTCTGAGATCACAAGAAAAACTTGCTCTCTAAGCTTCACGCGCCGCGCAGTCACTTCCGCATCGAAGCGCTGCGAGAGACGTTTCTGGTACCAGCGGGAATCGGGGACAAAGAGCAGGTACCCCACTTCCGCAACGACTCCTATCAGAAGGGGGAGAGGATTGAGAAATGCCAGTGAGAGTCCTGCTGCACCCGCCAATCCGACGACGTTGAAGTTCTCCTTAAATGCATCGGCCAAGCGATTCTTACGTGCCATTGGCCTCTATTTTAACACGAAAAACCTTCGCCCCCATGAATGGGGGCGAGTTCCTAAAAGAGTTGCTGAACCTTGCCGGTCGAGTCGCCTAGGGTCTCGCCGGGAACCCCGAAGCGATCCAGCATGGTGATGAGCAGGTTCGTCATTGGGGTGCCGTTCTTGTACTTGATGTGCCGCCCGCCTGCAATCGTCCCGCCGCCACCACCCGCCAACAAGAGCGGTAAATCATCGTGGTTGTGCCGGTCGCCGTCGCTGATGCCGCCGCCGTAGACAAGCATCGTGTTGTCCAGAAGTGTTCGGTTACCCTCTTTGATGTTCTGCATCTGGCCTAGAATATAAGCGAGCTGCTCCACGTGGAAGCGGTTGATCTTCTTGAGATTCTCCAGCTTCTCAGGGCTACGTCCATGGTGCGATGTCTCGTGGTGCCCATCGTTGATACCGACTTGTTTGTAGGCGCGGTTCGATCCCTCATTGGCGAACATAAATGTGGAGATGCGGGTGATATCGGCTTGAAACGCCAGCACCATCATGTCGCCCAGAAGCTTCACGTGATCGGGGTAGTCAGGAAGGCCTCCCGACATTCGCGCCTTCAGCGATTCTCCGCTGACGCCTGTCTCTTTGCCCGCTTTTTCCAAGAACGCCATGCGCCGCTCGATCTCGCGGATGCCCGTGAAGTACTCCTCCATCTTATGGCGGTCATGGGTCCCGAGACGTCCCTGGAGCGACTTGGCGTCTTCGAGCACAAAGTCCAGGATACTCTTGTCGTTTTGCTTGCGCTGTGCCCGTGCCTCGGCGCTCTCGCTGGCATCCTCGCCCCCGAAGAGCCGCTCAAACACGAGGCGTGGCTCGGTCTCTTTGGACATCGGGGAGTTCTCGGTGCGCCAGGAGATGGTATTGGAGTAGGCACACGAGTACCCACTGTCGCAGTCGCCCGCGAGGCCACCGCGCTCGCAGCCAATTTCCAGGCTGGGGAAGCGCGTGAGCTGGCCCTTCTTGGCCGCCGCGAGCTGGTCCGCCGAGAGGCCCACTTTAATATCCGCGCCGCTGGTCTTCTTGGGCTTGCAGCCGGTCAGCCAGGCCGCCGCCGAACGCGCATGGTCACCGCCGCCATCGCCGTGGGCGAAGGCCCAGTTCTGAGTAAGCCCGGTGAGCACGTTGAAGTGTTCTTTCATGCCCGCCAATGGCTCCAGGGTGTGCGGCAGTGCGCCCAAAGCCCCCTCGCCCTCAGGAGTCCAGTGCGCCATGTTGATGCCATTGGGTACGAACAGAAACGCCATGCGTAGCGGCGCTTCGCCCGCACTCTTCCCCGTCTGCGCAAAAGCGACTGCTTCGAGCCAGGGCAGTGCCAGCGCCACTCCCGCTCCCCGAAGGAGAGTCCGTCGCGTCATACTTGCATCGTTCATAGTTTGAATTATACCTTGCTAAATTTTCTTGCCGGATTCATCGCCGCGCCGCTCACGGAACGGCTGGCTGGTAATCACTGCTTCCACGATTGCGGAGAACTTGTAGCCCTTGGCTTCCACGGTCTTGGCCATGGCCTCCAGATTACATTTATCGGTACGCTCGACCCCGCGCCCGAGGGCGTAGGTGAGCAGGCGCTCGGTCATGGCTTTGGTGAACTGGCTCCTCTTGCCGAGTAGCACTTTTTTGAGTTCCTTGGGGCCGTCGAACTTACTGCCATCAGGAAGCACTCCCGACACATCAATGGGCTTCCCATCATCGTCCAGACGCCACTTCCCAATCGCATCGTAGTTCTCCAGCGCCAGCCCGATGGCATCCATCTGGGTGTGGCAGTTGGCGCAGGCCGGGTCTTTGCGATGAATCTCCAGCCGCTTGCGGAGCGTCTCGGCGACAATCGGCCCGCCGGGCTTATCGAGCTCGGGGACATTGGGCGGTGGGGGAGGTGGCGGCGTCCCCAGAAGATTTTCCAGAACCCACTTTCCACGCTTGACCGGCGATGTGCGCCCCGGGTTGCTGGTGAGGGTGAGCACGGCGGCCATGGAGAGAATGCCACCCCGCTGGCCCGGTGGCACAGGAACCCGCTGAAACTCCGAGCCTTTCACACTAGAGTTGCCGTAGTGCTTGGCCAGAGTTTCATTGAGATAGGAGTAGTCCGCATCCAGAAACTCCAGGATGCTGCGGTCTTCCTGGACAATGCCCGTGAAGAACAGCTCGGGCTCCGTGCGCATGGCCTGTCGTAGCGGTTCGTTGAAGGCCGGGAAGCGTGCCGTGTCGGGCTGCACCACGCTCACTTTTCGCAACTGGAGCCACTGGCCGGCAAAGTTATCGGCCAGCGCCCGGGAGCGCGGGTCTCTGAGCATGCGCTTGGCTTGTACGAGTAAAACACCAGGAGCCTGGAGCTTTTTTTGATCCGCAAGCGCTAAGAGCTCATCATCAGGCAGCGACGACCATAAAAAATACGAGAGGCGCGTTGCCAGCTCGTGGTCGTTAAGCTGCCGCCGGAAGCTGGGATCATCGGGTTTGGCATCGGGCTCCGGGCGGAAGAGGAAGCTCGGCGAGACCAGAATTCCCTGGAGGGCGAACTGAATGCCCTTCTCAAACGACTGCTTCTGGTTTTTCGCCATGCGCGAGAGCCCGACCAGACGCTTCACCTCATCGCTGGTGACAGGCCGACGGAAGGCACGATGGGCGATGGGAGTCAGAACCGCCTTTGCAGCGCGATCCCACTCCGCGTCGGTGTTGTCATCGGGCGTCTCAATAACCAATTTGCGGTGCGAAAAAGGCAGCTCCCGCTTGATCGTCCGCTTCTGAACTTCCTCAGGAATCTGAATCTCGATAGATTCCACGGTGAGGTTTCTATCACGCCGCTCGGGGGGGAGCTTTTCATCATAGAAGTCGTTGAGGAACTCCGCGCCGACTTTCTGCTTGCCCGGCTGCTCAATGGCGACTAATGCCTTGTAGGGTTGCAGATTGTTCGGCCCCGTGGTCACGGACACTTCCTTGGCGAAACTCCCCCCTACTTTGATTCTCATTTTGGCGGGTTCCGGGCCGCGCTTTTTGTTGGGAAGGTCAATATCAGGGCCCGCTGGGCTGGCGCCTGCTCGCACAATAATGGTGTAATCGCCAGCAGCAGGGAAGTCAAACTCGGAGCTGGCCTCACCGTTACTTGAGAGCAAGTAGCCCTCGCCTGTCACGCTGCCGGGGCCCTTGAGCTGTCCCGCGAGAATTTTTACTGAGCTGGGCTTATCCTCTGGAGCGATAATCGCGGCTCGGCTCGCCTTTGAGGCTGCGCTCATATACTTCTCCATGAGCAGCGGCGAGAGCGAGAGCACATCGCCGATATTGTCGAAGCCATAGCCGACATCGTCGTTGGGGAAGGCATCGGCGAGATGCAGATCCACGCCCAAGAGATCACGCAGGGTGTTGTTGTACTCCGCGCGGTTTAATCGCCGCATGGTGACGCGGCCCGGGTCGTTGATCTGGCAGTCAGCCTGGGAGAATAAGCTCTCCAGTGTCTGCCCGATCTTCTTGCGCTCCGCATCACTGGGCTGAGGAACTCCCGCAGGTGGCATGCGTTTCTCAAGCACCGCTGCCTCAACACGCTCCCAGGAGACGCGGCCTTTGAGAGCTGCAGCGAAGTTTTTTTCGCCGCTCAGGTTGATCCCGCCCGAGCCCTTGGGGGCCGTGTGACAGCCCACGCAGTACTTCTGCACCAGCGGCAGCACCTCCCGCTCAAAAGCAGCCGTCCCTGCCGAAGTGGTCTTGGTTGTTTTTTGGCTGGTGATGACAGCAGGCTTCTTAGGAGCGGTTTTTTTCTGGGGAAGGGCTGCCGCCGCTGTAAGAGCAACAAGGGGCAGGCCGATCGCAAACAAAGTAATACTTCGGAGCATGGCTTTTCTATAGATGGTTACAGAGACAAATAGGTTCAGGTTCCGTGTAATTTTTCCCGGTATTATAGTTTGTGCGCAGAGACGAAAAAACAGAGAATCGGCTGGAGGTACTCGATGGCCTGCGTGGGCTAGCCATCGCTCTCGTGGTGCTGTTTCACCTCTGGCAGAAGTCCTGGTGGAACCCGCTTGAGAAACTGCCTTGGCTGGAGTGTCTGCCTCGGCGTGGCTATCTTGGGGTGGAGATATTTTTCTTTCTGAGTGGCTTTTGCCTCTACTGGCCTTTGGCACGTTCTGGAAAGTGGCCAGGACTCCGTCGTTACTTCTCACGTCGGGCACTCAAGATCTTGCCCTCGTATTGGCTGTGCCTGGTGGCCGCACTGCTCTTAATTCCTGAAAAAGAAGTGGCTGCAAACTTCTGGCTACATTTTTTTTCCCACCTGAGCTTTCTGCACCCGCTGACTTTCGAGACCTACGGCTCGATCCACGGGGTCTTCTGGTCGTTAGGAGTCGAGGTACAGTTCTATGTACTCTTTCCGTTGCTTGCAGTCTTGTTTATCCGACGTCCGCTGATCGGCCCCTTGCTGGGCTGGCTGCTACTCGCGCTGATTGCCTTTTTCTACCGTCGCTGGGTGGTGCTGGGAGGCATGGAGGGACGGGGCTACACAATGCAGATGAACCAGCTTCCGGGCTTTCTGGATCTCTTCGGAGGGGGAATGGCAGCGGCGGCGCTCGTGGTTGTGCTGCAAAAACGTCTGAGGCCGCATCCTACCTGGAGCCTACTTTTAGTGGCTGGGCTTGCGGCTTTGCTGTGGCTCTTTCGCTTGTCCGATAGTCACAATCAGGGGCATGATGCAGTGACTAGCTATCAGGCGGCGATTCGGCTTCCGCTTGCAGTGCTACTGCTGCTCACCACGGTGGGGGGAGCGCTGACGCCGCTGCGCTGCGGGGGACTGCTGCGCTTTCTGGCGGCGATCTCCTACAATCTCTATCTCTGGCACACGCTGGTTGCGACACTCTTGCAGAAAGTGATGGGGATCACTGAGCCATGGAAAGTGACGGATGAGGGTTTGCGGATACGCTTCACCCTTGTGGCCGGGGTGGTTTCCTTGATGGTTGCTGCACTTCTCACCTACGGCTTCGAGCTGCCGCTACTGAGACGGGAGAGGCGGCCTATTTCCAGTTTCCGCGTGTGAAGTCTGGGAAGAGAATGCCCGAGCTGCCTTTCTTGATGGAGTCCTCGGAGAGTGGGCCGGGAGCGCTCCAGGCGGCGGCATCGTAGACATTGATGTCCGGGGTAAGACCGTTGTGGTAGCACTCAATGACGCGATAGTTCATGATGTAGTCCATCCCACCATGGCCGCCTAGCTTACGGGCCATGTCGCCCTCCTTCTGCCAGAGCGGATCCTCGTACTGCTTGTACACCTCGGTGCCGACAAAATCCTCGCCGCCTTTTTGGCCCTCCACATAGAAGCGTGCGGGGTAGTCCATGAACATTCCCTTACTGCCTTCAATGACATTGAGACGGGAGTAGGGGCGCGGAAGGGTGACGGTGTGCTGCAGGATAACTGTACGGCCCTGTGCGGTCTGGATCAGGCTGGTGTTCATATCACCACACTTGTAGACCTCTTTGCGCTTGGGGCTATCCGCGGGCACGTGGGAGTCTCGGTACTCGGCCAGTGCGACAGACTGGCTGCTCATGGAGACGAGGCGTGTGAACCGGTCGCCATTATGCACGCCCATGTACTGCGCCACCGGGCCGAGGCCGTGGGTGGGGTAGAGGTTGCCGTTGCGGGTGATATGAGGCGCTCGTCGCCATAGTCCCTCCCCAGAGTCCGCAAGCAGAAGACTCCGAAGATCATGATTGTAAGCCGCCTCGCCGTGCACCAGCTCCCCGAAAATACCCTTTTTGCACATATTGAGCACCATGCGCTCCGTGTAGCCGTAGCAGCAGTTCTCTAGCTGAATACAGTGTTTGCGCGTGCGCTCGCTGGTCTCCACCAATTTCCAACAGTCCGCAAGTGTTATGGCGGCAGGTACCTCAACGGCGGCATGTTTGCCGTGTTCCATCGCGCAGACCGCCATCGGGACATGCCAGTCCCAAGGAGTGGCGATATAGACGAGGTCAATGTCCTCACGGGCGCAGAGCTTCTCGTAGTCATGATTGCCCGCACCGTAGACCTGGGGACGTTTCTGCCCGGCTTTCTCCGCCCGGTTGGCAAAGCTCTCCGCCCGGGCAGCGACGACATCACAAACCGCCTTGAACTCGACCCCTTTGATATTGAGAAGATCATTGAAGAGCCCGCCGCCGCGTCCGCCGCAGCCGATAAACCCGATGCGAACCACATCGCGTTTCTCAAAGGGCACGCCCATCATCGTCGCCGCCGTCATCGCTGCGGGAGCCGCGATTGGCTCTACCGTCGCACCCATTGCTGTTGCCACGCTCACTGTGGCTACATTTTTAAGAAGGTCTCTTCGCTTCATGTGTAGCATTATACCTTCATGGAAAGAATTCGTGTGGGAGTTTTAGGGCTGGGTCGCAGTGGCTACGGCATCCACTGCAAGGCATTTGAGAAGCTACAACAGACATACGAGCTAGTGGCGGTAGCCGACATCAACGGCGTGCGTGCAGCGGAGACGGGCAGGGAACTTGGCGTGACGGCGGTGACCTCGGTGGAGGAGCTGGTGGCGATCCCGGAGATCGAGTTGATCGTGGTTTCGAGCTACAACCGGGATCACGCTCGAAACGCAGTCACCGCTCTGGAGGCAGGAAAGCATGTGGTCTGTGAAAAGCCGTTCGGGCTGAGTGTCGTGGAAGTGGACAGCATGATCGTGGTGGCAAAAGCGGCAGGCAAGCTCGTAGTGCCGTTCCAGAACCGGCGCTACGAAGATAGTTACGTTAAAGTAAAAGAGATTATTTCCAGCGGCGTGCTGGGCAAGATTGTCCATATTCGAATTGCTCAGCACGGCTTCGGACGGCGCTGGGACTGGCAGACACTTTCCGAGTTTGGGGGAGGGCAGCTTCACAACAATGGGCCGCATATCTTAGACCAAGCACTGGGCCTCTACGAAACCGTGGGCGTGGACAATGTCGAGAGCCTAGAGATCTGGAGTGATATGCGACAAACCCTCGCGTCAGGCGACACGGCGGATCATGTTCGCGCCACCCTGCGCCACCCCGAAGCCTTCACACTGGACATTGAGTTTGCCGCGACCTGTCCGTATCCTCAGGACAAGTGGCTAGTGATGGGGACGTCGGGGGGGCTCAAGGGCACGAGCAACAAACTGGAGTGGAAGTGGGTAGACTGGCGCACCCATGTTGCGCGTCCTGTGGAGTGTGCCTCAACCCCGGATCGCTCCTACAACCACGAAAATCTGGAGTGGCAGAGTGCCAGCTACGAATGCGAAGAGGGCTTCGAGCGTCTCCAGGGCGCGTTCTACTCAGATCTGTGGCACTCGATCCGGCAGGGCGCACCACTCACGGTGACCCCAGCGAGTGTCCGCAAGCGCATCCGCTTGCTAGAGCGGATCCGAGAGTAGACAAACACAAAAAGTCTCCCCACCATTTGGGGAGGAGACTGATTAGTGAGGTTTCCCTGATTCTAGGCGCGGCGACGGCGTGCGACAACACCGGCGATCATTCCAAGCCCAAGGAGAGCCAGTGTACCCGGCTCAGGTACTACTGGGGTAGTGGCGATAAAGCTTGCTGCTCCGTAACGTCCGACTACCGGTTCATTCACCGTTGGCAGTGTATTTGGAGTCGCTGAGAAAGCACTTGTACCATAGCTAACAGTTCCTGCAAAGGTATTGAGCGTGAATGGAGTTGGCGCTCCTCCTGAGTTGAAGTTCTGATCATTGGAGTTATAGCCATAGGCGAAAAGCAAATAGTTACCAACGGGTAGAACCGTAGGGCCAGTACTTTTGAAAGTAAATGAACCTGAGCCCGGAGCTCCGGGAGCACCTTGGGTAAAAGTAGTCTGCGTAAAAATCGTCGTGTACGTTGCGTTGCTGATTCCCACGGTGATTGTGGTTCCTGCCGCGAACCCCGCAAACTCGCCGTCAAAAGCACCAAGTGAAGTAACCGTGAGAGGAGCGGATGAGATAGTGAAAAACTGCCCCAAAGTTCCGTTAAAGTTCTGATTGCCGACAGCAACTCCCGAGATAGCGGTCTGAGCCAAAGCCTGATGTGGTAGACAGGCCACTAGGCCAACCGCTACAGCACTCCCAACAACGCGTAAAGATAATCGCATAACAAACCTCACTTACATTTTCAGTAGTAGAATATTTGAGTCAGGAGTGTATCATTCACGAGCCACTCCAGAATATCAGCAGGCTTAAGGTTTCAACCTTAATCTCACACGACTCACGGTTCTCCCGTAGACGAAATAAGATTTCCCTGTGGGGATATTCTACCCCAAAATGTAAAAAACAACACCTATTATCGGTAAATCCAAATAAAAATTTAGAGGGGAAGTTTTAGGATTTTGGTTTCACGAATCGGGTACAACCAGAATTATGCGAATTGGCGTTACCTTTCTTACCCTCGGGCTCTGTGCTTTGGCGCTCGCACAGCCGCCCACTACAGGCATGGGGCCACTCTCCAACCTCCATGACTCCCGTGAAGCGCACCTCACAAATGTCCGTCAGCTCACCTTTGGAGGGCAGAATGCTGAGGCCTACTGGAGCTTCGATGGGAAACGTGTGATCTTTCAGCACATGCAGGGTAATGGCGATGCAGATCAGATTTACACGATGCGTCCCGACGGGGGGCAACGCAAGCGCGTCTCCACGGGGAAAGGACGCTGCACGTGTGCCTATTTTCTCAAAAACAATAAAGAGGTGATCTTCGCCTCTACCCACGGCTACAGTGCCGCCGTCCCGCCGGAACCAGATCGCTCGCAGGGCTATGTTTGGCCGATCTATCCTTACTACGCGATCTACAAGGCCAACACTGATGGGACGAATCTTCGTCCGCTTTTTCCTGCCAAGATCGAGTCTGGCAAGGAGTGCGGCTACAATGCGGAGGCGACCGTCTCGCCCGATGGTAAGCGCATAATTTTCACGTCCACCCGCGACGGCGACCTGGAGCTCTACTCCATGAAGGCTGATGGCACGGACTTGAAGCGTCTCACGAATCGGGTGGGCTACGATGGCGGTGCCTATTTCTCTCCTGATAGCAAAAAGATAGTCTGGCGCTCCAGTGTTCTGGCCGACGATAAAGCAATTCTGGACTACCAGCGCCTGCTCAAGCAGAACTTGGTACGCCCAACTTCTATGGAACTCTGGGTGGCGGATGCGGACGGGGCCAACCCGAAGCAGGTGACACGAAATGGAGCCGCCAACTTCGCGCCATTTTTTACACCTGACGGTAAAAAGCTGATCTTTGCTTCCAATGTTGATGATCCCAAGCGGCGCACTTTTGAGCTTTATCTCATAAACACGGACGGTACGGGGCTAGAGCGTGTCACCCATGGGCAGCAGTTTGACTCGTTTCCGATGTTCTCTCCCAATGGCAAGCAGCTTCTGTGGGCGAGCAACCGGCACGGTAAAGACCATGAAACAAATATTTTCGTTGCGGACTGGGTGAAGTAATCTCGCAAAACTGCCAATAATCTGGGTATGTTGCGACGAAAATTTGTGGTCTGGGGGGCACTGGCACAGGCGGCCGTTTTGGAAGCAGTGCGCCGTAAGGATCTCTACGTAGCGATGATTCTCTCGTTCTTGATGATCGGGATGGCCGCACTCGTGGGGCGCTTTGGCGTGCAGGGGCTAGATATCTTCCTGAAGAGCGCTACCCTGACCGTGATTAACCTACTCTCTGTCATCTTGACGATCGTCTTTGCGGCCAGACAGATGCCTGAGGAGATCTCACGGCGGACGATCTACCCCCTCCTAGCTCGCCCCATCTCACGCACGGATCTACTCATCGGAAAATTTCTGGGAGTCTTTGTGCTCTCCGGGATGGGGCTGTTGACCTTTGCACTAATTGGGTGGGGGGCACTGACGGTGTATGGGCTCCATCCCGGAGTGATTTTCTGGCAGTACCTAGTCTTACGCCTGTTTGTGCTGATGCTGCTCTCCGCGGTGACGATCACGATCTCGGTGTTTCTCACTCCTCAGGCGACAGTGACTATTACGCTACTGTTGGCCGTGGGCTC
Source organism: Armatimonas sp. (assembly GCF_043757465.1). Taxonomy (GTDB): domain Bacteria; phylum Armatimonadota; class Armatimonadia; order Armatimonadales; family Armatimonadaceae; genus Armatimonas. The sequence goes on from NZ_JAYVPL010000106.1 coordinate 14,865, forward strand.
ACAGGCATTCTCACAGTCCACTCTTCTGCTGGATAAAACCAGCCAAGGGATTAGCCAGGCACTTCTACGGGGTTTCTATTTTTTACTGCCGGAGCTAAATCTTTTTGACCTTTCTGGGAAAGTTAGCCATGGCTGGAAGCCAGTGCCTCTGTGGGTGCTGGTGGCGCTGCTGGGCTACGCGCTGTTGCACTGTATGGTCAGTCTGATGGTGGGGGCGATGCGTTTCAAGAAAGTGGCACTATAGACTATGAGAAGCGAGCTGGCTATTGGGACGCTCTGCATCGCGGGGCTGGTGCTGGCGGGGAAAATTGGGCAGAGTGTTCAGCCTCAGCTCAAAGCGCCTGTGGGGTTGACCCTCCATCAGCAAGAGGCACTGGAAGAGTCGGCTGTGGCTTCACTCTTTGGCGAGTTTCGCGCTTCAGTCGCGGATTTTCTCTGGCTGGAGTCGGATCGCTATCTGCATTTTGGTGTTGGGACCCGAGGGCGGCTGGATTCAGAGAAGAAAGACAAGAAAATAGGGAGAGTACAGGGGCAAGCTACCCACGACAGTCACCATGACGAGACTACTATTGTCCCTAATGCGGAGGCTGACTGGCGAGGAGTCTTGGGCAATTTAGAGCGCCAGACCCAGCCCTACATGGATATGTCTCATCACGAGGAGCGGGATGCGAAAGAAACGATCCCTCTTTTTCGCTTGATGACCTGGACGAACCCGCACTTTATTCAAGGCTATGTTCATGGCGCGATGCAGATGGCCCGAGTGAGCAAGAAGCTTCCCGAAGCACTGGCTTTTCTCCAGGAAGGCGAGCGAAACAACCCGGACAGCTTGTCCATTCAGGCCACTCTCTGTGAGCTGTATTTTGTTCGCCTTGTCAAACTTGAGAAGGCACTTGCTCATGGGAATAAGGCACTCCTGCTCTGCTCTCAAAAAGATCGTAAAACCCTCAGCCGGGATGAAGATGAAGATGTCAATAATGCCTTCCGGTGGCTTGTGTTGATCTACCGTGATCTGGGGGATGCCCGGCGAAAAGCAGGCGATGTTGATGGGGCTCAGGAGCTCTATGCGCAGGGGCGCCGCGTGGCGAATGCATGCCTCCAGTACTATCCTGAGGATCCGACCGCCATCAAGTTCTTACGCAGTTTCGCGGGCAAGTAGAGACAAGTCTTGACAAGAAGGCATCTGTAAGCTAGAATATCCTGTGTCGGCCTGTTACCTGGTTGGGCGAGTGGTGAAATGGCAGACACGCTGGTCTTAGGAACCAGTGCCGCAAGGCGTAGGGGTTCAAATCCCCTCTCGCCCATAGCCGAGCGGGTATAGTACGCGGGAGTAACTCAGTGGTAGAGTGTCACCTTGCCAAGGTGAAAGTCGAGGGTTCGAATCCCTTCTCCCGCTCTTCGATCTAATCCAAAAGACCGAGGTAGGGTACTGGAGCGGCAACGTCTCCAGTACCCTTTTTGTTGACTAACCAAAATCTATAATTTTTAGGAGTGAAAATTCCACCGATGCAGGTGACGACTGAGCAGCTTGACCCCTGCAAGATCGCGCTGACAATCTCTGTTCAAACGGAGCGAGTCGAAGTCGCACGAAAGAAAGCATTCCAGCAGGCTGTTACCAGCCTGCAGCTTCCCGGCTTCCGCCGTGGAAAGGTGCCTCCCCATATTGCCAAGAACTATGTTGATGAAGCACGCGTCAAACAGCGCGCTGCGGAGTCACTGGTTCCAGATGCCTACCGCGATGCCCTCGTCCAGACGAGTGTGGAGCCGTTCGCCGAGCCGGACATGGAGTTTATCTCTATGGACGATGGCGAGGCGTTTGTGTTCAAGGCTTTGATTCCGTTGCGCCCCCAGATAACTCTAGGGCTCTACAAAGGATTGGAACTGGAGCGTCGCAAGATCACCATCACTGACTTGGACGTCGAGAAAGAGCTGGATAGTGTGCGTGGGCGCTACGCCGAGTATCCGGAGATCGAGGATCGGCCTTCCCAGATCGGTGATTTCTTGATGGTGGATCTTACGGCCATTGTTGAGGGACAGGATCTGCCGGAGCTTGCCGAACCCAAGGCGACCATGATCGAGGTGGGGAAGAACATTCCCGATCTGGATGCTGGACTGGTAGGCCTTAGTAAAGGTGACACCAAAACGATCGAAGCAACCTACCCTGAGGCTTTCGAGAATGAGGAGCTCCGTGGGAAGCGGGGAGCCTTCACGGTTTCGGTGAAGGAAGTACGCTCCCGGGTTCTCCCCGAGCTAACCGACGAGCTCGCTAAGCGGGCTCGCCCCAAGGTTGAGACCGTTGAAGAGCTTCGCGCTGACATCCGTGAGCGCCTGGAAAAAGACGCCGAGCAGGCCAGCGAGAACGAGATTGAGTTCCACCTAGTCAGCAAGATTGTCGAGACCAGCCAGATCCACTTCCCTGAGGTGCTCTTGCGTGCCGAAGTCAATGCGGAGCTCCAGCAGCTCTCGCAGACACTGGAGCAGAACAAAGTCACACCAGAGCAGTACCTAGCTTCCATCGGCAAGAGCGTTGAGCAGCTTCAGGGCGAGATGGCTGTGGGAGCAACCCAGCGCATCAAAAACTCCCTGGTGCTCTCCGAGGTTGCCCGTACCGAAAGCATCACCGTCGAAGAGGCAGATGTGGATGCCAAGCTAACGGAGCAAGCTGAGCAGGCCGGAGTAAGTGTCGCGGCGGTGCGTGCCTACGTGGAGTCCCAGGGAACCCTGGATCGCTTCCGGGATCAGGCACTTACCGAGAAGATCTTAACCTATCTTAAAGAGATTAGTAAGGTCTCCGAGCGAACCCTCACGACAGCCGAGCTTGAGGCGGAAGAAGCGGCCAAGGCGGAAGCGCCCGCAGTTTTAGAAGCTACCGAAGAGGCCAAGCCTAAGAAACGGGCCGCGACCAAGAAAAAGGCTGAGGAGCCTGCCGTTGAGGCAGCCCCTGAAGCCGAGGCGGCGCCGGCTGTTGAAGAAAAGCCAAAACGACGGACAAAAAAGACGGAAGCGGAAGCCCCCGCCGAGTCATAATAAGAAAAGAGAAGTGGCCCTGTAATCCAGGGCCACTTGAGTATGAAGACCTATGCCACTGACGATTCCTGGCGTTATTGAACAAGATGCACGCGGTAGCCGCGAGCAGGATCTATTTTCCCGACTTCTTAAAGACCGCATCATCATCCTCGGTGAAGAGGTGGATGACCAGCAGGCAAGTATCATTGTAGGATCGCTCCTCTTTCTGGAGAAGCAAGACCCCGATTCCGATATTGAGTTCTATGTTAATTCCCCAGGAGGCTCGGTGACGGCAGGTCTTGCCATCTACGATACGATGCAACTCCTGCGGTGTGACGTGGCGACGATCTGTATGGGAATGGCTGCCTCCATGGGAGCAGTGCTTCTCGCAGGGGGAACCAAGGGGAAGCGCTTCGCCCTGCCCAATGCTCGTGTTATGATCCACCAGGTGAGCGCGGGCTTCCGGGGAACCGCAGGCGATATTGATGTTCAGGCCCGAGAAATATTAAAAACAAATGATCAACTGGCGCGAATATTGCAGAAGCATACAGGTCAGGATCTAGACAAACTCAAGCATGATATCCAGCGCGATTACTTCCTCTCCGCAGAGGAATCCGTGGCGTATGGGCTGATTGACGAAGTCCTGGTTCGCGAAAAACGCTAATACAGGCGTAAAGGGTTTTGAGGTGCACTGCCCTCTGGCTCGCCTACCTGTGGCGTGAAGGGGGTGCGGATGGCGCGTATTGGTGGTTACGATCGTCACGACAACCGTTGTGTGTTGTGTGGTAAGAGTCGCGAGCAGGTTCGGAAGCTGATTTTGGGAGTTCACGGGGGGGTCTGCCTCGACTGTGTTGGGCTCTGCAATGACATCATCCGGACGGAGAGCACTCAGGACGAGTCTCTCCCGGTAGGGCACCTGCCTAAGCCGCGCGATATTCATCGGCAGCTCTCCAGCTATGTCGTCGGGCAGGAGCGTGCCAAGCGTACTCTTGCTGTGGCCGTCTACAACCACTACAAAAGAATTAACGCTCCTGCCAGTGAGGTGGAGCTTCAAAAATCCAATATCATGTTGCTCGGGCCTACGGGCAGCGGGAAGACACTTCTTGCACAGACTCTGGCACGCATTCTCAACGTCCCTTTCGCTATCGCCGATGCGACGTCACTGACGGAGGCGGGCTATGTGGGGGAGGATGTCGAGAATATTCTGCTCAAGCTAATCCAGGCGGCAGACAATGGCGACACACTTCCCAATGTTATCAAGCGTGCGGAGCGGGGCATTATCTATATTGATGAGATTGATAAGATCGCCCGCAAGTCTGACTCGCCCTCGATAACCCGGGATGTCTCGGGCGAAGGGGTGCAGCAGGCTCTTCTCAAGATTCTTGAAGGGACCCTTGCCAATGTCCCGCCGCAGGGAGGCCGCAAGCACCCACAGCAGGAATATGTTCAGATTGATACCACCAATATTCTCTTTATCTGTGGCGGTGCCTTCGATGGGCTCAGTGAGATCGTCGAGCGGCGCTGTAACCGGAAAAGTGTGGGCTTCCGTGCCAGTGTGGCGGCGCAGGCAGAATCCATTGAGGAGGATCCCTTCTCGCGTGTTACTCCTGAAGATCTTCAGCGCTACGGTCTCATCCCTGAGTTTATCGGACGTCTTCCCGTGCTGGCCGCGCTAGCCCCGCTTGATGAGGCCGCACTGGTGCGCATTTTGACCGAGCCACGCAACGCGCTTACCCGGCAGTACCGCCGCTTCTTTGAGCTAGATGGGGTGGATCTCAGCTTCACGGCAGATGCCCTGACCGAGATCGCTCGCCAGGCCGTCAGCCGAGGAACCGGGGCCCGCGCACTCCGCACTATTATTGAGGAAGCAACACTAGACATCATGTACGAAGTCCCTTCCCAGCGCGATATCGAAGAGATTGTTGTGACCGAAGAGACCATCCGTGACAAGAAAGCACCTCATATCCGCTACTTCGAACGTGCTGCCTGAGCCCTCTGCTTAACATTTAGGCAGGGGGTAAGAGCTGCCTTGTCGAACTTTCTCACGGAGGATGATAACAATGGCAGCTTTTGACCGGCTCAATGAGGGCTCAAACGATGCTCCGCGCTTGCGGGTACAGCAGACTTTCTGGGGGATGATCAAGCTCCCCATGAATGCGCAGACGGAGTGGACGCTCGATGAGAAGTTTGTGCGCTGTAAAGACGCCGGACTGGAGGGCGTGGAGTGCTGGCTCAGTGATGACAATGAAAAAGAAGTCACGGCGGCACTGAAGCGCTCTGGGCTGCGGCTCGCGCTGGGGCACCGACCTTTTAAGCTTGAGGACACGCAAAAACTGATCGAGCGCGCCGTGCGGGTTGGGGCAGACTACGTGATGGCCCAGCCCGCCGATGCCTACACGCCGGTAGATGTCGTGGCAAAGCTTGTGACCGAGGGGCGAAAAGTTGCTAACGACGCGGGACTCTGCTACTTTGTCGAGACGCACCGTAACAACTTCACGGAGACGATTCCCCAGACACTCGCGCTGATTGAGCGCGTCCCCGAGATTCGTATCACGGCGGATCTGTCGCACTTTGTGGTCGTCGGTGAGTTCTATGGCTGGGAGGCGGAAAAAGCACACGAGCGCATGCTGCCGATTTTAGAGCGCGTTTCGCATATCCACGGGCGCATCAGCAACGGTGAGCAGGTGCAAGTGGACTGTGGCGATGGGAGCACTCCCTGGGCACGCTTCTTCGTCAAGCTTTGGGCCATTGCCATGCAGAACTGGAAAGCGGACGCGGGCCCGGGGGATATTCTCCCGTTTAGCAGTGAGCTTGGCCCACCCCGCTACGCCATTACGACCCCAGGTGGCCAGGAAATCTCCGACCGCTGGGAGCAGGGCTTGCTCATGACTCGCCTCGCCAAAGAGGCATGGGAGAGAGCGTAGCCTCGCCGCCCACTGAAAGTGGGCGTCTGTGAGCCTTCGGCTGGGATGTCGCTCCGCGACTCCGAAATTCCTTGTCTTAATGCGGTACCATAAAGACCTATGCCAAAACGTGCCGAGCCAATTACTGATCCGGCGGATCTGATGCACCTCCTGGGGCGGTTCTTTTTATGTCTTGTCGCCAATATCTTGGTGGTCTATAGCCTGGTGCAAAAGAGCTGGGTCTCCGTGGTGGTGCTCTCTGCGGGCTCACTCTTTCTGCACCGAACCACCATTATTCTTTGGAAGAAGCTGAGTGCGGAGCGGCAGGAAAAACTGGCTCAGCGAGAGGTACAACGCCAGTGATGCCCCGTCAGCGCCTGCAGCGCAAACCGAGCAAGGTGGCAGATAAGCTGATCCTGACGATGTTCTCTCTCCGCTTAGGGATCGGGTTGATTGCGTTTACGACCATCACAACACTTGCCTTCCAGCTTCCCGAGAAGAGCTTCGCCTGGATCATGCTACTGATTGCCCTTGCCTATCTGGCGGTGGCGGGCTCGATTCTTGTGAAGGCGCTGCGCAAGTACCGCGAGCGCTACGGCGTAAAAAAGTGAGTAGGGAGCAAGGAACTAAGTGACAATTTCCTGTGCAGTTTTTGTGGACGGGGTGCGTCAAGGTGAGAACGGTATTGACCTCTGTGGCCTGTCGGAGGGCTTCGGGTTTCCTGGCCTGCCAGTGACTCTGGAGAAGATGCCGCTCTTCTTGAACCTGGAGCTAGATGACGCGGATCGAGGCAAGTCTTGTCGGCTGGAGTTTCATCTGCTCTCCCCCAATGGCCAGGCACTGGATTCTCCGAACTGGCTGGACTTCACGCTCCCCGCTGACGAAGACGCGGTCACGGCTAAGCTTTTACCGACACTGGATCTTACGTTCCATAAGTTTGGTACGCACACTCTTGAAATCCGTCGCGAGGACACTCTTCTCCAGCGACTCCGACTGACAATTACCCAACAAGGGCTCCGGACATGAAAAAACTTGCATTCTCACTTCTTGCTACCTTTGTGCTTGCCTCTGCTTCTCATGCCTGGGGTGGGGTGGGGCACACGTATGTTGCTAAACTCGCCGTGGACTCGCTACCTCCCTCCTCCCTCAAAACACTAATGATCCTGAACAAGGACTGGTTTGCCGCCGCTTCGTCGCATCCAGATCGCTGGCGTAACCGACCCGATAGTGCGGAGGCGGGACGGCACTTTCTCGATGGCGAGCGCTTCGGCTTTGGCTCGGACCTGAGCAAGATTCCCCAGGACTTCGCCGCCGTGCAGAAGATCAGCGACTACATGAAGCTGCGTAGTGATGGGATGAATCCATGGACGGTGCGGCGCATCTACGGCCTGCTTGTGCGTGCGCTCAAGGAAAGACGCTGGGACGATGCCCTAGTGCAGGTTGCCTATCTCTCGCACTATGTTGGCGATGCCCATGTGCCGTTCCATGCCACGGAAAACTATGACGGCCAGCTCTCCGAGCCTTCCCAAAAGGGGATTCACGCACGCTTTGAGTCCGTGATGCTGGAGAAGAGCATTGCCTACAGCGAGCTCAAGCCGGGTAAGGTACGGCTTATGAGCGATCCGGTTGCGGCGATATTTTCGATTCTTCAAGCCAGTATCAACGAAGTGCCGGTGATTCTTGCCGCCGATAAGAAAGCCCAGGCGGCGGCCTCCGGGGATACATTTAGCGAGACGTACTGGAGTGCCTTTACGCCCGCCGCTAAGCCCATTGCGATCAAGCGGCTAGAAATGGGAGGTGCGGCGCTGGCAAGCTTGCTCGAAAGCGCCTGGAACGAGGCCGGTCGCCCGACACCACCGGCGGGCTTTGCCGCGAAAAATCGCAGCCTGCCCTATGCTCCTGAGTTCGTCCCCCGTGGTCAGACCCCGCCGCCGTTCATGCCCGTGGTAACCGCAGAGCAGAAAAATGCGGCGCGCAAGGGCGCGATCACGCTGCATATCGAGTCCGATGCGCTAGGCAAGTTCGTCCCCTGTACTGTTTTTCTCCCTAAAGGCTACTGGCAGACCGGGAATCAAAAGCGCTACCCGGTGCTTTATTTGCTCCATGGCGCGTTTGGTAAGCACACGGACTGGCTCAAGAACGCGGGCACAGCGGCCTATCTGGCCGACCTGCCATTAATTGTCGTCTTGCCCGACTCCCAGGGCGACTCGTTCTATCAGAACTCGCCTGGTTTTGGGAAGTGGCAGAGCTATTTCGAGAAAGAACTCATGCCGGAGGTCGAATCCACGTTTCGGACAATTAAAAAGCGCGAAGGGCGGGCGGTAGCGGGGCTCTCGATGGGCGGGTACGGCGCGTGGCACCTGGCGCTCGATAACCCGGCAAAGTTCTGCGCCGCCGCCTCGCTTTCGGGAGTTGTGGAGTGGGGTGAGGGCAAGCCAATCCTGAACTTTGTCCAGAAGATGTTCCCCACCAACACCGATGCGCTCTACGCCACGGGGGCGATCTGGCCGAAGATTCAGGCACTCGCTGGCCGGAGCGGCCCCTGGGACGGTCCCGCGCTCTACTTCGACTGCGGCAAGGACGATTTTCTCATCCAGATGAACCGTGATATGGAGCGACGCTTGCTGGAGCGTGGGATTCCCTTCGAGTTCGCCGAGTTCGACGGAGCCCACACCTGGCCCTACTGGGACGAGCACCTGCGCGATGTCCTCAACTTCACGATGCGGCACGTCGCCCAACCCACGGAGAAATAGTCGCAATGTACGCCTTCAAGCTCGAACCAAAAACCAGCGCCGAGGAGTATCTGGCAAATGAACGCAAGGCTGACTCTCGGAGTGAGTGGCATGATGGAGTGACTATCCGAATGGCGGGGGCTTCTGAGGAGCACATTGATATTGTCGAAAATATCTCTGGACAGCTCTACATGCAGCTTCGAGGTAAGCCTTGCCGAACAGCAACCCACGATTTGCGTGTGAAACTGTCTCGCTCCTATGCCTATCCTGATGTGGTAGTGACTTGTGGCGACCGAGTCTACACAGACAATGACTGTCTGACCAACCCGCAGGTGATTATCGAGGTGTTATCTAGCTCCACGGAGAAGGCAGATCGCGGCTGGAAGCTGACAGAGTATCGCAATCTTCCCTCCGTTCAGGAAATTATTCATGTTTACCAGGATCGGGTTCAGGTGGATTGTTACAGTCGCCAGAGTGAGGGGCGCTGGCTTTATGAGGCGTACATCAAGCGAGAGACAGAGCTAGTGCTGACCAGTCTTGATATCATCCTTCCTCTGAGCGCTATCTATGTCAATGTGGTACTTGCTGATGAGGCACAGAGCACGGATGATCCCGTCTGAGGTTTTAAGGCGCTATGCGGAGCCGCACCGGCGTTATCACACGGTGCGGCCCCTGCGGGCAGTGCTCGCGGCACTGCTCATTGTGGCGACGAAAAAACACCGGCCGCTGGATGGGGGCAACGTCATGCGGCTCTTGCTGGATGCGGATCTCTGGATTCTGGGGTCGCCACGACGTACCCACAGGCTGAGCTTGGTAAGCGAAACTAGCCCTTCCTGACTTTGACCGGAGGCGTATTGGGAGTGGTTGGAGCGGTCTTGATCGCGGGTTTGACGGGCTTATCGTCTTTGAGGGGTTTATCGTCTAGGAAGCGAATGCTATTGATTGTTTTCTCAAAGTCCTTGACGGTTGTCTCAAAATCCGCGTTCATTCCTGCAAAGAGCCAGATCATACGCGTGTTTTTATAGACCATATAAATCAGCCGCAGACTGGCTTCTTCTTGAATTCCCAGGGACTGACTGACATCGAGCGAGGCTAAAACAGAGAGTGCATCCCGGCCAGCTACTTTGATTTTGACTTTCTTTTGGATGGCAATTCCGGGGATAATCTTGCTCATTCCTTCGATTTCGCTATCTGTAGGCAAGGCATTATCAACCGTTTCCTCAAGCCCCGTTTTGGGCTTAGGCATGGTGATAAGAATAATTCCCCCCAGGAGTTTATAGGACAGTGCAGCACTATTTTTCTGGCGTATCGAACTATAGCGCTCGATTGTAGGCGACTGCAACGAGAGCACGACAGGATACACTTCGTCCTTAGGAGTGCGGGTGTAGCTAGAAGGCTTTACCAGCTTCATCCGAAATTCATCAAGAACAATCGTGTTTTCATTCTGGGCCCACACGGGGGAATGAAGGCTAGCAAGTAGAGAGAGAGCAACAAGTACAGGAGAGAAATTCATCATCTATATCTAAATCCTTACAGGGAATTATACAGGTGTCCTTGCATAGATTGCCATACCTGTACGCACTTAGCGCTGGACACGGCCCGAGCCGTCGCCTTTGAGCAGAGTCTCTACCTCGGCCAGCTTGATGTAGCTGAAATCGCCTACAATTGAGTGTTTGAGGCAGCTTGCGGCGATGGCGAACTCGATGGTGTCTTGTGCGGATTTTCCGTTCACTAGTGAGTAGATCAGCCCCGCCGCGAAGGAGTCGCCGCCGCCGACGCGGTCCACGATGTCAATATCATAGTGCTGGGAGAAGTGGGCGTTTTCCTTGGTGTAGAGCATCCCAGACCAGCCGTTGCGGCTCGCACTGTAGGACTCACGGAGCGTGATCGCGACACCTTTTAAGTTTGGGAAGCGCTCGACAAGCTTCTGCGCCACTTCGATGTAGCCGTCGTGTGAGAGCGCACCGCTCGTGAGATTGGAGTCAGCCGCCTTGATCCCAAAGACCGTCTCAGCGTCCTCTTCGTTGGCGATGCACCAGTCCACGTAGGGCATCAGTGCGCCCATGACTTGCCCGGCTTTCGCGCTACTCCAGAGCTTCTTGCGGTAGTTGAGATCGCAGCTCACCGAGATCCCTTTGGCCTGCGCTGCCTTCGCACCTGCAATCGCTGCCGCCGCCGCGCTGTCCGAGAGGGCGGGGGTAATTCCCGTGGTGTGAAACGCCGTCGCGCCCTCAAATATCTCGTCCCAGTTCAGCTCCTCAGGAGAAATCTCAGCAATGGCGCTATTGGCTCTGTCGTAGAGCACGGTCGAGGCCCGCTGCGACGCGCCTTTCTCGACAAAATAAACCCCCATGCGCTCACCACCCCGCAGAATCTTGGTCGTGTCTACGCCCAGGCCGCGCACTTGGTTGATAAAACCTTGCGCCACATCGTTCTTGGGCAGCCGCGTCACAAAACGCGCGTCGAGGCCAAGCTGGGCCAGGGAGACGGCGACATTGATTTCCGCGCCGCCGAAAGTCAGCTCAAGGGAGGTAGCCTGGAGCAGGCGCAGATAACCAGGGGGGCAGAGGCGAAGCATGACTTCACCGAAAGTTACTACTCGTTGCATGGGGTTATTGTACTATAATCCCGGAGGTTTTCTGGGCTGAGAGCGAGAGCTTGATCTCCAAACGCGCTATAATAGCCCCTGAGTATGAACGACTGGAAGAAATTTTTCGAGGCCATCGGGCCGGAGCGCTACTTAACCGAAGGCTTCACACAGCACACGCTAGCCGAAGTGGATTTTGTTTTAGATGTCTGTGAGTTGGCATCTGGAGGGCGAGTGCTAGACATGGGCTGTGGCCCAGGGCGGCACGCGCTGGAGCTGGCACGGCGTGGGTTTCAGGTGACGGGGGTGGACTTCACCGAGAAGTTTATCCAGTTCGCGCTGGAGGGAGCTGCGGCGGAGGGGCTGACGGAGCAAGCCGAGTTTGTGCTGGCCGATGCCCGAGATTTTGTCCGTCCCCTCGCCTTTGATGCGGCGGTCTGCCTCTGCGAGGGCGCGTTTGCGCTCCTACAGACCGACGAAGACAATGTGCGGGTACTACGCCATATCGCCGCGAGCCTCAAGCCGGGGGCACCGTTTCTCTTGACGACCCTCAATGGGTACCGGACGATTCGGCGGGCGGGGATTGAGACGACTCTTGATCCGCTGAACATGGTGGAAACCTGGCCCGGCGATAATTCTGGGGAGCTGCGGGGGCGGCACTATATTGTTCCTGAGCTTGTCAAGATGCACGAGGCTGCCGGTCTGAGTGTCGAGCATGTCTGGGGAGGGACGGCAGGTCACTGGGCCCGCCGCCCCTTAGACTGGGACGAGATCGAGGTTATGTTCCTCTCTCGCAAGGGGTAGCCCTCGCCAAAGGAATTTTTCAAAGGAGGGAACAATTGCCTAAGCTCAAGCGTACTAATGACTAGCGCATGTCCTCCTTTTAACTGTCCATCGGACGTGATGGAAACCCGACTCCTTTTTCAAGAGCCGGGTTTATTTTTGCCTGACTGGTATTTGTCAAATAATGCGAAGAAATATTAAAATCTTGGAACAAATAGGAAAGAGTGGTGTTAGAAGAGGCAAGTGAGCAGGAGCGCGCCCTCCTCACAGGATCTCAAACCCAATTCCAAGGACAACTGTTCCCATGAAAAAGTATTTTGTACTCGCAGCGCTTGCGCTGGCTGCTTTCTCGCCGATTCGCCCTGCATTTGCACAGGACAAGACCATTGTTGAGATCGCTGCGGGCAACGCGGATTTCTCGACCCTCGTTTCTCTTGTCAAGGCTGCTGGCCTTGCGGAGACACTGAGCGGCGAAGGCCCCTTCACCGTCTTTGCACCGACCAATGCGGCGTTCGCTAAAGTTCCAAAGACCGTCCTAGATAAGCTGGGCAAGAACCCTGCTGCACTGAAGGCTGTTCTGACCTACCACGTGGTGGCAGGCAAGGTGATGGCGGCGGATGTCGTCAAGCTCAAGAGTGGCACCAAGGTCAAGACCGTCAATGGCGCTTCGATCACTGTGGGCACGAAGCATGGTGTGATGGTGGACAAGGCCAAAGTGGTCAAGACTGACATTGTTGGCAGCAACGGCGTCATCCATGTGATTGACAGCGTGATCCTGCCCAAGGGCCTCAAGCTCTAACCCTCTTCCCATGCCCCTCTCCCGATAACGGGAGAGGGGTTTTGTTTTTTATTTTCCTGTATAATGGCCTTGGCGCATGTCCACGCCTCCCCCCTCCCTTGGGAAAGTACTTTTCGTGCAGGACTATTCACTTCCATCAAACCTAAGAGGGTTTTAGCGCGTGGAGCCTTCTTTCTGCCAAGGCAATCAAAACAATGTCGAAAAAGCTCGTCTCTGCCCTCTTTGCACAGCTACACCCGGGGGAGCTGGCCCTGCTGGGCTCGCGCCGTGGGCAGGGCAAGACGCGCCTGAGCATTGAGCTGGCCATCCAGATAATGCGGCGCGGCGGCCACGCGGCATTTTTTACCTTAGACTTTACCCCGACGGATGTCGCGGATTGTTTTAAGGCTCTGGGTGAGGATTTAAACGAATTTGCGGATAGGTTTCTTTTGGATGACTCCGATCAGATCTGTGCGGACTACATCCTCTCTAGGCTTGCCTCGGCACCTGCCAGTACTTTAGTGGTGATTGACTACCTTCAGTTACTGGATCAGAAGCGTGAGAATCCTGAGCTGACGCACCAAGTTCAGCAGCTCCGAAGTTTCGCCCGCGAGCGTCAGGTGATCGTTCTCTGCCTTTCTCAGATTAAGAGAAGCTACGATCCCGCGAGTAGGCCCTGCCCCGAAGTGAACGACATCCGTTTGCCAAACCCTCTGGATCTTAGTCTGTTTGACAAGCTGTGCTTCCTCAACCAAGACACGATGCAGATCGCCTAAATCGGAAAAATGGCCCAGGGTGATGCGCCCTGGGCCGTTTTTGTTTATTTCTTGAGAAGCGAGATTGCTTTCTCTAGCTGCGGATCTTTGCCCGCGAAGTAGTCGGGAGTGCTCCACGGGACAAAATAGTCAGGCTTCTCACCGATGTTTTCCAGTGGCGTGCCATCGGTGCGCCACACGCCCTGGAAGGGCATACGAGCGCCCGTGCCATCCACGAGCGAGAGGCCAAAAGTCCAGATGACGTAGCCCGGTGTCGGCTCCCCGACGAGCTTGGCGAGGCCGGTGGCGCGCATGCCGTAGGGGAACATCTCCGCATTGGAAAAAGACGAGTCACCCATGAGCACGGCAATCGGCTTGTTCCAGGGCTGGCGGCCCTCCAGAATCGGAGCAGGAACCACATAGCCACCGCGCGGGGAGTTGGTGGCGTAGGGCTTGAAGCGCAGCCAAGAGATCAGGGTGTCGCCGATATTGCCCCCGCCGTTCTCCCGCACATCAATGATCATCGCGTCTTTGCCCTCGGCATACTCGTAGAACTCACGGACAAAAGTGTCACGGTTGGGGCCACCCATTCCAGAGATATGGACATAGCCGACCTTGCCGCCTGAGCCCTGCTCGACTTGCTTGGTGCGTGCCTCGATCCGATTCCGGTAGTGTAGATCGCCCCACTCGCCGCCACTCACGGCTTTGTAGGTCACGGTGCGGGCTCCCTCGCGGCCCGGCTTGTCGTTCACGAGAAGCGTGAAGTCACGCTCACCTTTGTCGTTGAGCACTTTGTAGAGATTCTCATCGAGCGTGACATCTTCACCGTCCACCGCGACAATATACTCACCGGGCTTGATACGCGTTTTTTCATAGCTGCCCGGGGTGCGCTTGGGGATTTCTTTTACACGGATGCCGGGGCCGACATAGCCATAGTCAAAATACACACCCAGCGACGCCGTATTCGGCCCCGTAATGCTGCCGGGTGCGGGACTCACTTCCGAGTGGCTGGATTCTAGCTCGCCGAGCAGTAGGTTTCCGAGGTTAGACATCTCCTCGCGCGTGCCAACTCCGTCTAGCATCGGTTCGTAGAGGGCTTTGAGGGCGGCAAAGTCACGACCATGGAAGTTCGGATCATAGAAGCGCGTGTTGTAGCTACGCCAGAGCTGTGTGAAGGCGGCCTGACGTTGTGCGCGAAGATTCTGGGTGTAGGTGGCACTGAAGCCCACCAAATTGGGCTGCGCACCCGGAACACGTGTCTTAAAAGTGAAGAGCTGGCCGCTTCGATTCAAGTAAGCCGTATCGCCTGCCGTATTCAGGCGCAGGTTGCCGATTCCCCCCGTAGACGTGAGCTGGCGAACCTCTTTGCCATCATACGATGCCGACCAGAGATTGCCGCTGGAGATAAAATAGAGTGTTCCGTCCGAGTCCGTCATCTGTAGGCTCGCATCCGGGTTCTGGCCGCTGAGCTTGCGCAGCCGATAGTGGATATCCTCAAAGTCAATGGTCACCTGCACAGGATCGCCGGACTTGATATACTTCAGCTCCAGCTCCGCGCCACGGGCCTCCTCACGAGTGAGTGGGACAACCCACAGGCCACCGCTGCCATCGCGATCGCTGGAAAAGTAAAGAAAGCGCCCGTCAGCAGACCAGGTGGGCTCGCCGTGAAACGCATTGAGCCGCGTGATATTCACGGGAGCAGTGCTGGCATCGGCCTTCGTGATGTAGAGATTTGTCCCCCCCGACTCGCGGCCTCGGCGCGTGAAGGCCAGCCAGCGCATGTCAGGTGACCAGGCGAAGCTTCCCTGATTGTCGCCCGCAATCGCAAGAAGCCGCTTGGGTGGCGCGGAGAGATCGGCGGGGCAGGTGTAGAATCCCGCGCCCTCCTCTTCCTTGCCCAGCACCTGGAACGCCAGTAGCTTCCCATCGGGAGAGAGGAACGGGCCTTTTGCATCCAGCTTGCCCAGCCAGACCCGCTTAATCGCCTTGGTCGCGACCTCGATGGCAAAGACACGTTCATTGCCGTTGCGGTCCGAGACAAAGAAGAGCGTCTTGCCGTCTTTGCTCCAGTTAAAGTCGTGGTCGGTGCCGGGGTACTCCGTCAGGCGCGTCGCTTGATCGGCGTTGCGGCTCTTTGCTTTATCCACGGGGATCGTCCAGAGCTCATCACGCAGCAGAAATGCAAACGTCTTGCCATCGGGGCTGATCTCCGCCTCCGTCACTTCGGCATTGCTGATCACGGCGCGCTGCTCGGTGTTGCTCTTATCATCGCCGCCACAGAGCAGCGTGACTTTGACGGCCTCTTTCGTACCGGCTCTCAGTACATACAGATCGGTGCCGTGCTCAAAGGCAATATCGCCGGACTTGCGCGCCACACTGGGAAAGCGCACGGCACTCCCGACAAACTGTGTGAGCTGCTTGGGCTTGCCGCCCTCACTGGGAAACACCCAGAGATTGGGTGTGCGCTTGGCATTGTCTTCGAGCTTGGGCGGTGTCTTTCCCATCAGCGTCACGCTCGGGCTTTCCTCGCCGTAGGTCACACAGACAATGCCCTTGCCATCGGGGAGAAAACGTGGGTAGAGATGCTGACGGCCATCATCGGCGAGAGGGACATTCTTGCCGGTCTTCGTGTCCAGGGTCCAGAGCTGCGCCGCGCCGGAGCCATTGTAGCGTGGGCGCGTCCAGGGAAAACCATTGCGCTCGTAGGCGAGTTTACTGCCATCAGGTGAGAAAACCGGGCGGTTGATGCTTTTGAAATCCTCGGCGAGCTTGGTGAAGCGCCGCGTCGCCAGATCCAACGAGAAGATACTGTCGTGAGGCGTATCGCGCTGGCTCACAAACAGTAGGCTCTTGCCGTCCGGCGACCAATCGCTAGGCACTTCACGTCCGCCCGCGAGGGTTAGCTGACGCGGCGTCCCGCCCTCCGTGGGCACGACCCAGATATCGGGTGAGCCGGTGCGATTACTCTGAAACGCGATCCACTTACCATCGGGCGAGAACACGGGGTAGGCATCGTACTCCGCGTGTGTGGTCACCTGGTAGGCCCGTCCGCCACTCGTCGCCGAGACCCAGATATCGCCGCGCCACACAAAAGCGAGCTTGGAGCCATCGGGTGAGAGCGCTGGCATCCGTGCGCCCACCACCGGTTTTTCCTCAGGAGGGGGGAGCTGAGCGAGCGCGATGGTGCAGGGCGCAAAGCAGAGAGCAAGAAAGAGCATCTTTTGCATGGAAAGAAGTATACCCTCACAGAGAAACCTCCAAATGCCGCGCTCGCTGGCGCGAGGTGGCTACCGAGGACGGGGAGAGGCAGATCTAGGCTCAAACCTGCCCGAAAGGCTCTTTGGCTGCCGACTTGGCGACTTGCCGAAGCAGTGTCGCGAGAACTTCGGTGCGATCTATGCCGGAGAGCGCCAGCGCGGTCTGGGTCTCGATGTAGCCGAGGGGGACGCCCATGTCCAGGCGCTCGCCACTGGTCTCGACGGCGACATAGCGCTCCTGGGAACGCAGCATCTCCTGGCTGCTGGTGAGCTGGATCTCGCCCTTTTCGCGGATATTATTGTCAATATGGTGTGCGAGGCAGTCGAACAAGCTTGGCGGAAAGACGTGCATCCCGAAGAAACAAAGATAGTAGCCACGCTTTACACCAGGCGTCTGCAGGTGCTCGGCGGCGAAGTCAATCGAGGGTTTCTCCATGATCTGCTCGACATCGTAGATCGGCGGATCGCCCTGTCCGAGACGGGTGCCCTTGACCGTGCCAAAAAGATGCAGGTGATCGTCGGGAGTCTGCTGGACCGCGGAGACGGCGCACTTGGTGACGGCGTAGGTGTCCATGACTTGCTGGGCGCAGCGTTTTTTACTGTTGGAAATATAGACATGATCGCCGAGGAGCAGTAAAAACGGCTCGTCGCCCACGAAGCCTTTCGCTTGGTAGACGGCGTGACCGTAGCCCTCGGGAGTCGCCTGCTCGACATAGGTGATGCGCTCCTCGATCCGCCGCAGCGTGTCCGCCTGCGCCAGCGCCCACTCCTTGCCCTTGAAGATCTTGCGCTCATCGTCTCGGAGCCGCGAGAAGTGGTCTTTGAAGGGTTTGGCACCGCCGGGCGAGACAACGATGCAGATGTCCTCGATACCAGAGGCTAGACACTCCTCGATGATGATCTGGATGGTGGGCTTGGTCACACCGTCGCGGTCTACCAAGGGCAACATCTCTTTTTGAATCGAGCGGGTGGCTGGAAACTGCCGCGTCCCACGCCCCGCCGCCGTGATAACAGCCTTACGCACGATGCTCATTACCCGCCCCCTCTGCCCCCGCCACGCGGGGGAGTTCTTTTAAAAGCCCTTGTAGCGTGGGCTCGATTTGATCTTTCAGCACTTGGTTGGCATACCCACACCAGCTCACGGCGGCCTGAATGTCCAGCGGCGCGGAGAGCGCGGCTCCTGTCGCATCGGTTACAAAGACACCCGCCTCGCGAGCGATCAGCTCGGTACAGATATCATACGGGTGGCAGACCAGCTTGGGCGGCAGACCGAGCGCGGCAAAGAACACGGGCCGCAGGTCGGCGATAAAGCGATCGTGCCCGACCATTAACTCGTAGAGCTGACCACCTGTGCACATGTATTGGTCATCGAAGACCACGGGGTTCTCACCGTCTTCCGGGGCCACAGCCAGCATGAGCTTCTCTTCCAGTGTTGCCGTGACCCCTTTGGCCGACGGGAAGAACTTGGCAAGGCTCGCAAACCCGTGCGCGAGCGACTCGGAGCGCGACGGTCGCAGCGGGGCGCTTTTCCGCTCGCCGGTCACTAAATTTTTCGTCTCCCGGTGCGCACCCTCACCCTGCACGGCCCAGAGCTGATCGGCGAGCAAAGCACGGGTCGTGGGAAGCTCCGTCATCACCGCGACTTCGATATCGGTTAAGTTGGTCTCGCGGCCTTTATTGGGGGCAATCCCCGCCAGCGCCCACGCGGAGCGCTTGTTGTACATGATGTTGCGTGTGCCGTCAATCGGGTCTACGATGAGCAGAAACTCGGCATCGGCTTCCTCCGCGCCCTCGGGGAAGACCTGCCAGCCCGCGCCCTCGATCCCCTCAGAGATCAGCACCAGCGTGGCCTCCGTGGCCCACTCGGTGCAGAAGTGGTGGAGAACCTCATCGGCGTGCGCATCTATCTCGTAGATCGTGTCGCCGCCGCGCACATCCGCGACCCCGGAAAGCGCCTCCGTGGCGGTCTCCTCCTGGGCTTTGACATCGGCCAGAAGCCGCGTCTGCATGGCATCTTGCAGCGTCCGTAGCCGCTCCAGATAGTGCTCGGGTGATTTCTTTAACATACTTTACGTATTATGGCCGCGATTGGTATTTTTGTCCAGTTCCCTTCGGAGCTCTATCCAGCAGACGAGCGAGGGCACCAGCGTATTGGGCAGGCCGATACCTTCTCTGGTTCCCGGTTTAATTTCCTACAACGCCGCCAGCACTCGCGGTGCATCCAGAATCGGTGTCTTGTCCCCATCGTGGAGAAGCGCCAGGTAAGGGCGGGAGAGCACCGTTCCAGACACCCAGTGCTCCCGGAGGAATCTGAGCTTCGTCGGCTTCAGAGAGTTCACCGTCGTATTTGGCGTTGAACTCTTTCAGCGTCTCCAGGTCGGTGGTCGCTTTCAGGAAAGAGGTTTCGAGGCGTCCAGGGAGAAGAACGCCGAGGCGATGGAGACATCTTTGGATTCGTCCCCGATGACTCGGAGCCGATTTTTCAGCGTGTTGTCGCCGCTGTTATCAATGATGCTGGTTTCGATGTCCTCACCAGGGAGGTTCAAGCCGCGCTCCAGTCTTCACACGGTGCTCCGATGGCCTGAAAATCTCTGAGATTGCGAGTAACGACAGTCATTCCATGTGCCATTGCTTGCGCGGCGATTCGGCAATCCTGTGCGCCAATTCGCAAAATAGCGGGGGCGAACGTCTGATACACGGCTTCCGACTCCTCCGAATACGAAAATACAGGCAGAAGAAGCAGGTTTTCTAATGTCCGAACGAATTGGTCGTGTGCTTTTGGAAGTGAGAGTGCGTTCTGGGCGCTTCTGGCACGATTTATTCCGCTCAAGTGCCCTGTGAGAATTTCCTCAGCCGCAATGGAACTCAGCCATAGGATTGATTCGTTTCGTTGAACTTTTTCCGTGACAGTAGAATCTCCTGCGATCAAAAGATTGAATATGTCGTTATCAACAAGATACATACTGTCTCAAATCGTTCCATTCCAAGCGGCTTTTCGCTCAGCAAAATTTTTTTCACTTCTATTTTCGGTCTTTCATTTGCTGTAACTCTTCTTCATTAATACGTCGTCGCGCTTCTTTCGCTTCTCGGAAGAGTTCTTCGACATAGTTCTGATATTCGGGGTCGTCTTTTCGCTCCGCGATTCTCCCCAGCGCGATCCTAAGCCGCTCTTTTTGCGCTTCCTCGGTCATTCCGTTCGTGCGTGGCGTGTTGTCTGTTTGTGTCGGTGCTGGCATGATGCTTTCCCTCTCTTACTTTATCGCCCCATTATATCTCTTTCTACAGCCCGTACAGCCTCGCCACCCGTGCGTTGATCTCCGCCTCTTCCGCCTCAACACCCTGCTCGCGCTTATCAAGACACGCCTGAACAATGGAAATAGGGGAGGATTACAGATCGTCTATGGCTAACAAACCACCTTCGACAAATTGAATCGTGATTTCTTGACCTGCCAGTAAAGAAGTTCCCAGCAGGGGACGTGTACCCATTGCCAAGACAGCAACGCGCTTTTCCTCACCATTCCAAAAGATCGTTGCAATGTGTACATCAGCCTTCACATTATTATCATCTGCTAAATTGGCGGTCATTTCTTGAAGATACGGTAGACCAAGAGCAAGTATTGACGTACTAGGAAGCGTTAATGCACCCGCAAAACCTGTATCAACCACAAATTCTATCGTAACTTCTGCTTGATGAGGCAATCGAAACGTAACGTTCACTATTGCTTGTAAATCATGTACAGAGCCGACTATCACGGAGCCGTTCTCACGAGTGTGCCACCAATCGAAAAAACGGCGTTGTAGCCAATGCGCTTGCCATAAATCGCCGCGTCAGGATGCTTTTCTTGGATGGCTAAACCGGCGATAACGAGGTCTACATCCACGACATAATTTTCTGTTTCTATATCTATAGAGACAATTTTTCCGATATTTTCAGGCGTTTCGACAAGCACACGAACCTTGGCTTCGTAGAGTGCTTCGCCTTTTTGGATAATTTCTTCGCCGCTAAATCGAGGGTGTGGCATTTGCGAGATCTCCCCTAATCAGGGTCATTTTATCGTATTCCTGGAACTAACAATTCGAATCATCCATGATTGTAAACGGTGCGGCTGTGATCCAGCCAGAGAAGCCGGAAGACGTTCGTGTCGCGGAATCCAACCATTGGTTTGACTCCAGAGAAGCGAAAGGCAATCAAGCCAATGTCTTCCGTCAGCACTAAAGGGAGCGGTGGTCGGATTGCAGATTGAGCGATTTTTTCCGTTCCGAGGCCATGACGCGGCGCTTGGTAGATTTCCTGCCAGGTCATTTGGCTCAATGCGCCAAGTTGCTGAATCAGGGTTTGCTGCTCCTCCTGCGAACAGTCGGAAATACCGAAGTTTGGCTGAAGAAACCGAAAGCAGAAAACGGGATAATCACCCGCTTGCGGAGCTTTCGCGACGGGAGGGGCGATATGCTTTCCGCGCTCCGGCTCCGGTTTTTTCAGTCGGTTCTTTGCTGACATCCTGCTGGGATCACTCGCTCTCAAGCTGCGTCTTGAAATAGCGCCGCATCGCTTCCTGGGAAATCACGATGTGCGTCGCTCCGTCGCGAAAGTGCTCCTGCCACGGCGGTTCGCCATGCGTCATCTCGCGAAGTCGCCAGGCGGAGAACTGCCCAAAGACCCGGTAGATTTCATCCAGCGTTTCTTTCTCTTCGTCGGTGTAGCGGCTGAAATCTACGGTGCCCGGTTCCGGGGAGGGCAGAGCCTCATACCCAGAGTCTTTGTACTTCTGGTAGACGGCGGGCACGACGGGGCCGTGCATCCACGCTTGAATCTCCTCAGGAAACAGCGGAATGTCGTGCAGGGCGAGGTGGACGCCCTGCGCGTAGTAGAGCAACTTCTGGAGCTTGAGGTTGGAGATTAGTTCGCTCCCTTCCTCTTCCGCCGCCGCTTTCGCGAGCAGGTAGTCCACTGTCTCAAAGCAGGATAGATTCGGTTTGATTTTCTTAGACATAGCACTTTTCCTGAGTGGGATTGTCAGTATACAGGCAAGAGACAAGGAAGGCAAACAGGCGTTCTGAACCCTTCCTAACGCCCCGTCCTCACAGCCCGTACAGCGCCGCCACCCGTGCGTTAATCTCCGCCTTCGGAGCGATCTTTTTCTGTCACTCGTAGGCGCTCCAGAGCTTCGTAGAGACGTGCGACATCCAGCAGATCTTGGGGGCGGCCTGAGGCTTCTTTCGCGGTGATGAGGTCTTGGAGCCCAATGAAGCGCACGGTCTGCCCGTCTATTTGTACTTCGTGTCGGTTACTCCATGCCTTGTCAAAAGGAACGCCTGGAATGGACATGAGCACATCTATACGCTGCGGCTCTCGTCCCATCTGGAAGAAGTAGCCTTCGCGGCTAAAGTCGGTGGCGGTGAGCTGGCGAACGGGGGCACCAAAACGCGCGAGTGCCTCGTAGACCCGCTGTGCGTTTTCCTGACTGGCCTTCACCCAAATATCCAGGTCTTTGGTGAAGCGTGGCTCCGTGTACTCAACCACGGCGTAGCCACCGATGACCAGATACTCAACCTGATATTCGTTGAAGAGACCCAACAGATCTTTGAAGTCGTCGTTCACTCTCTCGTCCTTGCCGCTTGAGGTAGTAGTTCACCAGTTCCTCAACCGCTTTGAAGCGTGCCGTTGCATCTTGTGATTGCCAGAACTCCAGATCAAACGAGCGGTCCATTTCCTCAATGCGTCCGAAACGCATCATCGTTCTCGTCCCGTTTTCATCGGTAGTGTCTTCGGTTATCATGTCCGCATTATATCTCTTTGCTACAGCCCGTACAGCGCCGCCACCCGTGCGTTAATCTCCGCCTCTTGCGCCTCAACACCCTGCCCCGCTTATCGAGGCACGCCGCTCCTCTGAGACTTGTTAAAATTAACAAGTTCATTAACAAGTTATTTGTCAAGTTACTTCCTCCCAAAAAGCATCTTCGAGAATCTCCCAGCGGCTGAAGGGATCACGCGGTGACCGCGCCTGTAGATGAACTAAATTTGCTTTTTCTAGGATACGCATATAAGATCGCGCTGTGACGGGAGAAATATCCAGCAAGACAACAATCTCACGAGGTGGCAAGACACGATTTTTTTTGAGAATACTTAGGAAACGGTAGAGTCGTTCCTCACCGAGTCGAGCCAGGAGGGGGGCTACGCGTTCTGCTTGCTTAAGATTACGGATTAAGTTTGCTCCTTTGTAGAGAAGAACACAAACGGAAGCCTCACCAACACGGAATTCAGGGGCTGGTAGGCCGGACTGGGCCATCTCTTCAAACATTCGTTGAACCCCTTCGTTGAGTTCACGGACATACCCCGTCATCTCTGCAAGGACTCGGGCAATGTGCGGATTGCGAGAGTAGCGCATCTTGCGGATGTTCTGAACGCGCACTAATCCAGGTAAACGACCTGGGCTTTCGACTTCAATCCGATCTTCAAAATCACGTATCAGGATTCCTGTGCCTTGGAGACTATAGGAGCGATGTGTGACTGCATTGACGATGGCTTCCAAGTAGGCAAAGCGTGGCAGAGTGGGAACCGAGGTAAAATTCCCTTTCTGTGTTAGCCGAATGACAGAGCCTACTTTTTCGTCCAGGAGCTTCTGTGCTTGCTCAATCAGCGTAGGGATGGTTCCTTCCAGGCGAATATCCGCAAGAACATTGGAGCGCGTTCCTGTTTCAATGGTGGTTCCTGCGTAGCGTAGGTAGCGAATGTAGGACCATATCGGTGGATCAATACCAAAGAGCAACCACCCTGCCTGAGTCATTCCCGTTCGGTTGGCATAATCCAGATAGAGTCGCCGACTTCGGGCAAGTGCCTCTGGACTACTTGCCCCTAATTGGGTAGCGTATTGCTCCAGGGCAACCCAGTCCAGTTCCGTTTTCTGACGATTCGGCACGATGTTTTCGTCGAAGGCTGCCTCGCCTTTATCGAAGAGTAGCTCTCGTTCCTCCGTGATCGAAAGGCGGCGGGTTTCATCGCCAATTCTTAGATAGCACTCCTGCTTTTTGTTACGATGAACACGCTCGCTCGCTTCCACATCAAGGATCAGCAAGCGATTGGAGTCACCTTGCCGGTCCGTACAGTCCAGAAAGTCGTGGCCATGACGCACAGGGGGATCGGTGTAATCAATTGCCGCTTGCAACAGATCGTTCACCCGTGCCGGATTGTTGTCCACGCCTTCAATCTCTCCTTGTGAGACGCCAATCGCAATCCTTCCCCCATCGGCATTCGCGAATCCGATCAGTGTATTGGCGAGAGCTATTGCCTCGATCCGAATACTTTTACGCTCAAACCACTGGTCTTCCCGGCGTTTGAGTAGCGCGTCGAGAGTGGGTGGTTCATCAAAAAACAATCTGAGTTGTGAAGACATTACGCAATTATTCCTTAAAGCCCGTACAGCGCCGCCACCCGTGCGTTAATCTCCGCCTCTTGCGAAGCGGTGCGATCTTGCCTATAATCTTTGTGGAATCGGCTCACTGCCGAACTGTCGCCTTTATGGCTGTGCGTGGCTCCTCGTGGGCATAGGGAATGGGCTTTCTAAGTTTTGCCGTTACTTCGCCCATTTCTCCCATTTTTCAGGCCGACGTAGTACATAACCATCAGCCTTTGTTACTTCCTCAGGAAACTGACTATCCCTAAGAAGGGTACGGTTGATATCAAATGTGTTTGAAGCTGCTTTTTTAAGTTCACTCGATTTTCTTTCGGGGGGAAACCACACATTGATTTCTTTTTCTGGGAATAATTTTCTGATTTTAGCAATGGGAGGAGTCAAATCACTATCTCCTGATATAAGAAGAGCTTTATCAAACCTATCAACAAATGCGTCCTCCATCATTTCAACCGCTATATTGACGTCTGTCATTTTTTCTTTAAATGTAAACGCTTCATTCGCACAAGAGTAACAATAATATGGCTCTGAAATGTATTTCCCATAAATGATCTGCGTAGGCGTTGTTTGCAGTGCTTCCAGGTAGTCATTTTGACGTTTCTGCTTACCAGGTGAACCCGTCACATGTGAAGTGAAATAGCTAACCCCTACTAACTCTGCGCCTTTTGGCATAATCTCTTGGGCGAGTTTGTAAACATTCAGCCAATAGTAACGCTGCCATCCCCTATCCTTCATTCCGAAGTACAGGTTGAAGCCATCCAGGTAGATCTTTACGCGCTGCGGTGGAAGACTTGTATCACTCACGATTTTTGCGCCCAACCCTTGACAAACCGGTATAACATGCCTATAATCGTACCATACAACCCCAGAGGATAGAATCGCTGGCCCGACGTCCTCCTGTCGCAAGACAGGGGGCGTTTCCTTTTTTGGAGCATGGTCACAGCCCGTACAGCGCCGCCACCCGTGCGTTAATCTCCGCCTCTTCCGCCTCAACACCCTGCCCACGCTTATCGAGACACGCCTGAACCAGCGCAGAAATCGCCGCCTTTTCGTCATCAGTCGCATTAGGAATAGGGATTTTTGAGACGTAGATGGAGCGAAGCTCTAAACGCCCGCCTTTTTCTTCATCCCCAAGAACTGAACAAATTGATTTTAAATATCCCCACACTGTTGAAGAATTTAGCACACCTAATAAAAACAAACTGTCAGAACCAATCAAAAATGTCTTGTCATTCGTATATGAAGATATGTTATCAATCGTAAAACGTGGCTCTTTTCCAATAACAGGATACATTATCTTGGGATGATCAAATGTATTGTAGTAAGCACAAGCTCGAAGTTCCCACCAGTAATTTCCCTGATCACGCCTTATTTTTAGCTCGCTTTCCCATTGTGAAAGATGCTTAAATACAGCCGGATAGCGCGATATATCAACGCCAATTTTAGTGACGATAAGCCATTTATCTTTTTTCTCAATGCGCCATCGGCGAATATCATCACCGACTGCGAGCGGTTTTATCAGTTCTGCGCTCTTAGAGTCAGCAGCAATCAGTTCGTCTCGCTTCTTGCCATCAATTACAAAAGCAGCATTGAAGCCTGTTAGGATGCCACGATAGATTTTGCCTTTGACGTACTCGCCGAGCGGGATTCCGGCGCGTTCCATTATCTTTAAGCGGTCGGAAACGTGTGATTCTGAGAGACTCCAGTCTTTTCCGTGAATCGCTGTAGCTGGAAGCGTGAAACCTGCCGACGTAATTACCGCTTTCACATTCGGATACGGCGCATTCAAGCTCTTGACCTGAGTGAATGTCGTAGCACCTTCGTAACTATCGCCTTTTTGGGCTACGAAGATCATCGGGAATGTCGCGGCAGTCTCGAAAACTGGCAGTTCCCCGAAGTCGGTGATGGAGCGCACTTTACACGTCGCGGCAATGGTTTCGCGCAGCTTCACGCCATAACCCGCCCGAAACCACTTGTTGGGCGTGATGAACACAAGCTGACCGCCGTCTTTCAGAAGCTCGATGGCGCGGAAGTAGAAGAAACAGTACAGATCCATTGTCCCGCCAAAACGATCCCCGTACACGCGCTTCAGAGTCGGCTTGAGGTCTTTGATAAGCTCCCCACGCACGTAGGGAGGATTGGCGAGAACGATGTCGAAGCCTTTCTGCGCTTTGGAGAACACCTCCCCGAAGTCAACGCGCCAGTCGAACGCGCCCTCCCCTCCCGGCGTTTCAGCGGCGATCTCTTTGCGGAGCGCTTCAATCTCAGCCAGCAGATCCGGCCTGTTTCCGGCGAAGTTCACATCACCGTAAGTGTGCTTCTTCTCCTCAAACTGACGAATCATCTCCGCGCGAGCGTCCACCTGAACCGGCAAGTTCTGCGGATCGGGGCACGAGACCGAGTCCCCACACTCAATCTTAAAATCCAGGTTCGGCAGAGCCACCGACGCCCCTGTGTCCGTCAGCGGGTTGCGTCCGTCCTCGACGACCAGCGAGAGCCATAAGCGTAGCCGAGCCGTGTTCACCGCGAATTGGTCAAGGTCAACGCCGTAGATGCTGTTTTGGATAATCTCCAGCTTGCGGTTGTACGCCGAGGCATCGTCCAGGCGTTTGGCATTGAACAGCGCGAGCCGGAGCGCCATCAGCTCCTGGAGCATTCCCAGAAGGTACGCGCCCGAGCCACACGCCGGGTCTACCACCGACACCGACCGGAGCGCAGACAAGACCACTTCATGGTTCGTGATCTCGCTTGCATCGTGGAGGTCTACCAGCGTTTCGATGCCCGCCCCACACGGCGTGAGATAGCCCTTCAGCGCCTCACGGCACATGAACTGCACCACCGGGCGCGGCGTGTAGTACGAGCCGGACTCGTGCCGCCCCGTCACCAGCTCCTCGAAAACCTTCCCCAGCATCTCCGGGTCAACTGCCACGTCCGCATCGTCGGGCGTAGATTCCGCAACCGTGAAGTTGTAGCAGGAGAACAGCCGCTCCATAATCTTCGTGAACGCCGCATCCTCGATAGTGAACGCCGCCCTATCGTCGTCGGTCTGCTCGAAAAGCCCGCCGTTCAGATACGGGACATCCCCGACCACGGACGGCAGCACGGGATTGTTTCGCCCCACATAGGGCTGATTCAGCGCGGCAAAAAACAAGGGCGCAAGGTGACTCAGGTAGAACGAGTCGCCGGGGCGCTTATCGCGAGCCTGGTACACCTTCCAGAGATCGCTGAGGTACTCCCGTCCGCCGTCCTCTTGGGACTTACCCGGAGCGCGAAGCCAGCCCTTCTTGCTCAGAAAGTGAAGGAACATCAGCCGGTTAAAGAACCGCTGGACGAACAGCCGCTTATCGCCGGGGGCGTTGTGGATATGGTGAGTTTCCACCTCCGTGAACACGTCGCGGTAGTCACGGAAGAACTGCTTCGTGACCTTCTCGACGCTCCATGCGTCCTGCCAGCTCTTGCGGCAAGCCTTCCAATCCACTTCCCCCAGCAGGTTCGTGGTGAGCCGTAACAAGGGCAGGTTCACGGTTCGCAGGGTGAACGTCTCCGCCACGGAATCACGGTCGTAGCCGAACACGCGGAGCTTCGGTTGACGGTTCGCGTGTTCCTCGAAATGCACGAAGCGCAGGCCCTCGGGCAGGGTGCAGACAAAAATCAGCTCGTCCAAGTCGGCGCTCTTGTAGGCGGCTTCCTCTTTGATACGCCGCCGAATCCCGCGCAGAATCTCACGCAAGTCACCGCGCCGAAAACGCTCCGTGAACTCGACCAGGAAAATAACGAAGGGATCGCCCGCCGAAAACGGGACGATCTGCGACAAGTCAGCACGAGCGGCAGCGCGTCCAACCGCCTCGTTGTCGGAATAGAGAAACGTGTCCTCCGGGTCTACCGACCAGGACAGCTTACTGCGCAGGAAGGCAAAAAGGTTCTCACGGCCATTCAGCGCGGCGAGTAGATCAGCAACAGAGCAGAGGGGTTCGGACATAGAAGTAAGGGATTATAGCAGATCCTCCTTGGCAGGAGATAGAGCCCACGTTGCCGAAGAGAGAGGACGGAGGATTAACAGATGATCCGTATTGGAATGATCGGGTGCGGCGGGATTGCGCGGCACCATCTCGGCCAGCTTGCACGCATTGAGGGCGTGAAGGTGGTCGCGCTACAGGACCCGGATGCCGAGCAGATAAAGCGCTGCCAGGCAAGCTTTCCGCAGCTCGTGGGAGAGGCGAAAGTGCTCAACACGGCGGACTGGAAGCAGCTACTCGCACTTGAGGAAGTCGACGCTGTCGAGATCTGCACGCCCCACACCCAGCACGGCCCGCAGGCACTCGATGCCATTGCGGCCAAGAAGCATGTCTTGCTGGAGAAGCCCATGGTCAGCAATGTGGCTGAGGCGCACACGCTCTTAAAGGCGCTGGAAGGCTACGAGAAAATCTTTGCACTGGCGTACCAGCGGCACTCCATGGGGCAGTTCAAGCTGATTCGTGAGAAGATCGCCAGCGGGGAGATGGGGCAAGTCACCTCGCTGAACGCGCTCCAGTCCCAGAGCTGGAAGAACGGAACCGCGGGCTCCTGGCGGCAGGTTCCCGAACTCTCCGGCGGCGGCCAGATCAACGACTCCGGCTCGCACTTAGTGGATATTTTGCTCTACACCACCGGCCTGGCGGTCGCGCAGGTAGCCGCGTTCCAGGATTTTCGAGGGACGCCCGTGGACATTGACTCCGTGCTCTCGATTCGTTTCACCAATGGTGCGCTGGGCAATGTCTCGGTCATCGGCGACACAGTTGTTGGCTGGCACGAGGATATCTCGATCTGGTGCGAAAAAGGCGCGTTCTTCTACCGCAACGGCCAACTGACCATCGTGGACGATAAAAATGTCCGGACGATCATGGATGGCAACAACCTACCAGGGACGCAGAACATTGACGAAAACTTTGTCGGAGCGATTCGTGGAGAGAATGGTATCGGTGCTCCGCCGCTCTGTGGGTTACGCACCATCGAGATGACCGAAGCTGCCTGGGAGAGCGCCAAGCTCGGGGGCGCGCCGGTAAAGATGAACTAGGTTTCCGTGAGCAGGGTACTGACCCCGGCGGTGTGGCCGTCCGGGGTCGTGCCCAGTGCGTAGGCGAGAATCTCAGGGCCTGTCCCGATGCGGAAAACCCGTGTGTTGGTGAGCGCGGCAAGCTGGGCAACTAGCGCTTGAAAGCGCACCACATCGGCCCTTGCTGCCTCATCGTGCCAGCTCTGGACGGTTGACATGGGGGCAAAGAAATCCGTGAGCGCAATTTCCTGAACCGGCGTCGCAGCATCTTTGTGGAGTTGTTTGAGCAGTGTTGCCGCTGAATCAATCGCCACGCCCTTCCAGACAAACGCCTTGAGGGGCGCATCGGACTCACTAAGAAAGAGCAGGCCCTTGGCCGCGGTTCGCAACTCCGTTAAAACACTCATCGCCGTCCTCCTGCGCCAAAGCTACCACCACTGCCACGCCGAGTACCGCGGCTAAACCCACTGGTGCTTCCTCCGAAGCTGTTGGCCCCCGCATCTTGTTTTGGCTTGAGGACACGCGCCACGGACTCATGGAGCGACTCGAAGAACGTCAGCCCTGTGGCCTGCTCCAGCTCCGCCACCGTGGTGATGTACTTATCCCAGGGCTGCTTAGAGATCGTCGAGATATTGGGCATCTGCACCGCGATCACCCGCGTGTCCGTGTCTACTCTCTCCAGGTCATTGCCGGTCTTATTGGGCAAGACCACGATAATCTTCCAGCCAAAGTCAGGAACGGCGATCTTATCACTGCCGATCGTGTTGAAATTTTTGTCGCGGAAGCCGTGGCCGCAGAGAATATAGAGTTCGTTGCCTTCCTGAGCAAGCTTTCGGCAGTACGTCTCCAGCTTCTCCCAGGGCCCCGCGTTCATGCCGTGTTGCTGTGGGGTGATGTTGGTCATGTAGAAGGCTACATCATTGTCCGCCTTGCTCGCGGTGCGGTCTTTGCTGGGGCAGTTGTGGCCACGGTCATAGCCGGAGCTGCTGTAGTCGCGTGTGGTGATCCTCGCAAAGCCATCGGGCAAGTCGGGATCGGGGACAAAGTTACCGCGCTCGGTGTCGCCGATGTCGCTCGCCACAAGATGCCAGGCCACCCAGTTGGGAAAGTGTAGCGAGTCGTTGTAGGAGAGATCGAACTGTGGGCGGCGCATCAAAAAGTGCTCTTTATTGCTCGGTGATGCCGTCGCGCCATCCGGGTTTCCCAGCACATCCATCGGCTCATCCGCCGTGGCCGAGGTGCTCTGTGGACGACTATTGCCCGTCTTAGACGGCTGACCGAGAAACCCACCCGGCTTTGAGTTCGCCGGGCGGCTGTCCGTAATAGAGGGGCGCATCGGCTGCGGCGGTGTGGCGGGTTTAGGGCAGCCCGTCAGGAAGACTCCTAGCAGGGGCAGAATTGCCAGAGAGGGCCAGAATTTTCTCATATCATCTTTCAATCTCTACCAGATTTGGTTCAGCCCCGTGTAGGCTGAGAAGTTTGTATCGGCAGAAACTAGAGGGATTGCCTCAATGAGGCTCTGTGCAATGAGCATACGATCAAAGGGGTCACGGTGATGAGTGGGAAGCTGTCCTGCTTGAAAAGCATGCTCTTGTGTGATGGGCAAAATATCTATCCGGTTGATCCGTAGCTGTGTGGGAATAAATATCTCAATAGGCTGAGCGAAGGGGAGTTTTCCAATTCCATGTTTGATGGACATCTCCCAGATACTGGCAATACTAAGATAACGATCATTTCCCAGATCCTCAATCATCCTACGAGCGGTTGGACTAAGTTGTGTATCTCCTGCGACAAACCAGAGAAAGGTATGGGTATCCAGAAGTAGTTTCACTACATATACTCCGCGAAGTCTTCCAGAGGGTCATCAAAGTCAGGTGGTATGGTTACCAGCCCCCGTGCACTACCAAAACGTGGACGGGGTTCTTGTTGCTCAGGCGTGGCTAACGAGATATTCGGCAAAGAGCGGCGAAGAAGTAGCTCGGCATAGGCATCAGGGGAGAGTCCGTTTAGGCGAGCGGCTTGAACCAAGCTCGCTTCTAGTTGTGGGGAAAGAATCAGCGTCATCGTATTGCTACCTCTGCTCCAATTATACCGCTGTGTCTTGCAGCCAGCCTAAGAGTGTTTTGCTCCACCAATCAAAGCCTGAGACATCACCGAAGTTTTTCGGCGTGGTGATGCTGGGGCCAAAGAGCAGAAGGGGCACGTACTCGCGGCTGTGGTCGGTGGAGGGCGTGGTCGGGTCGTTGCCGTGGTCCGCTGTGATCCCAACCAGGTCGCCGGGGCGTAGATGCGGCAGGAACTCGGCGGCGAGCCAGGTGTCGAAGTCTTCGAGCAGCCGCGCAAAGCCAACGGGGTCGTTGCGGTGGCCGTAGAGCATGTCGAAGTCCTCTAAGTTTGCGAAGATAAAGTCGGCTTCCGAAATCTTGACGGCTTGGGTGAGGGCGGCGCAGTGGGCCGGGTTGTTGGTGGTCAGCTCGCGGCTCTGGCCGGGCGCTTCGGGAAACAGCTCACAGGGCTTTCCGATAAAATGTACGCGCTTGCCTTGCTCCGAGAGCGTGTCGAGCGTCGTTTTGTGGGGCGGTGGTAGCGGCCAGTCCCGACGGTTCTCCGTGCGCTGGAAACTCGCTGCGGAGTTTCCCACAAAGGGCCGCGCGATCACCCGGCCTAGGGTGAGCGTTTTTCGCGCCACCTCGCAGATTTCATAGAGGCGCTCCAGCCCAAAGTAGGCGGTGTTTTCATGGGCCGCCACTTGAAAGACCGAGTCCGCCGATGTGTAGACAATCGGGTAGCCCGTGCGCAAGTGCTCCTCCCCGAGCTGACTTAGAATCTCCGTTCCTGAGGCCGGAAAGTGCCCGAGGGTCTTGACGCCAATCGCCGCTTCGTAGGCCGCGATGAGCTCTGCCGGGAAGCCCGTGGGGTAGGTGGGGAAGGCGGGATCGGTAACGATGCCCATCATCTCCCAGTGGCCGGTAACCGTGTCTTTCCCCTTGCTCTTTTCCGCCAGTCGCCCCCCGTGGCTCAGGGCATAGGGATTCCTCGCAACGCCAGCAAGCTCCGTTAAATTCCCCAGTCCCAGGCGCTCCAGAGTGGGCAAGTGCAGCCCTCCGACGGCTTTTGCCGTGTTCGCAAGTGTGTTTGAGCCCAGATCCCCGATGCCGTATTCCCCTGCATCGGGCAGCGCACCGCAGCCACAGCCATCTAGGACGATTAAAAAGAAACGACGCATTTTCTTAGGTTACATCTGCGGCTTCTGCTGGCCGTTCTGCCACCAGGCAAAGAGCGCAATGGCGGCGAGGATAAACAGCACCAGCGCGGCTATTTTCCAGAAGCTATACGGCCGCTCGCCTTGCACTTCCCCGGTGCGGGCATTGATGAGCACCTGGAAAACCTTGCCCTTGAAGCGGTAGGCCGCGATCCAGACCGGGAGCAGGACGTGCTTAAAAGTCTCGGCGGAGTAATCTGTACGGATGTTATGCACCCGCTGCTCGTCGCCGCCAATGTCCTGGAGCACATCCGAGTGGATCACACTCGACATGATCTGTTGTGCGGTCTCAAAACCGGTGCCTAGATCCACTTGGTAGCGCTGTGCCCGAAAGCCCGAGAGATAGGCGGGCTCGTAGGGGACAAGCGACTGTAGATCCCAGGGCTCGAGACTCTTGAGGCGTGCGGCGTTGACGGCGTGCGTCGCAGGAACCACGACATCATCGAAGAAGCGCGCAACCGTGCCTGAGGCGGGATACCAGCGGGTCTTTTGTGTCTGGCGCTCTTTCCAGA
Source organism: Armatimonas sp. (assembly GCF_043757465.1). GTDB lineage: Bacteria > Armatimonadota > Armatimonadia > Armatimonadales > Armatimonadaceae > Armatimonas. Next base: position 47,878 of record NZ_JAYVPL010000106.1, read on the forward strand.
CAATCCGCCCGTTGCTGTCCGTCTCGCTGTAGCGTTCGGTTTCCCAGTAGTGCTCCCCGCGCTCCCCCCGGTAGCGGCTCACGGTCTGGGAGTCGTAGGTCCAGTGGGGGAGATAGACCCCGACGATGCCGTCTTGACGCGCCCTGTTCTTCAGCGCATTGGGCGCAAACCAGCGCGACCCCAGCCACGTTCTGATCGCGGCCTGGGCATCTTTTTGGGGGATGGCAAAGGGCAGCACCGCCTCGGGCGCAATCAGAGGATCGGCGGCGACAGGCTGTGCGACAATCTTAGCGCTGCAAAACGGGCAGAAGCCCGCCACTTCCGGGGGCGTGAACTCGGTGACGGCGCCGCAGCTCTCGCACGCCACTTCAACGGCGTTCTCGGCCAGCCGGGCCAGCCGCATGGCATCGGGGGTGAGATAGGCACGGAAGTCATTCTCCCGAATCACACGCGCCGTGTTCTCCGTCGGCACAGAGACCTCCGTGCCGCAGTACGGGCACTTCAGCCGCCCCACTTTCGGGTCGAACTCCAGATCCGCAGCGCAGCTAGGGCAAGGATAGCGCATTACGTCCCCCTCTCGGGCATCCATCCCCCCAGCCCCCTTCCTTCCCCGTATTTCCGACTTCGTCGGCGGGAAGGAAGGGGGAGCCTGAGGAACGCAGCCGGGGTGTGTGAACCCCCTCTCGTCCCGACAAAGTCGGAAAAAGAGCGAGAGGGGGTGGTGAGGAACGAGCCGGGGGAGTGCTCTGGGTTCGTTCTCATTTCGGCAACGGGGGCGGGACATTGGCGAAGACACTCGCCAGCTCTTCGACACTTCCTGCGGCTTCCCATCCCGCCATCCCCTGCTTCCAGACCAGCGCCTCGCGGGAGATATTCTTCTGTGCGAGTGCCGCTAGATCAAAGGGACCCTCCTGCTTGCCGCCGACGCCGACAAACCAGGCGGCTTGGGGAAGGGGAGGGGGATGGGGGGCATTCATACTATTTTGGAGCTGGTTGCCCATTGCAATTCCCATGGCTAAATCCAGCGCGGGGTTGCCACCGCTGGGGTTGTTGGCGCTGGCCTCGATGGCGTTTGCTGCCTGGAACTGGGTGTAGCGGTTCATGTCGCCTAAGATGCCCATCTGGGTGCGCTTGTCGAGGGCGGCCTCCACTTCTGGCGGCAAGCTGACACTCTCAATGAGAATGTGCATCACTTCCAGGCCATACTGCGCAAAGTCCGGCTGGAGCGCGACTCGCATCGCGTCCCCGATCTGGGTGTAGTGGGCCGCGAGGTCATACACGCCGATCTCGCCCTTGCCGATCCACTCCGCAAAGTGCGTCGTCATGAACGCACGGAGCTGGTCGGCGGCATCGTCGGTCTCGAAGCTCGGGTTAGTGGAGATGAGCTGGCGCAGGAGCGTGGCGGCGTGGCCGATGCGCATCGAGTAGGTGCCAAAAGCGCGCAGGCGCACCGGGCCTAGCTCGGGATCACGGAGGGTGATGGGATGGGGCGTCCCCCACTTCATGCCGGTGAACTGGCGCGTGTTGAAGAAATAGACCTCGGCCTTAAACGGAGAATTGAACCCATGCGGCCAGGACTTGAGGGTCGTGAGAATCGGGAGGTTATTGGTGACAAGTGTGTAGGTGCCCTCCCCAAACTCATCGGCGACCTGCCCCTCATTGACAAAAACCGCCGTTTGCCCCGGGCGGACGATTAATTTTGCCCCGTTTTTAATCTCATTGCCCTGCCGCTCAAACCGAAAGGCCAGCGTGTCTTGCGTGTCGTCGAGCCACTCGATGACATCTATAAACTGACCACGAATTGCATCAAACAGTCCCATCTTGTTCTCCCTAGAGTTGGTTCACCAACTCAGACAACCTTTCCTTTTTGTTGGTTGCATGCCGTAACCATTTGAGGCATTGCGACGTTATTTCTCTCAGTCGGAGGACTACCAAAAATGACGGAATGGGATCAAACGCGCTTGCCTGACGGGACGATTCGCTTGATGTGTCGCCGCTTCTTATTTCGCCAGGAGTTTCTTGTCCGAGAAAATTATTTGGAGCGCCGTGTGGTCTTCGGACGCTGGCGGCGTGTCACTCGCGTGACGGAGGGCTGGGTCTACCTGGAAAAACGGGGACTACCCACGCAGAGAGGGCGCTACCGGGTTGCGGTACGCGGCAACGGTGGTGCAATCCTTCTGGCAGATCAGCTCAGTGGAACCTGGGAAGAGAACAAGGTTCCCGAGAGCCTTTCGCAACTGGCAGAGTTCGTCGCCAAAACCACAGAGTGGCGGCTTGACGTGCCTTACCACCTGCGTCGCGGAGGCGGGGTTGGCTGGAGCTAGACATCGGGGGGCGTGTTCTCCGGAAGAGCAGTCCGGATGCGAAATCCCACTCGGCCACGGTGCCCGATCTCGCTATTTTCCGGAGCGTGGATCGCCTTGAGGGTGAGCGCTGCCGCGCCACTGGGGACGATGGTTCGTGTCCTGCGGCCCTCGTCGTCGCGGCCATCGAAGTAGATAAAATCGGGAAGTGCGGAGCCGAAGCCGTCTATATCGAGCACTTCACCGCCCGGGGTAATAAAGAGTGCCTGCGTGGACTCGTCCTCACCTAGCTCTTTCTCGAAGGCATCGAGCAGCGTCGCAAGCCCCATCACGACCATTTCCGCCCCTGTGGCCGGGGCTTGTTCTTGCTCGTCCTCGGTTAGCTCCGGCTCACCGATAGGTGCCGCTCTTTCTTCTCTTTCTTCGTCCATGTGTTGCCATTTTACCTGGCAAGGGCTGATATACTGACCGTTATGAAATTTGAAACCCTTGCCATCCACGCCGGGCAGGGACCTGACCCGGCGTACGGGGCCGTGATGTCTCCGATCTACCAGACCTCGACGTTCGCGTTCCAGGACTACAACAAACCCGGTGAGTTTGACTATACCCGGAGCGGCAACCCGACCCGTAAGCGGCTTGAGGACTGCCTGGCAGCACTAGAGGGCGGGCAGTTTGGCTATGTCTTCGCGACTGGAATGGCGGCCTCGGCGACCCTGCTCTCGATGTTTAATGCGGGCGATCATTTGATTATCCACGACGATCTCTACGGCGGGACGTATCGGCTTCTGGTGAGTGTGCTCGCTCCCAAGGGTATTGAGGTGGAGTTTGTCAACCTGCGCGACTTAGATGCGCTGCGGGCGGCGATCAAGCCCAACACAAAAGGCATCTGGACGGAGACTCCGACTAACCCCCTGATGAACCTGCTGGATCTCTCGGCGATTGCCCAGATTGCAAAGCCGAAGGGGATTGTGACGTTCTGCGACAATACGTTTCTTTCGCCGTTTTATCAGCGGCCTTTAGAGCTGGGTATTGACATCGTGATGCACTCAACCACGAAGTACATCAATGGGCACTCCGATGTGGTGGCGGGCGCGGCGATCACCAACGACCCGGAGCTAGCCGAGAAGATCAAGATGCTCCAGAACGCGATGGGCACCGCGCAGGCACCGTTCGACTGCTTCCTGACCATGCGTGGCGTGAAAACGCTGCCCGTGCGCATGGAGCGCCACAACTCCAACGCGCTGGCAATCGCGCACTGGCTGGAGGCGCACCCGAAAGTGACACAGGTGCTACACCCCGGGCTAGAGTCGCACCCCCAGCATGAGCTCGCTCAGCGCCAGATGTCGGGCTACGGCGGGACATTTAGCTTCCGTGTCACCGATGGTGAGGTGGCGAAACATTTACTGACGCATCTCAAGATCTTCGTGCTCGCGGAGTCGCTCGGTGGGGTCGAGAGCCTGATCGAGCAACCCTGGACTATGACGCATCTGTCCATGCCTGAGGACGTTCGCCGACGGCTTACGCTCACAGAGGATCTCATCCGAATCTCCGTTGGCATCGAGCACGTGGACGATCTGATCGCGGATCTCGAAGACGCTCTTAAGTAAGCCTGGTGAGCCTTCTCATGAATCCCTGCCGGGGCCTTTCAGGCCCCGGTTTTTTCTTTTTCTTCCACAAACCAGTGCTGGTGCATCCGCTGAAGCAGCACAGGGGTGATCGCAAAGCCGGAGGCGGAGCCTAGGACCGCATCTATGCCGCAGTGGGGGCAGAGCGCCGTCTGGCCGATCCGGTTGTCGTCTTTGTCAACCCAGTGTGTCACGAACGCGGGAGGGAATGTTTTCTGACAGTGGAAGCAGCCGCAGGTCTCGCTCGCAAGGAGCTCGGCGCTGTGCTTTGTGGCGTGCGTGTGAGCACGGATATAGTCGGGCTGTAGGGTTGTCATTAGAGGGGTTGCCAGCGCTTGGAGATCGGGCCACGGATGACTGTCTTGAGGGTGCCGTCTTTGGTTAGCGCAATGTAGATTCCGTCTTTGTAGCGGATATAACTGTCGTTTTTTGGGTCGTAGAAGCGCTTGCCGCTCTCCAGAAGCTCTCTTGCCTGCGCCTCAGAGACACCGCGCTCCTGCATGCGCTCCAGGAAGTGTCGGGTCAAGATGATATTCTGTGTGCCACTGACATTCTGTGTGGCTTCCTCCTGTACTCGAGCGAGTATCAGTTCATCGTTCTTCGAATCACCAGGAGCGACCCAGCGCACTGTCCAGTGGTCAGGGAGCACCGAATCCACTATACCGATTCTTGCCAAAGCGGCTCGCTCGTTTTTGATGGTGCCAGGAGCGAACTGGAGCGTAATGCTTGCCAGGGTCTTCTGTGGCATGGGCCGAACCACGACTCGCACAAAGCCTGCCGCTTTGTAGTAGCGCTCCTGCTCCTCCCCGATATGGCGCGGCTTGCCTAGAAGCTTCTCGACTTCCTCCAGTGGCTTGCTTAAAACGGGCGCGATCTTCAGAGGAGCAGCAGGGGATTGTGCCGCACTTGGTTGTGGGCACCCCAGCCAGAAGGCAGCAAGAGCAAAAAAACAAGCGACGGTAGCAAGTAGGTCTTTCATCCTGGTGCTGTTATACCAAAATTGAGCCAAAAGCCCCACGCCGTTGCGCAAGATTATCAGTTACCATAGTCAGCATGAAACATCTCCCTCTGGGCGCGAAGCAGCGCCTCTCGACTTACCGGAAGATCTCGATTGCGAGCTGGAACCACCCGCGCGATCCTAGCACCTACTCCTGGCTCGATCTGCCCGTAGAAGCTGCCGATGCGTTTCTCAAAACCCTGCCCACCCCACGGCCCAGTCTGACCCACTATATCGCCAAGATTGTCGCGCATTGCTTAGAGGAGCACCCCGCGCTCAACCACGTGATCCGGGGTGGAAATCTCTACCGGCGCGGGCAGACCGATGTGTTTATCACCACGCTGCTCAAAGGCGAGACGGGCTACGATCTGTCCGGGTTCGTGCTGCGCAATGTCCCCCAGAAAGACCTGAACACGCTCGCCCATGAGAGCAAGATCGAGGCGGAGAAGCTCAAAGACGGCACCGATGCGGAGATGGCGCGGGTTGCGGAGCTGACCCAGAAGCTACCCGCCTGGGTCTTGCGCATCGTCATGCGCTTCCAGCACTTTTTTCACTTTACGCTCAATACCTCGCTGCGGGCTTTTGGCCTCCCCGATGATCGCTTTGGCTCGGTGATGATCTCGAATTTTGGCCCGCTCGGGCTGGAGACGGGCCTCGTGCCGCTCTCGCCGTACTGCCGCTGCCCGCTGATTATCGGGATTGGTCGGCCTCGACCTCTGCCGATTGTGCGGGACGGTGCGGTGGTGGTGGCGGAGTGTGTGAATATTAGCTTCACGTTCGACCACCGCTACGCCGACGGTGCTCATGGGGCGCAGATGATGAAAAAGCTCCAGAAAGTCTTTCTGAACCCGAACCGCTTCCCCGAAATTTTCCAGAACGAGGCTACGAATGCGACTCTCTCTAGCAACCCCGACCCAGCGTGAGGAGATCTACCGACTCCGCCACGAGATCTATGCTCTGGAGCTCGGGCAGCACGCTCCGCACACGGATGAGCGCTTGACCGATGCGCTGGATAGTCACAATGTCTATCTGGTCGCCACGGATGCCTATGAGGCGCTCCAGGGATTTGTCAGCCTGACACCGCCCACAGCGGAGCGCTACTCCCTAGATAAGTACTTCGACCGTGCGGTGCTGCCGTTCCCGGTAGACAATCAGCTCTGGGAGGTGCGATTGCTGACGGTGCTGCCTCAGAAACGAGGGGGGAGCTTGGCGATGCTATTGATGCTGGCGGCTCTACGGCATGTCGAGGCGGCGGGCGGAACCCGAATTGCAGGGATTGGGCGCGATGCGCTCAAGCCCTTCTACGAGGCAGCGGGGCTTTGTTTTCATGGGCTAAAAGCACACTCCGGCGCGGTTACCTACGAGCTCATGAGCGCGACACTTGCGGAGCTAAATGCCCGTGCCGAGACGATTCAGCCCCTCTTGACACGGCTCCTGCGCGGGTGTGACTGGGCGCTTCCCTATGCCGCCTGGCCCGCGAGTGCTCCTGCTCCTGCACCCGCGCCTTGCTACCACGGCGGGGCATTCTTCGAGGCGATTGGTGCGGATTTTACGTGTCTGGAGCGCCGCCAGGACGTGATCAACGCGGATGTTCTGGATGCCTGGTTCGACCCTGCACCCGAGGCGCTTGCTGCGCTGAGGGAGCACCTTCCCTGGCTGCTGAAAACCTCGCCACCGACACAGTGCGAGGGGCTGTTTGCGGCGATCTCGGCGGCGCGGGGAGTTCCTGAAACGAATCTGGTGGTCGGCGCGGGATCGTCGGACCTGATCTTTCGCGCGTTTACGCACTGGCTCACGCCGCACTCTCAGGTGCTCCTACCCGATCCCGCCTACGGTGAGTATGCCCATGTTCTAGCACACGTGGTCGGCTGCACGGTTGAGCGCCTGCCTCTCTCTCGTGAGAACCACTGGCAGCTTGATAGCGATTTGCTGGCGCAGAAAGTGGCATCGGGACGCTATGATCTCTGCATTTTGATCCACCCGAGCAACCCCACGGGAACGCTGACGCCACGTGCGGAGCTGGTGAGGATTGCCCAAGCGGCGCACCCCAAGACCCGGCTGTGGATAGACGAAGCCTATGTGGACTATGTCGGGGGGGAGCATTCCTTGGAGCCTCTGGTGGGGGCGCACTCCGGGCTCTATGTCTGCAAGTCTCTCTCGAAAGTCTATGCGCTCTCGGGGGCGCGTGCCGCTTATCTCGCTGGCCCCGAAGCCGAGATTGCGGTGCTGCGCCTCCGGACACCGCCCTGGGCCGTGAGCCTACCCGCCCAAGTGGCTGGCGTGCATGCTCTGGCCGCGACCGACTACTACACAAAATGCTGGGCCCAGACCCACACGCTCCGCGCCGTGCTCGCCGCACAGCTTCGACAGGCTCTTTCGGGCTGCGCGGTTGAGGAAAGTGTCGCTAACTGGCTCCTGCTCTATCTGCCCGCATCAGGCCCCCGTGCAGCACAGCTCTGCGCTGCCGCCGCCGCCCGTGGCCTCTTCCTGCGTGATCTGGCACCGACCACCACTCGGTTTGGGACGCACGCCGTTCGGATCGCCGTTAAGGACGCCGCCACGAACCAGAGGATTGTCGCGCAGCTCACCGAGATTTTCTTGAAAACAGCGTGAGTGGTAGACTAACGGTCAATGAACGACGACGACGATAGTATTGAGAGCATCTGGTACTCCACTGAGGGCGGGCGCACGTTGGGGCAGCTTGGGATGGAGAGTGGGCTGATTCAGCGCGACGAGGAGCTCGGGGATCCGCTGGAGCCCGAAGATGCCGAGGCGCGTATCACGCTGGAGCAGGGGCGCGACGAAGCGATTGAGTTCTTTGTGACGGCGCAGCTCTATGGCGGCTGGCTCTTTCTGACAGTGCGCCGCGAGACAAAGCCCGCTGCCGAGGCGATCTACGACACGCTCCGCGCCGAGCTGGAGCGCCTGGCGAGGCTCATGCCCTACGAAGGCGAGGGCCAGCGTGATGTCGTGATCCGCGCCGCTGCCGCCGCCGCCGAAGCCGCTGCTGTGGAAGCACGCTATGCAGACCACTGAGTCCACGAGGCAATCTACGGAGCGCTGGAAACGCGCCGCCTCTTTTATTTTATGCCTGGTGCGCTTTTTTTGACATAGTCCGGGTCGAGCTGTGAGGCTTTCTGGAAGTCCGCTTGGGCCTGTATTGTCTTGCCCAGCGTGGCGTAGGCGTAGCTGCGGTTCAAGTAGGCCCACGCGCTTTGTGGGTCGCGCTCAACGATACGAGAGTAGAACGTGAGTGCCTCTTGGTAGCGACCTGCGGCGTGGGCATCGTAGGCCTTGGTACTGAGCCACGCCACGGACCAGGGGCACCAGAAGAGCAGTGTGGCGGCGGCAGCGACCAGGGCGACAAGCGCGGGGAGAGTGAGATACAGGCGGTAGCGAAGGTTCAACGCACCGGCCACGGCCATTCCGAACAAGAGGCCCGCGACATGGGCTTCATTGCCAACATTCCAGATCTTAAAGGCAGTGGCAAAGACACAGGCAATGAGCCATACCAGGTAGAGCTTGATGGTCCGCTCGTCGAGAATCCGGGCAAACGCACGGTACTTATTGCGTGTCACCAGCATAAACCCAAAGACAGCATAGCCCACGCCCGAGGCACCGATCCCGGTGGTATCCGTGAGGGCAAGCTGGAACGTGGAGCTGACAAAGGCCGCGACAAGAAAAAAGCCCAGGTAGGCAAGCGAGCCTATCTCTTTTTCCAGGAGCCGTCCCAGAACCCACAGGCAGTTGATATTAAAGGCGATATGCCAGATTTCAAAATGCACAAATGCGGAGGTGATGAGTGCTCCGTAGCTCCCGCGCCAGATAGCATCCGGTGATTTTGAGCCGAACAGCGCCAGGGTCGCCTCGTTCCCGTAGTCATTTTTCAGGAGAAGCCCCAGATAAATCACGACACACGCCGCTATGGCGAGCATCGTTACCCAGGGCTTCTGGCTAAGCTTGCTGTTTGTCTTGTCCATGCTCTGCCTTTCCGCTTTATCTTCTGCTTTTCCTGCCGGTTTACCAACTACCCACGGCTATTCAGTTTTTGCCTCCCCCCGGCTTCGCCGACCCCCTCCGGCTCTGCGAAGGGGGTACAAGAGATCAAGATGGTAAAGTCAGATTCCTATTTTGTCCCCCTTCGCAGGGAGGAACGACCGAGAGCCGGAGGGGGAAGCCGAGGAACGAGGCAGGGGGAGGTTAAAACTGAATGA
>NZ_JAYVPL010000107.1:0-4957 GCF_043757465.1 Armatimonas sp.
AATAGAGCGCCGGATAATCCTTCGGGGCTTCGTTCACAAGGTGGTGGTTATATCCACCAAGCCTCTCGCGCTGGAGGCAGAAATCTACAGCGATTTCGGTGTTTTTAGAGGGAGTAAATTTGCGGTGCTCCCCTCTACGGGTTCGCAGGAAACTACACGAAAGGGCGATTTCGACCGTGAAAGTCTAAACCCTATCGGGCTCAGTATGCCCTCAATGACCGAGTTTGAGCTACCACTGAAAGGTAGCCGTGGTCGCTCTCGAACTTGATGCCCCTAGCCAACTTACTCTCTTTGATATGCCGCCAGATCGCACCTGGCGGCTCCCTGAAGCTCGCTCTGATCGTGATAAACGTATTGCTGTGCTGATGCGAAACATCCTCTGGCAGCACGAGGCGGGTGGCTGCCATGCCTCCAACGAGTTCTTTGCCAGCAATCCGACCATGGGCCTCAAGTGTGATGTGGCAACCATCCGGCGCGGCTTGGCCCATCTGGAAGAGTGTGGGATACTCCGCCGCGACTTCGATGCCTTTGGTCAGCGCACCATTGTCCCTTTGGTTACCGTGGAGGATCTTCTGGCGGCGGGTTGGGAGGCACTAGCCCGCGCAATTGTGGGGATGAAGCAGTGGGCTGGAGAGGTTCGGTCGCAGTGCCGCGAGCTGCTGCGGAGTCTTGGAAAATGGTATGCTCCTCAACGTTCTCAGGCTAAGAATTGCGCGGTCTCTGCACGGACAATTGCGCGGCCCTTTCCTTATAAAGAGCGTCAAGCGCAGAAGATGACAACTGTAACAGGCCCCAAGCTCGCAGGTGTTGTTGTCTCTCCTGCGGAGGTTCCAGAGCCAGATAGCGAAGCCGTCACCGTGGCTGTAGAAGCGGGATTGGATCGGAGTGCCGCTCGTCGAGCGGTCGGGGAGAAGCCTCTGGAGACAGTGAGGAGCGCGGTGAAGGCGGCACGGGCTTACGCAGTCTCGCACGAAGTACGAAGCCTGCCCGCGCTGCTCTTTACGGCGATACGTGCCGGGTGGCTAGCACCCGCGCCGCCGTCGAGTCATGCTTCTGACTTAGGTGAGCGGCCACAGAGGATCATCGTTGCACCAGCCCAGATGCGCACTGAGACGGCACCACGGCTTTTGGAGTCTGATTCAACGACGATGGCTTGGGATGCGCTTTCGGAGGATCAGCGAGCGGATTGTCTGGCTCTGGCACTCACCGATGCTTTGGAGACAGCCAGCGAGGCGGAGAAGGCGCTTGTGCGGCGGCGAGGCGTGAACTCGCTTCCTGTTCTGATGCGAGCCAAGCGGCTGGCACGAGAGCGGGCTGAAGCCCTAGGAGCCAGCGATGCCCGGTAAGCGGCGCGACGGCCAGCTCTGCCTTCGGGGTATGGCAAGCATCCGGCCCCGCAAGCCCCGCGCTGAGGTCGAGGCACAGGAGCAGCGGGCGTTCTTCGTGTGGCTTCGGCTTCACGCACGGCAGTTCCCTGAGCTGCGGTGGGTGCATGCGATACCTAACGGCTTGTGGCTAGGGCCGAAACGCGGAGCCGACGCGGTTGAGCTTGGTCTGACCGCTGGGGTGTGGGATGTATTCGTGCCGGTACCGTCATCGGGGTGTCACGGGTTGTACATCGAGCTGAAGGCAGGGCGAAACAGATTGACTAACGAGCAGGTGGCTTTCCGTACTGCACTGGAGCCTTTAGGATTCCGATTTGTGGTCTGTCGAAGCTGGATTGAGGCAGTGGAAACGGTCTGTAAGTACCTCGGTTTGGAGAAGCTTGGTGGCCAGTGATAGGCCGTTTGGTGGCCGTTGGGCACTACTCGTTTTCTGGCAGTGTCCAGGCTGGCGGATGTCCTTCCTCGGTTCCCAGTATGAGGCGGCGGAGGGTCACAACTCCAGGGCGATTCAAATCAAGGCGGGCGATGGTTGTGCGCCCCGTGGGGGTGAGGCCGACCAGCTCGGTGAAGTCCTCGTTCCAACAAAAGTGCTCACGCCAGTTGTCGCGGCGAGGGTGGTAGAGCGGCACGACAACACCCGTTTCAGGGTCGGTGCCTTCCGTGAAGGCGCTCTTGGGGCCATTACAGCCAAAACACGCCAGCGCCAGGTTCTCCAGGGAGTCGGTGCCACCGAGAGTCAGAGGCTGGATGTGGTCAATGGCGAACGGGCTGGAGGAACAGGTAGTCGGAGTGAGGCAGTACTTACAGCGGCGGTGGGAACGGCGCAGGATCTCCTCACGGCTTCGCTTGGGCAAGTGACGGCGCACGTCTCAGACAATCCGAGCCGGACGAATACCAAGCTCGTTCATGAGGGCACGGTAGCGAACCCCACGCAGTTTGGCTAGGGCCAGAATGTCCGCAAAGCGCCGGGCGTTGTGCTCCTCACGCAGTCGGGCAAGGGCGGTGAGGCGCTCCCCTTCAATATTGGAGAGAGTGCCCGCGCCACGCTTGGCAACCAGAGAGCGGAACTCGCGCGTTTCCTCGGGCGGGAAGCTATGGAAGATTCGCTCCAAGAGAACGCCCTCTTCCAGGCGGCGGGTGGCAAGGGTCTCGACGGCGATCCCCTCGCGCTGGGCATCGGCACGGTAGCGGGTTTCAAGTTCGCCTGTCAGGGTGATCGTGGTCGCCATAGTGCCTTTATTTTACCGTAGCTTGGTGGCCGTTGATAGTGGCTTTGGTGGCCAGTGGGACATGCTACGAGTTCAGGCGGATTTCCAGCTCACTTAGACTCTCCAGCAGGCTATCGAAGGTCGGCGGCACAGCGAAGAACATGTCTCCCATTCGGTCGTAGTCGCTTCTCAGGTCAGGCAGGCGCTCAGGCGGCGGGAGCAGGCGCAGCGTACCCGGAACGGCCAGATCGTAGCGCGACCAGGAGCTGCGGTAGAAGAACTCTTTGTGCTCTGCGACGCGGGCCAGAAGATCCAAGCGTGCGATTGCTCGGGGGCCAATCTCCGGGTGCTGGGCGAGCTTGACCAAGTCGTAGTAGTGGCGTGAGAGCCGCTCACCACGGACTTTCTCTAGCGGGCGGTAGAACTCATCGTGCAGGATCGTGACTTTCTCCCAGAACGTGCGCTCGACGGCAAGAACCCGAACGGTAGCAGAGCTGGTGCCTGCGACGACATCGGCGACGAAGGGAATCACGGGATGCTCCTCGGCGGGCCAAGTGTCGTTGCGAGCGCCCATCTCGATCTTGACCACGGGGCGGATGTAGGCCAGCGCGGAGCCGAGGCTTACCGGGTAGGTGAACTCCAACGTTCCCGGCTCGGTCGGGGTGAGTGTCCAGCCGCCCTCGCCCAGAACCTCGGCGATGGCGGCGTGAAGCGTGGGCAAGGTGCGCTCGGTCGTGGCGGCGTAGAAAGCGGCGAGCAGCTCCTCGATGCGCTTGCGTTGCTGGGTCTTGCTGGTGGCAAGCTCCGGCTCACGCTCGCCGCCGAAGCCGAGGAAGTCACGGCTGAGGGAGAGGTCGATGTCTTCTGAAAACCGCTCGATGACCCCGTAGACTTTCGAGAGTGAGGTGCCCCCTTTGAAGAGTAGGTTCTTGCCGACTTCGGGCAGAGTGAAGAGGCGCTCCAGTGTCCAGCATACCCAGAAGTCTTTCTCAATGATGACAGGCGAGAGCTTTTGTGCGACGGCGGCAGCCTGGAAGACATCGGCACGTTCAGCGGCCAAGGCACGGGCGATTCAGTTCAAGCGAGGTTCTCCAAGAGTCGGTCTATGTGCGGCAGAAGCCAAGTAGGTGCGGTGGCGCGGCTTCGGCGTAGGGTAGCGCGATCTCGGCGGGTGAGGAGAGCACGAAGCCGGGTGAGTTCGTGGTCGTCAATGCCTGTGGGGCCGAGATAGCGCAGGGCTTCGAGGATCGTGGCGACCTTGCCTCCCTGCTCCGTGAGCCGCCGAGGTTCTGCGTGGCGTAGCTCGATGGTCTGGCCTCCCACCTTGAGCTTACGGGACGCCCCATCGGTGAGATAGACAATCTTTGCGGGCACCTGCGTGGAAAGCCCGAGGGCGTTTGCCGCGACTGCCCCGCTGCTCTGAAGTCGGCTGCCTGTCTTGCGCTCCAGTGCCTCAGCGATACGCTCCTGGGCAGGTGGAACCAGCGTTCCCAGTAGCGTGCTGGTACGCGGCAGATCGTAGAGCCCTCGCCCGACGCGGCGAATCGCCCCCTCCCGCGCGAGGCGTGAGAGTGTCTGATCCACGGCGGCGCGGCTCCCCAGGTCGAGGAAGTCCTGGGCCGCGAAGACCCACCCCTCTCCCTGCTTCTGAATGCGCCGCTCAATCTTGCTTGCAATGGTTGCTGCCACAGTTAAGATTATAGGTTCCTGTCAGAAAAAAAGCAACTAGTTTCTGACAATCCCTTCACAAATTAGAGATTAGCCTTAGCGGTGATGGCAATATTCGCAAGTGTGCCGCGCCCGCTCCGCAACACGCTGACGGGTGCGAAGGGTGATGTACTCGCGGCGAACTCATTGTGCTCTTCTGGGGTGAGTTCACGCTGGGCTTGGGTGGCTTTGAGTGCTTTACGGCGCTGGAGGGCAGCGAGCGGCACCGCAGCTTCGATGCGCTTCAGGAGATCCGCTTCGGCGATCATCGTTGCGGGCATAGTGAAGGTATTTTACCGCCTCGCCCGGCTGAAGTCATCGGGAAGTGATTTAGCGACAGGGCGAATCTGGCGTATAGAGCGGTATGCCTGAATCGCTTTCCTCACCCTCGTCGCGCCTGTGGTTCACCTCGGATCACCACTTCGGCCACGACAATATCCGCTCCCACTGCCAGCGCCCGTTCGACTCCACCGAGGAGATGAACGAGGCAATGATCGACCGCTGGAATGCGTGTGTTGCGCCGGGAGACACGGTCTACCACCTCGGCGATCTCTTTTAGACTTTAGTTTCCGCTAATTGGGGGTAGTTTGCATGGCATGGCCAAAGACGATACAAGAGCTTATCAGAACACAGGAAAGACCTTTGACCATGCCAACT
>NZ_JAYVPL010000108.1:0-18720 GCF_043757465.1 Armatimonas sp.
TGCCACATAATTCCTCAATCTCTCCCGACATCTAGGTTCTCCCTCTACGAGCCACTTCTCAGAGAGCGATGTGAGGCACGATTTAGTCTAAACGTGAACATGTGAAAAAGCGATTCCTTTAGGTACTTTGTCGCCTTTTCCCATCAGAGTTCGTAATGAGCGCTCTGTTTTTGCCCATTTGCCGGTGGGGATCGCGGCGCATCGTCGGCAAAGGAAGGCTGAAAAGTCCCCCGCAATTAGCGGAAACTAAAGCTGGAACTAAGGTTTAGAGCGCAATTAGGCCGCGTCGTGCTCCTGAAGTGACGGCTTCGGTGCGGCTGGCGGCGCCGAGCTTGGCGAGGATCTGGGCGACGTGGAACTTGGCGGTGTGGAGGGTGACGCCGAGCTTGTAGGCAATGAGCTTGTTGGGCAAGCCCTGCGCCATGAGTGCGATCACTTCCAGCTCGCGGGGCGTGAGGACGTCGTCGGTGGGAGGGGGGATGCTGCTGGCCTGCGCCTCATGTACGACTAAGCCTGCCGCTGCTGACTGGAGGGCGAGGGCGAGGGTGGTGGCATCCGAGTCGCGGCCGAGATAACCCCAGCCGGGCAGTGTGTTGGCGGCTTGCAGGAGAGGCAGCTCGCGGTTCGGGGTCTCTCCTAGCACGACCAGTGCAGGAGGCTCGGACATGCGGGAGAGTATCCCGATGAGCTGCTCTAGGCCGTCGCCGTCGTAGAGAATCGCGTCAGGAGTCAGGCCCGGGAGCATCCGTGTGAGCGTCTCCGTATTGCCCGGAAGCTCCCCCTGCACGCAGATCGCGTCCGACTCGCGCAGCAAGGCCGCCAGCCCGGCGCGCACCGGTGCGTAGGGCGCAACAATCAGCGTGCAGATTTTTTTCATCCAACCCCCTAGCCCCCGCCGCCCGGGGGAATAATTACGAAGGGATCTTTGATTCCCCTTTGCTTAACTACGCTGGAGAGGCTGCTGCGGTTCCAGCGAATGTGTGGCGGTTGCCTCCACGCAGTAGCTCCAGGGTGAAAGTGCGTCCTGCGGCAAGCCGCTCACGGATACCGGAGACATCATCGAGGGGGGCACCATCCAGGCTGATGAGCGTGTCACCCATCAAGACGCCTACTGCGTCGGCGGCACTACCGGGTTCGACATGGATCACCAGTAGCCCGCTCTCCTGGGCCAGGGAGTGCGTGACGCGCAGGGCATCCGGCAGGGTGACGCACTGCATCTTCAGGCCAAGATAGCCGCGTGGGACGCGCCCGTGCTGGAGCAGCGCAGTAACAACTCGTGCTACCAGCGGCGTGCCCAGTGCGACTCCTAGCCCGCGCCCAAAGCCCCGGTTGAGTAGACCGATAAGCGTTCCGTCGGCGGCGAGGAGTGCCCCCCCAGAGCTACCCGGATAGAGATCCGCATCCGTGCTCACGATGTACTCGGGCATGCCCGCTGCCCGAGGCGCGGCTCGAAGCTCTCCACAGGGCGCGAGATTGGAGCCAAATCCGCCGTGACCCGTAGCGCTGCTATATCCGTCTCCGGGTCACGGCCTATCAGAGTGACGGGGAGGCGTGTGCCGTCGTGGGTTGGGTAATGACAAAAAGCTCCTCGTCGCGCTCGGTGCCGTGGCTCGTGGTGACAATCACTCCCGGCTCCCAGACCAGACCACTTGCCGTCAGTCGTGTGCCATCGTCCACCCGGACGAGAGAGTTTCCCCCCGTGCTGACCAGCGCGGCCAGTGCATCCGAAAAAGAAGAAAGTTCGTTGCTCATGGGCATAGGATACGTGGTGTCACTTCCGGTTGCCCCAGTCAAGAGAGCAGGCGCTCCCCCTACCCATTTGAGGTGCAGTTGCGGTATCCTGAGCCATGCAGAAACAGCGAGTAGCCCCTGATGCGCTAGAGATTTTTACGGCATTTCTGGATCTGGTGCTGGGCATTTTTTTTATGCTCACGTTTGTACAAAATACCCGTGCGCTCCCGCCGAGCAGGGCATGGGACGACCGCTTTCTCACGTTGGTGGTCGCTGCGGCTGCACTCGCCTTCTTGGTAGGCTGCGTCGCGACATTTCTAAGCGCACGCCGTGTGGCGGGCTCGGCACATGGGATTGCTGCGCTGGGGTTGGCAGGGCTCGGGTTGTTCATTGGGTTCTCGCTTCTCGCAGGGCGGGGCAGTTTCAGTACAATTCCCTGGACAGGGATCATGATTATCGCGGGGCTACTTGGGTTTGCTCTGCTGTTTGGGTGGTTTGCGTGGCGGGCGTTAAAAGTCTTTCCGACGTTTTGAAGTTAAATAGGATAAAATTGCTCTAAGAACGTGGGAGGATTGGGTAATGAAACTAAATCGACGTGGGATTTTTTCTCTAATGGGAGGCACGGGGCTGCTCTGGCTAGCGGGCTGTGGGGGAGGGGCATCCACCCCGACCGGATCGGTGACGCGCGCCACTCAGGAGCGTGTGGGCAGTGTTGTACGCAAGCTCTTCTCAGGCGGTGCGATGTTCGGGGCCGTGGACGGCATGGGAGCCGTGCGTGGCAATGTGGCTCTGGGGGCAAGTGGCGGCGGAGCGGCTCCACCGTCGCCAAGTGCTGATATTAGCTACACGGGGGGCAATGTCCCTCAGCTCGGCGCGTTTCTGAAGAACATGGCAAGCGACGGCCCGGTCTCGCGGGCCAAGCGCATCAGCCGTGGCGAAGACACAAAGCCTGATATTGCTGTGGGTGAGCCCATGCCCCCGTACTACTGGGAGCCGCAGCCGACATTTTACTTTGACTACTACCTCGGGCTCTGGACACAGACCAGCTACAAAGACGGCGAGAGCCGCTACGATCTCTACGAGGATGAGGCGAAGACTAAGCCCGCCGGGGAGATTGTCAGCACGTGGCCGACGAGCTGGGCGACGTTTCCGCAGGTCTGGAAATCAAGCCATAAGTTTACAGCAGGCTTTCTGAAGGGCGCACACGGCTCGTCGGAGAACGTCACCAACGCGGGGTGGTCGTCGGGCAGCTCCAAGTACGAGAATGTCTATGCCGATGGCTGGAAAGACAAGGGCGCGAGCAACTGGGGAACGGGGGGCTCGTCGTGGTTTAACCGCAGTGAGTCCGAAGATGGCAAGGTCTGGAATGAGTCCGCGGGTTCGTGGCGCAACGATGGCTCGGGCGGCACCCGCATGAGTACGTCGGACGGCTACGAGGCGATCTTCACCAACAACCCCGATGGCAGTGGCCGTGGAACCGTCAAGGGACCCGAAGCCGGTCTGCCCGCGACCATCACCTGGGACAACCAGGGGAACGTGACGATCCGCTATGCCGATGGCACTGTCGAGCAGTTCAACCGCTGGGGAATCTACGGTGGTGGCGGTGGTTATCCCGTCCCTATGATTCTCGAAGGCGATGGCAGCGTCCGCACAGACACGGCGGTAGCGGCTGAGCCGAAGCGCTAAGCCCTCGCGGCGTGTACTCTTGCGCCGCTGGCTGCTCTCCGGGGGGATCCTGGGGAGCGGCACAGCGGCGCTTGCGGTTTATGGCAGACACGAGGCGCATCAGCCCGTGGTCGAGAACGTTACCGTCACGCTTCCCACACTCCCACTGGCCTTTGATGGTCTCCGCGCTGTTGTTCTTGGCGACCTTCATGTCTGTCCGAGCTTCCCCGCAGCAAATCTCGCGCCCGCACTGGCCCTGGCAAAAGCCGCCCAGCCCGAGCTGGTTCTGTTGGTGGGCGACTATGTCTGTGACCGGGAGGGGGACTACGGGGCAGACATGGCAGCCTGCATCAGTGCCTTAGAGCCGCTGGCTCGCAGCGCTCGGCTGGGGGCCTTCGCCTCTTTTGGTAATCATGACTTTCCCACGCCGCCGCTCGATCCGCCCCACACGCCCTGGGCAAGTGCAGGGATCACGCCGCTTTTTGACTCTGCGGCGCAGCTTCAGAGCGAGAAAGCACTTCTTTGGCTGGTGGGGCTACGTAGCGCGATCTCTCGCCCTACCAACCCACAAGCCGTGCTCGGTGCTCTGCCGACCAAAGACGCGGCACCGCGCGTTCTGCTCTGGCACGAACCAGATCGCGCCGCGCTTGCCGCTAAAGCGGGGGCGTCGCTTATGCTTTCTGGTCACACACACGGCGGTCAGCTCGTGGTGCCAGGAGTGGGGCCACTGCGTCTGCCGCAAGAGGGGCGGCGCTACCCGGCAGGCCTTGTCTACGTCGAGGGTATGCCGCTCTACACGACCCGTGGCGTGGGGGTACTCCCGCCCCGGATGCGCCTCAACTGCCCGCCGGAAGTGACGGTTCTGACACTGAAGCGGGGGTAGGCCGCGCCTAGAATAGAGCTTGCCAGTGGGGGCGCAGTGAGTCGCCCAAGGGAGGAATGAGCAGGCCGAGCAGTGCCAGCACCGTAGCGCCGAGCGCGAAACCCAAGAGCATCTGCGGGAGGCCGCTGTTCAGGAGCCGCCGGAGCGGGGAGGCGGGCATAGGGTGCGCCTCGTGGAGCGTAAGGAGTGTTTTTGCCGCCGTAATCGCCTGCGTGAGTTGCGCCTCGCTTGCCGGGCGGGTTGTGAGGTTCTGCTGGAGCCAGCTTCCCACTGTCCGCCAGAAAAAGAGCGCCAGGAGGCCCGAGAAGATGTAGGACAGGGTTCCCAGTAGCGGCGTGAACGCCCCTCCCAGGCCCAGCAGGAACGAACCCGCCATGAGATTTGTGCCACAGCGCGGGTGGACACGAGGTAGACAGCCCACGGTGTTGGAGAGCAGTGGAGTATGACTTTCTAGGGCATGCACCACCTGATGCTCCGCCGCATGAAAGCCCGCGATGGGGGAGAGGCGTATCAGGCCTAGAAACCCCGCCAGTGTCACAAGACCCGTCAGAGCCAGCCCAACACTCTCGCGCCAGGCAGGTGGCAGGGGCAGGGACGGCAGCGCGGGCGCGAGGGTGTTGAGCAGCACGAGAAGCGCGAGCTGGGCAAAGAAAAAGCAGGAGCCGGTCAAGATAAGCGCTCCCGTACCAACACCCGCCGCGACGGCACCTGTGGAGAGATGAACACCCACCGGCGTCGCCATCCCGCCGACCTGAGGGAGTGCCAGGGGGCGCAGAAGCTCCCGGACAAGATCGGCCCGGCCCACCATCCCGTAGTAGATTCCATTGCCCTCCGCCACGGGGAGTGCGTCAGTTCGCTCCATTTCCAGCGCTTCCAGAAGGCTCTCGATGTTTAACAGTGGGGAGAGAGCCGCCGTGGGGACAAGCACTGTGCCTTCCACGGGAGCTTCTAGCCAGTGGCGGCGCTCGGGGCCGTCGGGGGCTTGGCGTAGGTAGGTCGTGAGGGAGGCTTCCGTCACCAGGCCGACAAGAATGCCGCCCGAGAGCACGGGGACGCAGTGATACGGAGAGACACGGAGCCACTCGGCAGCCACCCCGACCCTCTCTTGCGGCGAGATTCCTGGCTGCGGGCGTGCAAGCTCATGGAGGAGCTGTGGTGCATTAGAAAGTCGTGGCGCAGTGGCAAACGAGGACATGCTATGCTACACTCTACCACGTCCCCCCTCCGATTTCTTTGTCCATGCCGATGCCCAACCGAGACCCACGCACTACCCCTGAGTACCGCCGCTTAGTTGTTCTTGCTGCGAAAGATGATGCTGAGCGTCAGAAGGCCATTCGCGTCACGAAAGTGGTCACCGGCGACCCTAGCCAGCGCCTCGTAGCACTCACCTTCGACGATGGCCCACACGGGGAGAAGACCGGTGATCTGCTCAGTGTTCTGCGCCGCCTGCGCGTTCCTTCGACGTTTTTTGTGGTGGGAAAGATGGCTCTGCGTTTCCCGGAGCTGATCGAGCGGATCGTCCTGGATGGCCATGAGCTGGGTAACCACACCTACAACCACTACCGTCTTACACAGATCCCTCTCACCCAGGTGGCGGGGGAACTCAATAGCACTCGCGATACCCTGATTGGGCTTGTGGGTTCTCCGACACGGCTGATGCGGCCCCCTGGGGGAGAGTACAACGAGGCGATCCAGAAGATCATTGCTCGCGAGGGCTACACCAATATGCTCTGGACCGATGACCCTGCGGATTATAAGGCGGGGCGCACCTCGGAGAAGATCACCGAGCTGGTCATGCGCGACATCACGCCAGGAGGGATCGTCTTGCTACACAGCGGGCTTCCTGCAACTATCGCCGCTGTCCCGGAGATTGTGAGCCGTCTGCGTACCCAGGGCTATACTTTCGTCACTTGCTCGGAGCTTATCCAGCGCGGCAACGGACTTTTGCACCTACAGAACCATTCTGCCCGCATCAGCCTCACCGCTGCGACTTAGAGATACGGCTGTGGGGTTGCGAGGTGGTTCTGGATGTAGTCCGCGATGGCGTCTTCGAGCGCACGAAAAGTGACATCACAGCCCACATTGCGTAGCTTCTCAATCGTGGCCTGTGTGTGGTACTGGTAGTTGCCCTTTAGGCGTTCGGGCATCTCGATGTACTCAATTTGTGGCTCACGATCCATGGCGGAGAAGACCGCATGAGCAAGGTCGTTCCAGGAGTGCGCCTGCCCGGTGCCGATATTGAAGATGCCGTTCTCCTCAGGGTGCTGCAAAAACCAGAGAAGCACCTCAACACAATCTTTCACGTAGACAAAATCCCGTGTCTGGCCACCGTCGGTGTAGTCCGGGTGGTAGCTCTTGAAGAGCTTGATCGTGCCCTCCGCCTGAACTTGCTGGAACGCCTTGTGCACCACGGAGCGCATGTCGTCTTTATGATACTCGTTGGGGCCGAAGACATTGAAGAACTTGACACCGACGATCTCCTCGGTGAGTCGGGTACGGAGCGCGTGGAGATCGAAAAAATGCTTTGAGTAGCCGTAGCGGGTGATGGGCCGCAGGTAAGGAACCAGCGCGTCATCGTCAGCAAAGCCTAGCTCGCCATCGCCGTAGGTCTGGCCGCTGCTGGCGTAGAGAAAGCGCACTCCACGCGCCGTCGCCCACTCCGCGAGTGTTTTTGTGTAGCGGAAGTTGTTCTCCATCAAGTAGTCACCATCGGCTTCTGTGGTGATAGAGCACGCCCCCAGATGCACCATCGCATCCGGCTGGAAGTCCAGCTCCCCCGCTTTGAGTTGTGCCAGAAAGCTATCTTTGTGCAGATAGTCCGCGTAGCGCAGCCCCAGCAGATTGCGCCACTTCTCTGACGTGTTCAAGTTATCCACGATCAGAATATTATCAATACCCGCCTGGTTGAGCCGCCAGACCATGGCGCTGCCAATAAAGCCCGCGCCCCCCGTGACAATGACACGATTCACGAAGAACAGTGTACCCGTTTTACCCGCCCACACGAACGTGGGCGTCTTCGGGCGTGCCGCCATAATGTCGCTCCGCGACTCCGAGAGTTTTGTGAGTCGCGGAGCGACATCCCAGCCGAAGGCTCACAGACGCCCACGTTCGTGTGGGCGGAACTACGCCGCCTTGCGTTTGCGCAGGCGGGCAGGGAGAATGCGCTCGATGCCCCGGTACTTGGCGACCGTCCGGCGAGCCAGAGGGAAGCCCTGCTCGGTCAGAATCACCGCTATCTCGTCGTCGGAGTAGGGATCGTTTGAGTTCTCGGCACCGATCAGATGCAGGAGCGCCTCGCGGACGGCCTGGGAGTTGCCAAAGAAGGTATCGAGAGGAAGAATCTCGCCGTTGGGGAGCTGAACCCACTTATCCGCCACAGCACGACTGATCACCGATTCGTCGAGATGGAGTTTTTCCGCCAGTGTCTGACGGGTGAGAGGCTTAAGGAACGCGCGGTTGCGGGTCTCCAGATAGCCCTGCTGCACGCGGACGATCTCATGGGCAATGGCACGCAGGGTACGGCCCCGCCGTGAGACACCCGCCATGAAGTTCTGAGCACGATCCACATGATCGCGGATGTAGCGGCGCATCGCCTCATCGGAGTGCGTCTCGCTGCCATCGGCCAGGCGCTTCCAGAGGGGGGCAACCGAGACGACCTGCTCAAAATCACGCGCGAGCTCCACGGCAAAGCCTGCCTCGGTGCGTAAAAAGAGAATATCGGGACGAACCAAGGGGGCGCTTGCACTGGCGCGGTGGTCACTGGGGCGAAAGAGGGCCCCCGGGTAGGGCGTGAGCGCCTGCTGTAAAAAGCGCAGCGCACGGCTGACCTCGCTGACAGAGGCTTTCAGGCGGCTGGCGATACGATCATCTCGTCGTGCCACGAGCTCATCCCAGCAGCGCAGCAGGATTTTTTTGCTCAGAGGGTGCCCCTCACCCGTCAGCTCTAAGTACTCCATCTGGAGCAGCAGGCACTCGTGCAGGTCGCGCGCTCCCACCCCGGCGGGATCCATGGTCTGGAGTGCCTTGACCGCTTCTTCCACACGGCTTCGTGCGAGCTGAAACCGCTCCGCAATCTCATTGGTGTCCGTGATCAGGTAGCCACGGTCGTCCACATTCTCGATGAGGTAGCGCAAGATTTCCTCAGAGACATCTCCCTTGACTTGCCCTACTTGGCTGCGCAGGTGCTCCCGCAGGCTAGTATTGGAGGCCACGCGATCAAACGGGTCCTCACTGTCTAGGCCGCCCTCTGTGATCTGGAGAGTGGGCTGTGTGCGCTCACTGGGTGCGGGAGGGTCGTCTTGCTTACCTCCCACAGTAATTGTCAGAGCAGGAAACTCAGAGACGGGTGCATTCAGGGTAAACGCCTCACTCTCGCGGGCTTCCAGAGCGGGGTTCTCTGCCAGCTCGCGCTCAATGGCGACTTCTAGCTCCTCTGTGGTCCACGCCAGAATCTCGCTGGCGAGGATCTGGCGTGGGTCAATGCGCTGGGTCTGCTGGTGTCGCGCGTCGATTGTTTGGGATAGTCTCATGCTGCTCTAGACTATCTTCGGCAGAGTGGGTTTAATTTTAGAGAACTGGGTTTAGTTTTAGAGAACCGCGATAGCCTCAATTTCTACCAGAGCGCCCAGAGGGAGCGCTGCCACCGCAAAAGTCGAGCGGGCGGGCTTGACTCCCTCGCTAAAGTGCGCCGCATAGATTCCATTGAGCTCCGCAAAACGCGACATGTCTCCCGAGAGAAAAATCGTCGTTTTGACGACACTGTTTAGAGAACCCCCGGCTGCCTCAACCAGGCTGCGAATGCCCGCAAGTGCGCCCTCTACCTGTGCGGCAAACTCCGCGTGGGGCTGCTTGGTCTGTGGGTCTAACCCGAGCTGTCCTGAGATGAAGAGCATGTCGCCCACACGGACGGCGGGCGTGTAGGGAGCGCCCGAGACCGCTGCTCCTGCGCCAAAAATCGGCTGTTTTTCCATAGTTTATTTTCCTTATGACTCTAAACGTGCTTACGACGGGAACCGACAATTCTGTTTGACGAAGCTATGTTCAGCACTCAATTTTACCGGAAACACGACGTAACTTACACGAAGCGAGCCTTCTCAATTATCGAGGTGGTCCTCTCGCTCATCGTCTTGATGTTCATGGTGATCCTGGTCGCCGCCGTGATCCCTGCATCGCTACGCAATACCCGCTACAGCGCCGATTTTAGCCAGGCCGCCTCACTGGTGCAGCACAAGATCAATCAGTTTCAGGATGCGGGCTATTTCGCTATTGATGGGCCTACTCTAGGGCAAAATGGGCTGAAATTTGTGGATGGTACCCCGGGAAGCCCTAGCAATAACCTACATGGCTCACAGTCCGCGACATTTGAGTTCACGGATACAGATAAGCTCTGGCAGTACTTCAATGGAGGAATGGACGAAGCGGGGAATCGTGTCACGGGTTCACGTAGCCCACGAGGATACATCTATATCTCTCCGTATGAGCCGAGCCAGTACGACAATGCTTCCCTGGGAATAAAATATGGCCTCGTTCGTGTCACGATTACGATTCAGTGGTGGACAGGTAAAGGCAATATGCAGTCTTTTTCGGGGACGACTTTGGTTCCACGGGCCGTGGTGAACTAGGCAAAATGTTGATGAAAAAGAGAACCCCAAAAACAGGAGCCGCCTTTTCCCTGACCGAAGTGCTTGTGACAATGTTGTTGATGAGCCTGCTTTTTCTGGTGACGGCACAGATTTTTCTGAGTACCGGGCGTGCGGTGGGAAAGATGCGCGCCATGACCAACTCCACCCGCTCGGCTGGGCTCGTGATGCAGTGGCTGGACAACGAGCTCCACGAAGCCTACGGGGTGATCCTGCCGACGGACACAGGCGTGGCATGGGACACCAGTCAGCTCGGAGCTCTAACGAGCTATATTACAGACAACCCGGGTGGCACCGAGGGGGCTGGTTGGGCGAGCCAGCTTAACACGGGAATCTTTATTCTCTATCCGCCTGCTGGTTCTGCCACACTCAAGGGAGCGAGTGGAAGCGATATTGTCTTATCCGGGGGGAACCTCCCCGTGAATCGTGGGGCCGCCGCGATCACCAGAGCCGCTCTGGTATTTCGAGGAAACCAGGATGGTAGTGTCAATCCGGGCTACGGGAACTGTCTCTGGGTGTGGCACTTTGAAAACGGAAGCCGTACCGAGACACGACTACTAACAAATGAGATCTCCAGTGCCTGGAACGCGGTGTACTTCCGCCGCCAGGATGCAGCTAACGAACGTGGTCATGGGCTGGAGGCGAAAGTCGTCTGTGGGGAGAAGGTCTATGCCTACGGAGAGCAGACCAATGAGCGGAGCGATAGTAAGAGCAAGGTGACGCAGGTCTCGGGGAGGACGATCTACATGGCCAACACTGCCATGACCACTCAGACAACCATTACCTATCCCAATAGCAGTTTGCTTCTGCCCACAGTGAACTCCGCGACCCCGACCCCAGCACCGACCCAGACCCCGGCACCGACCGCAACGCCCGTTCCTACTCCGAGCCCGGTTCCAACTCCGACTCCGACTCCAAAACCACCCACGCCGACGCCACAACCGGCAACACCGACGCCTGTTCCGACGCCCACGCCTGTTCCGACGCCCACCCCGACCCCTATTCCGATTAACTAAGAGAAGATAATGCAACCACGAAGATTCAAAAATAAGCGCTCACGTGCCATGACCATGGTTGGCGTCATGATTCTCTTGTTTCTGCTTCTCAGCATACTGCTCATCGCTCTGCTCAATCAAGGGCGTGGGGGCGACATTGGGGCGGACAGTAAGAGTGGCATGCACCTGTCACGCCGGCGGGCCGAGCTGCTCGGGGCACAGACAATCTCCGAAGCGGGAGTTCGCCTGGGACTCCAGTGGCTGATGCAGCAGGGAGCCACACCCACCAATTTGACCGCCTTTGCTCCCTCGGATGTCGCGAGCTTCTACGGCGGCACAACAGTGAGTGGCTGGACCGAGGTGGCGATAGATCAGGGGCCGATCAACACGGAGAATGCCGCAGTGCCGTCGGTTGCGGGAACGGCCCGGATTCGCTTCTATCCCTATGCCTCCAATGCGACCTCGAACCGGAAGATGTTTGGCATCGAGTCCGTCGGGCTGTACCAGGGCTATAGCTACGCTTCGCGGGTCTTTGTCCGCCAGAATAGCTTCGCCCGTTTTGCCTACTTCAGTGACACGGCTCCCAGCGGGTGGTGGGTGGCGGGAAGCACGCGCTTCCAGGGGCCTGTCCATGTCAATGGCGTGGACTCCACCGGCATTGCGGTAGATCCTGCGGCCCGGATCAATATTCTCTGGAAAGCGGACGACTGGAGCGATCCCTACAGCAACGACTGGATATTTACCTACCCCGATGATGGCTACTTCACCACGGCGATGGACTATTCCCAGATCAACTGGCAGTACACCAATGGGGGTAGCGCCTACTTCTATGATCCCAACTGGTGGTCCGACTACTGGGAGCACATCACGGCAGCCGCTCGTGCCCCCAAGACCAACCAGCCCATTATCCGCATGCCAGCCGCCACGACGGATCTGAAAAACGGAGCACTGGGAGGTGCAAGCGAGCCTGTGTCTAGTGTTGTTGGGGTGTTTGTGCCCGCCAGTGGCTCAACACCGAGCGCAGGTATCTACGTGGGCGGTGATGTCAAAGATCTGAACCTGAGCTTTGTGGCGCACAGCGGACACGACGATCAGGTGATCGAAATTATTCAAGGAATTACATCAGGTGAGCAGCGCTCCCTGCTGACAGCTTGTCTTGTTAATAACACTCTGGAGCTTTTGGTCTACACACGGGCTGTGTCCACTGATCCCTGGACACTCACCAGCACGACGAACTACACCGGGGGGACGACCAATCAGACGCTCTATATTAATGGCGATGTCGGCAGTCAAATATCTCCCTACCCTGGCGGACTCTCTGGCTGTGTGGTGAAAAACCAGATGTCAGGAGCGACAGTCGTGCGTCCTAACTCCTGGACGATTGCGACTGAGGGAAGCAAGACTATCAATATTGACGGGGGGATTGTCTACAAAAACCTGGTCACGGATGGGAGCAACCCTAATAATCTGAAGTCCGGTGCCGCCACCGCGCCCGTGGAGTCGGGGACTCTGGGCCTGGTGTCGGGGCGCTTTCGCGTGCCGCTTCTGGATGGCGGAGGCACGGTTTTAGACTACCTCACTATCCACGCCGTCTGCATGGCCTACGACACGTTTATGGTCGTTGGCCCCATCACGCGCGCCCCCGGAGTGATCAATCTTCTCGGTGGCTTTATTGTGAAAAATAATAGCCAAATGGGAGTTGTCACGCTTGCGGGGGTGGTGAACAGTGGCTTTCTTCTCAACCGCAACTACGACCAGCGTATCGCCGATGATCCTCCGCCCAACTATCCCGTGGCGGACCGGAGCTACCAGGTGATGTCTTTCCAGAAGGTCAACACGACTCTGAACTAAAACGCATCACGACGTGCGGGCCGGACTCGGCAACGTCGAAGGGCTCGCCCTCGGTGTGCCAGCCGCTTTTCTGGTAGAAACCCACCGCGCTGACCCGGGCGTTGCACCAGAGGAGCAAGCCCTGTCGCAGGGCATAGGCTTGCGTGGCTGCGAGTACCGCACTCCCCACTCCTTTACCCTGCCACTCGGGGGCCGTCGCCATGCCGCGTAGCTGGAGCGCATTGTTCTTTTTGATCACGCTCGCGCACCCGATCACCACGCCGTTTATATCTAGGGCCGCAAAATGTGCGCTCCCCTCCGCTGCATCCTCGGCGAAGTGTGCCGCACTCTCGGGCCGCCCCGGACGAAGCACTTGCCAGCGCAGTGCGATCAGTGAATCTGCCGTGGTTTCCTTTATCGTGAACACGGGGCTATAATACCCTGTGACGACGTAAGGAAATAGGGATGATGATTGAGTGAAGGCATAGTGACGCAGGCAGGACGGGGGCTCTACACGGTGCAGACCACCACAGGGCGCATCTTGCCTTGCCGTTTGCGGGGGAACCTTAAAAAACGCTTTACCTACTCCGAGACCGCCAGCCATGTGCGGCGGGTTGAGAAAGTCAAGAAGCTCGCCGAGACCGATCCGATTGCGGTGGGCGACCGGGTGATGGTGTTAGTGGCGGAGTCTGGCACCGAGGGCGTGATCGAGGAAGTGCTGCCCCGCCGTAAGGCACTCGTGCGGCGCTCTGGCAACGAGCGCGAGCGTCAAACTCTGGTCGCGAACTTAGAGCTGGCCGTGATTGTCTTTTCCGCTGCGGAGCCGCGCCCGGATCTGTTCAAATTAGATCGCTTTCTGGTGCTGGCCGAAGACAGTGAGCTGGAGGTTCTGATTGTCCTCAACAAAGCCGACCTAGCTGCGCCCGAAGAGCTCACCGAGGCGCTGGCCGAGTACAGGGCCATTGGCTACGATATTTTAACGACGAGCCGGAACACGGGTGAGGGCATTGATGCCCTGAAGGCCGCGCTCAAGGGCCGCCTCTCCGCGTTCTGTGGGCCGTCGGGGGTGGGGAAGTCGTCGCTGCTCAATGCCATCCAGCCGGGGCTGCGCCTCAAAGTGGGGGAGATCAGCGAGATCACGCACTCGGGCCGACACACCACCGTACGAGCAGAGCTTCTCACGCTGGAGATCGGTGGCTGGGTGGCGGACACGCCGGGGCTACGACAAGTCCAGTTCTGGGACTTACTGCCCGAGGATGTCGCGTTTTGTTTCCCCGAGCTCGCGCCGCTGATGGGGCACTGCAAGTTTCCCAACTGCCGCCACCGCACCGAGCCCGCCTGCGCCGTCCGCGCCGCCGTGGACGATAAACGCGTCAGCCCACGCCGCTACCAGAGCTATCTCCAGATGACCGAGATAGATTCCACCCATGGGAGCTCGACCCGCAAGTTGTTTCCTTCCTAATCAGGAGCGATACGTGAAACCAGCCCTTACTCTTTTTTTGGGTACACTCCCATCATGCCCAAGATACTCTCTCTGCTCGCAGGCCCTTCGCCGCTCGACAATCCGCTCAAGGGCTGGTGCGCCTACTCCGATCCAGGCTTCGTCCACGCGCTACCCGTCTCGATGGCCTACTTCTACGCCTCGTGGCGGGAGTTAGAGCCGCGCCCCGGTGTCTTCGCCTGGGAAGCGTTCGAGAAAAGATGGGAAAGCCCGCTTGCACGCGGCAAGCATGTCATCCTGCGGTTGTTTTTGGAGTACCCCAGAGAACCTACAGGCCTGCCACAGTGGGTGATCGACTTGGGCATCAAGCGAACACCTTACGACACCAAAGAAGTCGGCGAGGGCCTCTGTCCCGACTGGGACGACCCGAGGCTTTTAGAGCCGCTCCTTAGGTTCATCGCGGCGTTTGGAAAACGCTACAACTCCCACCCCAGAGTCGCGTTTCTTCAGCTCGGGACGCTCGGGTTCTGGGGCGAGTGGCACACCTGGCCCGTGAATAAACTCATGGCGTCGCTGGAGACGCAGAAGAAAGTCGTTGCGGCGTACAAAGCGGCCTTTCCCGATGTCCCTATCCACGCTCGCTACCCCCGCGACGGCACGAACCACGCCTGGCTCGGCTACCACGACGACCTGATCCCGCAAGACTCGCTCGGCCCCGACGAGTGGCAGTTTCTGCCGGCGCTGAAGAAAGCCGGACGCACGGAGAACTGGAAAGCGGCTCCCTTCGGCGGTGAGATGGAACCGGGCGCGGCGAAGAAGTGGCTCGGTGAGGGCTGGCCGACGCTCCAGAAATCTGTCGAGCAGCTCCATTTCTCGTGGATGGGGCCGTACTGCCCTGCTAACGATAAAGACTTGACTCCCGAACACAAAACACACGCCGAGGCGCTCGTGCGACGTATGGGCTATAGCTTCCGCCTTACCAAACTTACTTACGCCCTCGTTGATGCCAGCGGCGTTCTGCGTATAACCCTCGACGGCGTCAACGAGGGCGTCGCGCCGTTTTATAGAAACTGGCCACTGGAGGTTGGTATCCTCGACGAAACGGGCCGCGACGTGACTCTCACCCGCCCGAGTGTCGACCTGCGCCGCTGGCTCCCCGGCCCGTTTTCTGTGAAAGCGGCGATTCTTGGCATCCCGAAGCTCTCGAAGCTCCGGCTCGCCGTCCGCGTCGCCGATCCGTGGGAAGGCGCCGCGCAGCCCCTGCGCTTCGCAAACAAACTCCCCGTCGTTCGAGGCGGCTGGACGGAACTCACAACGCTTTGATAGCTTCTTTGCAGGAAGACAAACTTGAGGAGGCAGCGGACATTCTGACGAATGCCTGCGCCAGCGGTCAGGTTCGGGGCGCGGTTCTGCACGTTCGCAGCCGAACGACGGTATTCACGCGCTCTTTTGGGGATGCTCCGTCGGTGGATGTAGCATTTCTTCTGGGGTCCATCTCGAAGCCTATCGTGATTGCGGCTTTGATGACTCTGTACGACCAGGGACGTTTCGGACTGGAGGACCAAGTCAAAAAGTACCTTCCCGAGTTCACCGGAGGTGTCCGAGACCGTGTGACAATTCGGCACCTGCTCACCCATGTCTCTGGCCTGCCGGATCAGCTCCCGGAAAACGCTCACCTTCGCCAGAGCCATGCACCGCTCTCGGAGTTTGTCAGCGGGGCATTTCGTGTTCCTTTAGAGTTTGAACCGGGAGCGCACTACCTGTATTCGAGCATGGCAGTCTTGTTGGCAGCGGAGATTGCGCAGCGGATCTCCGGAGTCGAGATCAAGCAGTTTGTCACCGAGGCAGTTCTACGACCGCTTGGGATGAGCCACTCGGCAATGGGAATAGGACATTTAGAGGGTGCACAGACGA
Source organism: Armatimonas sp. (assembly GCF_043757465.1). Lineage (GTDB taxonomy): Bacteria > Armatimonadota > Armatimonadia > Armatimonadales > Armatimonadaceae > Armatimonas. Next base: position 16,099 of record NZ_JAYVPL010000108.1, read on the forward strand.
TGCCTTGCCAGGTGGAGAAAGCGGCGATTGAGTCGGGGGGCGGCGCGCCCGGCTCACAGCACTGGGACTGGAACAGCATGTACTGGCGCACACTCGGCGCCCCCTGGGGCGGTGTTCAGGCCTCGGCTGCGGATGTCGGGCGCTTTCTGGAAGCTTTCTTGAATCCTCAGGGGACGATTTTCAAACCTGAGGTCGCGAGGCTCATGATTCGCAATCACAACCCCGAGGGAATCACGCCGCGTGGGCTGGGTTTTGATGTCGGTAGAGCTGCGCTGTGCCGAAGCGGCTCCGACCAGATATTCGGTCATACGGGCTCCACCGGAACGCTCGCGTGGGCAGACCCAAAGCATGACAGAGTCTGTGTAGTACTGACTACCTTGCCTGCGGGAGCGTTGCCTCGCCACCCCCGTCAGCTTGTCTCGGACAGTGTCTCAGAACTCTCAGACTGACCTTTATTGGCCCTGCTTCCCGTCACAGCGTTTCTCGAAGACTCCCCGTTTGGTTGCGCCCGTTCCAGCGCAGTTTGGGCCACGCGGCGGTGGGCACTAGCTTGTGGCTTAGGCGGTTACCTCAAAGCGCCGTACCTCAATCGCATTCAATCCTGTTTGACGGTTGGGCCTCGGTTCGGGCTGTGCGAAGCCATTCAGGTCCACGGCGCGGGCGCGAAACTCATACAGGCCGGGAGGTAAGACGCTCAAGTTTGCTGTCCAGCCCGTCATCCCATAACGCAGGGGCCAGTCTCTGGGCTTGCCCGTTTTGGGGTCAAAACCCCAGACATCGGTAGGGCGCACGTCTGCGGGCAACACCGAACGCCAGTCAGAGGGAGGCGCGTCGAGACGGCACAGTTGCCACGTTGCAGTACCCCAGGCGGGATCGTGCATTGAGAGATCGGCCTCTTTTGCGGCGGTGCGCCGTAGCCAGTACTCCACCTGCTTGAGGCCGGACAGGCCCGAGAGCACCGTACCGCGCAGCACAACTGGGGTATTCTTTCCTACCCGCTCCGAGGCACGATCCATATAGGCCGCCGTCTTGAGGTGCGACTCCGGGTCGTTGTTGGCATCGGCATAGGTGTCGTTGGCGCGATGATCGTTGGTCAGAACGAGGCGCTGCAGCCACTTGATGGACTTGAAACCGTGTGCCCAGGGGATAATCATACGGACGGGGCCGCCCCGCTCCAGCGGAATCGGGCTCCCGTTCAGGCGGTAAGCTAGAAAAGGGGATAGCTCCCACGGTGGTGTCTCCAGCACCTCCGTGAGGCTCAGCGACGACTGGAAAATCTGCTTGGGATCGTCGTTGTGAAAGCCCGAATAGTGAACCCGACGCACATTGCTGTAAGTTCCGACCAACCGGAGTACTTCTCGGAGTGGGACACCTTCCCACAGACCTTGCCCCAGTGGCTGTGCGATATTGAGGCACTGGAGCGCTTTGATAAACTTGACGCCGTGTGTCTTTCCCAGCTCCATCAGGGCCGGGAAGTCTAGGGTAACGGGCTGTGCTATCTTCGCCCCGCCCTCGGCCACGATCTCCAGCCGCCAGGTTTCAGGAGTCAGGCGTGCCTGGATCAGCGCGTCGCCGCGTAGGGTGTGGGGAACCGGGTTGCCACGTGCCACATTGCCGAACTTGTCAGCGGGAGTCAGTACGCCACGCGGCGGCTCCTGCGCCTCCACTGCAACCGCGCCCGTCGAAGTGGGGATAGCCACGATCCCACCTATTCCCATTCCTAGCTTCAGTAGCTCGCGTCGCGAATGCCGTTTTGCCATGGGCGCATTGTGACGCAGAAGCAACAAGAGGGCAAGCTTGCTTGTCCGCGACCCCTATCGCCGCGTTCTTCTGCGACGCCGAGCGGGTAGAATTGCTTCTGAAAAGCGGAGCCGATCCCAGGCGTAAAAATCAGCGCAGTGAGACGGTAGATGGCGGAATGGATACTTTACTCGTATGTCCCAGAACACAACCCACTGGCCGCAGTTTCGTGGCCCTAACGCATCAGGGATTGGCACAAGTGCGAAGCTTCCCACGAACTGGTCGGCGACGGAGAACATCGCCTGGAAAACTGGCCTGCCGGGCAAGAGCTGGTCGTCACCGATTGTCTGGGGCGACCGGGTCTATGTGACGGCGGTCGTACGGCCCCGCGAGGGAGAGAAGCCGAAAAAGGGCCTCTACTTTGGCGGTGAGCGGGAGCTGCCCAAAGACGAGCACGCGTTCAGTGTGATCTGCCTGAGCCTCACTACCGGCAAGACGCTCTGGGAGAAGACCGTGTTTCGTGGCGCACCGACAACGACCGTGCATCTCAAGAATAGCTACGGTGCCGAGACGCCCGTGACGGATGGTGAGCGGGTCTACGCGCTCTTCGGTGGCCTGGGAGTGTTCGCACTGGATGCTAAATCAGGCAAAGAACTCTGGTCGAAGAAGCTAGAGCCACGCAAGACACGCTTTGGCTGGGGCTACGCCGCCTCGCCCGTTCTGCATGCGGGCAAGCTCTTTCTGGTCAACGACAACGACGAGCGTGCGGAGCTGCTAGCCTTCGACCTTTAGTTTCCGCTAATTGGGGGTAGTTTGCATGGCATGGCCAAAGACGATACAAGAGCTTATCAGAACACAGGAAAGACCTTTGACCATGCCAAC
>NZ_JAYVPL010000109.1:0-55646 GCF_043757465.1 Armatimonas sp.
TAAAAAAAGTGAGTGGAATCAGCCATGACGCGATCCAGAAAGAAGTCCGTAAGCAGTTTAAACAATTAGAGCGTAACTCGCGCTACGGCTACCGAAACGACTACGATGAGGAGAACTCAGGCGTCTCTGAGATACTGGACGACTACGGCGAGCGGGCGTTTTCCTACCTGGATCAGAACCTCCCTGACAGTGCACTGGCTTTGCTGACAGCGTTTATGGAGGTCTTTCTGGAGCAGTGGGCCGACTACGACGAAGAAGAAAACGTAGAGTTTGAGAGCTTTGGGCTGGCACTAGCGAAAAAGCTCCTACGCACCTCTCTCACACCCACGCAGCGCAAAGCCTGGCTGGCCGCACTGGCTTCCTGGCAAACGGAGCTCAGTGACTACGGCGATGGTGAGTTCGATACGGCGCAGGAGATTGTGAAAAATCCCGAGAGTACTCCCAGCGAGAGCCGCGATGCTACCACGCTCCGTCTGGCGCTTTTCGGGGAGCAAGGGCGCTGGGAGGATGCCCTTACTCTCGCTAACCAAGCGGACTGGCCGGGGCGCTCGGCGCTCTATCTGACCTACTTGAACCGCCTGGATGAAATGGAGAGGGTGGCAACAAAGCGGGCAACAGAGCTCTCCAACGACGAGTACGTCACTTTGGTGGAAACCTTGCAGCATCAAGCGCCTGCCCTGGCACTGCGCCTGGGGAAACTTTTTCTCCCACAGCTTCTAGTGCCCCGAGAGAGCGGTTACTATCGTTACAATGGCGTAGAAAAGCTCGCCCAGAAAGTACTGGAGCTGGGGCAGAAACAGGGAGATAACGAGGCGAGCCGGGCGGCGCGTGAGGCTCTACTTTTGGTATCGCCGACTCTGGATCTCTGGAAATCACACTTCGCCCTACTCCAGCCCGCCGAGCACGAGAGTGCGCGCACGCGGCTCCTGAAGCAGCTTCTGGAGTGGCACGGAGTACAGCCAGAACAGCTTGCAATCTTATTGGAGGAGAAAGAGTGGGAGAGTGCCTGGAATATTGCCTCGCTCTATAGTGGTCAGTATGCACTTCCTGTAGCTCTGCGTGTGGTGGAGCATTTGCCACAGCCCGTACGTGACTATGGGCTAAAAATCGCCACACCAATTATGGGTAATAACCAGTCAGCGCAGTATGAATTGGCAGCGAGCTGGCTTGCGGTGGTAAGGACAGCGGAGATCGTACTGGGCAAAGGGCGTGAGTGGAACCAGCGCTATGAGACACTTCTACTTGAAAACAAGCGCAAGTACAAGCTGATGCCCTTACTTCAAGAGCTGGAACATGCCCCCGAGGAAGAAGCGCCGCCTCCCGTTCCCACGCCTCCGGCAGAGCGCAAGCGCCTGATCTTCAAATTGGACTGAGTCGCCACATGCCGTAGCACTGGCCGTTGAGCCAGACTTCACGGGTCTTGGGGTGGACGCGGATGGCGTTGACTTCACGCGGTTCCGAGGCTGCCGTTAGGTTCTCCCAGGTTTTTCCCACATCTTGGGAGCGGCAGACCGTCGCACTGGTGGCGTAGATATCGGCTGAGCCACCGACATAGAGCACGTCAGGCTTTAGGGGATCTACAGCGAGGTCGTAGATCTCGCCGGGAGCCTCCGCAACTCTCTGCCAGGTTGCGCCATGATCGTTAGAGAGGACGATGATCTTGCCTTTTTTGCCAACGAGCACGCCTGTGGCGTGGGTGTAGACACCGTCGCAGCCGGGCATGGGTTTCCAGGTCTTGCCGCCGTCTATGGAGCGCAGGTTACTGGCAAAGAGGATATTTTTATTGGTGGGATCGGAGAGGCTCACGTCGGGGCCGGAGAACGTCAGATTCCCAATAAACTGCCAGGTCTTGCCGTTATCACGGGTCACGGCGGCGTTGTAGTCTTGAAAAGCGAGAAAGACCGAGTCAGGGGCGTGGGTTGAAAAATTAAAGTATCCCCCGAGCATGATCCCATTGTAACCATTGGCGCTCCAGCGAAATGTCTTGCCACCGTCGGTGGACTTGGTGACAGTATCTCCGCCGATCCCAAAGACGGTATTCGAATCGGTCGGGGACCAGGCGAAGTAGCCATCGCGGACATTGTTGGGCAGGACACAGTTTTTACTCTCGATCGTGATGGGCTGCCAGCTCTCGCCGCCATCGTGGCTGATGGAGCGCACCCACTGGTAGTTATCGCCCTTTATCCAGCACGAGAGCCGCTTCGGGTCGGCGGGGCTCACCCGGATATTTTGCACGGGCTTGCCCTTCAGCTCTAGTCTGTTGCCGGGAAGTGTCGTCCACGTTTTCCCTTCGTCGGTGGACTGATGAACGCCGCCTGCATCTGAGACAAAGACCAGCCCGGAGTCGGTGACATCCAGCCCATGCACCGTCTGCTCTCGAAGGCGCTGGAAGGTTCTGCCGCCGTCTTTGGAGGCCAGTAAACCGCGCTTCCCCCCGATCCACACAATCCCCGGCACATAGTTACGGCGCGTGGTCTCAATCCCTTGAGCGAGCTCGGTGATGCGGTGAACTCCTGCCTGAGGCCCAATTCTCAGATAGGCATCTCGGTCTTCGCCCCCCAGCGGATCGCTAATGGTGCGCCATTCTTTCATCCTGACACCGGCGTGGCCCAGCTCATCACACTGGAACAGGCCAGACTTTGGCGTGAGGTAGTAGGCGACAGTGCAGGCACCGGGAATCACCCCGTAGCTGTAGGGATCGTAGGCGACGCGGCCTCCGGTGCCCTCCATCACGGGCACAACTTGCTCCCAACGACTCTCTTTTGCTCGCCAGCAGTAGAGGCCATGTGGCGTTTTCCCCCCGAGCCAGCCGGGATCGAAATCCATGGAGTTCCCCCCGACGGCAAGCATCGGTGCGGTTCCCTCGGGATCAAAAGCTACCGTGTTGCAACCGCGTGCAGAAAAGCCCTCCATCGAGAGGTTCCAGCTCTTACCGCCATCGCTAGAGAGATAGAGACCTCCGACATCAATGCAGAGCGCAAGCTCTCCTCGCTTGCCCCAGACGAGATCGCGCGGCCACTGTCCGCCCTCGCCACCGGGGGAGATTCCCGCCGCCGCCATCTCGGGCGAGAGAAGCGGCATCTTGCGAAGCCCAAACATGCCGGTCAGGTTTACGGAGCGTGGTTTGGTCTGGCGTTTCATGACGACCTACACCAAACGCGCCCGCAAGTAACTCAGAAGATCGCCAATCGCGATGCGCTCCTGTGCCATCGAGTCCCGGTCGCGCACTGTCACCGTGTCCAGAAGCTCCGTGCCACCGTCTCTGGACTGCCCCAGAGTATCGTAATCCACCGTGATGCAGAACGGTGTTCCGGCCTCGTCTTGGCGGCGGTAGAGCTTGCCGATGGCTGCCGTGTCATCGTAGACCACGCGCATCCCGAGCTGGTTTTGCAGGTCTTTCTTGATCGCCTTGGCTTTCGCCACAATATCGGGCTTGTTCTTGGCGAGCGGCAAAACCGCCACTTTGATCGGTGCGAGCGCGGGCTTGAGGCGCAGCACGACGCGAATATCGCCCTTGGCCTCATCCACCACCTCCTCGTCATAGGCTTCGCAGAGCGCAGCTAGAACCCCACGGTCTACCCCGGCGGCGGGCTCGATCACAAACGGGACAATGTGCTTGTTGGTCTCGTGGTCAAAGTAGGTCAGCTTTTCCACGGAGTGCTCGTTAGGCGCGACCGTGCTAGTGAGACCCAGCGTGTCGTTAGCGCGCGAGTGCGAGCCGAGATCAAAGTCGCCGCGATTGGCGATTCCTTCTAATTCGTCGAAGCCCAGCGTCGGGAAGTTATAAAGTATATCCACGGTGCGGCTGGAGTAGTGCGCGAGCTTGATGTGCTCAAAGAGCTGGATTTTCTCGCGGTCCAGCCCGACCACGTTCACCCACCAGTTAATGTGATCCTGAATCCATTCCTCATGAAGCAGGGGTGCGTCTTGCGCTTTACAGAAATACTCGATCTCCATCTGCTCCAGCTCGCGCACACGAAAGAGAAAGTTGCGGGGCGTGATCTCATTGCGGAAGCTCTTGCCCTGCTGCGCGATTCCAAACGGCAGCTTACGATTGGTGGAATCTAAGACGTTCTTAAAGTTCACGAACATCCCCTGCGCCGTCTCGGGGCGGAGATACGCAAAGTTCTCCTCGTCGGCGACCGGGCCGACTTGCGTCTTGAACATCATGTTAAAGGTGCGCGGCTCGGTCCAGTCGCCGGGCTTGCCATCGAAAGTATCCACGACTTTCGCGATCTTGAGCGCCGCCTGCGCCTTTGCCGGATCACCGAGGAGCGCGTCTACAAAGACATCCATGTCGTCGGGGCGCGGCGTGCCAAAGCTCGCCGCGACAGCATCGAGCACCTCAGACGTCTGCTCTTTAAGTAAGTGATCGAACCGATAGCGCTTCTTGGTGGTCTTGTTATCCACGAGTGGATCGGTGAAGCCGCGTTCGTGGCCGGAGTAGCGCAGGACGTAGCGGTTGGTCAGAAGAGCGGTCTCGATGCCCTCCATGTCGTCGCGCTCGTAGACATTGTGTTTCCACCAGAGCCGCTTGAGGTTATTCTTCAGCTCGACGCCGAGTGGGCCGTAGTCGTAGGTTCCCTGGAGGCCGCCGTAGATCTCGGAGCCGGGGAAGATAAAACCGCGTCGTTTGCAAAGAGAGATGATCTGATCAAGGGAAGTAGCAGGCATAGCGGATTATTTTATCATTGCGCCGGGTAGTATTCCTCGCCGAAGACTTCTTTGTAGATGGGATTAGGAAAGGGAGCCTCGTAGGGAGCCGTGCCATCCAAGCCAAAGGCGTAGTACAGATAGGAAAACTGTCCCAGCTTGTAGAGGACATTCTGAAGCATGTGGTAGAGCACAGCGCGGACACTCCAGTCGGAGTCCGCTTCATTAAACTGATGGCGCACCTCATCGAGTTTGTCGTCGGTGAGTCCGGCCAGAAGCGCCTGCCAGCGGTCCAGCTCCGCTTCGAACGCTGCAAAGAGGGCTTCGGGATCGGCAGGGGCTTCAAGGATGAGCGCGTGCTGTGAGGCATCGGGCTGCTCAATATGCTGACGGTCGCAGGCAAGCCACTGCCAGGTATGGATCACCAGGTTGCGGGCTGTGGGGGCCGAGGGGGAGTAGGTTAAGTCGAGCTGCTCGGGCGTTAGCTGCCGTGCCCAGCGCAGGATCTTACGGGCATTGCCAAGTAGGTTGTAGGAGACAATTTTCAGTTCCGAGGACATATACTCTCCATTATACGGGCGACTTCCGTGGTCGGAGGTCGCCCGGAAAAGTCATTCGCAAACTGCTACTGCTGGGGCTTTTAATCCCCGGATGGGGAAGATAAAACCACGCGGATTACTTTTTTACCCGAAAATTTCTTCATAGATAGGATTGGGAAACGGTGCGGCGTAGGGTTCGGTGCCGTCCATGCCAAAAGAAAACGCTAAATACGAGAGCTGTCCGTGCTTGTAGATGACGTTCTGGAGCATGTGGTAGACGCAGCCCCGGACACTCCAGTCGAAGCCCGTGCGGTTGAACTGATGGCGCTTCTCGTCGAGCTTCTCGGCAGGCATCGCCTTGAGCATTTCGTCCCAGCGCGCGATCTCGGCAGCGAGCTCCGCACAGAGTGCCTGCGGGTCTTGAGGCGCTTCGGGCACGCGCGGGTGCTTGCTGGCGTCGGGCTGCTCAATATGCTGCCGGTCGCAGACAAGCCACTGCCAGGCGTGCGTGACAAGCGTGCGTGCCGTAGGCGCGGCGGGGTGGTAGGTGAAGTCGAACTGCTCGGGCGTCATCTGGCGCGCCCAGTCGTGCATCTTGAGCAAGTGCCCGATGAGATTGCTGTGTGCTCGTTCCAAATCTGCTGTCATTCGGTGTAGTAGCCCTTGGGATGGGACTTGCGCCACTCGTAGGCGTGCTTGAGGATAGACTCGATATCGGGGTACTTGGGCGACCAACCCAGCTCGGCTTTGATCTTCTCGCACGAGGCACAGAGCCGTCCGGGATCGCCTGCGCGGCGCGGGGCGGGTTCCCAGTTGATCTTCGTGCCCGTGACTTTCTCGGCGGCGGTGAGCGCCTCCAGAACTGTGGTGCCGTAGGTATTGCCGAGGTTGTAGGCCGTGGTCTTTCCGCCCTCACGCAGATATTCTAGCGAGCGGATGTGCGCGTCGGCGAGGTCTTCGACATGGATAAAGTCACGCAGGCAGCTCCCATCGCGCGTGTCCCAGTCGGTGCCGTAGACGAAGAATTTTTCGCGGCGACCGAGCGCGGTGTCTAGGAGAAGCGGCAGGGCGTGCTGCTCGGGGCTGTGGTCTTCTCCTAGGCGGCCCTGGGAGTCGGCACCGGCGGCATTGAAGTAGCGCAAACTCACACTCGTGAGGCCGAAGGCGTGCTCGTAGTCTTTTAAAATGCGCTCGAACATCAGCTTGGTCTCACCGTAGGGGTTGGTGGTTTTCTGGGGATGATCCTCGGGAATGGGCAAGACCTGCGGCTCGCCAAACGTGGCGGCGCTCGACGAGAAGATTAGGTTCTTGACCCCGCCATCCAGCATCGCGCCCAGGAGTGCTAGGCCCTTGCCTATATTTCCCTCGTAGTACTTGCGCGGGTCGGCCACGGAGTCCGGCACCGAGGCGTAGGCCCCAAAGTGCATGACGGCATCCACATCGTACTTACGGATCGCCTTTCCCACCGCGACACTGTCGCCGTAGTCGGCGTAGACAAACGGGACTTCCAGTATCTTCGTCACTTTACGATGGCCCAGCTCAAAGTTATCGAGCACGACCACATCGTAGCCGCGTTCCTTTAGCAACAAAGAGGCATGCGAGCCGATATAGCCAGCGCCACCCACCACGAGAATTGACAAGAGAGGTTCCTCCAGTTTTATTTAGAACGCTTATTATATCAAAGCCCAGCGCCGCTTTTTGGAGGCAGTCAGGACGCTAGCTTGCTGAGGCGAGCGAGCCCATCGGGTCCCAGGGGTTGAGGGGAACGAGGGGCTGATCTAGAAGTGCGAGAAGCTCTTTGGAAAGATACTTCTTCTCGACCGCCACTTCGTAAAGGTACTCATCGAACCAGGGATCAGTCATGGCCATGAAGCCCTTGTCACCGCCTTGCTCTCCCCAGGAGTTCTCAACACGCCACTTGCGCGGTGCGCCCGCCTCGTCAATGTCTACGCCGGTCAGTACCATGGCATGGGTCATGAGGCTCTGGCCGTAGTCGAGGCGAGCGGCTTTGCCTAGCTCCAGGCTGGTGCCATAGAGCGGCTCGTACTCGAAGAGCTCTACATCCATCAGGCCCAGATCGCGGTCCATCTGCTTGCCCACGTCGCAGCCAAACCAGACGGGCTTACCCGCTTGTATCATCGCCTGGGTTGCGGATTTGAGTGCGGGCATCTCGACATTGAGATACTGAATCGGCTGCCCTCCGATAACATTGCCCAGATACGCAATCGTGTAGAGTGTGTTATAGGTCTTGGCGGACTGTGGGCAGTGGATCAGGCAGACCAGCTCGTCCAGTTCAACACTGACATATTTATTGCAGAACTGCTGTGGCGTAAGGATACCGTCGCGGTGGAAGTTTTTGTCTTTATCGCGCCACTGCCAAAGAAACTCGGTGGGCGGCTCTCCAAGATGGGTGGCGAGCATTCGGTAGAGCATGGGAAGAAGCGCATCTTTCTGCTCTCTCAGCTCGGTCTCGTTTGCCCCCCTCGCCTGCACGGCGCGTAGCTCAGAGGCGGCCAGGCGCAGCTTGAGGGTGATGAGCGCGTTCATATCACCGGAGCGCGACGAGCTCTCGGTCTCGGGCATGGCCTCTTTGGGCACGACGCCGTACTTCTTAACTAGCGCCGCAAACATATCCCACTGCCCGCCGTCTTGCAAAGGGCTAGCAAGAAGCCAGTCTAAAAGTCGGCTTCCCACAGGCTCATCAAGCGTGGCGAGGATATTCTCTAGGAAGTAGTTTGCCTTCTCAAGTTTGTCCCAAAACATCAGATAGTTCTGGGAGAGCTCGAACTCCTCGACCTCTAGCTTTTCGGCGATTTGGGTGCGAAAGAGATTGAGTCCGGCGAACATCCAGCAGCGCCCGGAGGCGTTCTGGGTGGTGGACTTGCCGGTCTTGACACTGTGCGAGTAGGTGTGTGTGAGGCGTGCGACGGCATCGCGATTAAGGGCCACGGCCTTGATGGCGGTCTTGGCCACGGCGTTGCGAGCGATCCGCGCCACGGGATCCGCGGCGAAGGCGGCGCGGCAGTGGGCCAGTGCCTCGTCATTGAGGGAAGTTTTCATGGTTTTTTGTTATTGTTGGGGGGCGATAACGATGTAGCGATCTGGCTCTTCGCCTTCAGAGTAAGTCTGGATATCCGTGCGCCCTGTGAGTGTCTGGTGGACAATGCGGCGCTCCAGCGGAGGCAGAGGATCGAGCACGGCCTCTTGGCCCGTTGAGGCAACCTGATCGGCGAGCTCATTGGCCATGTCGGTGAGCATCTTCTCCCGGCGCAGGCGGTAGCCATCGGCATCAAATGTCACCCGGAGCCGTCCCCTTCCCTGGCCCACAATCGCACTGATGGCGAAGAGCTGGAGGGCATCTAGAACCTGAGCTCCCCGCCCGATCAGAAACCGGGCATCTTCTCCGTGAAAGCCGATCAGAACGCCCTCAGGCTCATCCCGTTCCACTTTCGCGGTGACATCGAGCCCCGTTGTGGCGGCAAACTCCTGAGCGAAGGTCAGCACCTGCGCCTTGACATCCTCCATTTTCTACTCCTATTTCTTCTTCTGGTTTTTCGGTGAGATCAGCTTAGCATTGGCCGTCAGCCCCGCACCAGACGGGCCATTATCCCCTGAAGGGCCGCTTGCTGCCAATACGACGGGCCCATCGCCCGCATCTTTCGTCATCCGGTTCATCAGCCACTGACGTAGCATCCCAAACAGGGTGGAGACAAAGTAGTAGAGAACAAACGCCGACGAGACCTGGCTCTGGAGCATGAACAGGAAGTAAGTGACGGGCATGAAGGTTGTCATGGCCTTCTGCACTTCCGCCTGAGTGGGGTCTGTCGGTGCCGGTAAGAGCTTTGACTGGAGAAATTGTGCTAGGGCGTAGAGGAACAGCAGCAGAATATCAAGCTCTCCCAGGTGGTGTGCCAGTGCGCCACTGAGCGGGTAGGGCCACTTAAGGCTCGCCGCCCCGACGGTAGGGTTGATCCATAGGAAATGGGCGTCGGTGAAGTGGAACTGGTAGCTCTGGATCAGTTGGAACATGGCAAAGAAGATCAGCATCTGAGGAATGATCATCACGCAGCCCTGCATCGGGTTGACACCGTGCTGCTTGTTGAACTCACTCATTTTCTGCTGCATCAGCAGGGGATCTTCTTTATAGCGCTCCTGGATCTTTTTAATTTCAGGCTGGTACTTGGCAAGCTCCTTGAAGGACTTGTACTGCTTGAGTTGGAGCGGCCACATAATAACCGCCACAAAGATCGCAATCACAAAGATCGCAATCACGGGGGAGATTTCGGAGTTACCGCCACAAACCGTCACAAGGCCGTTCATGATCTTGTAGGCAATGCCTTTGGCATTGGCCTCATCCATCTTTAGGCCCAGCTCGTGCATCTTATCAATCAGTGCTGTTTTTTCCGGCAAATCCGAGCTGATGACACGTCGCGAGATCTGCTTGATCTGAATCCAGGCCGTGTAGTCGTTTTTGAGCTTGGTGGAAGTGAGGTCGGCGGCAATAATGGCAGACTTCATCCCTTCTGCCTGGGGGACGAACTTATTGGCGACTGCGTTGTAGAACCCGGCGGCCTCTTGCCAGAGAGCGTCTGTCTGAGTGGACTTGGCTTTCTCGGCGTCTTCCGCAAACTTCACCTTCGCCTCGGCGGCAGCAACGGCGGCGGCGGGCGTGTCGGGGATGGTGTAGTTGGGGCCACAGCCTACCCCGAAGAGCAGTGTGAGCAAGAGGGTGAGAAAGGCGACAAGTGCGCGGGTGCGTGGGGTAATGGTCACGTGAGTCTTATCCTTCTGGTAGGCCGGGAACCGGATCGTGGCCACCGGGGTGGAACGGATGGCAGCGACAGATACGTCGCAGGCCGAGCCAGCTCCCACGCAGCGGACCGTAGGCATGGATCGCTTGGGCGGTGTACTCGGAGCAGGAGGGCGTGAAGCGGCAGGTGGGCGGCGTGTAGCGGGAGACGCGCTGGTAGCCCCGGATCAGGGCCACTAGAATTCTTCCAGTTACCTGTCCGGCTTGCTTGACCAGAACTCCCAGAGTGGAGGGCTTGCGCCTGCGCCGTGTTTTCATCACTCGCCACCGTCGTTTATGACTCCTGCCGGGTTAAAGACCCCTGCCTGCTGGAAAAGTTGCACCACTACAGTGCGCAGCTCCGCAAAATCTAGGGCGAGTGCGGGTGAGCGCACCACGACAACCAGATCATAGCTCTCTAGCCTAGGTAGAAGCGGCAGGCTCAGTGCCCGCAGACGTCGCTTGACCCGGTTGCGATCGTGCGCCTTGCTAGCCACTTTCTTTGATACGACAAAACCCAGCCGCGGCGTTCCCTGACTCTGACGCCCTACATAAAGCGTCATCGCCAGGTGATCCACCCGACGCCTGCGCTGGTAGGTCGCCTGAAAGTCCCGATGACGGACGAGCCGCTGGGGGCGAGGCAACATATTCTTAAAGAATGGACAGTATCTCGTTGGACGAGGCCTTGTGAGGCAACTAATCCTTGTGTGCGAAAACGGTCAGGGCGTGTCGGCCCCGCTGGCGGCGGTTGCTCAGGACACGGCGACCCGTGGGGGTCTGCATACGGGCACGAAATCCATGCACACGCAGGCGACGGCGGTTTTTAGGTTGGAAGGTTCGCTTCATTATTCTCTACTCGCTCCGGAAATTTTAGACGGCATGAAAACGGCGCGGAGTGACCCGCGCCGCACACAGAAGGTCAATCTACCATGATTTGTCTCTTGATGCAATGTCTACCAGTCACAGACCGAACCGTCTTCGTCATAGAGATGGGGCGGTTTCCAGTCGTGGCCGAGTTTCTCCGCTAGGGCGTCTTCGTCGAGCTCGATTCCCAAGCCGGGTTTTGTGGGAAGCGGGACGTAGCCGTTCACGGGCACAAACGGCTCTTTGAGATAGCCCTCGCCCATGTTCACCTGCTCTTGAATGAGGAAATTGGGGATGCTAGCATCGAGCTGTAAACTCGCGGCGAAAGCGATCGGGCCGAGCGGGCAGTGCGGTGCGATCCCGGCGTAGTAGGCCTCCGCCATTCCAGCGATCAGGCGTAGCTCGAAGATGCCCCCGGCGTGGGAGATATCGGGCTGAAGGATAGTCGCTGCGCGCTTTTCCAACACCTCACGGAAGGCCCATTTGGTGAAAAGACGCTCGCCTGTCGCTATAGGTAAATGCGTTTTTCTAGCAATATCTGCCAGTATATCCACGTTTTGACAGTTGACGGGCTCCTCGATAAACATCGGCTGGTAGGGTTCCAGCGCCTTGATCAGCAGCATCGCCGTGGCGGGAGGAACGGCTCCGTGGAAGTCAATAGCGATATCCACATCCGGCCCGGCTGCCTCACGCATGGCGGCGAACTTGTCGCGCACCCGCTCTACAAACCCAGGCGTCTCGATCATGCGCGGTGGACGGCCTCCTGAAACACCTGTCTTGATGGCCGTGTAGCCCTGCGCTAGCTTCGCTTTCACATTGGCCGCGCTCTGCTCCGGGTCATCGCCCAGGCCACAGTGGGAGTAGACGCGGATTTTATCGCGCGTCGGGCCGCCCAGAAGCTCGTAGATCGGCACGCCCAGTGCTTTTCCTTTAATATCCCACAGTGCCTGCTCGACCCCGGAGAGGGCACTGGTGAGAATCTCGCCGCCTCGATAAAACGCATGGCGGTAGAGCGCCTGCCAGTGGTGGATGATTTTTGTGGGGTCTTGGCCGATAAGCTCACTCTCCAGCTCCTTAATGGCCATCGCGCATGTCTCCGCACGCCCTTCAAGTAGCGGCTCGCCCAGCCCGACAATACCCTCATCGGTGTGTATCTTGAGGAATAGCCAGCGAGGCTGAACCAAAAACGTCTCCAGCTTGGTGATTTTCATGCCTATACGATACCAGAAGTTGCCTGTGGATAACTCGGTTTGTCTGTGGATAACCTGTGGATAACTGGTACAATGCCTCATGCAAAAAGCTCCACAGAAGCCTTCGCAAAAGCCCACTGCCAAGGGCACCGTACCGAAAAAAAGTCCCTCACAGACTCAAGTACGGGGAATGGTGGATGCCTTGGTGGAAGGTCTCTGGGAAACGGGCGATAAGTACTTCCACGATGGCGACTACGTTCGCGTTGTCTCGCTCTGCCGCGTCTGTGTGGAGGCGGATCAGAGCTTCGATGAGGCCTATAGCTCGGGAGGCTACCTGCTCTGGAGCCTGGGCGAGAGTGCGTCGGCGGAGGCGTTTCTGGAGTACGGTACGCGGCGCTCTAAGAAGCCGGGCGCACTTAACAGTGAGATGGCGCAGCAGCTCTTTCGGACGAAGAACTACGCCGCCGCGGTGCCTTACTTCCAGAAAGCCATCAAGATTGGCGGCGTGGGAGTGACAAGCTACACGATGCTCGCCCATAGCTACACCAAGCTCAACAAGTTCGAGAATGCCGTTCAGGTCTGGAAGCAGGTCGTGACGAAGTTTCCCGAATTCCCGGCGGGCTCCAAGAACCTCAAGGACGCTGAGGAGCGGCTCAAGACGGGTAAGTAGGTAGGCTGGCGTGCAGACGCTCCCAAAGACAATCTATCTCTGGCTGGTGCTCCTGGTGGCGAGCATGCTTTTGGGGCCACGGCTTGCTCCCCGTCCCCCTAAAAGTGCCACGCCCACCCGGTATCGGCTCTCCGGGGCGGCGTTTGAGGGTTCCCTAGAAGCCGAACGTCTTCTCATTACGCACTACGGCCTGAAGCTCGTCAACGAGGGCATGCTGTGGCAGGCACACGAGCTGTATCGTCAGTTTGCGCTCAAAGAAGCCGATCCCACACTTGGGCGCAAAGCGCTGATTCTGGCAAGTCAGCTCACCGTGCCGCCT
Source organism: Armatimonas sp. (assembly GCF_043757465.1). GTDB lineage: Bacteria > Armatimonadota > Armatimonadia > Armatimonadales > Armatimonadaceae > Armatimonas. The sequence continues at coordinate 13,025 of NZ_JAYVPL010000109.1, forward strand.
GTGCCACTGGACGAGGCGCTGCTCAAGCGGCTTCCGGAAAAAGAGCGTCCTCTCTGGCGCGCCCTCTACAGCCCAACCCAGACGCCGCTTCCTACAGATGCCGAGGCGCAGCTCAAGGCGATGCACCTAGGCTTTCTGACGCACCAGGTGCTGGCGGATCTCTACCAGACCCAGGGGAACACGAGCACTGCCGCCGCCGCCAGAACCCGCCGCGATACCCAGGCGCACAACGCACTCTGGCGCATGATTTCCTTAGTGCTGGCAGGGATTTTACTGGGCATGATCGGGCTGGGGCTGCTGCTATTTGCCGTGTTCGTGGCCGCGCGACGCGAGTGGCATCTGCTGGGACGTGTCCCTGAGTCCGAGAGCGCACAACTGGGCTGGGGCGACCTGCTGGATGGCTTTGTCTTCTATCTGGCGATCTACCGAGCAGGGGCCTTGCTGGTGAGACTGGTGATTTCGGGGCTTTCTTTGCACCCTGCCCAGGTTCTGCTGCAAGTGGCGCTCCAAGCGGGGATGGGGGCACTGGCCGTGTACTATGTGGTCGTTCAGGCGAAGAAACGAGGGGCGTGCCTGAGTGAGCTGGGCTGGACACGGACACGGCTGGGCACGAATATCGCCTACGGGATCGCGGGCTACGCGATGACGCTGCCCCTGACGATTGCCCTGGGAGCCCTCTCCAAAGTGCTTTTCCGTAACAACCCGAACACGGAGCCCAATGCACTCTTGCCACTTCTGACGGGTAGTACGACTCTGTGGGAGCGTGGGCTACTCTTTGCCAGCGCGTCGATCTTTGCCCCGCTTTTTGAGGAGCTGTTTTTCCGGGGCGCACTCTTTACCGGCCTGCGACGGCGCTTCTCCGGCATCCCGAGCATTTTGCTCTCCGCCGTGATCTTTGCCTCGGTGCATCCCATGCAGGACTGGCTCTCCATTCTAGGGCTCGGTGTCTCGTTTGGGATCATGCGCCACCTGCGCCAGAGTGTCGTGCCGGGAATGGTCGCGCATTTCTTGCAGAACACCGCCACATTTCTTCTGCTCATTGCACTTTTTGGGGAGTGACGGAACTCTATGGCGGAGGCAACTGTAACTAGAGAGACTGAAACTATGAGTGAACTACGCGAAATCGTCATTATCGGCAGCGGCCCCGCAGGGCTGACGGCTGCCATCTATGCTGCCCGTGCCGAACTAAAACCTTTAGTGTTTGAAGGCCCCCAGCCGGGCGGGCAGCTCACGATCACCACGGAAGTGGAGAACTATCCCGGCTTCGCTAATCCCATCGAGGGGCCAGAGCTCATGGACGCCATGCGCGAGCAAGCGATTCGTGTCGGCACCGAGGTACGGATTGACTGGATTACCAAAGTAGATCTGTCGCAGCGGCCTTTCGTGATCGAGACCAGCTCCAATCAAACCGTCCACGCCAAGACGCTAGTGATCGCCACGGGCGCGTCGGCGAAGTGGATCGGGATCGAGAGCGAGCAGCGACTGCAAAACAAAGGCGTCTCCGCGTGTGCGACTTGTGATGGTTTCTTCTTCCGTGGCAAAGATGTCGCGGTGATCGGTGGCGGGGACACGGCGATGGAGGAGGCGATGTACTTGACACGTATGTGCACCTCCGTGACCGTGGTGCACCGACGCGATACGCTCCGCGCCAGCAAGATCATGGCGGATCGTGCGCTCAAGAACCCGAAGATTACATTCGCCTGGGACAGCGGCGTGGATGAGATTCTGGATGGGGGCACCGGGAAAGTGACGGGCATCCGGCTCAAGAATCTGAAGTCCGGTGCCATCTCGGATCACTATGTCCAGGGGGTCTTTGTGGCGATTGGGCACCAGCCCAATACAGCCCTCTTTACCAACCAGCTCCCCATGGATAACGCAGGCTATCTCATCACCGACGGCGTGAAAACCCCTATCGCGGGCTGCTTTGCGGCGGGCGATGTCTACGACACCATGTACCGACAGGCGGTGACGGCGGCGGGGATGGGGTGTATGGCCGCGATTGAGGCGATTCGCTTTATCGAGGCCGAAGAGAGCCACTAGGATGCAACCCATCCCCCTAACCCCCGCCGGGCGGGGGGACGGTAACATCGTTGCGGTAGGTGTCGATCTGACCGATGTCCCGCGCATTCGCAAGGCGCTTGGGGAGTTTCCCGAGCGCTTTGTCAAGCGTATCCTCACCGAGAGCGAGGCCACCTACTGCCTCTCCCGCCCCGACCCCGCACCTCATATCGCCGCGCGCTTTGCCGCCAAAGAAGCCGTGATTAAGTGCCTGGGCGGCGGGGTCTCCTTCAAGGAAATCTGTGTCGAGCGGGCGATGTCGGGTGCACCCAGCATCGCTCTCACGGGAAAAGCCGCCGAGAAAGCCGCGGGCCGCAAGATTCTCATCTCGCTCACCCACCTTCCTGAGATCGCCTGCGCCTTCGCGGTACTCGTGGAGGAGCCTGGGGGCTAGGTGGTGGGCGTGCCGAAGTTCAGCTCGACGCGATTTCCGGCGGGGTCTACCACAAAGAACTGGAGCTGGCCGGTGAGGGGAATCGTTGTCTTATGGAAGGGCACTTCACGCTCCGTCAGTAGCACCTCAACCGCCGCAGAGTCCGTGCAGTCGAAGGCGAAGTGGTCGAAGTAAGTGGGCGTGTCTTTTTGATGCACCTCGCCCGGCTCAGCCTCGTAGAGGTGCACGACAGCGGCCTCGGTTGCCCCTTCAGCGTAGAGCCAGTAGCCAAAGCCAGGAAACGGAGGGCGGAAGCCGTCGTGCAAGCCGATGATGGCGCAGTAGAAATCTTTCAGTGCGCCAAGTAGCGCACGGTCGGCGCGGATGTTAACGTGATTCAGACCATGAGTTGCCATTTGCCGCATTGTAGCACGAATTGAAGCGATCTTTGGTATCCTATGGCTGCTATGCTCTTCACGGAAAACGGATTCGCTCCGAGCGAAAAAGCCGCCCCACGGAGCTGCTTGGCCCACGCCGGAGCAGTAATGAGTTTCAAGCAGGGGTCAACGCAGGCGGGTGAGGGTAGGAGGTGCGCTCAAAAACCTCCGTCCAAAAAGGATCATGGTCAATCCCGAATCGTGCCAGGCTCATGCAGGCCGCGCTGGCGATACAGGCAGGATCGTCCCACTGGGTTGCCAAGTCTTCCAGCAAAGGAATGGCGCGTGGGTCACCGAGATAGCCGAGGGCCATGACCGCATCGTAGCGCACAAAATCATCCGGGTCGTGGACAAACGAGGCAACTACGGGGAAGAGTTCGCGCTCGCCGGTTTTAGCCAGTAGATAGACTATGCGAAACCGGACGCGTGGGTTCTCGCTGACAACAAGCTCCAGCAGCTGCCCGATGGCTATCTTACCAAAACGCAGAAGCCGAAGCGAGGCTTGCGTCGCCGTGGCCTCGTCGGGGCTGGCTAGGTTCACCAAGTGCCCCGCTTGCCGCGCCGGGCTGCGCGGCGATGATTTTGGCGCAGTTGGTCGTGCGTGCCTCCCAGGTAGCGAGCTGGGGAATGGGCTTGGGCTTGAGCATCATGAAAGTTCCTCAGGCAGGAGCGCCTACGCCACGACGCGGATAGCGGCGGGTATGCCCAAGCAGTGTGTTATGCATGTGGTTATCACCCAGCGCAACAGCTGCTTCTGCACCCGCCGACAATCTCTCCACAGGCTACACCTTGCAGGTCATATCTTCACCACAGCACAGAGGCGACTTGATCTTTCCATGACCATTGGGGCACTTGGATATCTGCACGGATTTCCCATCAGGAAGGACTAAGCTGTCATTCACCAGTGGGGCGTCACACTTTCCACAGGTCGCATTCACACTCATTCCACACTTCGAACATTCGTAGGTTGCCATTTGATCTTCTTTCCTAGTACCCTCTGAAGTCGTTCAGGGGCGGTCTCATTATAACAGCCTTCGAAGGCTATGTGCCCTCATTTTTTGCGGCGGATGGAGTAGAGCTTACTTTCCGTGCGGATCAGCAGACGCTCCCCGACCAGTGCGGGAGATGCCTGTACCATCTCGTCGAGCGGGTTGGTGTGCAGCACTTTGAACTTATCGCCCGCCGCCACCACATAGGTTTGGCCCTCCTCGCTCAGGCAGAACAGCTTTCCATTATAGGCCCAGGGCGATGTGGTGAAGGCATTGGCCGACGGGGCGAGGCGCTCTTTGTAGGTCTGCGCTCCGGTCTTGGCATCGAAGCGGCTCAGAATTCCTGTCTCACTAAGCGAGTAGATTCCGCCCTGGTAGGCCACGGAGGAGGGTAAGTAGGTACCGCCACGTGCTTGAGACCAAGCGACAAACTCGTTGGAGGTCTGGCCACGCGGGAGTGAGATGTCGCCGCTGGCCCCCGGACGAACCGCGAACAGAGGCCGTCCCCGTCCGCCATTGAGGTAGAGCAGGCCATCGTGGGCGAAGGGCATGGGGATCGGGGCAGCGGACATTCCTGACAGACGCCACAGCTCTTTGCCACTGAGGTCGTAGCTCACTGCGATTTCGGGGCCAATGGTGACCAGCTCGGTGCGGAGGGCGTGTTTCCAGAGAAATGGGGTCGCCCAGCCGGAGTGCATCTGCTTTGGCCCCAGATCCCGGTCGGTGCGCCAGAGCTGCTTGCCCGTTTGTTTATCGAGCGCCGCCAGATACTGCTGCTTCTGGTTGTCGGTGAGGAAAATCAGCTGGTTGCCCGCCAGTACCGGCGAGCTGCCCGTGCCAAACTCAAGATAGATCGGATTGACTTCGAGTGGCGTCTTCCAGGTTTGCTTTCCGGCAAGATCAAAGGCCCACACCCCGAGGTTTGCCACATAGACATAGACAAACTTACCGTCGGTGACCGGCGTCTCAGAGACGAAGCTGTTCTTGCGGTGCCGTCCGCCCGGTGGCCGCCCGGTGTAGAACTCTTTCTTCCACTCCACCTTGCCAGTCTTAAGATCGAGGCAGTAAAGAAAATAATGAAGCTGGACTTCATCGGGCAGCTCAAAGTCCCGCTCGTTGACCTTCTTCATCACCTCTTCCTCGCTGAGCCCTTGCTTCATCAGCTCGGCGACGTACTCATTGCTGTACTCCGTCCCTTTTTGCGGCACCTTGGACTTGCCGTCGGTGGTGGCCGTGGTCAGAAAGACTTTATTGCCCGTCACAATCGCCGACGACCACCCGCGCCCCGGAATCGTCTGCGCCCACTCCACATTCTGAGTCTTGCTCCAGCGATCCGCCAGCAGCGCACTCGTCCCCACCGGGTTCGCACTCGGCCCACGAAACTGCGGCCAAGCGCTCTCCTGAGCGAGAACCGAAGGCGCAGTCAGAAGTAGCGCACATACCAGAGGCAGAGAAAGCTTTATCATGAGGATACTATACCCTTTTAGAGGGTGACATACTGTTTCAGTCCCACTCTAGGTTGATGTAGGGCGACGGTTCAAGAAAAAGTAGCTGCCGTAGGCAAGTGAGGTTGTGGCGGTGAAAGCGGAGGGAATAAACAGAGCCGCGTAGTGGAGCTGGTGGAACGCGAGCGTGCGCACGATACCGCCGCACAGAAAGCCCGAAATGACGATCAGGCAGAGTCGGAGCCGCTGCAGGTTCACGGGCAGGCCGCGTAGGAAGTGCCCCAGAAAGATACCCAGGTCGGTGAACATCCCGGAGATGTGGGTAGTGCGGATGACGGCGCCACTGTAGGTGCTCATCATCGCGTTCTGGAGGCCACAGGCGCACGATGCGGAGTAAATGCCCAGGAGGCTGCCCCGGTTGAGCAAGGGGACTGCCCCGGCAAGGAGAGCAGACTCTAAGAGTAGGGCCACTCCGTAGCGCCGCCCAAGCTTGAGCGTGCTGTCCTGAATCAGGAAACCACTGACCACGGTTCCCACAAAAAACGAGCCGATAATGGCGACAAAGTGAAGTGCCGCCGCCCCATCGAGGGATGCCAAGGCCGTCGCAAGTAGCGACGTGGTTCCCGTAAGGTGAGTCACAGGTCTATGCTCAAAGCCAAGCAGCCCGACCACATTGACCATGCCCCCGACAAACGCTAGCGCCCATGTCCCGAACCAAACCCATTTGGGTAACTTTGAAATCATCAACTTCCAGTATAAGCAATTTCAGGGTGAGCGCTTGGAGATTAGTTCGGGAAAGTGCGGTAGATTTCTGCCCCGAGTCCTAGCCCGACTAGCGACCAGAAGGCACCGGTGACGAAGTCGCCGAGGATGAGGCCGAAGAAGAAGGGGAGAGCGGTGCGGCAATCTTCTATACTGTCCAATCCTCAAACTTGAGGTTTGGCACACGAGAAAAGTCGCGGGTGTTGCGGGTGAGGAGAGTCGCATCGTTGGCAAGGGTGATGGCAGCAATCTTGAGGTCCTGTGTGCCGATACGGATCTTCTGGCTTTGTAGCTCTTGAAAAAAGCGGTGCGCGTCGGCATCATAAGGAAAGACGGTCATTCCCGCGTAGATTTCCAGGTGCTGCCCGAGCTGTACATAAGCCCGAAGAAGTGGCTCGTCTTTCTCCCGCGCCGTCTTTGCGAGCCACCCTTTACACTGCTCCTCGTAGCTGACAATGGTTGTCGCCACTTCTGAGTCTGATAGAGCGCTGAGCTTCAAGGTGAGTGTCAGAGCCGCCGTACCACCACGCTCCAGAATACTCATGTGATCCGTATCGAGCAGGTACATTACGCTGCTTTCTCGTCATCGTGATCGTGGGGACGGTCTGCGTTGCGCCACTCCTGGCCAAGCGCCACGACTTCCTCGAAGTCTGGGGAGTCAGCGTAGATTCCCACAAACCAGCGCCACCCACGCTTCTTGATAGGCGGCTGTTGCTGAGCAAGCTGCTCCTGCACCTTTTGGACAGTGTTCTCCAGCCGTAGAACACGCTGCTCTAAAGTCTCCGTTGCCATAGTGAGATTGCCTCTTTCGTGTCGTGTGGGTAGTCAAATTATAGCACAAGGCTAGTTCGGGAAAGTGCGGTAGATTTCCGCCCCGAGCCCGAGTCCCACGAGCGACCAAAACGCCCCGGTGACAAAATCCCCGAGGATGAGGCCGAAGAAGAAGGGGAGCGCGGTGCGGTAGAGCTTGATGCCACCGTAGCGCAGGACACTGGCTTTGAGAACCCAGGCGATAAAGAGATCCAGCCAGAAAAGCTCGTTGGCCCAGGTGAGGTTGAGCACGTAGGCCGAGGGTGTGAGGGGGAAGCCCATAAAACGGGTACGGAGAAAGCCGAGTAAGAGCGTTGTGGCCGCGCCGAACGTAGCGCCGAGCCAGGCGTGGGAGTCGGGGGCGCGGTTGCGGCCCCACCAGCCGTTGAGCTGCGCCCACGGGGAGCTGCCCATGTTGGGGCGGTAGTTGTTCACATTGGCCGTTGCCGCGCCGTTCCCGTGGTAGAACTGCATGTCCCAGAGCAGAGCGCTGACGATGGCAACGGCGAGTGCGAGCAGGCAGGCGAAGGCAAACGGGCGAAGTGGCGAGTGGGAGCGGCGCATCCCGACAAACCCCTGGAGCGCCTGGGGCATCACGGCGGCGCGGTAGTCCAGGTTGAACCATGAGAGGGTCGCAAGGTACGAGAGATCGGTGGGTGCGAGTGCGGCGGTTCCCGCGAGTGTGGTGATCATGCTCTGCGGGTCCACCCAGTTCAGTAGTGGCGAGAGGACCGCCGTCTCCGCCGAGAGCCGCGCGAGCGCGAGCTGGAGCAGAATGTAGATGGTGAGCAAGACGAGAGGAAGCCACCACGGGGCACCGGCAAGAACGAGCATCGCCCAGATCGCCAGAAACCCGATGGCCGCGCCCGTGAGTGCGACCCGTGCGCCGGGCTGTTGCGGGAGCATCGCGAAGTAGCGGCGGGCGGCAAAGAGGGCCGCGACGCAGACCACGAGCCACGCACCCCACGACTGAAACTGGATAAAGGGAAACTGATCCGGGTGCTCGTTCTGCGTGTCCGTGCCCAAGTCCCGCCAGTTCTGCGTCACGCCCCAGAAGTTCAGCAGCTTCTTTGCGGCGTGGAAAATCCAGAGCGAGAACAGCATGTCGGCGTTGATCAGAAATCCAAAGCCAATCCCCGACGGATGAATCAGGGCGACGACCATTCCAAAGCCACTAAAGGGCGGCGCGTTCAGCGCCATGAGATCTATGGGTTTGTTGAACGGCAGCGACGGCAGGCTGGGATACAGCCCGGCGAGCGTGTTGAGTGTGTAGAAAAATGCCGGGAGCGCAAACCCCGCCCAGAACAATTTATTGCGAAAAAGCGGCACGCCCTCGCGGCAGAGCTCCAGCGGGAGGGCGACCACGGGGAAAGTGAGGTGCTCTTGATCCGCCCAGCGCTGGCGTAGCGCGTAGGCCAGGCAGAGGAGTGTGGAGAAAAGTAAGAACAGAAAAACACCCCAGAATGCTAGACTTGGCCCCCAGGCCACCAGTGCCTCTCGGGTGAAGAAGCTCGTGTGGCCCTCGTAGAAGTCTTTCAGCCGCGCCGGGTCGCGTGGGCCGAGCAGGGCAGACGGGAGATAGGGGAAGAACTTCTCCCAGCCGCGCTCGGGGCCGTAGCGCCAAGCATTGGTGAGAAATGGCGTGAAGAAGCCAAGGTTCCCAATCCCCGCCACCGACGAGCTGAGCGAGAGCAGGACATAGACTGCAAACAGCTCCGCTGGTCGCAGTGCAGCTTGTGGAGCAAGCTTTCGAATCAGCGCATTGCCGATACTGAGCAGAAACAGCAGAAACGCGACACCGATAAACAGCGTCGTGATGGTGATCTCCGTGACCTTCGTGCGCATCTCCGAGTTGGCGATCCAGCCCGTGTTGAGCACGATCAGCGGCAGGGCAAGCCCCAGCGTCCGTCCCCAGCGCACCGCTACTGTCTGTGTCATCGTGGCGTATTTTACCTCCTCCCCCCTGCCGGGCGGAGATGGGGGGTAAAATGCCCACCGTGACGCTCTCCGCTCTTCTTACCGACGCTACGACCCGCCTGACCGCCGCCGGAATCCCCACCGCCGAAGCCCGTACCGAGGCGCGAGTGTTGATTCAGCATGCTTTTAGTTTGACGCGAGAGCAGCTTATTCTGCGTCCCGATGCCGAGCTTGATGCGACGTTTTTGGAGCCGTGGCTACTGCGTCGCGCAGGCCGCGAGCCGCTGGCCTATATTTTGGGCGAGCGCGAGTTCTACGGCCTTGGTTTTCGCGTCACCCCCGCCGTGCTGATCCCCCGGCCTGAGACGGAGCACTTGGTGGAGGTGGTGACTGGCCCCCTAGCCCCCGATCACGGGGGAATCCATGCGGTTCTCGATATTGGAACCGGCTCCGGGTGCATTGCGATCACCCTTGCCAAGCTCTTGCCAGATGCCGAAGTCTGGGCGACGGATATCTCCGAGGCAGCTCTGGAGATTGCGCGGGAGAACGCGGCACGGCACGGGGTGCACGTGGAGTTTTGTTTGGGCGACTTACTTGCGCCACTGCCCCCCGAGCAGTGCTTTACTGTGATTGTCAGTAATCCGCCGTATATCGCGCCAAGCGAAACCAGCACACTGGAGCCCGAGGTACGAGACTTCGAGCCACACACCGCGCTCTTTGATCCTGCTCTGGGCGGCGAGGGGCTGAGCTTCTACCGGCGACTGGCAAGGGAAGCACCCGCACGGCTTTTGCCCGGCGGTTTGCTCGCTGTCGAAGTGGGGCAGGGGCAGGACAAGGCGGTGGCGCGACTCTGGCGGGACGCGGGGCTGGTGGATGTGGCGATCACCCTGGATCTGGCGGGAATTGGGCGGGTGGTCTCTGGCACAAAACTCTAGCTCTTGGCCAGCGAGACATCCAGCGCCTTGAAGAGTGCCGTGACCTCGTCGCCGACTTTGAGCGATTAGCACCCCGAGGGCTGTCTGCGACAGTCGGGGTCGTGCGCCCCTGGGAGGTAGCCGCAGCTCATTAGAAACTCTCCGACAATCTCACCGCCCGTAAACGTGAATGTTTTCTTGAAGAGAGCGACCCAGGCCGCTTTGTCCTGTTGAGGGAGGGCGTGGTGCGCGTCCAGCCAGGCTTTAAAGCTCCCGTGCGTGGCCTGAATCTCTAAAATTTTCTGCGCGTTGGTGACTGCGGCGCGCACTTTCAGCCGATTGCGAATAATCCCTGGATCGGTGAGCAGGCGAGCGATGTCGCTCTCAGCGTAGGCTGCTACTTTCGCGATTGCAAAACCGTCGTAGGCGGCGCGGAAGCCGTCTTGCTTTTTGAGGATCGTCTCCCAGCTCAGGCCCGCCTGGTTGATCTCCAGCACCAGCCGCTCAAAAAGCATGTCGTCGCTGGTGACAGGAAACCCGTAGACATGGTCGTGGTAGTGCACATGTACCGGATGAGCCTTCCCAGAGCGCACAAACTCGCAGTAGGTCATAGAGATTAGGAGGACTTTTTATCGAGAACAGCAGCTTTCTTCTCTCCTTCGACGGGTTTCTTTTCCGGCTCCGGCTTGGGAAGGGCGGCGGCTAGAGTGAGCTTTGTCGCGGCCAGCTTACCGTCGCCATCCAACAAGCCCACCGCGCTTGCGGTTCGCTCTTTTAGTGCGACGACAAACGCCTCGCGGGTGAGTGTCGCCCCCTTTTCGTCGAGGTAGGCGGTTGCGGTGGTGGTAGTCAGGCTAAGACCTTTCTCGCCCGGAGTGAAGCCGTCCCAGTCTGTCGGCTGGACTAGGGTGAGAACGCCTGATTTATCCTCCACCGTGACACTACCCGTCGCCTGCGCTTCGCGGGCACTCTTGCCCAGTAGCCAGGCGCGGCGCACGGCAAACGCGCTGGTGGCGGGCTCGTAGCCCCCCTCGATTCGTACACGGACTGATTTTTCGGCGAGCGCGGCTAAAAAAGCCTCGCGGGTGAGCGGGAGCCCACCACGTCCGCGCAGAACCGCTTTCTCCGCGAGATTCGCGCTCACGGCGAGGCGGGTAGGCAAAACTCCGGTGGCACGGCTCAGGGTGAGCGCAAATGTTCCCAGCTTCGGGTCTGGATCCGAGGGGACTCCCTCAAGCGCGGCCAGCTCCGCACGGCCCAGTGTCAAGCGGCTCACGGTCAGTGTCTTGCTGTCTGGGGAGAGCAGCCCTTCCACGATCGCCGCCGCGCCATCGGTGAGCTTGGGGCGCGAGCTGCCATCGGCGTTGGCGAGCTGTGCTCCCGCCAGCTCCAGCGTGAGGCGTCCGCCGCCGGGCAGCATTAGAAGCCCGCCACGTAGCGTGCCCGCTGCGGTGAGCGGCGTCGGGGTTTTAGGAGCATCGGCAGGGGTCAGCTCCAACCCCGCTTTGCCGTCGGTCGGGATAAACTTTGTCAGATCCGCCGCTAGGGTGAGTGCGCCACCCTCAAATGGCTTTGGCAGCGTGAGGGTAGCGACAGCGCGCCCGTCGGCGTCCTTGGGCAGGGCGGGCACCAGTGCCACTGTCTCCACTGTACTCTGTTCCCTCTTGCTGGCCTGCACCGCAGGGGCCAGAGTGAGCCGCAATCGGGTCAGGCCGGGTAGGCTCGCCGCCGCCACGCCCGCTCCGGGCAGCGCTCCAGGCTGGGTGAGGTCTACCAGGAAGCCCTCGCCGCTGGTGAAAAGAGTGAGAGGCTTGCTATCCGCTCCGAACCCCTCCACTTTGTAGATGGTCGCCCAGACATGCTCCCAGGTCGGCTTTGCGGCATCGGTGCCGGTGAGAAATAGACCTACGGAGGTGAAGGGTGCCGCTGCCGCTGCTGCGCTTCCCGCGCTTGCAGGCTCCCCGGGCATCGCTCCGGCTCCGCGTGACGCAGAGCCACCGGGTAGGCTAGCGCTCTCCGTGGCGGTACCCGAGCCGCCGCAGCCCGTCAGCGCGAACAACAACGAAAAAGGCAAGAGAGCCACCGTAATGCGTTTCATAGTAGTAGTATTGACCAGCGGCGCGGGATTTCCTTCATAAATCTTTGTCAGGCAGTGGCATCTCTAGCCCTGCGTTCCGGTACGCACGCTGGCCAGAAAGTCCGCCTGCTCGGGCGGGGTTGCGCACAAAACCAGCTCGGTACCCGCAAACGGTCCGCCGACGAGGCGGCAGAGCGGGGCGCCGGGGAGCAGTGGTGCAACCCACTCCAGGGCATCGAAGGCAAGCGGGGCGACGAGGCTCTGGCAGAGACGCTCGCCATAGATCACGAGCCGCTTCACTTTCTGCGTACTCAGAACCGTGCTCAGAGTCTGGGCGAGCTCGGTTTCCATGGGGATCGAGCTACCCGCGTAGAGCGCCACACTATGCCCGACTGAGAGCGCCCCGGTAATGACTTTTTGCGCCCGCGCCGCTTCCCGGAACGTGTGGCAGAAGAATCCCTGTGTTCGTGCCCAGGTAAGCTGCGGCGCGAGCTGTTCCGGGGGCGCACCACTCACGACGAAGAGCTGCTCGACTCGCTCCGGCTTACTCAGAGTGACGGGTTCGGGCAGGAGCCGTGCCGTCTTCCAGGCGGCGAGAAGCGCACTCTCCACGGCGATGGAGCCGGCAACGAGAGGCGGCTTACGCTCCCAGAGAAACTCCCCGATCAGTGCGGTGTGCGCGACGCTCAGGCTATCGAAGAAAACGACACTGGGATCGGGGTCGGCTTGGATCTCGCGCATGCGGGTTCTGACCGCCTCCCGGCCCGCGTCGAGGTACAGGCAGTTGATATCGTAGAGGGAGAAGCGCTGGGTTTCCTGGTGTAGCGTCACCGCCAGGTCTGTCTCTTGGCGGGCAATCGCCCAGAGCGCCTCGGGGTAGAGCTGGGTGTGGAGGCCACGAAACGCGACATAGCGGCCCTGCTCCGGCGCACCAAACACGACGGGAATCGCCGACGTGCCCAGCGAATCCGCGCTTCCCTCCAGAGCCGTGCCCAGTGCTTCGGGAGTTGTCAGCACATGGTGGATGGTTGCACGGAGCGGCAGGAGAGCAGCAGGATGGGTGCAGAGAAGCCCTATGGCTTCCAGATCGGCGGGCAGGCTCGTGGGGGGAGCCAGGCAGAGCTGCGTCTTCACTCCGGCACGTGCAAGTCGCTCCAGGATCTCCAGAAGCTCAGCGAGGGACTCTCCGTAGAACGCGAGGCGTAGGCTCATGGCCTATTGTAGGGCGCACAGCCTCTTGTCGCAAAAACGGCGCAGAGCAAATGCTCTGCGCCGTTTTCACTTGGTTAAGGAAGCGACTAGCGCTTCTTGCCCTTCAGACCACCCCCCCCACCAGGGGGCGGCATGCCGCTGTCGGGTGGCGGGATGCCCACTGCCGTTTTGGCTGCGGGCGAGTTATTGTCGATAGAGGCGGATGTCGGGGCCGGCTTCTCTTCTTGTGTTTGGCTATTGCAGCCGATGAGCGGCAATACCAGGAGCGCGAGAAGAAACGCGGTCGAAAGGGATTTCTTAATCATAGTACTCTCTTTCTCGATCTCTTAGTAGCGGTAGTCCCAGTACGTGAAGATCCTACCATTGGCGGTGGTGCTAAAGTCGCAGCGCTCTAAGTCGTTGTGAACCATGGACTTGACGTGACCATCGGCAAACGCCACATTGGCGCGGCCCGACTCCACGGCGGCGCGGCTTCCGCCACGGCCTTTCGTGTTGGAGTGCAGGTACCAGGTCCAGCCCTGTCCTCCCAGACCCACACAGCCACCAGGCACGTTCTCCGGCCAGACACCCGTGTTACCCACGGCGGCGGAGATGGAGACACCGGTGTTGTCCCAGACGGAGTCCGCAACCAGCATCACAGTCTCGGCAGGACGGGTAATAGCAGCGGTTGCTCCCCGAGCGCCCCACTCCACCAGGAGAATATTGACAGCCATCTGGCTGAAGGAGCTGGCGTAGTAGCCCGCATCGTCCATTGCCTTGATGTAGGGTCCGCCCCAGACGCTACCGTTCGGGATGGCAACTGGCCAGTTAGACTTGCCCGCTTCAGGGCAGACCGTCATCTGCCAGTTCTTCATGTAGGGCTGAACCACGCCCAGGAACATGTGGTTGCCCCAAGCCTGGGTGGTACCCGGGTCGCCCCAGTCAGGAGTATGACCGCCGGTGCGGTCGTTGTCGAGGCGTGGCAGCATCTCGTCGTAGTCCTGAACATACATCAGAACAGCGAGGGCTCCTTGCTTGACATTGCTAACACAACTAATGGAACGGGCCTTGGCGCGAGCCTGGGCGAAAACAGGAAAGAGAATGGCGGCGAGAATCGCGATGATCGCGATCACGACAAGAAGTTCGATAAGAGTAAAAGCTCGACGTTGCATTTAGATTTCCTTAGCAATAAGGGATTCCTTCCCACCGTGGGAAGGTTACCTTATTCTACCTTGGGGACTTCAAACACGCTAAGTGACAGCGGCTCTTTTGTTGCTGTGCTTCCTCACTTTGGTAGCAGTGCTCGCTCCAGCAATGCAAGTGCTGCGTCCACGGGCAGATCTGCCAAATCTATCACGATTCCATCCCAGCGGACGGTCGCTTCGGGGTCGTTGAGTTTCTGGAGTTCTTTGCCCAGCACTCCCGTGAACTGATCCGGCTCATCGAAGCCCGCGAAGTCGCTGGCATCGCCGAATTGGGCGGGCTGGGCGAACATAGTGCTGTAAGCGAGTATTTTCAGGGCGGGGCGGAGGGCGGAGGTAATCGCGGCTCCTGCGGGGTACTTGCCTGTCCATTTTTCCCAGCGCGGCGGCTGAACACTGGCCAGAACAGACACGGGAGCGAGCGTTTCTTTGGCGAGCGCGGTGTCCAAGCGCTTCAGGAACACATCGTTTCGCGCCGTCGTGCGCTTGCCCCAGGCGGCGCGGGGGCCTTGTGCATTGAAGATATCGGCGAAGTTGAAGCCGCCCAGCTCCGCCGCATCGGATTTCTGATCCTTGGTGAAGGCGACTCGCTCTCGGGCGTTGGCTCCCCCTTGCCAGAAGAACGCCGAGCCATCGCCCATGCCTCCAGCACTGTCGCGGTAGCCAGGGGCTGCCAGGCGCTCCAGCGCAAAGCCAGTAACCCCCGGGAGGGCCAGCAGGCGCTTGGCACGCGCCACAAACCCGGCCACATCCGCACTCTCGGGGGTGACAAAATCGGCCCCCAGCATCCGCCCTATCATCGGCGCGAGCTGAGGCGGCATGCTGGCGAGGAGCTTGGCCGACTCCGGGGAGACAATCCATTCGGTAAGCGACTGCCCAGCCCAGGACTTATCACGCACAGCATCGGGGGTGAGCGGCTCCAGCGGGGCTAGAACCGCCACAACCCCGATCTTTCCCTTTGCTTCCGCGCCCAAGAGTGCCAGCTCTTTGTCTTTACCCACGGGCACGGAGACACGCAGCTCCGTCAGGCCCCGCGCCACCGCCGACGCGACCAGAACCGCTCCCTGCGCCTCGGTGCTAGGCAGGGCTGTGGTGACCACACGCTGCTTCAAACTGGACGAGAGCGTCACGGCGGGCGGTGGCGCGGGCACGGGAAGCTCCGGGTGGATCTCGTTGGCATCGGCGGTGGCTAGAGTCGCGACGGCTCCTAGTGTGGGGGCAACCAGCTCTAAAACAATACTCTGGCTACAGCGCACCTGCGTTAAAGGCTGCGGGTCGCGACGGGTTATTCCAGGAGTGCCGTCGGGAATGTTGGAAAGCGCTCCCGCGAAGGCATCGTGCCGCTCCTGAGCTTGCTTCTGTAGCTCTGGCGAGAGCTCCCCGAGCGGAACCATATTTCCGTCGCCCGTGGGCTTGGCCTCAGCAATCTGCCAGAACTTCGCGCCGAAGTTCGCGCCCGTCCCGCGTGGCAGCGCCCGCAGGGTCGCCTGGCGGATCAGCCGGATCTTGGCATCCTTTGCCAGGCGCTCCGCACTGCGCTGATCCTGCATCATCCCTGAGATGGGTGCCATCAGAGCACTCATGGGGTTCTCGCTAGGCTTGAGCGCCACTTGATCCGTCAGTAAGTACACCGACTCCCTATCATCGCTGATTCGCCGCACCGCGCCCCCGACAGCCACACAGAGCGCCTGCACCAGATCGCCCGCTCGTGCACTGGTTCCCCGAGCGCTCACCCTGAGCTTGCCGATGCGCTGATCCGCAAAGAGCGGCACTTTCGTTGCTTGCGCGATCCGGGCAACCAGCGCGTCCACCGTTGACACACCCGCGAGTGGAATCAGGGCATTCAGTCCGCCCGAATCGGTGTTGAGATCAGAGGGTTTCCGCCGAGCGGGAACCCCTTTATTGCCCGCCGCCCCCCCCCCCAGCAGCGCCATAAACGCCATCGGATTGGGAGCCTTGCCCGCCTTGAGTGCCAGGGTTCGCGTATTTCCCGGCGCGTCGCTGTCAGTGATCAGGTTGCCAAACTGCATCGTCAGCCGCGCCCCACCACCGCCCGCTGCCGCGAAATCAGGAAGATTAGGAGACAGGTTCAGAGCACGCGAGAGGCGGAGCCTAAACTGATTCTGATCCGCCACGGGGATTACCGGCGGGGTGCCCAGCGGCCCGGCATCGGGGAAGTTCGGCTTTTGTGCAAACCGAAACGGCAGGGTTCGACGCAGCAGAGGCTGCGCGAGCGCACGCTGTTTGGTGTCGAGGCTAGAGAGCGGCAGGCCCGACGACGACGCTTGCTGGAGCTGGCTCACACTCAGGCTGGCAAGAAGCGGAAGAAGGCGGCTTCCGCCCATGCCTAGCCCCATCGCCATTCCCTCCTGCATCAGCTCCTTCATGTCGGGATCACTAAAGGGACTCGCGCTCGCGCTCTTGTCGGGGAGAAGCTGCGCGGCTAAGACACTCACGCCGCCACACCGGACAACCTGGCCGCCAAAACGCTGCACCACCAGCGCCGTGTTCCAGCCTTCGCGAGGCGCGGCTCCCAGCGGTGTCACAACGGGCTTTTTCTGACCGGTCAGCGCCTCCATGTCTGGCATCATGGCGAACATCCCACCCATTGCTCCACTAAAGAAATCAATGGGCTTGGGTTCGCTCACCAGGGAGTATTTCTCCGCGCCAACAACCAAGAGCGGACCTCGCGCGGAGACACTCCAGTAGAGGTTCGGCACGACAGACACCATTGTGCTACTCGCTGATTGTGCGGCAGGCTGCGGAATGGCAATCGCAGGCGGCGCTTGAGGTAAAAATCCCATAATGACTTAGGATACCCCTACCGCCTTGCTGGTTGCAAGTTTGCCGCTAGTGGAGCCACTCAATGCTCTTAAGCAGGCGCTCCAGCGACGGAGCCAGGCGCTCGAAGTCCTCTTTTTTGGACGTGAGTGTCAGAATGTAGATACGCCCCTGGTGGCAGATATAGACCTGTCGGTTGCGCACCAGAGCACTCTGCCCCGGTTGCTTAAGCTGCCCGTCAAGTAGCCAGGCATCGGCACCGGCCAGTGTCAGCCGCTGCTTCGTGGTCTGCTGAAAGCCCGGATAGCGTTTCGCCAGCGCGAGAGCAATCGTGGTGGGAAGGTTGTCAGGAAGGCGACTGCGGCCCGGATCCTCGGAAAACGAGAGCGCGAGCGTTGCGCCGCTGGTTCCCAGCGGTGCGAAGCTCGCCAGCAAGCCCGACGACTGCCCGACAGTGGCCAGACGCTGCCAGCCCAGCGGGATGCGCACGGCAAGTTTCTGCTGCTCGAAGGCAACGCGCTGGCCGTCTACCCGCACTTTTTGGGGAAGCGCTTCCCGTTTCTCCGTAGGAAGCGTCGCCTGCCCGCCCTGTTGAAAACCAAGCACTACTGCACAAACGGCCCCGAAAATAGTCATTGCAATCTCCTTTCCATCGTATCATGTACGCAGTGGTTGACAGAGAAGTTCACGACAGGTATACTTTGTGAAAACAATCACGAAGTCTGGAAAGGCGACGATCATGTTCCCTCTTACCCCGTCCAAACGCGCCCCGGAGAGCGATATCACCGATATTGCCGAGAAAGTCTGGAATCAAGAGCGCCTGAGCGCCGAGGATGCCCTGCGGCTGTTCTCCCACCCGAACCTCGATGAGCTTGCTCTCCTAGCCGACGCCGTGCGCCGACGCCTCAATCCCGAGAAAACGGTCACCTATATCGTCAGCCGCAACATCAACTACACTAATGTCTGCTGGGTACGCTGTAGCTTCTGCAACTTCTACCGCACGCCCGGCGACAAGAGCGGCGAGAGCTATATTCTCTCACGCGAGCAGATTCATCAGAAGCTCCAAGAGCTCTCCGATGTAGGTGGGGTGGAGATGCTGATGCAGGGCGGGCTGAACCCGAAGCTCAAAATAGAGTGGTACGAAGAGCTTCTGAGCTGGATGCGCGCCGAGTTCCCGCACATCATTCGTCACTGTTTCTCTCCCGCTGAGCTGATCTACGTGAAAAATATCAGCAAGCTCACGATGGAGGAAACCCTCACGCGCCTCAAAGCCGCGGGTTTGCAGTCTATCCCCGGCGGTGGCGCGGAGATCCTGACAGACCGGGTGCGTAACTTCATCAGCAAGTATAAAGACACCGCCGACGAGTGGCTGGACTGTATGCGGGTGGCGCATAAAGTGGGGCTTCCCTCCACAGCGACCATGATGTACGGCTCCGTGGACACCTACGAGGACCGGGTTGAGCACTTTATGCGCCTGAGGGCGCTTCAGGACGAGAGCATTGCCAGTTCCCCCGCGCGCTTTACGGCCTTCGCAGCCTGGAGCTACCAGCCCGATGGCACGGAGCTAGGCGGCACGCGGGCATCGGGACTGGACTACCTACGCACTATCGCCATCGCGCGCCTGATGCTCGATAACTTCGCACACATGCAGGCAAGCTGGGTGACACAAGGCCCCAAGATCGGGCAGATTTCCCTGCGCTACGGCGTGGATGACTTCGGCCAGACCATGATGGAGGAGAACGTGGTGAGCACCGCAGGCTGTACGTTCGCCGTCTCCACCGACGAAATGGAGCGCCTGATTGTGGATGCCGGGTACACGCCCGCCCGCCGCAACACGCGCTACGAGCGGGTTTAGAACCAGATAAAATTTAACCGGAACTTCTCTAAACAGGCGTTTGTATCTAGGATATACTGAACCCTACTACAATGACCGATGCCCCCAACACAGAAGGCGACTGTCGGGAGGATGCGCTCTGCGTCCTTCGTGAGCGCTTCCCCCAAACCACTTTCCTTGCGCTCGGGCAAACCGCGCTCTGGGACGAGCCCACAAAAGCGACCCTGAGGCGACGGCTCGACAGCTTCTGGCCCGACGCACATATCCTAGCGGGCGTCCATGATACCGACTACTTCGCCAAGCTCCACGGTTTCCATCAGCCCGGCAGCGATGCCTTCGCCTTGGTGGGCCACGATGACAACAAGACACGGGCGCTCTGGTCCGCCGCTGGGGAGATGAGTCAGCTCTTTGGCTCCGAGGATGTCCCCACCCGGGATCGCTTGCAGAGTGAGGCGGGTGTCTCGCTCAAGAAAGCACTCGCCTTTGCCGATGACCCCGATGCGCTTCTCTCCGAACTAACCATGGCGTGGGGCTGGACGGGGATCCTGCACTCCGGTTGGGAGCGACAGATCGCCTCGGAGGTGAAGCTCAGCGAGATTCTTCCAACCCTGCGCGAGCAGATCACCTGGGCAACGGAGGGCAGTAGTGTTGGCAACACGCTGCTCGGCTGGATGGACGACTTCGCAGACGCGCACCCCGATGCGCTCCTGCCGTGTCTGTATAAATATCTTCTCCCACGGCTCTATGAGCTGCTGCTGGGCACCCCGCCGCAGAATTTTGCCACCACACGCACCACCACGCTCTTGCGCTTCAACACTCAGACCTGCGAGCTGCCGCGCTTCTGGCTGGTGCAGGCGTTTCTTGATCCCGCCACACGCGCTCAGGCACGCGAAGCCTACGATCTCGCTGTGGAAGGCGGGGAGCAGTACACCCTCGATCAGTTCCTACCAGGAGCACGTCCCTTCGATCTCGTGGTGCCTGGAAAAGGCCGGGGAACGCTGCGTGTACGTGCCGATGGCTCCATCTGGATAGACACACCCGAGCCGATCTGCCTACCCGGTGAGAAGGTGATTACCAGTGTACGTCAGCTCGCCGAGCGTATTGAGAGCGCACTGGGGCCGGACTGTGTGCTGATCGGAAAAGCAGTCGCGCTCTTGCCGATGCTTGCCGCAGAGTGGGTTCTGGTCTTTCACGAAGGCGCGAGCAGCTACTCCTGGCGCACGGCCAAGCTGATGGGGGCACTCCAGCGCCTCCGAATCCGTCACCCAGAGCTACGGCCCATTCTGCGTGTCCGGTACGCCACCTGGGACAGCCTCAGCGCTGTGTCGGGAGTCTCTCTGACTCTGCCGCCTCATCTTGCCCAAGCGCTGGGCCGCCCTACGGTCGAGGCCGATGACTTCGCGGCGTGCTGGCAGCGCGGGCGTGAGTGGGAGCAGCGCCGCCTTAAAGAACTCGCGGCACTGCGCTCCCCGAACGCTTTGCTTTCCTATCTGGAGCAGCATCGCCTTCTCACGGCCCGCGCCGACTACGCCGACGCAAGCCAGGTTCTGCGTGCCCAGTGGGATAAAGCCGAGGCGCTCCGAAGCGAAGAGCACACGCTCTTAGGGGATGTGCGTCGTCTCCGTGCTGAGTCCAATACTCGGGAACACGCCAAGGGGGATGATTTTCGTGCCCGTGGCTCCGTGCTGGATTCCGCCGCCCTCGCCGAGCGGACCCAGCACTTTGAGATCCCTCTGACAAAAAATCGCCGCACGGTGCGCCAGCTCCTGCTCAAAGCCCGCCAGCTTCATCGTGAGCGTAAGGTAATCGAGCGTGCGCCCGAGGCCATCGCTGCACGAGCCACACTGCGACGTATCGAGACCGAGGCGGAGATCGCCAAAGCCCGGCTAGCAAAAAATGCGCTCCAGACCTTGCACGGTCTGCCCCACACCGACTACCGCCCGTCTGCCTGGTGGTTCCCGCAAGTGGACCCAAGTGGCGCTTGGTTCAACCGTGTTGCAGATACCGCCGCCCTGCGCCTTGAAGAGTTGGTGTGACTCCCTTCACAAAAATGCAGGCGGTCGGCAACGATTTCGTTGTCCTCGCGGAGCCGGAGAACACCGATCTCACAGCCCTCGCCCGACGCGTCTGTGACCGGCGCTTCGGGATCGGCGCCGACGGGCTGTTGACCTATAAGCCTTGTGACAAAGGACTGGTCTTTCGCATCTTCAATGCCGACGGCTCCGAGGACACGATGTGTGGCAATGGCCTCCGCTGCGTCGTGACGCTTGCCGTGGAGCGCCGCCAAGTTCCCAGGGAAGGCATCGCGCAGACCCGCTCCGGGCCGATTCCCTACTCTGTCGGTTCGCAAGTAACTCTCACGCTGCCACCGCCGCAATTCTGGGAGCAGAGCGTTCCCGGTGGAACCACGGTGGACACAGGCTCGCTCCACACCGTGCTATGGCCCACGGTGTTGCCGAGCGACACGACTTTTCTGCAAGACTCCCCCGCCCTCGAAAATGCCCCGCTCTTCCCAGAGAAAACCAGCGTGCTCTGGGCCGTCGCCACTGGCCCCAATCGCCTTCAACTGCGCATCTGGGAGCGGGGCGTCGGCGAGACGCTCGGCTGCGGGACGGGAGCCTGCGCCGCCGCCGCTGTCGCGATCCAAACAGGCCGAGCGACGCGCCTTGAACCCGTTGCAGTGACCTCGCGCGGCGGGACACTCACTATCACTTGGGACGGCCTCCCCGGCTCTTCCCTCCAACTGACAGGCCCGGCGGAGACGGTCTTTTCAGGTACACTCTAGCCGTGGATCTTGACGCACTTCGGCTCTTTGTGGATCTTGCGGAGACACGATCTTTCTCCAAGACGGCAGGCAAGCACTTTGTCTCCCAGTCTGCCATGAGTCAGCGCGTCCTCTCACTCGAAAAGGAGCTGGGGCATCGCCTGGTTGAGCGGGGCAAGGGCCGCCCCGGGGCGCACTTCACCGAGGCGGGCGAGCGCACCCTGAGCTATGCCCTGGAGATTCTAGCACGTGCGGATGCTCTGCACCGTGAGCTGGCAGATCTGGGGCGAGAGATTGGCGGAACCCTTAAAGTGGCGACTGTCTATTCCATTGGGCTCCATGCCCTGACTCCTGCCGTCACGACATTTCTACGGCAATACCCGATGGTCAACCTTCATCTGGAGTACCTGCGCACCGACAAGATCTACGAAGCGCTTCAGGCGGGAACCATTGACTGCGGCATTGTCGCCTGCCCCCGCGAGCGCGCCGGAATCTCCATTCTCCCGCTCCCCTCAGAAAACATGGTGGTGGCGCTCCCCCCCGACCACGTCCTGACAGGGAAAGACACCCTTGCGGCAACAGATCTCCAGGGACTTGCCTTTGTCGCCTTTGCCCAGGACATCCCGACGCGCGATTTGATAGACACCTTTCTGGCCAAGCACGGAGTCACGGTGCGTATCACGCAGGCTTTTGATAATATCGAGACCATCAAGCGCGTGGTCGAGATCGGACTGGGTGTGAGCATTCTACCCGAGCCGACCATCGAGCGCGAAGTGCGCGACGGTACACTCGTCACGCGTCCCCTTGCGGGCGAGGAGCTCACCCGTCCGACAGGGGTTTTGCTCCCCAAAGGCCGCACCCCAACCCGCGCCCTGCAACGCTTCCTGGCCGTTCTCACACCGAACTCGGGTAGTAACGCGGCACCCGGCTATTGAGCAGTGTCGTCGGCTCGTGCGCCGTTGTCTTGGCCCACTGCGCCACCTCCACAGCCGTAATTCCCTCTCCGATCAGTGTCACGGTATCCCCCACCGAAACGCCTGCAACGTCCGTGATGTCCACCTGGCACTGATCCATTGAGACACGCCCCACGATTGGGCAACGCTGGCCCTGCACGCTCACAAAGCCACAGTTGCCTAGCGCCCTGAGCCAGCCATCGCCGTAGCCCGCCGGGACAGTGGCAATCACGGAATCGCGGGTCAGCGTGTGGGTTCGTCCATAGCCCACGGTCGCGCCCGCAGGGAGAGCCTTTACCAGTGTCAGACGCGCCTTAACGACCATGGCAGCAAGTGTGGGGCACTCGTCCAGCGCACCGGGATATGGCTCGATACCGTAGAGAATCGCTCCGGCGCGGTGAAAACCGGAGGCTTCCACGCGTAGCATTCCCGGCGAGTTGGTTACCGAGACCTCCCCGGGCCAGCCCACCGTGGCTTCAGCAAACGCCGCACACTGTGCTTTTGTCGGCAGCAGCTCGGCTTCATCGGCAGACGATAAATGCGTGGCGATCCCGACAATTTCCACTTGCGCTGGGCAGCTCGCACGAAGCGGGCGAAGTGCAGAGGCATTTAGCCCCTCGCGGCCCATTCCCGTGTCGAACACGAGGTAGCAGCGTGCGGGAATCGGAGCATTTTTAGCGGCGGCGGCAAAGGCGGCAAAGAACTCTGGGCTGGAGATAAACGGGGTGAGGTCGGCGCGGACACAGTCGGTGGCCTCTTCAGGTAGCAGAGCGCTCAGCGGATAGATCGCCTGTGAGAGTCCTGCTTTACGCAAGCTCATCCCCTCCTCAAGTGTTGCGACACAGAGCCGCTTTGCCCCGGCGGAAACGCACGCCCGCGCCACGGGAACCAGGCCATGACCATAGGCATTGGCCTTCACGACGGCGGCAACATCGCCGTAGCGAGCGCTCAGGAGACGAAAATTATGGGCGATAGCCTCCAGAGAGACCTCCGCCCAGACACGGTTTTGCACAACGCATTATCCCATACGGGCGAGGTGTTACCCTTTCGCCACAACCACGGGTTTCTTTTTACTGACCGATTTCTTGGCCACCGCCGTGGGCTGCTCCACATAGACAGCCAGCGCGTTGGTGAGCTTTCGCCCCGGCGCGACCAGCGCCTTTCCATCGAGATAGAGCCCCGTGGACGAGCCCCCATCGTAGTTCAGCGCGTCCACCGCCCCGGCTTCTTTAAGAATCTGTGCCCACTCGGTCAGCGTCACGGGGCTCTTTGTAGCCACTAAGATCAGATCGCCGCTCTTTAGGATCCCGACACCTGCACGCGGATCGGGCTTCTGTAGCAGCGGACTAAAGCCAGACTTGGCTGGGTTCACCACAATCTCGCCGTCTTTGAGAAGCAAAATGCCGCCCGCAAGAACGATCTCACTCTTGCCCCAGTCCGTGTGGCGGTCAATGCCGTCATTGGCACGAATTCCCGCCACCCAGCCCTCCGCACCTTTCACGCGGCGCAAGCAGAGTGCTGCCCCACGCCCCCCAAAATGCACCAGCTTCTTGCCAATAACAATATCGCCCATCGGTTGGAGGCTACGGGTATCGAAGAACGCACCGGTCAGAACCACTCTTGCCCCACGCGTCGCCATGGACGCCAGGCTCTCCGAGCAGCCCACCCCACCCTGTGCTAGCATCGGTTGGACAAGCACGCTGTCTGAGTCAAGGTTCACCCGCACAACATAGACTATCTTTCCCGCCAAGACACGCGTCTGCTGCACGATATGTCCCGCACTCACTGTTTTCCCCAAGCACGCGAGCCCCATAAGTGCGGCGAGGATGTGTGTGATTTTACCCATGATGTTTCCGTACACAAATCATCGGGGACGTAAAGAGGGCAAACCACCGTGCTTATACTAGGATTGATCCTGAGACGATTACTGGTTTTACTAAATTTGGTAGAATAGAGAGAATGTATCAGCAGAACCAGTCCCCCCCCCCACAGATGCCACAGCTTAGCTCACGCGACACTCCCCTCACGCTCGTTCTCATTGGAGCGAGTGCTCTGACATTTCTATTGGGCTACTTTACAAACGGAAGCTGGCTCACCCGGGGCCTGGCGCTCACCGCCGAGAGCCTGCACTTTCCGTGGACACTCGTTACCTGGCCGCTCGTGGGAACTGGGGGCGCACTCTGGACTCTCTGTAATGCGTTCTGGGCATGGACGGTCTGCGGGAGTATGGAACGCGCCTGGGGCACCGCCCAGCTCACCAAGTTCGTTCTGGCCACAACCGCCCTCACGGGTGCGACTGTCTTGTTGGCCATCGTGCTGCTGCCGCTGCCTTTAGCGGTGTTTGCCAGTTTAGGAATGTCGCTTCCAGCAGTCACCGTGGCTTGGTGCTGGATCAACCGCGCGGCCACGATTCGTTTCCAGTTTCTCTTTCCAATCTCCGCACTCTGGATCGCCGGAATCACGGTTTTATTACAGTTCTTCTACACCGCCCAGATGCTCCACAGCCCCTGGGCAGGTTTTGCCGGCCTGAGTGGGAGTGCGGCAGCTTGGTGGTGGGTGCGCGGTGGACGTCTGTGGTTTGATACCCGGTTTGGAAAGAAGAAAAACGCGCCCAATCTGCGCTTTGCGGATATGGATCGCGATATGCGCGGTGCAAAGCAGTCGAACAACCCCTTCAAGATAGCACGGGAAGAGAAGCAGCGGCTAGAGCGCGATAAGAAAATCGCTGAGATGTTCCGTAACTCCGGCTTCAAGGACGACAGCGAATGAGTCTGAGTAGACGGCTCGCAGCGGCGGCTGGTGCGGCGGCGGCGGCATTCTTAGGGCGAAAGGCACGAAAAAAGCTTCTGCCGCTCGTGGAAGTTGCCCTGACGCCTGTGGCGCTCGGTGCCGCCGTGTCCGCAGGCGCAATGGCACTGTTCTTCACGATCGCCGATGATATTCGTGGCCAGGATGGAGTCTGGCGCTTCGATCACGATGGCTTAAATCTCGCGAAGTCGCTGCGTACACCGGGCCGCACCGCACTCATGCGGACCGTCTCCGACCTGGCACGCCCCGATACCATGTCGGCACTCGGGGCGGCAAGCATGATTATCGCCTGGCGAAGCAAGAAATGGCGCAACGAAGCCGTCTTAATGGCCGTGGTACTCTCCGGCGGTGGCGCCATTATCGGCACCATTAAGTACCGCGTGGGACGGCAGCGCCCGACGCTGGTTGAGGCGCTCGCCACAGAGGAGACATTTAGTTTTCCCTCGGGCCACTCGTTTATCTCGCTGTGCTTCTACGGGACACTGGCCTACTGGTGGATGAAGGGCAAGCCGCTAAAGCAGCGCATTGGGATTGCGATTCTGGCGACCAAGTTCATTGCGCTAATCGGAGCAAGCAGGGTCTACCTAGGAGTCCACTACCCCAGCGATGTTCTGGCGGGCTACGCGGCAGCATTCCCCTGGCTCACCGCCTGCCTGACCGCCTACGAAAAATACGAGCGCCGCGTCGCGCTCCTGGAGTAGTGGGGTAGCGCATGCTCAAAACCCGCCTGATCCACCCGGAGATCCTCTGTGCCCTCGCCATGGCAGGGCATCGGGCCAAAGTGCTGATCACCGATGGCAACTACCCTCATAGCACCAAGTCCAACCCCACGGCGACAAAAGTATTTCTAAACCTCGCGCCCGGCTGCGTGAAGGTGACAGAAGTGCTCGATGCCCTCACCCATGCCATCCCCATCGAGAGCGCTGAGGTAATGCAGTCCGAGGATGGCACCGAACCGCCGATCTGGTCAGAGTTTCGCACTCTGCTCCCTGAAATCCCACTGACTGAGCGCCCCCTGCCCGAGTTCTATCAAGCCGCCATCACCTCCGATGTTGCCCTTGTGATTGCCACCGGTGAGCAGCAGCCCTACGCGAACCTCCTACTCACCATCGGTGTCCTCTGGCCGACTGATGCCGTACACAATCTTCAGGCGATCATCAAATAGCCCACACTCCCCTTGACAGCAGGCACATTCTCCAATATACTTTGTAAAACAAAGTTCTTTGAATCGAGATAGAAATGCAAGAGTGGCACTATTACTTTCAATCACGTAGCACCAACCGTCCCCAATTCACACTCCCCTCGAGGATCGTTGGCGGAGGAAATCACGACGCACTGATACACTCCCTCCAGCGCTTTGAGCTCGGTGAGTCAGGTGAGGGAACACACCTCAAGGCGGTGGCCGCCCGGCTGGGCGATCCCACCTACCAACAGGCGATTTCTCTATTTATCCGAGAGGAACAGGATCACGCACAGTGGCTGGGGGCACTCCTGGACGCCCTAGGAGCCCCACGGCTTCACTGGCACTGGAGTGATGCTCTCTTTATTATGCTCCGACGACGGATGGGTCTGAAGACAGAGATCTGCGTCCTGCTGGTGGCGGAGATGATTGCCAAGCGCTACTATGCCGCACTTCGTGATGGGGGCATGGCGGAGGAAGCACGCCGTCTCTTTGCACAGATTTGCGAGGATGAGGAGGGGCACCTAGCGTTCCATACGGCATTTCTCACAGCCGCCTTCCGACGTCACTCAGCACCGATCTGCTTGACAATTTGGCTCCTCTGGTGGGGCTTCTACCGACTTGCCTGCCTTGCCGTCCTGATTGATCACCGTGGCATCCTACGGCAGGTCAGGGTGCCCCCTACAGTATTCTGGCGGGATACAGGCCGCATCTTCGCGGGTATTGTAGGGCAAATCTTTGGCGGAGAGGGAGATATCGCCCGGCGAGAGACATCCCCTCCACTGCCTCAGGACTTTCAGTCCACGTAGAGAAACTCGTTGGTCATCAAGAGCGCTTGGGCATA
Organism: Armatimonas sp.; assembly: GCF_043757465.1. GTDB lineage: Bacteria > Armatimonadota > Armatimonadia > Armatimonadales > Armatimonadaceae > Armatimonas. The sequence goes on from NZ_JAYVPL010000109.1 coordinate 40,364, forward strand.
TCGCTCCCACTTACTCAGCGGCGTTGGTGGAGCGGGGGGCGGGCCGCCGAAGTCTTTGTCCGCAGCCCAGGCCTGCTTTTTGGCACCGGGGAACACGACCATCGGTGCCCAGGCAAAGGCGTCCGTGTTCTCGTTGGCACGGCAATCCACCACAAAATCTAGGGTATCGCCTCGCTTGACCTCAACTGCCGTGAGCTTAGTCTCTGCCTTACTGTTCTGCGCCACCCACTCCCCAAGCACGCCGCTCCGTGAGTGGACGACGCGGCCCCGAACGCCATCCCCCACCGTGCCAGGGTGGTTTAGGGTTCCGCTGATCTTCACCGTCCCCTCCAGCGGGCTGACCCAGCGACGGATCACTAGGTGCTGTGGATCGCCAGGATGACCGCCCTCACGGCTCAGGAACGGCCAGCCGTGCGTGGGGTCGGGGAGTTTGTCGCCCACACGCCACTGGGCATCGGCGAATACCTTGAACTCGTTGAATGCTGTCGTGCGCCCAACCGCATCGTCCACGAGGCCCCAGCCGTAGCGCCACGTCGCGCTGGACTGGGTTTCGAGCTTGAGCGCCGCCTTGTCGGGGGCGATTAAGTAGCTCAGCGCAAGATTGAGCTCGTCTTTGGTCGGGGAGCGCTCAAAGAGCTTTCGGTAGAGCGCCGACACTTTCTGCGCTTCGTCCTTGCCCGTCACGCCCTTTGCCAGTGCACGTGCCTGATCCGCGGCCAGCGGAGAGTTCATGAGAAAGAGCGCCTGCTGTGGCACGATGGTCTTGAAGCGCTGCGGGCTGCTCACATCGGGCGTGGCAAAGTCCAGTGTCTTAAAGATCGCGGGTAGGTTCTGGCGCTCGATAAAGCCGTACACGGCGCGGCGCTTCGTGTAGGCCCCCATCCAGAGCTCCTCACTCTTGCCGCCGATCTTGCTCATGTCCAGCGCCCCCGAGGCCAGCAAGAGGCTATCGCGCAGCGGCTCCAGCTCTAGGCGCCGCCGATTCTGCCGTCCGTAGAGCCGGTTCTCCGGATCTTTCACAAATGCGGCCTCGCTAGCATCACTGCTCTGCATCCAGGTGGCCGAGAGCAAGATTTTCTTCTGGAGTTTCTTGAGGCTCCAGCTATCTTCCACAAGGGTTGCAGCCAGCCAGTCGAGAAGCTCCGGATGCGTGGGTTTCTCGCCCTGCCGCCCAAAGTCGGACGGGGTTCGGACAATGCCCGTGCCAAAGTGCAAGCCCCAGATTCGGTTCGCGATCACGCGCGCCGTGAGGGGGTTGTTCTTGTCGGTAATCGCGTTTGCAAGCTCCAGCCGCCCTCCCGTTGGGAACTCGGTTTGCGTGTCGCCTACCACGCAGCTCAGAAAGTGGCGTGGTGCGGGATCGCCAGGGCTGCCAGGGTTGCCACGCTTGAAAACAACGCCGGGCCGTGGAGCCGCCTCGGACATGGCATGGGCAAACTCGGGCGTGGGTGGATAGGTCTTCTTCAGCTCGACCAGAGATTTGTCCAGCTCCGCGAGCCGGTCGCGTTTGGTGGCCTCAAAGCTAGGCAAAAGCCCGCCGCGCTGCTTGTCATTGGGCTGCTCGTTCTCACGGAAACCCTGGAGAATGGCTTTGAGCTCAGGGGTCGCCGTGCTCGCCTTCACCGTCTCACGTAGCCGACGGACTTCGGCGCGAATCAGCTCCTCTCGCTCGTTTTTAGCGACCTGGAACAGCTTATCGTGCTTTTCATACGGCTCACGGATCTCTTTTTTTGAGATAATAGGCTCGTTCTCACTACTAGAGGCGAAGATGGCGTAGAGGCCGTAGTAGTCCTTGGTGGGAATGGGATCGAACTTATGGTCGTGGCAGCGGGCGCACGCCACGGTCATCGCCTGCATCCCACGCATCGTGACATCAATGCGGTCATCGAGAATATCGTGGATATTATTGATAAAGCGCCGCCCGAGAGTCAAATAACCGAGGGCAGACAGATGCCGCCGGTCTTCGCCAAGCTCCATTCGGTCTGCGGCAAGCTGGTAGCGCAGGAACTGATCGTAGTGCATGTCGTCATTAAATGCCTGGATCAGCCAGTCTCGGTAGGTGTAGGCGTGGTAGTAGTTTCTGTCGTCCACGAAGACATAGCCCTTGGTGTCGGCGTAGCGGGCGATATCCATCCAGAAGCGCGCCATCCGCTCGCCGTAGCGCGGCGAGGCAAGCAATTTATCGATGACTTTAGGCCATGCATCCGGCGACTTATCCGCAATAAAAGCAGTGACATCTTCAGCGCTTGGCGGCAGCCCTGTCAGTTCGTAGCTCGCCCGGCGCAGCAGTGTCCGGCGGTCGGCGTAGGCAACCGGCTTTTGTTTAGCCGCTTCTAGTTTAGCCAGCACAAAGTTATCAATGCCACTGCGCGCCCAGACTTTTAGTGCGTTAACGGGAGGAAGAGGCTTTTTCACCGGCTCCAGCGACCAGAGCTTCCCCCCCAACAACCCCTTCAGCTCCGGCCAGGGGGCACCGGCTTTGGCCCAGCCCTCCATCGCCGCGATTTTCTCGGGTGCGAGCGCCGCCATTCCCTGGGGCATCCGGGGCTTGCCGCCCTCGCCTTTGACACGTTTGACGATCTCGGCGGCCTGTGCAAGAGTCACCGGACCATCGAAGCGCAAGCCCCCCAGCGCATTGCCTTTACTATGACAAGCCAGACATGAGGCCACAAAAGTCGGGCGGACATGGGTCTCGAAGAGCTGAATCACCTCAGGGCGAGGCGGCGCGGGTTTGGCTTTATCCTGGGACACGGCGGGCAAGAGAGCGCTCGCGGCGAGCCCCAGCGCGGCAAGAGTTGCGGCAAGTCGTTGCATAGAGCAATTATACCCCGCGAGCTACATCGGATTTGTTCGGCGGTAGGCGGCGCAAATCCCCCGCATGTAGCCAGGCAAGGGGAGCTCAAAGGAGAGCGCCGCGCCGGTTCGAGGGTGCGTAAACTCCAGCTTGCACGCATGGAGCGCCTGCCCCTGCGTCTCAATATCGAGCTTGCGCAGGCCACCATAGACCGAGTCGCCGACCACGGGATAGCCCGCGAACTGGCAGTGAACACGTATCTGGTGCGTGCGTCCGGTGCGGAGCCGACACTCGATCAGGGTCATCGGGCCAAGGCGCTCCAGCACATGCACCTCGGTGGCTGCCTCACGACCCTCACCCGGCTGGCTGACGGCCATCCGGTGCCGATCGTTGGGATGCCGGTCTATCGGGGCCTCGATCAGGGCATCCTCAAAGTTGGGGCTCCCCCAGATCAGCGCCACGTAAGTACGCTTAGCGGCACGGCTCTGAATCTGCTCCTGCAAGTGGCGGTGCGCCACATCGTTCTTGGCGACAACTAACAAACCCGACGTGTCTTTATCTAATCTATGGACAATGCCCGGGCGCTCTTCCCCACCAATTCCTGAGAGCCGCCCCTTGCAGTGTGACAGAAGGGCATGCACCAGCGTGCCCGTACGCGCCCCCGGCGCGGGGTGCACCACCATTCCCTTGGGCTTGTGAATCACCAGCAAGTCCTCGTCCTCAAAGACAATAGTGAGAGGAATATTCTCAGGAATCAGCTCAGTGCTCTTCATCGGCGGCGGCGTGACTCCAATTGTATCGCCCGCCTGGGTCTTGTAGGACACCTTGACCGCTTTCCCATTGACAATCACCGCGCCCTCATCAATCCAGCGCGCCGCCTGCGAGCGGGAGACCTCGGGAAGATGCTCGGCAAGAAACGCATCCAAGCGCCCTCCTGCCTCTGTAACCACTAACTCAATCATTAAACTATTCGATTTTTCTTCGCCAGAAGCGGCCAGGCTGCGACGGCGATAAGCGCAACCCCGAGGCTTGCCCACTGTCCCGTGGAGAGCCCTGCCTTAACGGACTCCGCACCCGACTGCTCGCGCCAGATCTCGACAACAAAACGCACGATGCCATAGAGAACACAAAAAGCCAGGAAAATCTGCCCCCTAAACGCCCGTCGCTTCTCCAGCGAGATTAAAAGAACATAGGCAATCGCAACCCCGAGAGCCTCGTAGAGCTGCGTGGGATGGACTCTCAGAATCGCGGTATGCTCGTCGGGGTGGAAGTCCATTGCCCACGGCAGCGCACACGGGTGCCCGTAGCAACAACCATTGAGCAGACACCCGATTCGCCCAAAGAACATTCCGATTGCCAGCGACGGCGCCCCCAAATCAATCGCATCCCAGGTATTCATGCCCTTTTTCTTGCAGACATAGAGCCCGACAGCGACGCCGCCCAGCAGGCCGCCGAAGCTGGTCATGCCTCCCTGCCAGACCGCCGCTATACTGAATATCGCCTTTTTGGGATCCTCAAGATAGGTGGAGAGGTTCTGGAGAACATAGCCTAAGCGCCCTCCCAGAACGCCCCCAAATAGCCCGGCCAGCGACGCGTCCCAGTAGTCTTCCACCTTGATCCCATAGCGTGGCGCTGCCTTGCTAGCACGCCAGGCCCCCATGAGAAAGGCGATCATGAGCAAGAGGCCCCACGAGCGCAGCGGGAAGCTCCCGATATGAAATAAAATGGGAAGCATCAGGCACTCTCCTCCGTGGCGATTGGGGGGGGCACAGGGGGAGCGCTCGGATCACTCAGCAGAAAACTGCGGATCGCCAGCAGACATATCCCCGTGGTAATCGCCGTGTCCGCGACGTTGAAAATGGCAAAATTTATCGCGCGAAAGTCCAGAAAGTCTGTGACAAGCCCGGAGCGCAGACGGTCAATTAAATTTCCCAGCGCCCCCCCGAGCGGCAACGCCAGCGCAACTCCCGTGAAGCGATCCAGCCCGCCTTTCGTCCGCCGCTCCGAGAGAACAATCCCAGTCATGATAACCAGCGAGGCGATCGTGATCAGCCAGGTCTTACCCGCGAGCATGGAAAAAGCAATCCCATCGTTCTGGACGTGGGTTAAATGAAACACCCCCGGCCAAAGTGGCACCGATGTGTGGAGCGGAATCTGGGCCTTGACAAGGGCTTTGACGACCTGATCAGAGACAGCAATAACGCCTGCCAGGAGATAAAACCCGGCAGGCGCGAGGCGTTTGAATGACGGAGGAACGGGCATAACGTGTCATTATACCGAACCCTAAGGTGCTGTGAAGAAAGAAGGAAATAGAGGGCTTTTTGACGAAGCAAGCGCTATGCGCATTGAAGCCAACTCGAATCTACTTTTTATCGGCGACTCGATTACGGATTGTGGCCGAGCCCACCCCGTCGGCGAGGCCAATCCCTGGAGCTGGGGAGACATCGGCGGTGGGTATGTTCGCGATGTTGCGGCGATTTTAGGGGCGGTCTACCCCGAACGCCAGATCCGTGTCCGAAGTGTCGGCAGCAGTGGCAACACAGTGCGAGATCTCGCGGCCCGCTGGAAGTCAGATGTGACCGATCTGGCTCCCGAGTGGCTCTGCGTGATGATCGGGATCAACGATGTGTGGCGACAGTTCGACGCACCGCTCGCCCCCGAACGCGCCGTGCCGCTCGCGGAGTACAGTGAGACGCTCTGGAGCCTCTGCCACCGAACGCGCCCCAAGCTCAAGGGTCTGGTGCTCATGACTCCGTTTATGATCGAAGCCAATCCCGACGATGCCATGCGTGCGCGTATGGATGAGTACGGCGCGGCGGTGCACGAGATTGCGGAGGAGTTCGAGGCGATTTTCGTGGACACGCAGGCTGCCTTTAATGCGCTTCTGGAACACAGCCATCCGGTGAGCATTGCGTGGGACAGGATTCACCCCGGCCCGGTGGGGCACATGACACTGGCCCGGGCATTTTTACGAGGAGTAGGTGCTTTATGAAGATTGAAGGCGGAACGTTGCTGTTTATCGGCGATTCGATTACGGATGCGGGACGGGCGCGGCCCGTTGGTGAGGGCGGTGGTTTGGGGGGCGGCTACCCGGCACAAGTGAACGCGCTACTCGGGGCAACCTACCCAGAGCGCAAGATTCGTGTCTTAAACACGGGCATTAGTGGAAACACGATTCGGAACTTAGTCTCGCGCTGGCAAAAGGATGTGCTGGACCTCAAGCCAGACTGGCTGAGCATTATGATCGGCACCAACGATGTCTGGCGGCAGTTCTCGGGCACCAACAACCCGGACAGCGTTTTCCCCGAGGAGTTCGAGAAATCCTACCGTGAGCTAATCGAGAAGACCCGCCCGACAGTCAAAGGCATCACGCTACTCACCCCGTTCTATGTCGAGCCGGATAAGGCGCAGCCGATGCGCGCACAGATGGATGTCTACGGAAAGCTCGTCCACAAGCTCGCCAAGGAGACGGGCTGCCGCTTCGGAGACACGCAAGCCGCCTACGACAAAGCGCTCCGGAGCGTCGCGTTTGGCACACTGGCGGGCGATAAGGTCCATCCCTCCCCGACGGGCCACATGGTACTCTCACGGGTATTTCTGAAAACCGTGGACTACCGCTGGTGATGGCCTACTGAAGGATGGGCTCTGATACCGCCTCCAGCAGGCGAGCTTTTTCTTCGTCGGTAAGGTCCTGGACAGTCTTAAACTGCTCGTTGTAGAGATCTTGGTACAGGCCAGGCCGGGCGCTGAGCTCGGTGTGGGTTCCTTGGTCAATGATCTTACCGTCTTGCATGACCAGAATGCGGTCGGCGTTTAAGATCGTGCTGAGACGGTGCGCAATCACGAAGTTCGTGCGCCCCTTCATCAGCTCGGCGAGCGCGGCCTGGATATGGGACTCGGTGTGCGAGTCTAAGGCGCTTGTGGCATCGTCAAGAATCAGAATACGCGGGTTGGCAAGCAGCGCACGGGCAATCGCCATGCGCTGCTTCTGACCACCGGAGAGCTTGATGCCGTCTTCCCCGATCTTGGTGTCGTAGCCGTCAGGGAGCGAGAGGATAAACTCGTGCAGATCGGCGGCTTTAGCGGCGGCGATCACATCAGCCACACTGGCCTCTTTGCGTCCGTAGCGAATATTCTCGCGCAGGCTGACCGAAAAGAGAATGGTTTCTTGTGAGACTAATCCAATATGGCGACGCATAGTCTCAAGGCGCACTTTACGCACATCGTGGCCGTCTACAAAAATCCGGCCTTTGGTAACATCGTAAAAGCGCGCGAGCAGGTTGACCAGTGTCGACTTACCCGCTCCACTTGGACCGACAACAGCGATAATCTCACCAGGGTTCACCCGAAAATTAATGTCGTGGAGCACTAAGTTGGTCGGATCATAACCGAAGTGGACATGATCGAAGTGGATCGCGCCCTTCACGGTCGGCAGATAGGTGGCATCAGGCGCATCAATGATCTCAGGGCGCGTGTCCAACGTCTCGAAGACACGCTCGATCGCAGCCCCCGCCCACTGGAGCTGAACATTGAAGTCCACGACACGCACAGCAGGGTCGTAGAGGTAGGCAAGGTAGGAGTAAAATGCCAGGAGCTGCCCTGCTGTCATTTCCTTAAAGCCCACGAGCTTTCCCCCAAACCAGAGGAGAGTGGCGGTGCCAAGCATGCGGATGAGCTGACTGCTCGCCCCCAAAATACGGTTCAGGCGCGTCTGCATCATCCCGATCACAAAGCGCTCGCGCTCGGCCTTGATGAACTCGCTCTCCTCATAGCCCTCCCGCGCAAAGGCTTTCACTACCGCGATGGCACCGATCTTCTCGGTGAGGCCCGCCAGCATCTGCTCCCACTTCTCACGCAGCTCGACAGAGACAGGGCGAATCCGCCCGAGTAGCAATTTGTAGTTCACGACATAAAGCGGCAGCGTGATAAGTGCAATCAATGCGAGCCGCCACTCGATATAAAATAGCCAGCCGATAATCATCACCAGAGTCGCAAGATCCGTAATGAGATAGACAAAGCCCTGGGTAAGCGCGTACTGGATGACATCAATATCGCCCGTAAGGCGCGCCATGATCTTGCCCGGCTGACGACCATCGTAGTAGGCCAGCGAGAGGCGCTGAAGGTGCCGGTAGCTCTGGAAGCGTAGGTCGAAAACAACGCGCTGCCCGAGCCAGGAAATCAGATAGTTGAGGGTGAAAGAGACAACACCACGTGCAGCCGAGAGACCAATCACCGCGAAGAAAATCTTCCAGAGAAGCTTTGTGTCGCCTCGCGGAATGGCCACATCCAGAATCTGCTTCTGAAAGAGCGGCATCGGAATCGCGGAGAGGGTCACCACGAACATCAGGATCACTGACAGCCCAACCCTAACACGGTAAGGATACAGATAGTGCAGCAGGCGCTTGAAGTTCTCCACGAGGGTATTCTACCAGCCCCGTCGTGCTCCGTTTTCCGTAACTTTTAGTTTCAGGGAATCTGTCGGATTTTCAAAAGACTACGCACCGCGCTACGCCCAAAAAAATACGCCATGCCCAGGTGAAATAAGATAACGAACACCGCGAGGGGGGGGAACGCTTTTAGGGGCCGTATTAGGAAAATACCCAGCGCTAAAAAAGCCAGGCTTGAGAGTGCATCCAAATACCAGCGCCGGGGCAAGACTTTCTGCAATGACGACGACATGTTATACTGTACCCGTCTGTGGAACATTTCTCACGTCTCAGGCACTCAAAATACAGGTGTGACCATGTTGGGTTGCACCACTAACTCTAAAAAACAGGGAGCCAATAATGCTTCGTAATCGTGTACTTTCGTCTTTGATCGCGCTTGGCGCAGTGAGCCTCTTCTCCCTTTCGGCACTTGCCCAGGGTACCAAACCCGGTGAGACAAAGCCAGGAGAAAAGGGCGCAAAAACCGCCACGCAGCGTGATGCAAAAGGACGTTTTATCAAGGCGGACGCTAAAAAAGAAGAGCCTAAGAAGGCGGGAGCCGCTCGCGATGCCAAGGGGCGGTTTGTAAAAGCCGGTGGCGAAAAGTCGGCAACCGCGGGCGCACCTAAGATGGCGGCGGGCGCACCTAAGATGGCGGCGGGCAAGCCAGTCTGGAATGCTAAAGCCAATCGCTGGCAAGGCCCCGATGGCAAGTTCATGAAGGAAGCCGATGCCCTGAAGGCAGGCGGCAAGAAGTAGGCAAGTGATAAGAAATAGGCCGGGGCAAGCAGCCCCGGCCTATTTCTTTTTGGCCCGCTTCTCCACCGTCCCTTTTAGCTCTTTGAGCCACGACTTGAAGCCGTACTTGCGCATCTCCGCCCAGGTCTGATCAAAACCCCAGCCCTGCTGTGTGACACGCCAGATACCCACCATCGCTCCGGTGCGGTCGGCTCCGTGCTGACAGTGCACAAACACAGGCTCCGTAGCCGATTTGCCGAGTAGCCCGAGAAACTCCTTGACCTGCTTTTCGGTAGGTGCCTCGGCCCCCATCGGGATACGCACACGCTTCAGCCCGAGCGCCTTGGTGGCGGCTTCTTCCTCCGCTTGCCCTTTTTTCTCGATGCGCAGATCAATTATGGTGTGCACGCCTTTTGTCTTGAGCTGCTTAAAACCCTCGGTCGTAGGGGCCGCACCTCGCCAGATGCCGGGAGCGACAACCGCAAAGTTAGGTAGATTTTTCTTGTCCTGCATACGTTAAGTTCCATCTTCGAGGTGCGCTATATCGTTGAGGCGGAGAAGCTTACTGTCCCGCTGTGCATAGGTAACAACCGAGAGGCTCGTGTTGGCGAGGGTAAAGTGCCGCATTCCCTCGGGGCCGTGCCCTGCCGCGTGGGCGAGGAGCGCTCGTAGCGCCCCACCGTGTCCCACAATCAGCACTACTCCTTCAAGAGGCTCGGTCACTGCCCGCATACGCTCCCAGACACTCTCTAGGGATTCGGCATCCGGGGCCCGCTCACGGCTCCCGGGCGGATGACCGACTTCCGCGCTTGTCTTGCCTTCCCACGAGCCAAAACCACGCTCCCGGAGCCTGATGTCCGTCTCCAGCAGCGGTGCCGCATTCAGTAGCTGAGCGGTCTCGAACGCACGAGATAGATCAGAGACAAGGACACGCGCCGGTCGGGGGAGCGCCCCCTGCTCCCAGAGCCGGGTAAGACGTATCCCCAGTCGGCGTGCCTGCGCACGCCCTGTCTCATTGAGCGGGACATCACACTGCCCCTGCCAGCGCTGCTCCGCATTCCAGTCGGTCTCGCCGTGACGAACCAGCAGAAGTGTACAGGAACTCACTTGGTCGAATGAGGCGCCGAGCCATCCGCAGGCGGCAGAGGTGCGGAGCCGTCCGAAGGCGGCATGGGCGTCGGCAGTCCGGGGATGTCTTTGATCTCCGGGTAGAGCTGCCGATAGCCCGTGACCATCATCGTCCGCTTCGTCTTACGATCATGCACAAAGAACGTGGGGGTCTCGTTGACTCCAAAGCTAATCCCGGTGTCACGGTCAGACTGCACCATTTTTAACAGCGCCGTATCTGCTTTCTCTTTTTTGTAGCGCTCCATGTCAAGCTTGGCTGCCACAGCGGCTTTCTCAATGAAGGCCGTGTCCACAAGCTCATCCTTACCCTTCATCAACGCCTCGTAGGACTCCCAAAACTTCACCGGTGCCTGACGGCCCGCCACCTCGGACATCACTGCAGCAGGCATGGCAAAGGGATGGGGTCGCTCCAACGGGAAGTGCCTAAAGCCAAATCGAACCTGAGGAAACTTGGTCCCCAGATCTTTAATGGCCGTCTCGTAAGCAAAGCGACACGAGGGGCACTGGAAATCGGCGAACTCGATCACGGTGAAGCGCGCGTCCGCCGGGCCCTTAAAGTGACGTGTCCCTTTCTCAAGCTCCGCAAACCGTGCCTCCGTAAGCGGTGCAGGTGTCGGAGGTGGCTTGGGCGGATCAAGCGATGGGTCTCGGGTCAATGTAAGAAAACCCGCCCCGAGAGCGACAATCGCCCCCATCACAACTAGTAGTTTCGTCTCAGATTTCATGATTTCTTTGGCGTCCCACCGATCAATGGCCGGAGCCAGTCGGTCAAGTGTAGTAAAAAGATTCCCGCAATAATCCCCTGGCTTGTCATGCACCACTTACAGATAGCATCAAGCACATAAATCTCAATATAGGTAAGCCAGAGGGCGAATCCCAGTGCCCCTGTTGCCAGCACGAGTCCGAGGGTAAGAAGTTGCCGACTACGCTTTGCATCCTCGAACAACGTCCTCAAAAAGGCCAGGCCCGCGAGGCCAAGATAGCCAAAGGTTCCCCACATTGCCACAGGGGGACCGTACCCCACAGGGAAGCGTGAGTACTTGCTCAGCGCAACTTGGGTGCACTCAGAGACCTTCGTCATGTGGATGCCACAGGGAATGTCCTGGGGGTGCGAGTGCATATTCCACATATACGCGGCAACGACGAGGCCAAAGATGGAGAGAATGAAAGCAAAGCGGTTGAGAACCATACCAGTAACCTCCACTAAGAATGTGCCCATTGTACCCGGCCCGCACAACATTTATGAGAGACAGAGCAAGTTGTTTGGCATGCCCTGTCTCTCTTGGTTCACCTCTATTGCTTGCTCTTGTAGAGTACCAGGCGCTCCTCCATCTCTTTCTTGATCTCCGCTGGGGTTCCTGCGGGCAGCTTGGTCATGGCCTTCTCTTGCAGCGTGAGTGCCTCTTTGACTTTGCCCGCCTTGTAGTGGATAAACGCCAGCGTGTCCAGGATCATGCCGTCCTCGCCTTTGGTGAGATCTACAGCCTTTTGCGCCAGAGGCAGGGTTGAGCCCTTGAGCTTGGAAAGCTCCTCGGGAAGCTCTTGTTTGCCTTCCACAATTGTCCAGGCAATCTGGTTCAGCGACTGCGCGACTTGTAGCCCAAGCGCAGGATTACTCACAACTGCCTTGTCTAAAAAAGCAAAGGCTTCGTCGAGCTTCGCATCCAGAAGCAGTGCATTGAACTGTTTTGCAAACGCCTGCATCTTCCCTTCCGCCGCTTTCATGTCCGTGGCACGCTTCTTCTCAGTAGCGATATCCCACTTTCCGGCGATAATCTTTGCGAGCGGCGCTTCCATCTCCATCGGGTGACCGATCCAGGCGATCTTACCCAGCTTGTCAACAATAAAAGCGGTCGGGATGCCGTCTTGCTTGGCGGCGTCCATCCAGTTCTTGCTCATGAAGCCGCCACGCGATGCGGTGTCTACGGCAACGTTATAGTCCATCTTCGAGCCCATCTCCTTGACAAACTTGGCGACATTTGCCTGAAACTCGGGCGCCCCTTCGTTGATACTCACCCCGACAAAGTCCGCCTTGGATTGGAATTTCTTGGCGAGTTCGGTCAGGTGCGGGATGCTCGTGCGGCACGGACCACACCAGGTCGCCCAGAACTCGACCACGTGAACTTTCCCCTTGGTGAGCGTGATGGGCTTGCCCTTGACCCACTTGCTCACCTTAAGCGCGGGAGCGGGATCGCCAACACCAAGCCCCGCGTGGGCGACGGAAATTAAGAGAAAACGAGAGTGCCGCCACGAGAGCGGGCGCGACAAATGAGAAACGCATGGTTGAAGTATCCTTTCTTCACCGTATTGTACGGCATCTCGCCCTCAACAGTTCCGAGCGCTGAACCGACAATAACGGGAAGATGCAACCCAGGAGTGCCCCTAAATACTACCCCTTTGTGGAGGGAATCCGTGGACTTGCCGCGTTCTATGTCGTGCTAAATCATATCTGGGCACGCTTTGTGGCTGTGGCGGCACCCGATACTTTCCCTCACTGGTTCCACTTACTCAAGTTCGGTCATGTCGCGGTGGCGATCTTTATCGTGCTCTCGGGCTTCTGTTTAATGCTGCCGATTGCCCCGCATGCGGGCCTGCCTCTGTCGCCGAGCTTCCTGAAACGCCGCGCCCGGCGCATCTTGCCCGCGTACTTCGCGGCGATGCTCATTAGCCTGCTCCTGGGGGTGATGGTTCCCGCAATTCTCCCACCGCACTCGCGCGAGTGGCAGAGCCTGCTGACACACACACTTCTGGTTCACAACTGGACACCGCGCTGGTCTATCGCCATCAATGGGCCGTTCTGGAGTATTGCGCTGGAGTGCCAGATCTATTTTCTCTTCGTGCTCGTGCTGCTCCCCGTTCGACGGCATGCGGGGCGGTGCGTGGTGCTCGCTGTGGCGGCGGCTCTGGTTGCGATCCCCATGGCGCTCCGGCTTGACGGCACGAGTCCGTGGTTCTTGTTGCTGTTTGTCCAAGGCATGCTCGCCGCTGAGTGGGTCGTCCATCCCCCTCGCCTCAGCCACCATGCCCTCAAAGCGCTTGCAACGCTACTGACGCTTGTTTCTATCGCGGCGCAGCTGACAATCTGGCGCGATAGCTTTCCCTGGCCACGCACTCACTGGCAGGCAGGTGCGCTCCGGATCAGCCTGGACTTACTTCTTGGCAGCGCCACGGTCGCCGTATTGATTGTCGGCTCTCTGGCACCCCCACGGGCCTTTACACTCCTGAGCTGCCGCCCCGTTCTCTGGCTGGGGAGTTTTTCCTACAGCCTCTACCTGCTCCACGACCCACTCCTCGCTCTGGGACTGCACCCGCTCACCGTGCGCATCGCCGCCGCCCCGCTCTCGATATTTCCTCTAGTACTCGTCACCGTGCTACCGGCGACTCTGGGCCTGTGCTGGCTCTTTCACCTGGCGTTTGAGAGGCCATTTTTGCGCTCCCACAACCGGGTACAATAGCACCCGTGATAACTCCTCGCTTCGATCTTCTCCTCTCTGGTGGCCTTGTGGCGGATGGCCTTGGTACCACGCTGTTTCGCGCCGATGTGGGCGTGATCGGGGATAAAATTACGGCGATTGGGGATTTGGAGCGAAGCGAGGCACTCACTACGATTGATGCGACAGGGCAAGTGATCGCGCCGGGCTTTATTGATATCCACACCCACTCTGATGTCTCCGTGCTCTTCACCCCAGGCATGGAGTCGTCGCTGGCGCAGGGGGTGACGAGTGAGGTGGTCGGTAACTGTGGGATTTCTCTGGGGCTTGCGACGAACGCATCGGAGTTTGGGTTGGAGCGCCGCTGGCTGGAGGGCGCGGGTGGCACGTTAAACTGGGAGACGCTCGCCGGGTTTCTTGTACGGGTCGAAGAGAGCGGCATGGCGATCAATATCGCTACGCTTGCCGGGCACGGGAGCCTCCGAAAGCGCGTGATGGGCATGGCACAGCGCGTACCAAGTGACACAGAGCTGACGGCGATGCAACGTGAGCTGGACTTAGCAATGCGGGCCGGGGCGATTGGCCTCTCCAGTGGACTGGAGTATGTTCCAGGAAGCTACGCCGATGTGGCAGAGCTCACCGCGCTTGCCAAAGTAGCGGCGAGCTACGGCGGGTTTTATGCGACACACTTAAGAGACGAGGGCGATTTACTCGAAGAGTCCGTGGCGGAGGCAATCGCTGTTGCTGAGGGGGCGGGGCTACCGCTTCAGCTCTCGCACCACAAGGCTGAGCGCAGGCGCAACTGGGGCAAGATTCTCTCGACTCTGGCGATGGTAGACGCTGCTCAGAGCCGGGGCATGGACATACTTCTGGATCAGTATCCCTACACCGCGTACCAGACCAGCCTCGCCGTCATCGCGCTCCCTACCTGGGCCAATGCTGGAAACCCCGAGGATCTCGCCCAAAACCTCACCGATCCCATGCTGCGTGCCCGTGCCAGAGAGTGGATGGGCGAGCTTGAGCGCTCCGGCGGCGTCTCCTGGGATGCTATTGAGATCGCCTCCTGCCCCCACGCAGCACTGGTTGGTAGGAGCATCACTGCAAATGCCAAGGCGCAGAACCTCGACCCGCGCGACTTCATCCTGAACCTGCTCACCGAAGGAAGCGGCTGGGTCAGCGCCGCGCACTTCGCCATGAGCGAAACCGATGTCGAGCGCATTCTTTCCGACCCGCGCGTGATGATCGGTTCTGACTCCGTCGCCATGAACCCCAATGCCCCCGATGCCGAGGCACACCGTCCCCACCCGCGCTCCTACGGCACCTTCGCACGTATTTTAGAGCACTACGTCAAGCAGAAAAACCTGCTGACTCTCCCTGAGGCCATTCGGCGGATGACCAGCCTCCCCGCACAGCGCCTCGGCTGGACAGAGCGCGGGAGCCTAAAAGTGGGCAGCATCGCCGATATCACCGTGTTCTCCCCCGACGCCATCCACGAGAACGCCACGTTCGTCGCCCCACACGCCCTCGCCACCGGAGTCAGCACGGTCCTCGTCTCCGGCCAGCGCACCTGGCAAAACGGCAAACCGACAGGAGCACGCGCAGGGAAAGTCTTACGAAAATGAAAACTGCTCGGAACAGCGCTGTCCATTTTCGTCGTAAATCTCCTGCCCCTGTGTGCCACAATGATTTGAGACACTTTCCGTTCCCTCTAACTTCTCCAAGGGCTAAAGGAAAGAACCAGAATGAGCATCGCAATGTCCCACCTA
>NZ_JAYVPL010000110.1:0-54936 GCF_043757465.1 Armatimonas sp.
GGGATCTTCTCGGGTAAGTCTGTCAAATTCCTCTCGGTTCATTCTTGGCTGGGAGTATACTGTAAGATAGGCACTCAGGCAAGACCTGAGCAGTTACGAATCAGGCCAAAGAGCTAGATTTTCGATTTCCCGACTTAATCAAAGTTATCGAAAACCAAAGAGAAGAGTTACAATTTCTTGCCGAAAATCGCACACTGACGCAGAGATTGCTTCAGCCTCACGGAACGCCACTTAACTCCGCAAGCCGTGCTCTCTTTGAGGCTTTTCATGTTTTTCAGGTTCCTTCGGGGACTCAGGCGGTGCGGCTAGGGTTGGGGAAACAAGCTTTCGCCGTGATTGAGTTTCTCGGGGGACGAGGGCAG
Source organism: Armatimonas sp. (assembly GCF_043757465.1). Lineage (GTDB taxonomy): Bacteria > Armatimonadota > Armatimonadia > Armatimonadales > Armatimonadaceae > Armatimonas. The sequence goes on from NZ_JAYVPL010000110.1 coordinate 363, forward strand.
GTTCTGGAGACTTGGCCGCACTAAAGCTAGCGTGCGATAAAATAGCCCATGCCAAAGATTGCAAAGATTACCTGGGTGAAATCCTACGAGGCCGCCGTGAAGAGCGCCCGTGCCAGCAAGAAGCTTCTGCTGATAGACTTTTACACCGACTGGTGAGGGTACTGTAAGAAGCTGGAGGCCGAGGTCTACACAGACACGAAGGTGATCCAGTTCAGCGGCCAGTTGGTCGCGGTGAAGCTGAACGCGGAGCGCGAGGGCAAGGCCCTTGCCATGAAGTACAGGGTCAGTGGCTTTCCGACCGTGCTCTATCTCGATGCCGACGGGGGCGAGTGGGGGCGCATGCCGGGCTTCATGCCCGCGCCGGAGTTCCTGCAACTTGCTGGGGATGCTCTCAAGCAATACAAAGGGCAGCCTGCGCTGGAGGCGAAGCTCAAGCAGAATCCCGCGGATAGTGCGCTCGCTGCGGAGCTGACCGAGCGATTGGCACGTCAGGGAAATGAGACGAAGGCGCTCTGGGCGGCGGGACTGCTGGCCAAAGGGCCGCAAAGTAGCAAGAATGCCTCCGCCTATATCTGGGTAGGACGGCTCTACCTCCAGAAAGAGAAGGCGGCGAAGGCGCGGCCTTGGTTTCAGAAGGCTCTTGCCCTCGCAACGGGGGCGGAGGATAAAGCCTTTGCGCATCTCGGGCTCGCCCTTTGCTATGTTGGAGAGCGCAATGTCAAAGCGGCACGGGCGGAGCTGAACGCCCTTCTCAAAGTGCCGGGCGCATCCCCGGGAATTCAGGAGAAAGCCCGCAGCCTCCTGGAACGACTCTCTAACTAGCGCGCTATGATATAATTTCAGTTCCCGACCAGTGTTGGGCGGGGTGCGTGCTCTGTCGCCGCGTTCGTCATTCGGATACAAATGAGCGTGTGAAGGACAGGAACGGATAAGTGGATAAGCGACTTGCAGCAGGGTTGTACGACCCGGCGTTTGAACATGATGCGTGCGGCGTGGGATTCGTGGCGCACATCAAGGGCAAACGCTCGCATGCGCTTGTCAGCATGGGCCTCACGATTTTGGATAACCTGGTGCATCGCGGGGCGACCGGCTGCGATCCCGAGACCGGCGATGGTGCGGGCATTCTCCTCCAGGTTCCCGATGCATTTTTGCGCCAGAAGGTTGCTTTTGCCCTGCCTGCTCCGGGCGAGTATGGGGTCGGGGTAGCGTTCTTGCCCACTGAGCGTGATGCCCGCCAGCAGTGTGAGCGTACGCTGGAGGCACTCTGTCGGCAAGAGGGGCAGATTTTCCTAGGCTGGCGCGATGTGCCGGTTGACTCCACCAAGATCGGGCGGCAGGCTGCCGAGACCGAGCCGGTAATCCGCCAGTTTTTTATTCAGCGCGGCACGACCACAGCGTTTGCGGCGTTCTCTCGAAAACTCTATGTGATCCGCAAGCAGGTAGAGCGCGAGGTCGCCGGAGCCACGGGGATTCCCGACGCGTCGCGCTTTTATATCCCCAGCCTCTCCACGAGCACGCTGATCTACAAGGGCCTGCTCTTGCCGCACCAGATGCGCGGCTACTACTTGGATCTGAGCGATCCGAGCATGGAGAGTGCGATTGCCTTAGTGCACCAGCGCTTCTCCACCAATACGTTCCCGAGCTGGCCGCTGGCCCACCCGTACCGCTACATTGCGCATAATGGGGAGATCAACACGATCGGGGGTAACCGGAACTGGATGAAGGCGCGGGAGCAGGGGCTGACCAGTAGTGTGCTGGGCGATGATCTGCGCAAGTGCTATCCTCTCGTGAGCCCCACGGGGTCCGACTCCGCGAGCCTCGATAATGCCGTGGAGCTGATGCTCATGGGCGGCAAGACACTGGCGCAGACCATGATGACGCTTATCCCTGAGGCATGGGACGGTAACGAGATCATGGCGGCAGAGCGCAAGGCATTCTACGAGTACCATGCCTGTCTGATGGAGCCCTGGGATGGTCCCGCCGCGGTGGCGTTCACGGATGGCGTGCAGGTAGGCGCGGTGCTAGATCGCAATGGCCTGCGTCCCGCCCGCTACACCGTCACTACCGATGATCTAGTGATTCTGGCATCCGAGACCGGCGTTGTGCAAGTTCCGCCCGAGAAGATCGTCGAGCGGGGACGGCTCACGCCCGGCAAGCTCTTTTTGGTGGACACCGAGCAGCAGCGCATTTTAAGTGATGAGGAAGTCAAGAGCACCGTCTGCGGGCTCCATCCCTACGGCGAGTGGCTGGAAAAGCATAAAGTCGAGCTTGCCAGCCTGCCCGAGCCACCGGAACCGGATCATCCCGTGCATGCGGAGCTGATCCAGAAGCAGCGGGCCTTTGGCTACACCACCGAGGAGCTGCGCCTACTGCTCACCCCACTGGCGCAGAGCGGCGAAGAAGCGCTAGGTTCCATGGGCACCGACACGCCGCTGGCTGTGCTCTCGCACCGACCACAGAACCTCTTTGCCTACTTCAAGCAGCTCTTTGCGCAGGTGACCAACCCACCCATTGACCCGATCCGTGAGAGCATTGTCATGAGCCTCTGGGACTATATCGGCACGGACGGGTCTCTTCTGGACGATGCCCCGGAGAACGCACGGCAGATCAAGATCGCAACCCCGATCCTCTCCAACGCCGAGCTCGAGAAGCTGCGTGTGCTCAGCGACGATGGCAACTCGATCCGGCTCTGGACGGCCCATGCGATCTTCCGCCCCGACAAGCCGCTGGGAGAGCTAGAGCGCGCGGTTGAGCGCCTCTGCCGTCAGGCGAGCGATGCTTTAGAGCGCGGCATTGGGGTGATCGTTCTTTCTGATCGCAATATCTCGCCCGAATACGCCCCGATTCCGTCGCTGCTGGCCATCTCCGCGGTTCACCACCACTTGATTCGTGAAGGCACACGCAATAAAGTCGCGCTGATTGTCGAGACCGGCGAGGCGCGCGAGGTTCATCACTTTGCGTGCTTAGTGGGCTTTGGAGCAAGCGCTATCAATCCGTATCTTGTCTTTGAGACCCTTGATGATCTGGTGCTTAATGGTGTCTTGACCAGTGTGAACTTCAAGACCGCCAGCAAGAATGTGATCAAGGGCGTGAATAAGGGGCTCCTGAAAGTCATGTCCAAGATGGGAATTTCGACACTCCAGAGCTACCGGGGCGCACAGATTTTTGAGGCTATCGGGATCAACAACGAGGTTATCCGGCGCTACTTCACCGGCACAGCAAGCCGCTTAGAGGGCGTGAATCTTGAGGACATCGAGCGCGAGGTGCGCACCCTCCACGAGAGCGCCTTCCCCAAGGAGCAGACTGCCGGAGCGTTCGATCTGGAGCCGGGCGGCCAGTACCAGTGGCGGCGTTATGGCGAGAAGCACGCTATCAGCCCGGACATGGTGGAGAAACTCCAGAAGTCCGTCCGTGAAGGCCACTTCGACACGTTTGCGGAGTTCTCCAAAGCCGTTAATGAGAGCGCCGTGGAGGCGTCCACGCTTCGTGGCCTGATGAGCTTCCGGAAGCTTCTCCCGCCTGTTCCCCTAGACGAAGTCGAACCCGCCAAAGAGCTTGTGAAGCGCTTTGCCACGGGCGCGATGAGCCTGGGCTCGATCAGCCGGGAGAGCCACGAGGGCCTCGCGATTGCAATGAACCGCATGGGCGGAATGAGCAACACGGGCGAGGGCGGCGAGGATCCGGCACGCTACACCGACGAGCGGCGCAGTAAAATTAAGCAAGTCGCCAGTGGCCGCTTTGGTGTCACGACGCACTACTTAGTCAATGCCGATGAGCTACAGATCAAGATGGCGCAGGGTGCGAAACCCGGCGAGGGCGGCCAGCTCATGGGGCATAAAGTGGACGAGTACATCGGCAGTATTCGCCGCTCGACCCCCGGCGTCACTTTAATTTCCCCACCGCCGCACCATGATATCTACTCCATTGAGGATCTGGCGCAGCTCATCTTTGATCTAAAGAACGTGAACCCGGCGGCGCGAATTTCTGTAAAATTAGTGGCCGAAGTGGGTGTTGGCACGGTTGCCGCAGGTGTGGCTAAGGCGCACGCGGATCATATTCTGATCTCGGGCTACGACGGCGGCACGGGCGCGTCGCCGCTGAGCTCCCTCAAGCACGCCGGAGTTCCCTGGGAGCTGGGCCTTGCCGAGACACAGCAAGTGCTGGTGCGCAATGAGCTGCGGGGCCGGGTGCGTCTTCAGGCCGACGGTCAGCTCAAAACAGGCCGCGATGTCTTAGTCGCCGCGCTGCTCGGGGCCGAGGAGTTCGGGTTCTCTACCATGCCTCTGGTGGCGCAGGGTTGCATCATGATGCGTGTCTGCCATCTTGGCACCTGCCCGGTTGGCATTGCGACGCAAGACCCGGCGCTTCGGGCGAAGTTCTCTGGCAAGCCCGAGCACGTGATCAACTACTTCTTCTTTGTCGCTGAGGAAGTGCGTCAGCTAATGGCCGAGCTGGGTGTCCGCACCCTAGATGAGCTGATTGGGCGCACCGAGTACCTGGAGACCAGCGAGGCCGTCCGCTACTGGAAGGCACGCGGCGTGGATCTTTCCACGATTCTGGTGGGGACACCGTTTGCGGGAGCGGGTGTGGCGACCCGAAAAGTGGAGGAGCAGGATCACGGGTTAACTGGCGCACTAGACTACAAGCTGATCGAGCAGGCGAAGGCTGCGCTAGAGGATGCCCGCCCGGTGCGCTTCACCATGCCGATCTTCAATCATAATCGCACCTGTGGAACTATGCTCTCGGGGGAAGTGGCCAAACGCTACGGCGCGGCGGGGCTCCCAGACAATACGATCAAGATTGACTTCACCGGCTCGGCGGGGCAGAGCTTCGGTGCGTTTCTGGCACCGGGAATGCAGCTCACGCTGGTCGGGGATGCCAACGACTACGTGGGCAAGGGAATGTCTGGGGGGCGGATTATCGTGCATCCGCCTCAAGAAACGACGTTTGAGGCGTCTGAGAATATCATCGCGGGAAACACGCTGCTTTATGGGGCAACCGGTGGCGAGGCCTACCTCACGGGCGCGGTCGGCGAGCGCTTCTGCGTCCGCAACTCCGGCGCGGTTGCCGTGGTCGAGGGCGTGGGCGACCACTGCTGCGAGTACATGACCGGCGGCATCACCGTGGTACTGGGTCGCACGGGCCGTAACTTCGCGGCGGGAATGTCCGGTGGGATCGCGTTTGTGTATGACCTCAAGGGCGGTTTCCCCAAGCGTATCAACCAGGATCTGGCCGCAGGCTGTGGGCCGGTGACAGGCAACGATGTCGCACTGATCCGAGAGCTCTTCCCCACGAACCTGCCGTCCATCTTGCGTGAGGCTGTTTCCGAGGACGATGCGGGGGTGCTCCGTGAGCTGATCGAGGCGCATGTGAAGTACACGGGTAGCAAGCGCGGTCAGGCATTCTTGGATCACTGGGAAGACGAGCTACCCAAGTTCGTGAAAGTGATCTCGCCGGAGTACCAGCGCCTGCTCGCCAATCGCAAGGCCGAGAAGGATTTGAAGGCGCTGGGCGACAAACGGTAAAATGCGTTAAGAGTCCAGAGCAATACCCGAATGAGTGGGTGCTCTTGACCGGTCTGGTGCGCTCTACAGCCACTCAAGAAGCAGGAATCCTGTAAAATCATTCCTGGAGAGGAGAGTGGCAATGAGTGAGGTGACGAAATTTGAGCTGATGCCTTGTCTGAAGGCACTTTTAGATTGTTGTATCGAGAAGGGAACAACGGATACACATGTCTTGGCAGAGTCTCTATCATTGAGTGAGGAGACAGTGGACACCTACTGGAAGCGGATCAAGGCGACACTTGGTATTCAAAAACGTCACGAAGCAGTACGTCTGGTTCGCGAGGGGAGGATTCTTAGTAAATACTCAGCGAAGCCGGGGGGGGGGGTAAAAGCGAAAGCGTTTAGGGCAACTAAAGTGTCCCACTTTTTGGGACTTGCAGCTTAAATATTCCTATGCTACCCTGCTTACACAGAGAAGATTCTTAGGAAGATAAGAGGTGTTGTAAAATGAGACTGAGTAAGATCGCTAGAATAGCTTTAGTTGTGCCAGTGTTTTTGTGCTCATACGCTGTGATTGGTGCGAAAATGCTTCCTGTACATGAAGCAAAAGCAATGATGAGTTTTGATGTCAATGTGTCTAGTAATTCTGGGATAAGTCAATTTTTACATATTGATGATTCTCTAACGCATGAAGAGATATTTACAAATTGCAATGGGTATACGAAATCAGTGCAGAATATGGATGCATCTGTAAATTTTGAGTCAATTGGTTCACCTTCTAGATATGCAGAAGGGGAAGTTAGTTTTTACTGTGTTCTGATTGCGGAGGATAATCCTAATCCATTAGACGGCCCTGAAACAATAGGGATTATGTACAAGTCTAGAGCCAGCGGTAAGACAAATGTGTCAGCGATGACAGCAACTTCTTCAGGAACGGTTAAAACTGCAGACGCTCAAGGCAGTTGTAGTGGCTATAATGGCATTTATGACGATATTAAGCCTGCTAATGGAGGTTTTTTAAATGGAGCTGTTGACCGAGAATATATGGATTTTGACGTAGAAGGAGTAACAATAAGTATTCCTATTTATGAAGTTAATGTATCTGCAAATTCTGTGATAACCTGCGATCTCTGATTACCGAAGTAATTCTGCTTGCAAGCATTAGCGAACACTTGGATAAGGGACATTGTCTCGTGGATGATATAGTGTATCTACGAGGCAATATCCCTCGCAAAAATATGAAAAATAGCGAAATTATCTATATATTTATCTTACATGCGATCTCAAAGGCTTATTCCTAATGCTTTCCATGCTGTTTTTTCTCATAAGCGAAACCAGAACAACACCTCAGGGATTGCTTTTGCAGAAATATTGTTTCACATAGGGGTTTATCATGCAAGAAAAAGCTAGAATCTGGAAAGAGAAATATAATTGCAGTGTTTTAGATTCTATTTGTTCTGAAAAATCAATTTGTATAGTTTTTGAATTTATACCAAGTGATATTTTTCTTAGAAAAATAGAAAAAGCTCTAAATAATTATAATATAAATATTAATGATTTGACACTTCTCGTTAATAGGGAATTAAATACGGTATGCTATAGGATAGATAATCTTCTTCTCTTCGTCCGAGACACAAAATTTGAATTATCTCCTTATTGTTCCTATAATGAATTGATTAGATATTTGGATGTTTTGAATAAAGCTATGGACGAGATAAAACTTTCTCAGGTTAAGATAGAGGGTCGAAAATTGGTATCTGTAGATGATGGGGGAATCCGATCAGTCGTATTAGAAATGATGAGGTTATCCGAAACAGGTTCGAATATTGATGGAAATGATTTGTCATCTCAATCGCGTCAGAAACTAGAAATTGCTTTAAGAAGGAAATATTTCACGAAAATAAAATCAGATGTAGGATTATGGTTGAAAATATGTAATTTGATGAATAAGCAGGAATATAGTATAGATGTTAATGATAATAAAATAAGTATAATGCCTGTTATTAGTAAGGAATGGGGAGTGAGAATATCTGTAAATAATATAATGATGGTGAAAGATGCGAGTGGTCGGAAAATAAATTATCCTGAATTGAGTAAAAAGTCAAAAAATAATATTTTCACTATTAATGATTTGTCAAAAGAGTATGAAAATAAATATCATGTTGAAAATGATTTAGATGAATTTTTAGATCTAAAATATGTGATCTTCGGAAAAAATAATGCGAGTTTGTCAAATATACTTCGTGTTTGTGCGAAAATTTCTGATTTAGATTTTAAAAAACATGTTTCTGGCAAGGTCACTCTTTCCAGAGATAGATATACTTCAAATGGAACCGCAAAATCTATTCAGAATATTTTAATTAAATCATTACCTTCGCAGTACAAAAAATATTTGAATGGACTAATTGGTGATAATAGAGATGGTTTATCTGTGATGAGAAAAACTAGATATATAGATAGGGATTTGGGAAAATTTCATGAATGTAATTTTAATAATTTTATGAATTCAGTGATTGCTCGTGATGCCTCCCTATCGGAATTTAATTTAAAAAATGATGATTATTGTGTTGGGAATATGATAATGCTAAAATTATGTGAGAAGATTTGCGAGCGTTTAGCTGATTTGGCTTCTTATATGGATAACATGGGAAATGCAATATTGAGTTTAAAAAAAGACATTGGGCATGATGAGATATTTATTAAAGATAAAAAATCAGATGCTATGACAAGCTTGAGTGTCCCCGTCGCCAAATGATGATAGGGTGTCGGCACGATCTGGCGTGCGCTTGTGGGCCAATCGCAAGGCAGAAAAAGACCTCAGGACACTCAGCGGCCCGCTCCGAATGAACGGCGTATGCGCTATAATCTCCCCATGAGAAACCTCGGAAACCTATCTTTTGCTTGCGCGGCGCTCGTGATTGCCGCTCCTGTCTTTGCTCAGCAGAAAACCACTCCGACCCGTGCGGAGGCGATTGAGGCCACGAACGCGGCGGATGTGAAACGCATCGAGGCACTGGTCAAGGCCGATATTACTGTCCTGGATGCTCTCTTCACCAAGGACATGGTCTACACCCACTCCAGCGGGAAGACAGATACCAAAGAGACGCTGCTGGACGCGCTGAAGACGGGTGCGACCAAGTACCTCTCCGTGGTGCTCTCCGAGAAGAAACATCAGGTCTACGGCAATACCGTGATTGTCACAGGGATTACTGAGGTAAAAGTCAAGTCGGGTGAGAACGAGGTGGCATTCAAGGCGCGCTTCACCGAAGTCTGGACACGGCAAAAAGGCGAATGGCACTTCGCCGCCTGGCAGACGACGCGGCTTCCCGAGACGAAATAGATGCGTGTTTTATATATCGGTGGCACCGGGATTATCTCGTCGGCCTGTGTGGAGGAGTCGGTGCGGCAGGAGCACGAGGTCTTTCTGCTCAACCGGGGAAGCTCAAAGAGGTATCTCCCGCCGCCGGGGGTGACAGTGATAACAGGGGATGTGCGTGGAGAGCAGGCGAGCCTACGGGCTGCACTGGTGGCGCATGCGCCTTTTGATGCCATTGCGGACTTTATTACGTTCACTCCTGAGGACTTAGAGGCGCGGCTTGCGCTTTTAGACGGACTGACGGAGCAGTTTGTTTTTATTAGCTCAGCCAGTTGCTACCAGAAACCGCCTAAGTGTTATTTGATCACGGAAGAGACGCCGCTGGAGAACCCACACTGGCAGTATTCGAGGGATAAAATTGCCTGTGAGCAGCTTTTAGAGCGCCAGAGCAAGCAGGCGTACACAGTCGTGCGGCCCTCGCTGACCTATGGACACGCGAACTTGCCACTGGTCTTGAATAGCTGGGCGCACCCGTGGACCGTGGTGGAGCGGATGCTGGCCGGGAAGCCCGTGATTATTCCGGGAGATGGAACGTCGCTGTGGACCAACACCTGGAACGGAGACTTCGCCAAGGGGTTTGTGGGCTTGCTGGGCCGCTCCGAGGTTTACGGCGAGGCGTTTCACATCACCAGCGACGAAGTGCTCTGCTGGAACCAGCTCTTTCAGACCGTGGCGGACGCTCTCGGGGTTGCGCCTGACTTCGTTCATATTCCGTCGGACTTTTGCATGAGCCTCTACCCGGATTGGGAGGGGACGCTGATCGGGGACAAGGTGAACTCGGTGGTGCTGGACAATAGCAAGCTCAAGCGCTTCGTGCCCCGCTACAAAGCCGAGGTAGTCTGGGCCGAGGGCGTGCGCCGCTCGCTGGAGTGGTTCAAAGCCGACCCGACCCGACAGACCACAGATCCCGAGGTCAACGCTCGCCAGGACGCGGTGATCGCGGCGTTTCGGCGCTAGGGCACCCTTGTTTTTTTCTACCCCCTAACCCCCGCCGGGCGGGGGGACAATAAGGAATAATTCTGCTTACCTCCCCCGCTGGGCGGGGGCTGGTGGGTAAGATATAAAGATGAAACTGCTCTCTTCTTATCTTTCTGAAGTGCGTGCGATACGGGCAACGGGTGCCGCTGTCGCGGAGACTTCTTACTATCCGGCGCTGGTGAACTTGCTCAACGCTGTGGGCGGGGCGCTGAAGCCGAAAGTGCGCTGTCACTCGCACGTGAGCAATACCGGCGCGGGGATTCCTGATGCTGGGCTGTTTGTGAGTGAGCAGTTTGCGCGGCAGGATCAAAGCACACCTCTTCCCAATGCGAAACCCGAGCCTGGGGTGATCGAGATTAAGGGAGTGAAGGCCGACTTAACCGTGCTGGCACGCTCGGAGCAGGTGGCGAAGTATTTAGCGCACTACGGGGCGGTACTGATTACCAACTACCGCGCCTTTCAGGTGGTGGAGCGCGGGCCGGGGGGTGAGCTGGTGTTGGGGGAGGCGTTTGCGCTGGCAGAGTCTGAGGGGGCGTTTTGGCAGAAGGCAGGGAGCGTGGCCTTAATCACCGAGACAGAGGAGGCGCGGTTTGTGGAGTTTTTGCGCCGTGCCCTCTCAACCAATGTCACGCTGACGCAACCATCAGAGGTGGCATGGTATCTCGCGTCGTTTGCACGAGAGGCAAAGTACCGGATCGAGACGGGGGATGCATCGGGGCTAGAGCCACTGAAAAAGACCTTGCAGGATGCGCTGGGGCTGGCATTTGAGGGAGAGAAAGGCGTTCGCTTCTTCCGCTCGACCCTGGTGCAGACCTTGTTCTACGGAATTTTCTCCGCGTGGGTGCTGTGGCACCGCGAGGAAGGCCGGTATGAGGAAGCGCGGTTCTCATGGCAGATGGCGGCGTACAAGCTGCACGTCCCTATTGTCCGTGATTTGTTCTATCAGGTTGCCAACCCCGCGCATCTGGAGTCGCTGGGGCTGGGTGAGGTGCTGGAGCGTGCGAGTGCGGCGCTGAACCGCGTGGATCGCAAGGAGTTCTTTGAGCGTTTCGCCGCCGAAAACGCCGTCCAATATTTCTACGAGCCGTTCTTGGAAGCCTTTGATCCAGAACTTCGTCGGGAATTGGGAGTTTGGTACACGCCGCGTGAGATTGTGGCGTATCAAGTGGCGCGGGTGGATGCGGTGCTGAAGTCTGAGCTGGGGATTGCGCGTGGCCTCGCCGATGAGAGTGTGTTTATCCTCGATCCGTGCTGCGGAACTGGGGCCTACTTGGTGGAAGTAGTGAAGTTTCTTCACGCGTCGCTGGGCGGAGATGCGCTGGCGGCGGCGGAGCTGAAGAAGTCCGTGCTTCCGCGTCTGTTTGGCTTCGAGATACTCCCTGCCCCTTTTGTGGTCGCACACCTTCAGCTTGGCCTTTTGTTTCAGACCTTTGGTGCGCCTTTATCAGCGGCACAGAACGAGCGTATGGGGGTCTATCTCACCAATGCCTTAACGGGGTGGGAACCAGGCGGCCTTCATCCGGCGCTGTCCATTCCAGGCTTTGCGGAGGAGCGCGATGCAGCGGAGCGGGTGAAGCAGCAAAAGCCTATTCTAGTAATCCTGGGAAACCCTCCCTACAACGGCTACGCGGGCGTGGCGGTAGAAGAGGAGCGGAGCCTGAGCAATACGTACCGTACGGTCAAGAATGTTCCTGCGCCGCAGGGTCAGGGCTTGAACGATCTCTACATCCGCTTTTTCCGTATGGCGGAGAAGCGTATTGTGGAGACAGGCGGGCAGGGGGTTGTCTGCTACATTTCTAATTACTCCTGGCTAGAGGGTCTTTCGTTTACGGGAATGCGGGAGCGCTATGCGGAGGTTTTCGATACGATCTGGGTGGATAACCTGCACGGCGACCGTATTATCTCTGAGTATGCTCCTGATGGGCGCACCAGCGAGACAGTCTTTGCTATGCAGGGTTCGTCGGTGGGAATTAAAGTCGGTACGTCTATCACTCTTATGGTAAAACACCCTGGATCGTCTCCGGTAGTTACAGGCGAATCTGCTACCATTTACTACAAAGACTGGGACGATGCCCGTGCAAGTGAGCGCAGACAAGCCTTAATGGATAGTGTCACATCTGACGATCATCAGAAACAGTACACTGCCCTAACGCTAGTTCCCAAACTGGGCCTTCCCTATAAACCCCGTGAGATGGCAGTAAACTATCTCGAATGGAAAAAGCTTCCCGAACTCTTTCCTACATCTTTTCCTGGAGTGCAGACAAAACGTGATGACGTAGTTGTACACGTTGATCTTAATAGCTTAAAATCTCGGATGGAAGCATACTTCAATCCAAATATATCTCATGATGAAATTAAAGCTTTGATTTCTGGAGCGATGGATGCAGTTAATAAGTTTGAGCCGGAAAAGACAAGAGATTACTTAGTTCAAAGAAAAATTCTTCCACAATATTTTGTACCATACTTATATAGACCATTTGATCTAAGATGGATATATTGGGAGCCAGAAACAGGTCTTCTTGGCAGAAAATCTCCTGATTATTTTCCACATGTTTTTAAAGGAAATATTTGGATTGAAGGGCGACAAAGATATGCAACAGAGCATTTTGATCGTGGTTTCAATTGTAGTGTTTTAGCAGACAATCTCGGGAATGGATTTTCTAACTATTTTCCTCTTCGTCTGAAGGCGACAGACCTAGACGATGATCGTTTACCTGACGGAACACGCTACAATCTCTCAGATTTCGCACGAGAGTACCTCCAATCCCTCAATGCTTCCCCCGACGATCTTTTTTACCACACCCTCGCCGTCCTCCACTCCCCAAACTACCGTACACAAAATGCCGGGGCACTGCGGCAGGACTGGCCGCGTGTTCCGCTACCCTCCACCAAAGACGCGCTAGAGGCAAGTGCCGCTCTGGGGCGGCGAGTGGCGGCATTGCTTGACCCCGAACAGAGCGTATCAGGTATCACAACGGCTCCGCTAACGCCGAGCTTTGCCACACTGGCGACAATGGCAGCAACCGATGGCGGAACTCTCAGCCTAGACTCAGGCGACCTGGAGCTTACCGCAGGCTGGGGACATGGAACGGGAGTGGTGATGCCGGGGAAGGGCAAGGCAATCGGGCGGGAGCAAGAGACAGCGGAGCGGCAAGCCTTCACCGACGACGAGTGGGCACTGCTGGGAAACAGAACCTACGATATTTACCTCAATGACCGAGCGTACTGGAAGAACATCCCTGCGAATGTGTGGGGTTATACCCTCGGAGGGTACACGGTGCTCAAGAAATGGCTTTCGTACCGGGAAAAGGGTATACTTCAGCGAGGGCTTACAGTAGAAGAGGCACGCTATGTCAGCACAATGGCACGAAGAATCGCCGCACTGCTGCTGCTTACGCCAGAGCTAGACGCACACTATGAGCGGGTGGGAACCCCCTAACCCCCGCCGGGCGGGGGGACAATAAGGAACTATTCCGCATATTCCCCCCGTTGAACGGGGGTTAGGGGGTAGGCATCCCAAATACAAATCCAACGGAGAATTTTATGTCAACAGTCAAAATGAATGAGTTTGTACTCGTGGCGCAGCGTATGCAACGAGTAGATGATGTCCGTCCTGCAACAGATGTATTTAAGTTACCCACAATGATTCGTGCCGCACTAGACGAGCGCCTTGCCGAAGTGCTTTCTTTCGACTCCCAACAGCAGAGTGTAGGAGCCATACGCACACGCAGTGTCACACAACGGCGGGAAGCGATTGCAAACCTTGGTGAGTACCTACGTGATGGGTTCCGGTTTATTCAGGGAGTGCCGCGCTACGAGATTTCAGAACCAGATCGAGAAGCCGCGCTCACTGCCTACGGCTGGCAAGGAAAGCAAATGGGCGATCTAAAAACAGATTCTCGTGTGCTTTCTCTGGCGCGGCAAGCGATTGCCCTTTCGTCCACACTTCAGCCTGTGAATGCACGTTATCCTGCTGCTTTGCTCACTCTGATTCAAGGGGAGCTAGATACCATTGCTGCTTCAGAGGGAACCGTGGGAGTGGGCGGACGACAGCAGGCCACACGGAGCCGGGACGAGGCACAGAAGCTGCTTCAGAAAGTGATTGCGAGGGTGCGTTTTTACTACAGTGCCATGTCCGATGACACCGACACTACCGCCGAGCTTGCGAAACTGGGCTTGCAACCACGAAGGATCAATCATCAAAGGCGGCTCAAGAGCGAGCCCGTGGTCGAGGGAGAGCCAACCCCCTAGCCCCCGCCAGACGGGGGCCGGGGGCGAACCTAATCGCCCTTTTCGGAGCGCTTGCGCAGCTTGAAGTTCAGCTCGCGCTTGCGCATTCGCACGTTCTTAGGCGTCACTTCCATTAATTCGTCCGGGCCAATATACTCCAAGCTACGGTCCAGGTTCATGTCCGTGGGCGGAGTGAGGCGCACCGAAATATCACTATTAGACGCGCGCATGTTGGTGAGTGGCTTGAGCTTGGTCACTGACATCACCAGATCGCCCTCGCGCTGGTGGCGGCCCACGATCATGCCTTCATACACTTCGATGCCCGGTCCAATGAAGATCTCTCCACGGATTTCCGCGTTGGTCAGTCCGAAGTTGGTGGTCATCCCAGACTCATTGGCGATCAGGCTGCCCTGTGAGCGGTGCGGAACCGGCCCGGCCCAGGGAAGATAGCCCTCAAGCAGTGCGGACATGATTCCCGTGCCACGGGTAAGTGTCAAGAAGCGTGAGCGGAAACCTAAGAGGCCACGGGTGGGGATCACAATCTCCAGGCGCGTATCGCCCCGGTCGGACTGCTGCATGTTCATCAGCACGCCCCGACGCTCGCCGAGTGCTTGGACAATCGCGCCGGAGTACTCTTCCTGGAGAGAGATGAAGACGCGCTCAAAGGGCTCTAGCTTCTCGCCGTTCTCCCCGACACGGGTAATGACCTCGGGCATAGACACTTGCAGCTCGTAGCCCTCGCGGCGCATGGTCTCGATCAGCACGGCTAAGTGAAGCTCCCCGCGTCCAAAGACAATAAAGCTATCCGGCGTCTCGCTCTCCTCAACCTTGAGGCTCACATTGGTCTCAAGCTCTTTGTAGAGGCGCTCGCGCAGCTTGCGGCTGGTGGAGAACTGCCCCTCACGGCCTGCGAGCGGCGATGTATTCACCCCAAAGGTCATCTTGAGAGTGGGTTCGTCCACGGTAGGCGGCGGGATCTGCTGGGGATTGTCGCCCGAGGCAATTGTCTCCCCAATCGTGATCTCCGGCAGGCCCGTGACGGCGATAATGTCGCCCGCAAAGGCGGCTTCTACGGGGATGCGCTTCATGCCCTCGTAGACAAAGACACTCTGGAGTTTGGTAATGTACTTGGAGCCATCACGTCGGAAAACCGTCACGGGCTGGTTGGGGCGCAGTGTTCCGGAAAAGAGCTTCCCGATTCCCAGACGGCCCAAATACGGATCGCCATCAATAGTGGAGATCATCGCCTGTGTGGGATCGTCTTTGGTACCGAGAACCCGAGGCTCGGGAACGGTGGCCAGAACCGTGTCGAAAAGTGGCTGGAGGTCTACCGCGTCGGCGTAGTCCTCGTTGAGCGACGAGCGGCCATCAAGTGCGGTGGCATAGACCACCGGGAAGTCTAGTTGCTCATCGGTAGCGCCCAGCGCATGGAACAGATCGAAGGTCTCGTTGACCACCCAGTCCGGGCGGGCATCGGGGCGGTCCATCTTGTTGATTACCACAATGGCTTTGTGCCCGGCGGCGAGCGCCTTCTCTAAAACAAAGCGGGTCTGTGGCATCGGGCCGTCTACGGCGTCTACCAGAAGCAGCACGCCATCCACGACCAACAGCACGCGCTCGACTTCCCCGCCAAAGTCCGCGTGACCGGGCGTGTCTACGACATTGATCTTGTGGCCCTTGTAGACCAGCGCGGTGTGCTTGGAGACAATGGTGATGCCGCGCTCGCGCTCCTGGTCCATGCGGTCCATCACCCGCTCGGCGACTTCCTGGTTCTCGCGGAAGACTCCGCCCTGCTTGAGCATCCCGTCAAGAAGGGTCGTCTTTCCGTGGTCAACGTGGGCGATGATGGCAATATTTCTAAGCATAGTAACAACCTGACATGAAAATACCTCCGCAGGCGCAAGCCGTAGCGCGGAGGCAACTTCGTATTATACCACGGCAGGAGCCAGGCGCACCTTTGCCGAATCAAGGGGTATGAAAGTAATTTATGTGGAGACGCCCGATGGCACCGTTTCCGTGCGCGATGTTCAGGAGCCGCCGCTGCTGACGGACTACGACTGCCGGGTCGCGATTGTGTACGGAACGATCTGCGCGGGCACCGACGGGCATATTCTCCATGACCGACTGCCCTGGGACATGCCCTATCCCTTGGTGCTCGGACACGAGAGCGTAGGCCGCGTGCTGGAGCGAGGCCCCAAGGTGCGGCACCTGAAAGTGGGCGATCTGGTGGCGCGTGTCGGTACGGCGGCGGCAGCCGACGGAAGCTGGAATATCGGCTGGGGCGGCTTTGCGGAGTTCGGGTTCTGCCGGGACTGGCGCGCGATGCAGGAAGATGGTCTGGAGAAGTCCGAGTGGGACGCCTACCGCATCCATCAAGTCATTCCTGATGACATCCCCGCCGAGGCCGGGCCGCTCTTT
The DNA here is from genome assembly GCF_043757465.1 of Armatimonas sp. Taxonomy (GTDB): domain Bacteria; phylum Armatimonadota; class Armatimonadia; order Armatimonadales; family Armatimonadaceae; genus Armatimonas. Next base: position 16,869 of record NZ_JAYVPL010000110.1, read on the forward strand.
ATCACCCTCCGCGAGACTCTGAGCTACACCCAGCGCCTTGGGATCGGGGAAGGGACGAGGCTCCTGATTGTGGGCTCCGGCGGTAACGCGCTCGCGTTTGTGGCCCATGCAAGATGCCTCGGCGCGGAGCAGATTGTCGTGATCGGCAGCGCCGCACGTGAAGCCGTCTTCCGCGCGGCGGGCGCGACAGGCTATGTCAACTACAAGGCGCTGAGTGAGATCACGGAGAAATTTGATCGCGTGATCGACACGGTGGGTAAGGAATCCTCTAGCGACGATATTCTGCCATTTCTGGCCGACGGCGCGATCCTGGGGATCTACGGCCTTGATGACTGGGAGAAACTCATCCTCCGTCCGGCACGCACCACAGCGACTTTTACGATCTACCAAGGCGGCTACGACGAGCCCGAGACCCATGATCAAGTGGTGGAGGGGTTTCGTGCAGGTGCCTACCAGCGCGAGTGGTGGACTGGGGAGCCTCTCTTTACGCTGAATACTTTCACCAACGCACTGGCCGCTATCGAGCGTCGGGAGCTGATCAAGCCGCTGATCCGGGTGAACATCGCCGGGGGCACTTAGTGCCTCCGGCAATATCCGGTAATAGTGACTACTGAACCGTGACGAACTCCGTGTAGCGGAAGTTGTAGTGGCATCTCTGCCATTCGTTATTATAGTACCCATAGTACCCAAGCTACAGAGCGATGAACCCTATCGGTTCTCGCTGACTTTGCGGTAAAATACCTCCATGAGTAATCAGAAAAATCACGCTTGCCATCGGTTTCAGCGCGCCGTCTCGCGCCGTGAGCTGCTCCAGACCAGTGCCTCTGGTTTTGGGATGCTTGCGCTTGCTGGGCTCCTCGCCGACGAAGCCCGGGCGGAGAACCCACTTGCAGTCAAAAAACCGCACTTTGCGCCTAAAGCCAAGCGGGTGATTTTTCTTTTTATGCACGGTGGCCCCAGCCAGGTGGATACGTTTGATCCTAAGCCGCTGCTCACCCGCGACTCGGGCAAGCCCTACGCTGGTCAGCGTCCGCGCGTGGTCTTCGCCCAGACCGGCAACTTACTCGGCTCGCCCTGGAAGTTCAAGCACTACGGCCAGAGCGGCACCGAGGTCAGCGATCTGTTTCCTGAAGTGGGCAAGTGTGTGGACGAGATGTGCGTGATTCGCTCGCTGCATGGTAGCAACCCGGCGCACGGCGGAGCGCTGCTAAAAGTCCACACCGGCACCGATGTCGGGATTCGCCCGTCTATGGGGTCATGGGCGGTCTATGGCCTTGGGACGGAAAATCAAAACCTGCCGGGCTACGTCACGATCTGCCCGACTCTGGGCCACGGCGGTGTCCAGAACTGGAGCTCCGCGTTTCTGCCCCCTTGGACACAAGGCACCCCGATTGGTAACGCGTCGGTGAAGGCCAAGGAGGCCAAGCTCGCGCACCTTGGCAACGCGGATGCCACGGCGGCGCTTCAGCGGCTTCAGCTCGATAATCTCCATGACTTAGACTCCGAGCAGCTGAGCCACTGGGGCGTGGACCCGGTTCTCGAGGGTCGCATCCAGAGCTTCGAACTGGCGTTTCGCATGCAAGTGGAAGCGCCCAAGTTGATGGATATTTCTAAGGAGACACAAGCGACTCTGGATCTCTACGGTATTGACAAAGACCCCACGGATAACTTCGGGCGGCAGTGCTTGCTCGCGCGGCGCTTCTGCGAGGCGGGCGTTCGGTTTGTGCAAGTGACGCACTCGTATAAATGGGATCAGCACGGGGATTTAAAGAACGGGCACACGAAGAACGCCGCTGAGGTGGACAAGCCGATTGCCGGTCTGCTCCGCGATCTGAAGCAGCGCGGTTTGCTCGAAGACACACTGGTGCTCTGGGGCGGCGAGTTTGGCCGCACGCCCACGGCGCAGGGCGGCGATGGCCGCGACCATAACCCCCACGGCTTCACGATGTGGATGGCGGGCGGCGGCGTGAATCCCGGCACGACCTACGGCTCCACCGATGACTACGGCTGGTTTGCCGAGGGCGACAAGTGCCACATCCACGATCTGCACGCCACCATGCTGCATCTGCTCGGCATTGACCACACCAAGCTCACCTACCGCTACGCGGGCCGCGATTATCGGCTCACGGACGTGGAAGGTGTTGTGGCCGCCAAAGTTCTCAAAGACCCTAGCTCACTGAAGTTTGTGGGGTAGGCCAAGACGGAATAATCGCAAACTCAGGCCTTGGAAAGTAGCGATTCAAGCGAGTGAGGAGCCCCGCTTGAATCGTGTCTGGGTGGTGTCGCTTTTAAAGACTAGAGCCCAGTGATGTACCACTGACCTGCGGTATTGCTAGCCTTACCCGTACCCGTGATGTAGGGCGACTGGCTGGAGAGCCAGACATACTGGTTGAACTTGAGGCTCTTGATGGCGTAGGTTCCGTTACTCTGCCGCTCTAGGCTGAAGTTCGCTCCATCAGAATTGCTCCAGAGCTTCACCGCCCCAGTTGTCGCGTTGTAGCTAAAGTACAGGTTCTGGCCACTGACCTTGAGAACACAGTTGTTCAGCGGGCCAACCACGGTGAATGACACTGGGGTACCTGACTTGCAGTAGAGCCACTGATTGTCCGTGAGTCCATCTGTGGCGCAGATAAACTGGCTGTTTGAGGCGCTTTTAATCGTAATGACTTTCTGTACTGTTGACGGGGCCGCTACGGGGGGCGTTGGCAAGGGAACTATTGTGGATGAGACTCCTTCGAGAAGTACTTTGGTAGTTAGTGTGGTGAAAGGGGTATGTTTGTCCGGTATCTGCACTTCTATATTGAATTGCCTGCAAACTGCCTGGAGATTTTCTCTGACTGTAGCATAATCAGCTTCATTAGAAGTGTTGTAGCCGGTGTAATTAGGGTTTCCTAGTTCTATCCCATTTGTGTAGGAGTCAATCTGCGCCCGAATTAGAGTGGTGGTAAATTTATGGGCAGTATTTGAGTTATCAATGGCGATTTGATGGATGAATTTTCCTGACAGCGATTTGCCTCCAGTATCTCTCCAATTTGTATCCAATGATCCTAATGCAGGACTGTAATTATCAAACATTGGGCTGGGAGTTTGACTGAGCGCTCTTTTCAAAAATTGACGTGCATAGTTAATTCCTTCTTCAAGGCATCGTAGCGCACAGATAGGATCAAAAGGAGGGCGATCGGGTTGATGTCCCATCAATCCATGTCCTAATGGTTGAGTGTAGGGACTGAACACTGTCGCATTATCGTTGGGATGGACTCGGTGTGCCCAGGTGTCTTGTTGGTAATGGTAGAACACCCCTAAGTACTGAAGTTTAAGTGTGCGACCGGGCACCCTGACTGCCTGTTCAAACATCTGATTCTTGCGTGTGATGACTAGGTTCGGATCCGAGGCTGCGGGCAGAGCGTGCCAGAGTCCCTCTTCTACGATGTGGGGGGTTATGCCCGTGTTGGCAAGTGTCCCGTTGGAATCATCCATCCCCTGGTCATATTGCGCGACGGTCAGGGCATCGGCGTGGGTGAACCCAGCAGCCCGACACAGGACATAAGTTACTTGGAAGTGAGTGTCTGGGTCGTATGCGTGGGCGGGCTTGGGTGCTAAGGCCATCAGGAGGCTAGCCATGCTCACGACGATAATCCGCATCATCGCGAGGTTAGAAGTTATCTTTCTCATTTTGTTACCTTTCCTTACAAAAACGTAGGCACTTGTCGTGAACGACGAATGTAACTAACTGTAGCACAGCACCCTGAATTTTCCCTGAAATGTCTCTGAACTATGGAAATATACTTTTGGGCTTACGAGAGCGATTCCAGAGCGATGGCGAGCTGGGCAAAAAGCGCGGTGATCTCCGCAATCGAGATGCAGTCGCGGTCGTCGCCGGTGGTGGGGAGCGGAGAGAGCACTTTGAGAAAGACATCGTCGGGGTGGTTGGCGCGGGCCGCCGTGACGAGAGCGTTGTAAGACGGCACCATGTACGGGCAGGAGCTGACCGGGATGGCGTGGCGCAGGTGCTGGATGGTCTCGGTTGCCATGCGAATGATAATAGAGTCGTTCATAGTTATTGTTCTTCTTTCTGAGTTGCTGAGTCTTTGGTGAGGGCTTCGCGGATCTTGCGAATGCCGTGATGGAGACGCGACTTGACGGTTCCCTCGGGGCACTTCACCCGGGCGGCGATCTCAGGCACAGTCCAGCCACCGAAGTAGTGCAGAAGCACGGCCTCGCGCTGGTCGGGAGGGAGCGCCTCGACACTGGCACGAACCTCGTCCTGCACCTGACGGGTGAGAATGGCATCGAGTAAGTCGCTACGGATCTCGCCCAGCGGCTCTTTTTGCTCGTCCCAGGCCACGAGAGTGACGCCCGGAATGCGCCGCAGATAGCTGCGCCCCACATTGAGGGCGAGCTGCTTGAGGTAGGCCACAAACTGTCCTCGGCTCTTGTAGCTCCCTGCGTGGCGATGGAGCCGGGTGAATACCTCCTGCGCTAGATCCTCCGCCGCTTCGGGATCGGAAGTCATTGCGCTCAGAAGCCGACAGACCCAGGGACGGTGGCGGTGCACAAGCTCCGTAAAGCAATCTGCCTCGCCGCGCACTGCTCGCTGGAGCAGGCTGTCATCGTCCCCAGTTGGTCGTCGCATCTCACCCTAATAAACTCAGAAAGTGCGAGAAGCGTTCAATCAATGGGCGAGGCTCTTGGTCGTGACCACCGGGCCGACATTAAGCCGGTTACCAACCCCCTCGAAGAGGGGTATTGGCGACTAGAGCTTCTCGCCGTACTTGTCAAAGTGCAGTGCCTTGCACTGCTCCGTCCAGTTCTCACGCCCGATCCGGCCCTGGAAGTACTCGATACTACCAGCCACTTTCTCTAGCATATCCGGTGAGAACTTCGCGATCTGCTTGTAGGTACGTATCCCGAGATCATGCAGCTTGGCCTCGATAAACGGCCCGACCCCCACGATCTCTTTTAGGTCGTCCTGATGACCGGGCTCTGCCTCAGGAATCACTAATCCGTCTGCCCCGGCTGACTCTGTTGCCAGGGACGGAACCAACGGACGCTGACGTTCCAGCTCGGCTGCTTGTGCCTGGAGCTGTGCCTGGGCAGTATGAATGGTCTGATTGGCGGTGTGAATATTGGTGTTTGCCTGTGTTAGCGCCTGAGTGTAATCGGTGAGCTTATCCTGTGCTTGGGCAAGTGACTTCTTGAGCTCATCACGCTCCTGAGCGATGGCAGCGAGACCTCCTAGGGTCGTAGAGGGGGCTTCCCCAATGTTTTGCTGCTCCTGCGTCTCGTCCTTATTTTTTTGGGATGTCTCTAAGTTTCGGGTTAGCTCGTCAACGCGAATATTAAGCGGAATCGCCTCCGCCCGTAGCCGATCCCGCTCTGTCTTGGCGCTGACCAGGTCATTATTGAGAGCTTCGAGCTGTTTAGCGTGCGCCGCTCCAATGCCCGTGAGCTGCTTGTCTCGCTCCTGGAGCTTTTTCTTCAGTGCTCCCAAATCACCGCTAAGGATCTTCGTGGTATCGGTGTTCAGAGACGTGCGGAACCAGAGAAAGTAGCCCATGAGGAGCCCGAGGGCAAAGGCCACCAGGAGACAGGGTAAGATTAATAAATAGAGATGCAGCATAGTGATTCCTTAACTTGCAACTAGCGGACCACGAAACCGATTCGGCGGTTACGACGGCGTCCTTCCTCGGTAGTGTTAGTCGCGATGGGTTGGACGGAGCCATAGCCCTGAGCATAGAGGTGTTTGACTGGCATGCCACGCGCAACCAGATAGGCCCGTACGGAATCGGCGCGCTTCTGGCTGAGGCGACGATTGTCCGGCTCATCACCCTGCTTGTCGGTGTGCCCGCCCACGACAATGGTAGCCGTGGTCTGGCTCTTGAGGGCCTCCCCGATCTGGTTGAGGTAGGGATAGGCTTCGGGTTGGATGCGCGAGCTCGCGGTGGCAAAGAGCACCGCACCCTTGCCCACGATGCCATCGAGCAGCCTCTGCGCCTTCTGCCGGTCTGCGGTGGGCAGCGCGGTGTTCACTGAAGGGGTGGGGACAGGCAGCTTCTCCCCGGCTAAAGTTAGGCGGTTCTCCAGAGTAATATTTTCGGGCAGGCTTGCCTTGACAATACCAGCCAGCTTTTGTTTTTCACGGGCGGAGGCAACAACGCCACTCAGAGTGAGCGCATCGCCACCCGCGGAGAGCTCAAGATCACGCACTGATTTCAGGACACTCAGACTCTTGAGGGTCTCTGCGGGCCAGCCTAGCGCACCCCCACTGCCACTGAGGGTTGTCTCATCACGGACAGCTCCTGTACCGAAGACGGTTTTTGCGGCCTGAACCGCGCTCTGGCGGCTCGCCTCGTCAGGGTAGACTCCCCGTACATAGACCACGCCCCCGTAGGAAAGCACTTGCACTAACCCGGTGGGCTCACCTGCCGAGATCGCTTGCGGGGAGGGCTCAGGCGTTGCTTGCGCTTCCGGAGTCGCTGTGGCTTCTGGGGTCGCTGTGGCTTCTGGCGACGAAGTAGGGCCCGGTAGGGGCACTGGAGTGGGTGCTACAGAACCATTGACGAGCTGCACATCCCAGACGCCAGGCACTTGTGCAACCAGCGTACGTGCCTGCTCCGCTTCTGCGGAAGGGCCAAACAAGCTAGCATCTCGCCCCTCGAAGCCGACCGTCCAATCTGTCAGCCCCGCACGAGTGAGTGCGGCCTCAGACTGCTCTTTCAGGTGCTGCTCAATGGGGCTGCGACGGCAAGTGGGACAAAGAAATATCAGTGCCACCAGACCCAGAGCGCTCAGACAGACTCCCGCGGTTCTATTCATAGTTCTTGTACGAATGTATCTTTCTTCGCTAAGTCTGGCAACGGTATTGCACATAAACTGGCAAGCTTGACAGCTTAAAAAAACGGTACACTTAGTGTTATGGTTGAAAACGTCTCCCGAACCGTTCTGCCCAATGGCGTGCGGGTTGTCACTGAAAATATTCCTACCGTTCAGTCGGTCTCCGTGGGGCTCTGGGCCAGTGCGGGCTCACGCGATGAGGAGCCGCGCCTGCGAGGAATCTCCCACTTTTTAGAGCACATGTTCTTTAAGGGCACCGAGCGCCGCCCCAGCGCTAAAGATATCGCCGATGAGATGGATGCGCTGGGGGGCTACCTCAACGCGTTTACGGACAAAGAGTTCACCTGCTACTACGCCCGCGTTCTCTCCGAGCACCTGCCCGTTGGCTTAGACATTCTCACGGACATGCTCACCGGCTCGCTCTTCGATCCCGACGAGACGGCCAAAGAGCGCAAGGTGGTGCTGGAGGAGATCAAGCGGCGCGACGATGACCCGGAAGACATGGTGCACGATCTCTTTGCGGAGACAATCTACCCGAATCACGCGCTGGGCCTGCCGGTGATTGGCAGTGTCGAGACCGTCTCGGCGTTCACTCCCGACGACCTGCGCGGCTACATCGCGCGGCGCTACGGGCCAAAAAGCTTGGTCGTCGCCGCCGCGGGCAACTTGGAGCACGCGCAAGTGGTGGAGCTTGCGGAAAAGATGCTCGGGGGGCTTGTGACGGGTGAGGCCAACGGCACACTCACCCGCCCCGTTGCGACTCCCGGCAAGCTTCTCTACAGCCGCCCCACCGAGCAAGTGAACTTCTGCGTCGGTGTGGGTGGCTACGGCCAGAACGACGAGGAAAAGTATCCGCTAGCGATCTTAGACAGCATTTTGGGGGGCTCGATGGGCGCACGGCTCTTCCAGGAGATTCGCGAGAAGCGCGGCCTGGCCTACTCCGTGGGCTCCTATAGTGCAACACATCGCGAGGGGGGCTACTTCGCCGCGTACGGCGGGACGTCGCCGGAGAACTTTGAGGAGTGCCTTGACTTAGTGCGTGCCGAGTTTGAGAAAGTCCGCAAAGACGGTGTGAGCGAAGCGGAGCTTCAGCGCTCGAAAAATCAATTCCGGGGCGCACTCATCATGGCGCAGGAGTCCATGAGTAGCCGCATGACCCGCCTGGGCAAGTCCGAGCTGTACTACAACCGCGTCCCGCTACTGGCCGAAGCCCTCGCCAAGATCAACGCCGTGACCGTCGCGGATGTACTCGCCGTCGCGCAGGCCATTCTGCCAGAAGACTCAAGCAAGCTCACGATTGCGGCTATCGGGCCGTTTGAGGAGGCGGATAAAGAAGCGCTCGCGGAGCTGGAGGGTGAGTAGCTTGCCTCTCTTCCCGTGAGCTTGCGAACCGCCCAGAGGGCACCCGGGGGAAGAGAGGTGGTGAGTTCCACGAACCCGGAGAGATGGGGTCAGGCCGAGTGGGTTCTGCGGTACACTGGGTTTATGATTAGAGTTGCTGTTTCCGGTGCGCTGGGCCGGATGGGGAGCGAGGTAGTGCGTGCGGTCACCGAGGCCGAGGGCATGGAAGTCATCGCGCAGATTGAGTTTGGGGACGATATGGGGGCGCTTCTACGAGAGAGTCAGCCCGCCGTGATGGTGGACTTCACCGTGCCGTCGTCTGCGATGACCAATATCCGCACGGCGCTGGAGAACAACGTCATCCCGATTGTCGGGACCACGGGGCTCTCGCCTGCGGATTTAGACGAGCTACGGGGGCTCTGTGAAAAGCACCAGACAGCGTGTTTAATCGCGCCGAACTTTGCCATCGGAGCGATTTTGATGATGCAGTTCGCTGCGCAAGCCGCCAAGTACCTGCCCGATGTCGAGATTATCGAGATGCACCACGAGAAGAAAGTGGACGCACCGTCGGGGACAGCAGTGAAGACGGCGCAGATGATCGCGGCGGCGCGCACGGGAGTGCCTACCGCCAAGCCTGAGAATGCGTTTGAGAGCCACGCGGGAGCCACGGGGGCCGAGGTGGACGAGATTCCCGTGCACTCGGTGCGCCTGCCGGGCTTTGTGGCGAGCCAGGAGGTGATCTTTGGGGCGCAGGGCCAGCGCCTCTCCCTGCGCCACGACTCACTGGATCGCACGAGCTTCATGCCCGGCGTCGTGCTTGCCATTCGCAAGGCCACGAGCCTGGTCGGGCTGGTCTACGGCCTGGAGAACCTCCTCTAGCTATGTTACCCCGGGGAATTGCCCGGAAAATCTTCCTGGGCTATGTCTTGCCGCTGATTGTCTTGCTGGTTGCCGGGCTCCTCGTGCCGGTTTTCCTGTGGGGGTTTGCGGGACGCTACCGTGGGGAGTTTGCCGCGCGCAAGGAGCTGGCCAGCCGCGTGGAGGTGCTGATGCACGCCGCCGAGGATGTGGCCAAGGCGGAGCGGAGCTTCCAGCGCTTCAAAGACCCTACTTTTCGCGCTGCCCAGAGCCAGGCACGCTACATTTATCGCACACGTCACCAGGAGATTAGCGCTTGGTTTGACGATCATCCCGCGCCCAAACTGCGTGATTCGTGGGCGACGGCGCACGCGGCTTTTTTGGCGTGGGACAGGAAAGCCAACCGCACGGAGGCGGGATTTGCTCCCGTGGCGGCGGCGATGGAACGCCTCAACCGGCAGGTGATTCAGGAGCGTGAGCGCTACGAGCCACTCTACGTCACGGCGGATACGATTCGAATTGTCGCACTGGTGCTCTTCCCCCTCGGAGCGCTGGTGAGTGCGCTGTCTATCGGTCGCTCTATCGCGCGCTCGATCACGGAGCCGCTGGAGGAGCTGGTGGCAACGGTGGAGCGCCTGGAGCGCCGGGAAATTACCTCCAAGGACCTTCCGGATGCGGGTGACCGAGACGACGAGGTAGGGGAGCTCTGGCAGGCTCTCCAGCGCATGGCGGAGACGGTCACGGAGCGAGAGACAACCCTGGAGGCCCGGAGCGAAGCGCTTGCCACGACAGGGCGACGGCTGGAGTCGGTGCTCAATGCAACCAACGACGGTGTCGCACTTTTGAGCCGGGAAGGGCGCTTTCTGCTGGTCAACCCACGCTTCGCCGGATTTTTTGGCATGGAGCCTGAGGATCTCCTTGACCAGAGCTTTGCCCGGATGGGCCCGCGCCTCCTCTCGCTCTTCAAGGCGGGCGATCAGGAGCCCGCCCGCCTGCGCCTGCGCGAGGTGCTCCGTGATACCGAGCATGTTGCCGAGGAGACATTCTCTCTGGCGCGGCCTTTCCCACGCGTGCTGCGCTTCTTCTCCGCGCCCGTGCGCACCGAGGGGACTTTGATTGGCCGGATCGTCGTGCTCCGCGATGTCACCCGGGAGACGGAGGCTGATCGGCTTAAGAGTGAGTTCGCCTCGACAGTTTCTCACGAGCTACGCACCCCTCTGACCGCCATACACGGCAATGTCGCACTACTGCTCTCCGAAAAACCGGGCACTCTCACTGAGGATCAGCGCGAGTTTCTCACTCTCACCCAGATCAGTGTCCAGCGCCTCACCGAGCTGATCACGGAGATGCTCGATCTCTCCAAGCTGGAGTCAGCGGGGCTACAGATGGCCCGCGAGCCCGTGGAGTGCGGCCCGCTGGCCCGACAGTTGGTGCGGACGATGGAGGAGCAGGCACGGGCACGGAGCATCACCCTGAGCCTCATGGTTCCCGAGGGGCTTCCCGCGGTTCTGGGGGATCGGGATCGCATTGCGCAGGTGCTCATGAACCTGATCTCCAATGCCCTCAAGTACACCCCAACCGAGGGGAAAGTCATCGTGCGCCTCAGTGCCGAGCAGGCACAGCTTGTCGTGCGGGTCTCGGACACAGGGATTGGGCTGACATCGGAGGATCGAACCCAGCTCTTTGCCAAGTTTTTCCGCGCGGACAACTCGACCACGCGCCGCGTGGGTGGCACGGGCCTGGGGCTGGTGATCTCCAAGGCGATTGTTGAGAAACTGGGGGGGACGATCTGGGTGGAGAGCACTCCGGGCATTGGTAGTACTTTCGCCTTTACCTTGCCTCTGCTAAGAGAGAGCACGGAGGAGGAGCGTCAGGCCGCGGCCCTGGCTCCCGCTCGTGTACCAGGGCCGCGCCGCTTTCTTTTGCTTATCCACGACCAGACTGCTGTCTTGCACCGGCTCAACCATGCGCTTAGTCAGCAAGGAATGATCCTCAGTGCCGCCGCTGTTCCTGCCGAAGCGCTTCGCCGTACCCGCGATCTTCGCCCCGATGCGCTGCTCATCCCGCCTTTCACCACTGCCTTTGATGCGTTTCAACTGATTCGGAATCTGCGCACCGACCCCGCCACGGAGCGCACCACCGTCCTCCTCTACGGGCTTCGTGCGCGGGGCAATACCTTCGAGTTTCGCGACACCCTCGCACTGGCAGCACCGGAGCGCCTGAGCTCCGCACTTGCCCAGCTCACGACGGATGAGCCCGCGCGCAATCGCCCCGTGGTGGTGGTTGGGGAGGAGGCTTTCTTTCACGCCGTCCAGGAGCTCTGGCAGCGCCAGAGGCTCTCGCCGCTGCTCTGGTGCAAGAGTAGCGACGAGCTTGTCGGAAAAGTCGGGCCACTCTGTCCGCTGATTATAATCTACGACACACAGAACCAGGACGCTCGGGCACTGGGAAGTTTTGCCCAACCTTTGCGGGAGCGCCATATCAATCAGCGTATTGTCTGGCTCTTTGTGGGGGAGTTCGGCTCCCGAACGCGGCTTCTGGTTCCCCATGGGGCCGGAGCGGTACCCCTGGACCGTGCTGCCACAACGATTCAGGAAGCCATTGTGGCGGCGATCTAGTACAATCAAGATCACGATGAAGCGACGTCTGCTCTGTTTTTCCTTGTTCCCAATACTGGGCTTGCTCACTGCCGCCTTTTCTGCCCCCGCTCCGGTGGACTACCGGCGCGAGGTTCGCCCGATCCTGGCCGCCAACTGCCTGAGTTGCCATGGGTCGGATGAGCACAAGCGCTCGGCGGAGCTGCGGCTGGACCAGCCGAATCGTGCCGTGGTGCCGGGGGATATGCTTGCCAGTAAGTTGCTCTGGCGCGTGATGCGGCCTGTTGGCGATGCCCTGCGCATGCCGCCCAATAAGACAGGCCATAGTCTGACTGAGACGCAGATCAACACCCTGCGGCGCTGGATCGGGCAGGGCGCAAAGTACGAAGGCCACTGGGCGTGGCAAGCCCCCCGCACCCGGGCGTCTGGCATTGATGTTCTCATCGCCGCTCGCCTTGCCAAAGAAAAGCTCAGCCTCTCGCCCGAGGCCGACCGTTGGACACTGGCGCGGCGCGTGGCGCTGGATGTCACCGGGTTGCCGCCAAGCCTTAAGGAGGCCGAGGCGTTTGTGAGTGATAAGGCTCCCAATGCCTACGAGAAATTCGTAGACTCCCAGCTCGCGTCCCCCCACTTTGGCGAGAAGTGGGCACGTGTCTGGCTGGATCTGGGGCGCTACGCCGACTCGGCGGGCTACGGCTCCGACCCACTTCGCCCCAATTTATGGCCCTGGCGCGACTGGCTGATTTCGGCGTTTAACGCCAACAAGCCTTTTGACCAGTTCACTCTCGAAATGCTTGCGGGGGATTTATTGCCCAGCTCCACGGAAGATCAAAAGATCGCCACCGCCTTTCATCGCAACACCATGACTAACACCGAGGGTGGCACCGACGATGAGGAGTTTCGCCTTGCAGCCGTTAAAGACCGGACAATTGTGACGATGCAGTCCTGGATGGGGCTGACCTACCAGTGTGCCCAGTGCCACACGCATAAGTTCGATCCGATTACGAAGACGGATTTCTACCGAACCATGGCGATCTTCAATCAGACTGAGGACAACGACCAGCCCGGCGAGTCGCCAACAATGCCAGTTCTAACAGCGGCGCAGCGAGCGCAGAAGCTTGTGCTGGAAAAAGAGTTTGCGGAGCTGGAGAAAGTGCGTGCGGCAGAGCCTCTGGGGAAAGCCCCGAGTGCGCGCTTTGTTCGAGTGACGCTTCCGGGCACGGCGTTTCTCATGCTCGCTGAGGTGCAGGTACTCGGTGGTAGTGAGAATCTCGCGCGCAAGGGCAAGGCCACTCAGTCCAGCACGGACTACGAGGGCGAGGCGGCGCGAGCCATTGATGGCAACACGAGCGGCAAGTTCCCCGACAATACCGTGACCCACACCAAGCAAGAAGGCAATCCCTGGTGGGAGGTGGATCTCGGCGCGACTTATCCACTCCAGAGTATCGCTGTTTGGCCGCGCACCGATGCCCACCCCGGCATGCTCGCCAACGTCCGCATCACCCTCTACGACGAAAATCGGAAGGTGGTTGCGGAGCAGAGTCTTCCTGGGCAGATTCTCAACGCCAAAACCGCGCTCCTCACCGACTCACCCACGGCGCAGAAAATCGCGCGGAAGCAAGCCGAGCTGGCCGCACTCAAGCCGATCGCGCTTCCCGTACTCCGCGAGCTCCCCGAGGCCAAGCGCCGCGTCACTCGCTCGCTCACGCTGGCGAACTTCCTCACGCCTGAGGAAGTGGTACAGCCTGGCTTGCCATCGGCTTTTCCCCCCCTTCACGGAGCCGGAGGGGGCAGGGGGGAGGTAAATCGCTTGGAGCTGGCCAAGTGGCTGGTCAGCCTCGAGAATCCCCTCACCGCGCGTGTTCAAGTCAATCGCTTCTGGGCACAGCTCTTTGGTGTGGGGCTGCTAGAGACCGAGGAGGACTTCGGGACGCAGGGCGCGACTCCCTCGCACCCCGAGCTGCTCGATGCTCTGGCGCTAGACTTCCAGAAAGACTGGAACGTCAAGCGCTTCCTGAAGACCGTTGTGATGAGCCGCACCTACCGGCAGAGCAGCAAGGTCACCCCCGAGAAGCTCGCCCGGGATCCACGTGCCCGCCTGCTCTCGCGCTACCCGCGCCGCCGCCTCGATGCCGAAGGAATCCGCGATCAAGCACTGGCCGTCAGTGGGCTGCTCTCCCCCAAGCTCGGCGGTCCCAGTGTCTACCCTCCCCAGCCCGACGGCCTCTGGAAAGCCGCCTTCAACGGCGAGCGGAGCTACCCCACCAGCGTCGGTGAAGATCGCTACCGACGTGGGCTCTACACTTTTTGGCGGCGTACCGTTCCGTACCCAAGCATGCAGACCTTCGATGCCCCCAGCCGCGAGTTCTGCACCCTGCGCCGCATCCCCACCAACACGCCGCTTCAAGCGCTCGTCACGCTGAATGACCCTGCCTACCTAGAGATGGCCGTCGGGCTGGCAAAGCGTTTGCAAACCGAGGGAGGCACCACACCCACTGAACGCGCCCGCCACGGCCTACGCCTCGCACTCTGCCGCCCCGCAAACGAGGCGCAAATCCCGCCGCTCGTCGCGCTGTTTGAGAGCGAGAAAGCCCACTACGCCTCCAATCTAACGGAGGCTAAAAAGCTCACTGGCACCGACAAGGAAGACATCGAGCTGGCGGCGTGGACGGTTGTCGCCAATGTCTTACTGAATTTAGACGGTGTGCTGACGAAGGGATAAACCCATGACAGAACTAGAACTACTACAAGCGCGCGCGATGTCGCGGCGGACGTTTTTTGGACGCACGGGCCTCGGGCTAGGCGCATTGGCGCTGGGCGCGCTAGAAGCACAAGCCACCCCCTCTCGTCCCGACGAAGCCGGAAACAGAGCGAGAGGGGGTCGCGAGGAACGAGCGGGGGGAGTGCCCAAAGCCAAAGCCGTGATCTACCTGCACATGTCCGGTGCGCCGCCGTCGCTGGATCTGTTTGACTACAAGCCAAAGCTCAACGAACTCAATCTCCAGGACTGCCCGGATTCCTATCTCAAGGGCGAGCGCTTTGCCTTCATCAAGGGCAAGCCCAAGCTGCTCGGCTCACCGCACAAGTTCAAGCAGTACGGCCAGACTGGTGCGTGGATGTGCGACTTGCTTCCCCACACAGCGAGTATTGCCGATGAGCTGGCGGTGATCCACTCGATGTCCACGGAGCAGTTCAATCACGCGCCCGCCGAGCTGTTTCTCTACACGGGCAATGCGTTTCCCGGCGGCGCAGCGCTGGGCTCGTGGATGACCTACGGGATCGGGACAGCCAATAAAGACCTGCCGGGCTTTGTCGTGCTCCTCTCTGGCGGCACCGACCCAACCGGTGGCAAGAGCCTCTGGTCCAGCGGGTTTCTGCCCAGTATTCATCAAGGCGTCCAATGTCGCTCCGTGGGCGACCCCATTTTGTATCTCTCCGACCCGCCGGGCATGGATCGCCAGACGCGGCGGCGCAGCCTAGACGCGCTGGAGAAACTCAACCGGCAAGAAGCCGCCGCGCTGGGCGACCCGGAGACCGTGACCCGTATCTCGCAGTACGAGCTGGCGTATCGCATGCAGCTCTCCGTGCCGGATTTAATGGATATCAAAAAAGAGTCCCAGGCGACTCTGGATCTGTACGGTGCGAAACCCGGTGAGGCAAGTTTTGCCAATAACTGTCTTTTGGCGCGAAGGCTTGTGGAGAAGGGCGTTCGGTTCGTCCAGCTCTACGACTGGGGCTGGGACATTCACGGCACCGGTGCGGGCGATGATTTAGTGACCGCGCTTCCCAGCAAGTGCCGCGAGACGGATAAAGCCTGCGCCGCGCTGATCAAGGATCTCAAGCAGCGCGGGATGCTCAATGATGTCTTAGTGGTCTGGGGCGGCGAGTTTGGCCGCACACCCATGAACGAGGCGCGTGGTGGCAGCAAGTTTTTAGGGCGCGATCATAATCCCAATGCCTTCACGATCTGGATGGCGGGCGGCGGCACTAAACCCGGTAGCTACGGCCAGACCGATGAGCTGGGCTACAAAGTGGTGGAAAACAAAATGACGATACGGGATCTCCAAGCCACGATCCTCGACCGCGTCGGCCTCGATCCCTACAAGCTCCACTATGACTACCAGGGGCTTGGTAATCGCCTGATCGGCCCCACCGACGAAGGCCGCGTGATTCAGGAGCTAAAAAAATGAACTCTTATCAAGATAACGCGCAGCGGTTGCTTGCCGCCGCGCTCGCTTCGGACTTTGGCTACCAGCGCTTAGGCTATCTTTGCGATAGGATCGGCAACCGGCTCTCGGGCTCGAAGGGGCTGGAAAAAGCGGTGGCGTGGGCGGAGAGTGAGATGCGCCGCGATGGGCTGGAGGGCGTGCGGGCCGAGCCGGTGCTGGTTCCCAAGTGGGTGCGGGGAAAAGAGAGCGTGGTGTTGGTTGCGCCGGAGACACGCCCGCTGGTGATGCTGGGCCTCGGCGGCAGTGTCGGCGGGCGGGTGAAGGCGCAAGTGCTCGTGGTGGAGAGCTTCGAGGAGCTTACGGCGCGGGCGGGCGAGGTAAAGGGGAAGATCGTCTGCTTCAATGTGCCGTTTACCAGCTATGGTGCGACCGTGCGCTATCGAGGAACCGGCGCGAGCGAGGCGGCGAAGCTTGGCGCGGTGGCGGTGCTCGTGCGCTCCGTGGGGCCAACCAGCCTGCGAACGCCGCACACGGGGGCGATGAACTACGCCGTGGGCATCGCCAAGATTCCGGCGGCGGCGATCACCATCGAGGATGCCACCCAGCTCGCGCGGATGCAAGCACGCGGGGAAAAGCCGATTGTCGAGCTGACGATGCAGGCGCATTTTGAGAAAGACGCGCTCTCAGCCAATGTGATCGGGGAGTGGCGCGGGCGCGAGAAGCCCGACGAGATCGTATTGGTGGGGGGGCACTTGGACTCCTGGGATGTGGGGCAGGGAGCAAACGACGATGGCGGGGGCTGCATCGCAAGCTGGGAGGCCGTGCGCCTTCTGAAACAGCTCAATCTTCGGCCCCGGCGCACCGTGCGAGTCTGTCTGTTCACCAACGAAGAAAACGGCTCGCGTGGGGGGCAAGCCTACGCGACGGCGCATAAAACCGAGAAGCACGTGCTGGCTATCGAGACCGACGGTGGCGTGGACACTCCCATCGGCTTTGGGCTGAGTACAAAAACGCCCGGCGGGCTGGAGCGTGCCCGCGAGATCACGAAGTTGCTGGAGCTGGAGCTCAAAGAGGGCGGCGGCGGCGCGGATGTCGGCCCGATTGGCACGGCAACCGGCTGCCCGACTATGGGCCTGCTCAACGACATGAGCGTCTACTGGAACATCCACCATACTCCGGCGGATACGTTTGATAAAATCAATCCCAAAGCACTCCAAAAATGCATTGCCGCCATGGCCGTGATGGCGTACTCAGTAGCCGAGCTAGACGGGTTATTCTAGGTTGCAAAATCTGGTGCAGCTATAATGAGACGATTTCACTTTATCGAGCTTGGAGACCTGCCCGGCTGTCCCAGGATTTTACGCAATGGCATGACCGACTATCTGGAGACTGTGGTGCGTCTGGCCAATCCGTACGCGAAGATTGTCCCAAAGCTGGCATCGGCACTGGAGGCGTGCCAGACTACGCAGGTTCTGGATCTCTGCTCCGGGTCGGGCGGGCCGTGGGCGACGCTATTGCCGATGTTGCAGTACCGCAAACCTGCTGTACTCCTCACCGACTTCTACCCCAACACGGCGGGCTCGACACTGCCGTACCACGCGGAGCCTGTGGACGCGACTAAAGTGCCCGAGGCACTCACTGGCTTTCGGACGCTCTTTGCCAGCTTTCACCACTTCCGCCCGGAGCAGGCTCGCGCCATTCTTGCCGATGCTGTTGCAAAACGCCAGGGAATTGCGGTCTTCGAGGCGACGGCACGAACGATACCCGCAGTGCTGGGGATGCTCTTTGTTCCGCTCGCCGTCTGGCTCATCACGCCACAGATCCGTCCGGTACGCTTCTCCCGGCTGTTCTTTACCTACCTGATTCCCGTCTTGCCGCTGGCCATCCTCTTCGATGGGATCGTCTCCTGCCTACGCACCTACAACCCTGAGGAGCTGCGCGAGCTTGTCGCCGGGCTCGACGAGAGCTATACCTGGGAGATTGGAAGCGAGCCCGTCGCCCGCTCACCGATCCCTATTACGTATCTGATTGGCCTGCCGAAGGAGGGTACACTCGCACTATGAGCATAGAATCAAGAGCGAGAGTGGTCATTGTGGGCGGCGGATTTGGAGGTATCGCGGCGGCGCAGGGGCTGAAAAACGCGCCCGTGGATGTCTTGGTGCTGGATAAGACCAACCACCATGTCTTCCAGCCACTGCTCTACCAGGTGGCGACGGCAGCACTGGCCCCTACGGAGATCACCTACCCGATCCGCTCTATCTTGCGCAAGCAGAAAAACGCGACGGTCTGGATGACGGAAGTGACGGGCGTGGACGTGGCGGCGAAGACCGTTGCCACCGCCGATGGTAAGGCGATTCCCTACGATTATCTGATTCTTGCCTGTGGGGCACGCCATAGTTACTTTGGCCGTGATGACTGGGAACCGCTCGCGCCGGGGCTAAAAACCCTAGGCGATGCGCTGGAGATGCGCCGCCGGTTTCTGGTCGCCTTTGAGGAAGCCGAGATGTGCGACGATCCCGAGTTGCAGCAAGCCTGGCTGACGTTTGTGATCGTCGGCGGCGGCCCCACGGGCTGTGAGCTGGCGGGGGTGCTACCGGAGCTCGCCAAGAAAGCTCTGCGCCCCGATTTTCGCCGCGTGGATCTCACCAAAACACGCATTCTATTGATCGAAAACAGCCCCTGTATTCTCAATACTTTCCCCGGCGTACTGGCCCAACGTGCCCAGGAAGACCTGAAGCGCCTGGGAGTCGAGGTCAAGAACGGTGTCAAAGTGACCGACATTCGCCCCGATGGTGTATCGCTCTCGTCCGGCGAGGAGATCGCGGCCCGCACCGTGTTCTGGGCGGCGGGAAACAAGGCCGCACCGGTTGGTGGAAGCCTGGGAGTCGCCATGGATCGCGCGGGGCGGGTGATTGTGGAGCGGGATCTCTCGATTCCCGGCCATCACGAGGTCTTTGTGATCGGCGACATGGCGCAGGCCGTCCTCCGCGACTCCAACGGCGAGCCCGTCCCCGAGAAGCTCGTGCCCGGTGTCGCTCAAGGCGCGGTGCAGGGCGGCGCGTGTGCGGCGCGCAACGTCATCCGGCGCGTCAACCACCACCCCACCGAGGCGTTTAAGTACCAGAATCTGGGCGACTTAGCCGTGCTAGGGCGTGGAGCCGCCATCGCAAGCTTACCGGGCCTCAAGCTCAAAGGCTACCCCGCGTGGCTCTTCTGGCTCTTTATCCATGTCCTAAAGCTCGTCGGCTATCGAAACCGCCTCAACGTGCTCCTCGAATGGGCCTACGCCTTTTTTACCTACCAGCGCGGTGCCCGCCTCATCAATCGCCGACGGTGAAGACATTGCCGCGTCCGGGGGCGATAATGACTTTGCGGTGTTTATTGGCGTAGCGTAGGGCGGCGATGAAGTTGATGTGCGGGTAGGCGATGAACTCTCCGGGGTAGAGATCGGGGAGCAGGCGCAGAAACGGGGTTTCGGAGCGTCCCCCGGACCCGACAGTATGAAAGAGATAGCCCATTGCCGTGCCCTGCTGGGGAAGCGTCTCATCGGGCAGGGGCAGGAGAAGACGTGCTGTGGGGCGTGCGTTCTCGGGCAGGACGAGGCGTTTTTTTACCGTGGGCGGAATGCTGATCCCGTCAAAGAGCCAGAGCTGGCCCTCGGTCACCATATCCGCCGCCGTGGTCAGCTCCCCCCCAATGGCATCACGCGATGCTGTCGCGGTGGCCCAGGCTCCTTTTTGCCAGAGAAGTAGCGGCAGAGGCAACGTCAAGGCTTTCTTAAGCTCCCGAACCGAGGCTTCGGCGCGCGGGCTACGCGATTTTGCCCACGTCGAGAGAGTGAGCACCTCGCTCTCGTGATGCTGAAGTGCGTCCTCCAGCTCACGACGGAGCGCAACGGCGAGTTCCGGCATGATTAGCATAATATCTCTATTCTACCCACCTACCCGCTTCGATCAAGTTACCCGCTTGTGACCATGAAATAATGCCTGAAAAACGCCTCGACATCCACTGTCGTCGCGATTTCATGTGGCCCGCTCATGTTGGCCTGCCAGCGGGTCATGCCCTCCATTGGCCCCGGCTCAATCACTGTGGAGATGGTTCCCGTCTGGTAGTTACAGAGCTCGGGCGCAAAAAGCAGCGCGGCGGCGAGGGGATCGTGGAAAGTCAGTAACTCAGAGTGGTTGAACCAGACCTCAGCCATTCCTAGCGTCGCGGCAAGTGCTCCCCCGGCGGCGGCGAAGCGCTCCCGTACGAGTGCTGCGGGCATCACGCACTGAAGCGTCACGTCGAGGCCCACCGAGAGTAGCTTCCCCGCGCCGTGCTTGTAGGTCAGTGCGGTCGCAAAGGGATCAAGAAATGCGTTCCACTCTTTAGCGCCCGGCCCGCCGGTCACAAAGCGCCCGCACATCAGCACGATCTTCTTCAGCAAGCCCGGCAGCTCCGGGTCGGCGGCAAAGAGTGTTCCGATATTGGTCAGCGGGCCCACGGCGAGCAGCGTGAGCTCGCCGGGCCGGGAGCGGATGCTATTTCGCAGAAACTCTAGCGCCCCGAAGCCTGTGGGATAGTCTCTGCGGTGCTGCAGATTCTCAATCGCGGCGTACTGCGCCACACCCTGCTCGCGCCCGTGAAGTAGCGGCCCCGTCAGCCCCGCGTGGATCGGAATATCCGCGCGGCCCGCCGCATGGCAGATCACCTCGCAGAGCGCGGCACGTTTTGCCGTATCGCCGGTTGCCGTGGTGATGCCTACCAGCTCGCACTCGGGCTGCGAGAGCAAGTAGGCCAGCGCCACGGCATCGTCTATATCGTTACCGATATCTGTATCAAAAAGAACAGGTACCACTCCAACCCCCTAACCCCCGTCCGACGGGGGGACAATAATGAAAGCAATTTCCGCATATCCCCCCCGCCCGGCGGGGGATGGGGGGCAAACTAGCGCTTGGGAGCCGCTTTGGTGAACTCGTCGAGAATCGTCTGGCGGTCTTTCTCGCTCAGGCGTGGGGCGGTCTTCTTGAGCAGCTCGCCAAAGGCAACAATCTCCTCTGGAGCCGCCGGACAGCCGATATTGGTCGGGGGAGCCGTGGGATTCTTGGGAACGGGCATGACATTGGAGTCTGAGAGCTTTCTGCCTTTTGCATCGAGAAAGACCATGAAGGGCAGGCCGGATTTTGCGCCACCCATTGCGGCCATAAACTCGCCGCCGCCGGGATTTTCGAGCACTTTCTTAGGGCCGTTTTCCAGTACGATGAGCACGCGGGTGACATAGTTTTCGTCGAAGAGTGGTTTCACCACCGGGTTGTCAAGGACGGCTTCCAGCCGCCGACACCATCCTCACCATGAGGCACCGAAGTGGACAAATATCGTCTTTCTCTGCTTGAGAGCCGTCTTCATGGCATCTGCCATTACCTCTTTGGTGGGTTTGGGAGCCACCGCCGTCGCTGCTTTTTCCTGTTTGAACACGAGAGTTCCTCCAAGAGATTCATTCGCGAAAAATCTCCCGAAACCCTCTTTCCGTAGTGCCCTGTGTTTGCGGAGTGTCTTAACCGAAGAAAGATTTAAGGGAGAAATGAAAATGAAGGTCACCACACTGACGGTAGATTATCAGGTCACCCGCTCACGGGATTTTCAGTCCGTGCGCCTTGGGGGCTCGGTGCAGCTTGAGCTAGGTGAGAGCGATGACAAAAAAGAGTGTCTAGAAAAAGCGCGGCGCTGGCTCGCCGGGCAGCTCAATGCCGCTGCGGAAGAGGAGCTAGAGAACGTCCTTTTCGGGCCGCGTAAGTGATTGTTTTTGGTGGTGCAGGGCGCAATCTCTCCCCGCCACCTGATACGTCCCGTCGTGCGTGCTGGGAGCTCCAGGGCGAGTGGGGCAATTTTTTAGGCATCCCGATTGCCGCCCGCTGGTTTGTCACAGCAGCTCATGTTGGCGGGCAGCTTGGGGATATTTTTGTGCTCGCGGGGCAGCGCTACGCCGCTATCGCGCACGAGAAAATTCCCGGCACCGATATCGCACTCTGGCGTGTGGATCGAGACTTTACCCGCTGGGCAACCCTCTGTGAGGGCGATGAGCAAGGGCGGGAGCTTTTTATTGCTGGGCGGGGCACGGCACGCGCCGATGAAATTCCGGGCAAGGGCTGGCGCTGGGGGCCTATTGATCACAGGCTTAGCTGGGGGAGTAACCGTGTTGAAGGCATTTTAAAGAGCAAGCCCTACGGTGCGCTTCTGCTTGCGACATTCGATAAAAACGCGGGCCCCGATGAAGCCACACTCTCTGATGGCGACAGTGGTGGTGGCGTCTTTCTCAAAGGCCGCGAGGGCAAGTGGCGGCTGGCGGGTCTCAATCACGATATCAACCCGGGCGACGATGGCGTGGATCGTTTCTACAGCACCACGGGCCGCAAAGATGAGCTTTTCCGCGCCGCGCTCTACGACGGGCGCGGCCTCTTTCTCGGATCTCCGGATGCCCTCAAATCGGTTGCAGGAGACAGACCGTGTCCCACCGTCATGGCCGCACAGCGCCTCTCCACTTACCGGGCAGAGATCACCCGAATCCTCGCGCACCCCGACAGTGCCTATCCCGACCACCCACCGCTCCTACAAACTCGCTGGGGACAGCGCGGCAGTGTGGCACTTGCCGGAGCCGTGGGAGTGACCGTGGTGGCACTCCTGCGCCAAAAGAGGCGCTAGGCTTTTGGAATGTGAAACTCGACGTCGCCGTAGAGAAGCTGGAGCTGGTTGATCTGGCCGCTGTGGTAGGTCATGTTGCGGTAAGGAAACTCAATCACCTGGTAGCCCGTCATGGGCCAGCGGAGGCGGTACTCTTTCTCTAAGTTTTCATCGCTCAGTCCACGGATCGTAGCGGCGCACTCAGCGGCGCTGGCGATCAAGTCTGCCTGGGCATCTTCTAAGCTTGCGTACTCGGACTTGACCTCAAAGGGCCGGAAGAGTGCGGGCTTTTCGCCTCGTAGCAGCGCGGTAAAGAAACGGTTCGCCGTCGCGCATTCCGCTACTTGTTCGCGTGCAGTGCGCAGGCCCGCTGCACCCTCAAGCGCGGGAATCCAGCTTTGTTTTTCCTCGGGCATCGCGCCCAGCCAGAAGGCGAGCAGCTTGGCCGCGCCCTCGATCTTCTCTGCTTGAAACTCTTGAACGGTCATCGTTTAAATTCCTTTCGCTAGCAAGGCCCCGATGGGCTTGCCGAGGCCATCGCGTGTGACATAGAAGGGGCGCTTCTCCACCTCATAGGCGTGCTTGGGCGAGATTCCCAGCGCATGGTAGATCGTCGCGTGCAGGTCCTCGATTACCACCGGATTCTCGATGGTTTTGCACGGGCGCTCATCGGCGGTCTTGCCGTAGATAAAGCCTTTTTTCACGCCACCGCCAAAGAGCAAAACACTCCCCGCATCGGTGAAGTGGCGGTGCATGCCGTAGAACTTGAGCTCGTTGACAATATCGGGAACTGTGACTTGGTCGCGTACGCGGGCATCGGGCTTGCCCTCCATCATCATGTCGCGTGAGAACTCCGAAGCCAGCACGATCAGCGTCCGATCCAGCAGGCCACGCTCCTCTAAATCCCGCACCAACTGGGCAATGGGGGCGTCGATCTGGCGCTTCATCTCGGCGAGGCGCGTGTGCCCGTTGTCGTGCGTGTCCCAGCCAAAAAACGGCACGTACTCAGTGGTCACTTCAATGTAGCGTGCCCCCGCCTCGCGCAAGCGCCGCGCCAGCAGACAGCCTTGACCAAAGCGCCCCGTGTTGTAGATATCGTAGCTAGATTTTGGCTCTTTCGTCAGATCAAACGCGCGGGCCGCGGGCGACGAGAGCAGGCGATGCGCGTTGTCCAACGAGCGCAGCAGGCTGTCTTTCTGGTAGTCCGAGCCCACTTTTCCGACCACGGACTCCCCGACGAGTTTTTTATAGAGTGCCTGGCGATTCGCAAAGCGCGACGGCGTCATCCCTGCTGGCGGACGCACGGCCTCGATGGCTTGATCGGGGTACGGCAGATTAAAGGGCCCAAACTCGCTCCCGAGAAAGCCAGCCGTGGTAAACGCCTTGAGCTCCTCGCCCTCCCCGACATCGAAGCGCTGCCCGATATTGATAAACGCAGGAACGGCCTCGTTTAGCGGCCCGAGTGTTCGTGCGATCACGGAGCCAATGTGCGGCGCGGCGACGGTCTGGGGCGGCGCGTAGCCGGTGTGCCAGTGGTACTGGTGGCGCGAGTGGAGAATGGCCCCGAGATCCCCGGCCCGGTAGGTGCGAATCAGGGTCGCCCGGTCCATCACTTGCGCTACTTTTTCCAATCCCTGCGAGATCTGAAGCCCATCCACTACCGTCGGAATCGCCGGAAATGTGGAGAGAATCTTCTCCGACGGCGTTCCCATCTCGTAGGGCGTGTAGCGCTTGGGATCAAATGTCTCGGTGTGCGCCATCCCACCGCCCATCCACAAGACAATCACCGCATCGGCGGTCGCCTTCGGGGCGGGCTGTGCGGCCCAGAGCGGGCGGGCATAGCCCGCCGCCAGCGCCGATAAAAGTAGCTCTCGTCGGTTCATGTTTTTCCTAATACAGCTGAAACTCCGGGCTCATCAGCAGCGCCCAGAGTAGGTCTTCCAAGTTCTCCGGTGTCCACTTGCCACCCAGTGTCTGCCGTACTGTGGTGCGTTCTGCCTCGCTCGGAGGGCGGCTGAGCGCGGTCTGGTAGAGCCCGGTAAGAATATCCTCGCCGTGCGCTCCATGCGCTTGCCAGGCGCGAACCCCTTGCTTGAGGCGCGTCGCCAGAAGTGGGCCGTTGGTCAGCTCCAGCGCCTGGAGTGTGGTCGCGACAGTCTGCCGCTGCGTGACAGTCTGCTCGCGGTTGGGCCGACCCAGCGCACGGGTGAAGGCATCCGCCGTGGTGAGCGCCGCCCGGCCTTGTGTCAGCGCACGCGATGCCTCAACGACGGCGAAGCGCACTGAAACTTCTGCCGGTGCTTCGTCCACTGCCCCCTGATCGGGTCCCACGAGTGCGCGAAAGTGGGTCGCCCCCCGGGGGATCGGATACAGAATCACCGAGTTGGCGTGCGTCCCAATACCACGCGTGTAGGTTTTCTCGCCCAATCGCAGAGGCTTACCGACGACACTTTTATCGGTTTGAACCGTCCCAAACCCCGTGGTTGTGGAGAGTGGGGCCAGCTCGCGCAGGCTTATTTCTCGTCCACTTTCGAAAACAAAGCGCGGCTCGATCCAGTTGGCCCAGTCGTGGTTACTATTGCCGTTGCCATCAGTTGCCACTAGGGCGAGCACTTCCTCGCCACGTAGCGCGATATCTACCGCCTTGTCTCCCTTGCGCATCAGGCCGCTGTCAAAGAGTAACTTTCCAGTGCGCTTGGGAACACTGACGGCGCCTTTATTGATACGTAGCGTCTCCACGGGGGTAGGCCAGCTTTCCGTGAGCGTGGAGATTGCATCGGTGAGCTGCTCCGCGGAGAGACGCTTGACGGCGGGGCCAGTGAAGACATAGCCCGCCGGGCGTTCCTTGGCCAGCCCCTGCGACGGCAGCTGGTAGGCGCGGCTCGTGGCGATCTGGGCCAGCGTGTGCTTCAAGTCGTAGCCGTGGTTCACAAAGTCGAGGGCGAGCCAGTCCAGCAGTGCGGGGTTCCAGGGCTTGTTGTCCAGCTCATCGTTGGGCTCGATCAGACCGCGCCCCATGAGCTTGGTCCAGAGCCGATTGACAATGGCACGAGCAAAGCGTCCGTTGGCACGCGAGGTGAGCGCCGCCGCGACTTGCGTCCGTCGCGTTGCCAGGGGCGCACTGCCGTCCACCACTCCCAGCTCGGGCCAGAGAAACGTCGCGCTCGCCATTGCCCCCGTGGGCTTGTCGCAGCGTACCAGCTCCAGCGGCGTATCCGCAAAAATCGCGGCTAGGCCGTAGGCATCGCGCAGCTTCCAGTTGCTAGTGAAGCTATCATGGCACGAGGCGCACTTGAGGTTCACCCCTAGAAACACCTGCCCGATATTTTGCGCGGCTTGGAGCGGTGGTCTCTGGCTCGCATTGACCACGCCGCGCCAGACAATTCCTTTGATAAAACCCTCGGACTCGGCACTTGGTGGGGCGATTAGCTCGCGTACAAACTGGTCGTAGGGCTTGTTGCTCTCCAGTGCAGAATACAGCCAGCCCGTGATCTGGCTCCGGCCACCGTCAATGTAGCCCGTCCCGACATAGTCATTGCGAAGCGCATCGTTCCAGAACGTCAGCCAGTGCTCCGTGTAGTTTTTGGTGTCGGCCAAGAGGCTCGCCACCAGCCGCTCACGCTTATCTGTGCGCGTGTCCCACACAAAGGCATTGAGCTGCGCGGGCGAGGGCAGTAGCCCGATTAAGTCCAGATACGCCCGCCGCACAAAGGCCCGGTCACTCACCGGTGCGCCGACAGCCACTCTCTTCTCCGTAAAGTACAGCCCGAGCAGCCGGTCAATTGCGTTGCCTGTGCCCTCGGGAACAGCCACGTCTACCAGAGCCAGTGGCGGTGTCCAGGCGGCGTCCTCGCTCTCCGCCGCGCCATCAAAGGGCAGGCCGGAGTCAATCCAGCGCCGGAGAACTTCCACCTCGCTGGCCTTCAGATGCGTTCCCTGAGGTGGCATCGCGCCTGTGGTCACTAGCTCGATTAGGTAGCTCTGTGCTCCCTTGCCAGGCCGTGCCACGGGATGGGTCTTGCCGCCCGTCAGAATCGCCTCGCGGCTGTCGAGCGAGAAGTCTCCCTGCTTGGCTCCGTTGCTATGGCACGACGAGCAGTTCTTTTTTAGAATCGGCAGCACATCGCGTTGGTACGAGACTGCCTTCTGGGGCTTTTGCGCCGCCAGCGCCATTATACTTAAGCCCCCCAGTGCCAGCGCTCCCACAAATCTGCGAATCATAATCACTATGATACCGGAATCTCTTCGGGTCTTCGACCGCTACTACGACGAAAACCGCTACGCCGAGCTACTGGAGACCACCTACACCCAGCCCGCCGAACCCGCCTTTCGCGACGAGGAAAGTGCTTGGGTGCAGGAATGCTTGGAAGGCTACGTGGTATCCTAGCTCTCGGCTATGAGTGATTTAGAAACGGAAATTGCGCGGCGGCGGACGTTTGCGATTATCTCCCACCCGGATGCGGGAAAGACAACTTTAACGGAGAAGCTGCTTCTCTACGGGGGCGCGATCCAGCTCGCGGGCTCGGTGACGGCGAAGAAGAACCGGCGGCAGGCGACCTCGGACTGGATGGAGCTGGAGAAGCAGCGCGGAATCTCGATTACATCCACGGTGCTTCAGTTTGAGTACGGTGGCTGCGTGCTGAACTTGCTCGACACGCCGGGCCACCAGGACTTCTCCGAGGACACCTACCGCACGCTCGTGGCTGCCGACAGTGCCGTGATGCTGATTGACAATGCCCGTGGGGTCGAGCCGCAGACCATCAAGCTCTTTGCTGTCTGTCGCCAGCGTGGGATTCCGATCTTTACATTTATCAATAAGATGGATCGCCCCGGCCTCGATCCGCTGGATCTGATGGCGAACCTAGAGGAAGTGCTGGGGATTCGCTCCGCGCCCGTCTTCTGGCCCATCGGCGACGGCGACCAGTTCCAAGGCGTCTACGACCGGCAAAGTAGCCAGCTCCACTTATACGATAGAGTGCAGCACGGCGCGAACAAAGCCCCCGTGCGCATTGTGGATCTGAGCGACCCGACACTGGATACGATTATTGGGCAAGGCCCGGCGCAGAAGCTCCGCGAGGATATTGAGCTGCTG
Source organism: Armatimonas sp. (assembly GCF_043757465.1). Classification (GTDB taxonomy): domain Bacteria; phylum Armatimonadota; class Armatimonadia; order Armatimonadales; family Armatimonadaceae; genus Armatimonas. The sequence goes on from NZ_JAYVPL010000110.1 coordinate 44,420, forward strand.
GACGTCGCCGGTGAGCCACTCGACCCCGAGCGCATTGCAAACGGCGAGATCACGCCGCTGTTCTTTGGAAGCGCCGTCACCAACTTCGGGGTGGAGCGTTTCCTGAAGCGCTTTATTGACCTCGCGCCCGCCCCGATGTCGCGCTCGGCACAAGAGGGTGAGATTGCACCAAACGAGCCCGATTTTCGTGGCTTTGTCTTTAAGATTCAGGCCAATATGGATCCGAATCATCGCGACCGCGTGGCATTTCTGCGCGTGGTCTCGGGGCGCTTTGAGCGTGATATGGTGGCTTTCAATCCGCGCTCCAAGAAATCCGTGCGCCTCACCCGGCCGCAGAAGCTCTTTGCATCGGATCGTGAGACGGTGGAAGTGGCCTACCCCGGTGATATTATCGGCCTCACCAACCCGGGGGTCTTTCAGCTCGGTGACACGGTCTGCACGGGCACTCCAGTGCGCTTTCGGGGCTTTCCACGCTTCGCGCCAGAGCACTTTGGAGTGCTTCGCAACCGGCGCTCCGAAAAATACAAGCAGTTTCAAAAAGGCATCGAGCAGCTCAGTGAGGAAGGCGTCGTGCAGCTCTTCCACGAGATCAACGCCGGGCGCACCGAGCCGATTCTAGGTGTTGTCGGGCAGCTCCAGTTTGAAGTGATCCAGTTCCGCCTGCTCTCCGAGTACGGCGTGGACACGGGCCTGGATCGCCTGCCCTACAACCACGCCCGCTGGATTCAAGGCCCTGACGAGGCGCTCAAGGAAGTGTACTGGGGCATGGGGACGCGGCGTGTGGAAGATAGCTTCGGGAACTTTGTTTGTTTGTTCGAGAGCCCGTGGGGGATGAATCATATTATCGAGAACAACCCGAAGCTAAGATTTCTCGCCACTGCGCTTGATCTCTCCGAGTCACAGACAGATGCTCTGCCATGAGAGTCGCGCTGGTGACAGGTGCTGGCAGTGGGGTCGGGCGTGCCGTCGCCGCGGCACTTGCGCGTGAGGATTTTGCGGTGGCGCTTGTCGGGCGGCGTGTGGAGAAGCTCAAAGAGACAGCGGCGCTTTTAGGAAAGCAAGGCAGAGTCTTTGTAGGCAATGTCAGTGACCCCGCGGCTATGGAAGTCATTATCAAAGAACTCGGTCCGGTCTCGGTGCTGGTCAACAACGCGGGTGTCCACAATGGCTTCGATAAGATCACCGAGAGCGATCCGGAGCGCTGGCGGCAGACGCTTCTTACCAATGTCTACGCGCCGTATCTGCTCGCGCGGCTCTGTGCGCCGGGGATGAAAGAACTCGGCTGGGGCCGGATCATCAATGTCAGCTCCGCCGCCGGATTTTCCCCGCCGGAGGGCGCAGGCTCCGATTATATTCTCTCGAAATACACCCTGAACTTCTTCACCCGCCAGCTTGCCGCAGAGCTTGTGGGCAGCGAGCTCTCCTGCTGCGCCCTCCATCCTGGCGAGGTGAAGACCGAGATGTGGGAAGACATCAAAGACTTTGGCGGCATGCCCGGCTGGGCGGACTTAGTCGAGCGCACCGGCGGCGACCCCCCGGAGAAAGCCGCTGACTTGGTTCTCAAGATCGTCGCTGCTCCGGCAAGCGAGACCAACGGGAAGTTTCTCTGGATCGAGGGCGGCATCCAGCCGACCCGTCCTACGTGGTGAAGTCACTCTGGATGGTGCCTTCGTGCAACACAGTATAATGCCGATCTGAATGTCAGATAAGAGGAGCTTTTCCAACCATTGCAGAGAGGACACCGAGAATTTTTTCGGGCTCATCTATACCGTACTCTTGAAGATCCAGAACGACGGATGTATCTTCCAGAAAACCAAACATCCAGCTTGTTCCCGAGGTCACGACGCCGTATATCTTGGGAATCTCATTGCCGCGCTTTTTATTGAAACGCTGTGCCGCTAACATCTCGGCAACACACTGCCCCCAAGCTGCTGGGAGATCGGCGTTTTTAGCTTCTACCAGGGTAACAATGGGTGCGCTTACTATAAGCTGCTGAGGAGAGAGGCTAATGAGAAAGTCACAGTAGCCATTCAAGCTCTCTGATTTTTCGACATCCAGCTCAACCCCTGAGAACAGGCTGAGTGCATCGGGGAACTGCCGTCTTAGTTCAGCCAGAACATTCACGACAATCATCTCGGAGCGTGCTTTTTCCGTATTGATAGCAATTGCAAGGGGCACTTGCTCGGCCAGAAGCGTCTTCAGAATCGAGCTGATAGTAGCAAGGGGAGGCACCACCGCAAAGTGCCCCGTCTCTTGTTGAACCGTCAGCCCGAAGCGATCTATAACCGTTTGTAAGTTAAACTCACTGTATGCCATGATGTTGTCATTATATCTCCCGAAAACTCCCCCTCCTTTACCTAAAGGCAAGGGAGAGGTGGGAGAGATTAGTAACTTCTTGCAAAGAGCACTTGCTGGGTGGCGGGCTGTCCGGTGAAGACACAGACCCCCTCGCCGCCGGGCTGGTCTTGCTCCAGCGGGATGCAGCGGATCGTGGCCTTGAGCTCTAGCTGGATCTTGTCTTCATCCTCGCGAGAGCCCGCCCACCAAGCGCGGGCAAAGCCGGTCTCCACGGCGGCCGTAAGCTCGGCGTAGTTGGCAACATCCGTGACATGCGCATCCCGGAAGGCTTTGGCCCGGTCGTAGAGCGCGACCTGAATCTCTTCAAGCAGCACAGGCAGAACGTCGGGGAGCTCGGCCCAACTGACGAAGCGCTTGCCCTCTTTGCCCGGACGGTCCCGGCGGCCCAGCACGACGGTCTGATTGGCGACATCACGCGGCCCGATCTCGATGCGAACCGGAATACCCTTCACTTCCCACTCGTTGAACTTAAAGCCCGGCGTGAGATTATCACGGGAGTCAATCTTGACCCGCGCCCTCTCGCCAATCGCTGCTTTAAGCTGATCGGCAGCGGCAAGCGTCGCGGCTTTCTCTTCGTCGGTCTTGTAGATTGGGACAATCACGGCTTGGGTCGGGGCGAGGCGCGGCGGCAGGACTAAACCGTCGTCGTCGGAGTGCGCCATGATGAGTGCGCCGATCAGCCGGGTGGAGACGCCCCAGGACGTGGTCCAGGCGTACTCAATCTCGTTCTGGTTCTGGCCCTGGTACTTAATCTCGAAGGCTTTGGCAAAGTTCTGTCCGAGGTTGTGGCTCGTGCCCGCTTGCAGCGCCTTACCGTCCTGCATCATCGCCTCGATGGCATAGGTGCGTAGTGCACCCGCGAACTTCTCTTTTTCGGTTTTCTGTCCCTTAAAGACCGGAATCGCCATGACGTTCTCTAGGAAATCCCCATACACTTCATGGAGAATCTTAAGAGTTTCTTCCTCGGCTTCATCGTGAGTGGCGTGGGCGGTGTGGCCCTCCTGCCAGAGAAACTCGGCGGTGCGCAGAAACGGACGCGTGCGCATCTCCCAGCGCACCACATTGGCCCACTGATTGATTAAGAGCGGTAGGTCACGCCAGGACTGCACCCAGCGCGAGAAGCTATCCCCGATAATCGCCTCCGAGGTCGGGCGCACTACCAGCGGCTCATCGAGCGGTGCGGCAGGAACCAGCCCACCCTTGCCGTCGCTCTCTAGGCGATGGTGCGTCACCACAGCGACTTCAGGTGCAAAACCTTCGACGTGCTGCGCCTCTTTGGTCAAGAAACTCACGGGAATAAAGAGCGGGAAGTAGGCGTTGACATGGCCGGTGGCCTTGATGCGCCGGTCTAGCTCCTGCTGGATCATCTCCCAGATTGCATAGCCCACGGGCTTGATGACCATACAGCCACGCACGGGGGAGTAGTCGGAGAGATCCGCCTCTTTGACGATATCGAGATACCACTGCGAGTAGTCTTTCTCGCGGGTTGTAATAGTTTGTTTTGCCATGATGTCTTTGTCGGAAGTAAATGCTCGGGCGCTAAATGGCCCGCCCGATTGTATCGGATCACACACGAAAAATCCTCGACCTCGCGCCGTCAGGTATAGTGAAAAAGAAGAAGGAAGACTACGATGATTTTAGACACTTTGGATCAGAGGATTAAGACTGTCCTCCCCACCGCCGAGGAAGAACTCTGGCTACAGATTCCCTGGCGCACCAATATCATGGCGGCTCGACTCGAAGCGCAGCGCACAGGCAAGCCACTGTATCTCTGGATTATGAACGGCAACCCTCTGGGCTGTGTTTGAAACAACGGTAAATTGGACCGTGCGTCCAAGTTTAGCGATCCCCGTGTGATCAAATCCCTTCAGCAGGACTTTATTCCCGTCACGGGGGATACCCACGAAATTCAGAACGGAAAGTCGCCGGCGCGCAACTGGTTCATGCAGATGGCCCAGAGTGTCAACCCCCGGATTTTAAGCGGACAGACGGCACAGGGGCACTATGTTGCCGGGGCGGATGGGGCGGGATCCGGCTTTAACAATAACCGAGATGTAGAGCGTCTGCTACAGCTATTAAAAACCGGGCAGGAGAAGTTTGCCCAAAATCCGCCCGCTCGGGTGACCGTTGCCGCCAATGAGCTCGGCAGCGATTTCACACGCCTTGCGCCAGTGGGATCGTCCATCTTGCGTATCTTTGTCCGGATCCATCCCCTACCTGCGGGCTGCAATGAGCTCAATAAGGGGGCGGCACGTGACCATCTCTGGGTATTGCCCCAGGAGGTGCGTGCGATGGCGGAGGCACCTGGAAGCGGGGAGTTTGCCTTGCCGCCCACTCTGATCGCAAGGCTTGCTCGATACCACCTGACGGACTTTGTTCGGGGGGAGCCCAACTTCTGGAGAGGAAGTGAGGTAAAGCGAGCCCGGTTTGAAGGCACTCTCCTCCAGAAAACCGCTGAGACGGTTGAGATTCGCTTCATGGGTGACTATGCCATGCAGACGGGAAACGGTCAGCGCGGACTCGACGGAAAAATGGAGGGCGCTTTCACCCTGGATCGGGCCAGCGCAAAGATTCGCAAGTTCCGTGCATTCGCCGAGGGACATGCTTGGGGGGCAGGGACGTACACTCCCAGTCCACCCCCCGGCAAGTTTCCCTTACTGTTTGCCCTCCAAGAGACCAACGACGCCTTCTCGAAAATCGTCCCTCCTCAAGGCGCACTGGACGGCCCAGACTACCTGCAAGGTGTTCTATGAAACGAATCTCCTCAGCGATCACGATCTCGGGAGTGGCAGCGGCCGCGCTTCTCTGGAGCCAGCTCGACAATGTGCACTCTCCCAGCCTCACCGAGCTTCCGAGGCTCAGCACAAGTGATCCCGCGTGTGGCGCAAGCGCCATCAACGACAAGGGGCAGATCATCGGTTGGTCAGGCGAGCTTGGCTGAGGGACGCCGGTAAGGCCGGTTCTCTGGCAGGGAACCAAAAACAAGGCAGTGGCACTGGCGCTGCCTAGAGGCGCAATCAGCGCCGAACCCGAGGCGCTCTCGCAGGATGGGCGTTTTGTTGCAGGCTTTAGCAGAGACAGGCGAAACGCCTCAGGGGTACTTTGGCAGTCAGGGGACGTCACAAGGCTTGCACCTGTATCAGGAACAACGGATGCAAGCGCCTTGGGAGTCAATAGTAAGGGCGTTGCGGTGGGCTACTCGATAACATCCGACAATACCCTTGTTGCAACACTCTGGCAGGCGGGGAAACCACAACCACTAGAATCGGGCAAGGTTGCGACGGCCATCAACGACTCGGGGCTCGTTGTCGGGCTGGGAAATGGCCACGCCCTTGTCTGGCGCGATGGCAAGGTAAGTACCCTAAAAGGTGGCAGAGGACAGGCAAGAGCGCTTTCCTCTGGGGGAATCATTGGCGGTGCCCTTGAGGGCAAGCCGGTTGTCTGGAAAAACACAGCTTCGGAGCCGACGCTTCTCTCCCTTCCACCAGGCTTCCAAGGGCAAGTTATGGCAGTAAATGATCAGGGACAGGCTCTGGGGGTAGTCTATAACGACAAGCACTTCTGGCCAGCCTACTGGAAGAACGGTAAACCTCAGCCTATTGACTGGCTGATCCCGTCCGGCTCGAACTTTGTCGAGATTGTTCCGCGAAGCCTCAATAATCAAGGGCAAATGACGGGCGTGGGCCTGACTCGGAGTGGGGAGTGGCGTGGGTTTATCTATACGTCCTGAAAAGTGCTACTGTAAAATCCACTGGGTCTCTCCGATAATTATAGGGTGAATTCCCTCTCCGATAGAAAGATCGCCTGGCTACTCTTCGCCGTAGCGGCACTACTCTACGCACTCACCATGTGCCGCACGATCTACACGGGCGACGACGGAGACTTCGAGCTGGCAATGGCAACCCTGGGAGTCTGCCATCCCACGGGCTATCCCCTCTTCACCCTACTTGGCCGCGCGTTCTTGCTAGGACTCGCTCCCCTGATTGATGAGCCCGCGATGCGTGTCAACCTCATGACAGCGCTCTTTGGAGCAGCAGCCGTCGCCATGTTCTATCGATTTGTCGCCGCACTTATCGGCGCTCCCTTGGTGGCTGCAAGTGCCGCACTCTTGCTCGCCTTTGCCCCGACTCTGTGGCAACAGTCGCTCTCGTGCGAGGTCTACACGCTCACGGCGCTCTTTCTGTGCACGGTGCTCTGGCTGAGTGTTCGTCTGGAGCGCGGGGAGCGTGTGCTGGCTCCTCTGGTGCTAGTTTATGGTCTGGCGCTGACGAACAATCTGACGATGGCGCTGTTTCTGCCGGGGTTCTTGATGTTTGCGTGGCATAAAGTCGGCCTTAAGAAGCTCTTCGCCCACCTCCCTCTCTTTGTGTTGCCTCTGCTTCTCTATGCCTACGTCCCCCTCGCCGCCAAGCTGGGAAGTGCGCCGCTCAAATGGGGAGATCCGCAGACTTGGCCGCGATTTCTACTGCATGTCAATGGCTCACAGTATCGCCACTTAATGTTCACCGAGCCCCTCTCTACTTGGCACGTGCGGCTCTGGGGCTATTTCTACGGTGCTCTCTGGAAGGAGTTCGGGGGGCATTTTCTGGTTTTTGTGCTCCCAGGAACGATCATGCTCTGGAAGCGACAACGGACACTTTTCGCACTGATGTGCTGGGTGTTCATGGGCAATATTGTCTACGCCACCAACTACGCCATCAATGATATCTATGTCTACTACATCCCCTCGTATCTCTGCGTGGCGGCCTGGATCGCGGTGGGCTTGGGGGAAGTGAGCACCTGGCTGAGCGCCCGAAAGCCCGTTTTCGTGCGGCCCCTCGCGTTCCTGTTGCTAATGACGCCTCTTGTGCAGATGACAACCCACCTGAGCGCGACAGATAAAAGTAGCAACTTTCTGGAAGCCGATTTTGCGGCCAATATTCTGAGCAGTGCGCCCAAAGATGCCGTTATCCTAACGAGCAATAATATCGTTTTCACTCTCTGGTACCTCAAGTGGGTGAAGAATCAGCGCCCGGATGTGGCGGTGCTGAACGCGGATATGCTGGAAGGGACACTCAATAACAACACGGGCTGGTACTTCGAGCACGTGCAAAGTCAGTGGCCCGGCCTGCCGTCGCCTTTTGGCCTTTCGCGTGAAGCCACCAGTGACGGCACCTATCTCCAGCTTCTGGTAAACACAGCCCTCGCCGAGGGACGTCCGGTGCTACTCGTCTCCGATGACCGCCTGGATAGCCGTCGCACTCAGCCAAAGATCCCCTCACTGGATGAGCGACTCAAGCCCTTCACACGGGTTCCCTGGGGGATAACCCAGCGCCTCTACGAAGTGGGCAGTGCGCCTGGCGACACCGAGCTTCTCACCCTGAATGCCGCGCTCTGGCCACAGCTCAAGACCCGTGGCGTCTACGCGGGCTGGAAAGACGGCGACCCGCTCCAGTTACATATTCTGGTGCGCTACTTCAACGCCCACAAAGCGCTTGCGACGCTCGCGGAGACGCAAGGGCAGAGTGAGCTGGCCCGCGAGCACTATACGGGCGCTAATCTACTCTTCCGAGATCCCGAGATTGAAGCTAGTATTAAGCGTCTTAGTCCGCCGGGCTGATCTCAAAAACGGCGCTTTGATTTTGTGATTTTGTGCTACAGTGTTCCTACGACGAGGAATAAAACGATGTATGCTAGAACACGCTTCAAGATCATTGCAGCACTGTCGCTGCTTCTCTTAACAGCCTGTGCACCGCTCGCTGTGGGTACTGCCACCGCACAGACACGCCCGTCGCATTCGTATAAAGTGCCCGATGCGTTTCGTCAGCTTGTCAAGGAAGAAGCCGAAATGGAGAAGTCTCTCAAGCTGACGCCTGGCCAGCTTGCGAAACGTAAGGTCATAGAGGCGAAGTACCGGCGTCAGCTTATTGCACACGTTCAAAAATCAGAGAGTTATTTTAAGCCACCGGGTGCAGTCAAGCAGGACGCGGCCACAGTGGAGAGACTTCGGCAGGCAAAGTTGAAAGCGACCCAGGAGAGCATACGAATCCTTGGGGAGAAGACCCGGGAAATCTATGCGCTCTATACTCCCGAGCAGCAAGCGAAGCTGACTGTCTTTAAAAAGAGGATGCAGAAGCGCTTCCTCGAACAAAAAACGCCGCGCGGGGGATGAGCGGCCTCAGCGTGCCTTGATATCGTAGCACCAGAGACTGCCTAGATCCCGGATGTAGAGCCTGCCATTGGCGATAATGGGATGGGCCCATGCCTTGCTCTGCCCTCGATCCGGCTGTGCGGGCGGTGCGAAGCGGCCTTTCTCTTTGTAGCCCTCGGGCGTGACCTCAGCCAGTGCGACCTCGCCGTTCTCGCCGTGCAGGAAGAGCAGGCCATCGGCAGAGCAGATAGCCGCAGCCCCAATGCCCCGCTCTTCCCAGCGGACTTTTCCGGTGGCAAACTCGGTGCAGAGCAGAACCGGGCCGGACGTGCCGTAGAGATAGTCGCCGAGGCGAACTGCGCCCCCCAAGCCGTTGGGAGCCTTGCGCTCGATGTAGGCTGGGTCTGCGGTGAAGCTCCCCGCCGCCGCGCTGATCTTCGCTGCACCGCTGGCCGACGCTGCGCCGGTGTAGATCAGGTTGGTAGCGTTGATAGGAGTGAGAGCATGCATGCCAAAGCGTGTGTCGAGGGTCTTATCGAAGCGCCAGAGCAGCTTGCCGGTTGCGGCTTCTACCCCGACCACACCCTTGCTCAGGTACTGGACGTACTGACGCACACCGCCGATCTCTACCGCAATCGCCGATGCGTAGCTGGCGGCTTTTTCGCCGGGAATCGCGGACTTCCAGAGGGTCGCGCCGGTCTTCTTATCCAGCGCGACTAGGGTAGCGTTCTCACCGCCGGGGGTGACGATGACTTTATTACCATCCACCAGCGGCGACTCGGAGTAGGCCCAGACACCCGGTGCGCCCCCAAAGTCATTGCGCAGGCTCTTGGTCCAGAGGATTTTCCCCGTCGCTATCTCCACACATGCCAGATCGCCGTCGGAGCCCAGCGCATAGAGCAGCTTGCCATCCACCGTTGCGGTCGAGCGTGCCCCCGGATAACTCGGCTGCTGTTTAGGGTTGCCCACGGCACCGAGCCGTGTGGACCAGATCAGCTTGCCGTTGGTGGTGCTGTAGGCCCGCACAAACTCATTTTCCAGCCCCTCGTTGCTCAAGACATAGAGCCGAGTTCCCACGACAACCGGAGTGGAGTACCCCGAGCCAATATCCTTCACCTGCCAGAGCAGCTTCGGCCCGCTCGCAGGCCACGCCTTCAGCAGCCCCTTCTCCTGCGAGATGCCATCACGCTTCGGGCCACGCCACTGCGCCCAGTCATCGGCCTTTGCCATTGTCCCTACTGCCGTCAGTGCCAGCGCCACCAGTGCTATTCCTCGGATATTCATGATTGCTACTCCCAAATGATATAGCACTACTATACCCGAGAGACGATCAAGAGTTTCGAGGAACCAAGACTTTAGTCCCTCGGTGAGCATTGGAGAATATTTTGGAAACCGGTCCGTGGGGCTACTTGACAAGTGCTTGAACGTAGTACCACCGGTGTTCGTCCACCATCACCGCAATTCCCCCTTGAAGTTGCCACCCCTGTTCCATAAACTCGGTAACCAACTTCTCCAACTCCGCTTTAGTTTTTGCTTCCACTACTTTATACATCTCTACCCTATTCCTTTCGTTATTAGGCGACGAGATCTCTAGCAGTCTCGGAGGCCCTTACCAAAAAGTCAAAGAGTGTCGCTTTTCTGGATGCGACAGTGCAGTGCTAGAGGTGGTTGGGATCATCTCTTTTAGAGGGCAACCATGCCCCATTCACTCTCATTACATTCCCTCAATTTTTTCAATTTCCTCCTCCGATTTTGGTTAAAGAAGAATTGTTCCAGATTTTTTTGACACCGTGATGCGGGTACCTATTCGTGATGTCTTCGCGAGAGTGACCTCGGAGCAACGTCGTGCGGTTCGGGCGTTTTTGATCCACTGCCTGGAGACAGAATCCCCTGAAGGCGCTCGACCTACTGGGCTGAATAAATGAGGGCTTGTGACGACTCCCTCCGCTAAAGCAGAGAGCTTCTGAAATTATGTCTAGGACACAATCACCAAAAACAACAATGCCAAGCATCAGGCTTCTTGGGAAAC
>NZ_JAYVPL010000111.1:0-54570 GCF_043757465.1 Armatimonas sp.
TTGAATATTACGTTGGACATAGAAATTACGTTGGACATAGAAATCTCGATATTTTCTATTTTACCAGAGGAGGGAGATTATTTTTTTACGAGCCCTTAGGGATCTGATGCAACCAGAATTGTTGTGTCGTTCCTGCTATCAGCAACAAACTCCCATGTGTGAGATCAAGAGCCACTTTTCTCTCCGGTACGCTTTTGTGCTTGAGGTGGAATCGCCGGGTCGCACCGAAGCTGACAGAAGCGATGACGGGGTTCACTCCCAGCTCCTTTTCGTCATCACTGTGCCAGGAGACACTATTCGTCATCACTGTGCCAGGAGACACTATCGCGCTCAGATCGGTACTGGTTCAGGAGGACGCTATTGAAAGCGACACCGGCCATCTCTTCTGCGCGATGCCGGATCAGGAGCAGCACTAGCGTCCAGTCATCGGGCTGCATGGTAAAAATCAGGCGCGACCGCTATCGCCGTACCACGCCGTGAGGCGAGGCTGATCTACGAGGCGACCGAAGAGTCTAATCCTGATCAGACATTGGTCTCTTACTCTCTTGTGCCCATCACCCCGGCAAGGTATAGTTGAGCGTCACGCCGGGCACGTGAAATTCTTACTGCACCAAAATGAAGTAATTGTTGTCATATCTCTGTTTGTTCAGAACTATATACCGCCTATTGCATAGGATCTCCAAATGGGTTAATAGTTTATCTTGATAGGATAGGCTAAAACAGACCATTCAGCGACTGGGGCCAACCATAAACTCGCAAGTATAACGACACACTAGCCTGCTCTGAGCTATAATCATCAAATATTACTTTCTGCATAGCGATCAAAACGGTTTGATAAAATTAAGAATGTAGGTGCCCATAATCCAACAAAAATACCAAATCTTTCTCCATGTGCTTGAGTATCAGCGGACTTACCACTTGTCAGAAACCAGATAGCAATAGAACCAATGATAGATACGAAGCCTAGGACAAAGCAAAGGCTACTGAGTTGTTTTAGTTGATTTTTTTTCATTTTTCTTTCCCACCCCATACAACATATCTTTATTATAGCTAGTTCCCGTTTCTAAAGCTGAGTTCATTTTCGTTCATCGGTGTTACCTTTTCCATCTCGATGCCTTTCCAGATGAAGCGGTAGAGATCGGTATGGTAGCAGGCCCAGTAGTGGCACCTCGCCGTAAGGCCACGCGCCCGAAGCTGCCGCACGATGTCGCCGAAACGGAGGGAGCATCGTAGTCTTTAGGAGTCAAGTTTTTTCTTTCTTTGCACAACGATCACAACAACACCCGAGGCGAGCGTGAGAGCGCCTATGGTGGCGATAGACCAGGTAAACCCAAACCGATCCGCGAGCCAGCCTGCCAGAAGCGCCCCCACCGCGTAGCCCATGTCCCGCCAGAAGCGGTACACCCCGAGCGCACGAGCACGCCAGGCTGGCTCCGATGCGTCGCTCACTACAGCGATGAGGGTTGGGTAGACCATCGCCGTCCCGACTCCCAGTAGCACCGTCGAAGCCAGGAAGGTTGGCATCCCACCGGGCGCGAGCGCTAGGAAGATGCCAACTGCCTGCACCGCCATTCCAGAAGCAATGAGATGCCTTCGTTCTACTCGGTCAGAGAGCGGGCCGGTGGCAATTTGCAGCACGCTCCAAACAGCCGGGTAGACGAACTTCAGAAGCCCGATCTGTGCGATTCTGAGGCCGTGGGCCGCGAAGAAAAGCGGGAAGATTCCCCAGGCCATCCCATCGTTGAGATTGTTGACCAAGCCCGCCTGCGACACGGCGAACAGCTCACGGTCGCGCCAGCTCGCCTTCGTGAAGATCTCCCAGAAGGGTAGTGTTGTGGCGTTAGTGGAAGTCGTGACGAAGCGTTTGGTATCGCGTACCAGAATCGCGGAGAGTAGAAAACCGAGAACGCTGTATAGGACGCCGGGGTAGAAGGGCACGGGGCGAAGGCCGTAGCGCGTTGCCAGATAGCCCGTTAGCCAGGCGGTCGCTCCGACGGCGAAGTATCCCGAGAACTCATTGAGGCCGATAGCGAGGCCGCGCTGCTTCGGGCCCGCGAGGTCTATTTTCATCACCACCGCGACCGACCAAGTAAATCCTTGGTTAATGCCCAGCAGGATATTGGCCACGACGATCCACTCCCAGCGCGGGGCGTACATCAAGAGCCAGGGAACGGGCAGGCCGAAGAGCCAGCCCAGAACCAGCAGCGGCTTGCGTCCATAGCGATCCGCCATCGCCCCGGAGACCAGGTTGGTCAGCGCTTTGACGATGCCAAAGCTGACAATAAAGCTCGTGGCGACAACGCTGGAGGCAAGGCCAAAGGTGTGGCTGGCGAGCAGGGGAACCACGGTGCGCTCCAGCCCGACCATCCCTCCCACAAAGGCGTTGATAAGCACCAGAAGCGCGAACTGAGCCCAGTTCGTTCGCAGCCCCGTCGGCACGTTACTCCGCTCCTGAATTCATGTTGCCAGCGCCTGAGCAACTGGATAGCCTGCCGCTCGCCAGTCCGGTAGGCCAGCTTCCAGGCGATGGGCCGTAAACCCATTTCCCCTAAGAAGTGCAACAGCCTCATCCGCAAAGACGCAGTACGGCCCCCGACAGTAGGCGACAATCTCGGTGCCTGTCGGGAGTGTTGCTAGCTGCTGCTCCAGGCTGGTGATCGGCAGGGAGCGAGCGCCGGGAATGTGAGCAGCGCGGAACTCCTCGACGGGGCGAACGTCCAGCAGAACCACCTCGCCAAGCTCCAAGCGGCGGCGTAGCTCATCGAGGCGAATCGGCTCCAAAGCGGAGCGCTCCCCAAGCGTACTAGAAACCAGGCGCTCTATCTCTAAGAGCCGTGCCTCACCAACTTGACGTAGTGACTGCCAGAGCGCGAAGCTCTCAGGAGCGATTCGATAAAAGGCGAAGGTTCCCTCACGCCGCACCTCGACCAGACCCGCTGCCCGAAGTATCTGAAGATGCTGGCTAGCGTTTGCGATAGAGAGGTCGGTCTGCGAAGCGAGCGCCTCGACGCTGCGCTCTCCCTGGGCGAGCAGCTCCAGTAGCTCGATGCGACGACCGCTTGCGAGTGCCTTACCGATACGGGCGAACTGCTCGTAGAGCTGGTTCTTGAAGTCGCGTTTCTGTGCGGGTTCCATAATACCCATATTCAATCACTCAATTGAATATTATGCAAATGCATAATTGAGAAGAAGAGAGTCGGGTTACGCGACCACCAGTGTTCCCCGGAGCATCCCCATGCCGCAGGTAAAACTGTAGCGCCCTGGTTTGTCTGGCGTGAACTCCACGGCGGTCTTCTTGTGGGCGGGGAGCTTCTGGCGAATGCCAAAGTCAGGGAGGACGACCTCCTCGGAGCAGCTTGCCGTCTCAATCCGGTGGAAGATAAGCCGGACAGGAACCCCTGCTGTAAGCTGGATCGTCCCAGGTTCGTAGCCGCCCTCCACCGTGATCTCCACTTCCTGCATACCACTACTGGCCGTCGCTTTCTTCCCTTCCTGCTTGCCGAAGAAGAACCACAGGATAAAGGCGATGAGAGCTATGCCTACAACGATGACGATGATCTGGGAGGTATCCATACCTAGACCGCCTTCACTTTAAAGCTCTTGAGCCGTAGGCTATTGACCACAACCGAAACTGACGAGAGGCTCATGGCGGCGCTGGCAAATACGGGGGAGAGTAGCCAGCCGGTGAAAGGGTAGAGCAGTCCGGCAGCAATGGGGATTCCAACAAGGTTGTAGATAAACGCCCAGAAGAGGTTCTGCTTGATCGTCGTCATGGTCGCTTTGCTGAGGGCAATGGCGCTGGCGACACCGTTCAAATCACCCTTGATGAGCGTGATGTCCGAGGCTTCCATCGCCACATCGGTGCCGGTGCCAATCGCGATCCCGATATCAGCCTGGGCAAGTGCGGGAGCATCGTTGATGCCATCGCCTACCATGCCAACGACTCGTCCCAGCGCCTGAAGTCGCTTGATCTCCGCGACTTTATCTTGCGGAAGCACTTCGGCCACGACGCTCTCGATTCCGACCTGCGCAGCCACAGCATGTGCCGTTTTTTGGTTGTCTCCGGTGAGCATCACGACTTCCAGCCCAAGGCGCTTCAGCCGTGCGACTGCCTCTTTGGAGCTGGCTTTGATCGGATCAGCGACTGCGATAATCGCGAGGAGCTTGCCTGAGGCGGCGGCCAGCATGGGAGTCTTGCCTTCAAGAGCGAGTTGATCTAGCTGCAGAACGGCTGCGTCAATGGCGATACCTCGCTCCTCCAGAAACGCCTGGTTTCCAATCAGAACCTCGCGGCTCTCCACTTTCGCAACTGCGCCTCGGCCTAGAATCGCCTCGAAGTGCTCGGCGGCGGGAATCGTCAGGCCCTTCTCCTTGGCGGCTTTCACGATAGCGGCGGCGAGCGGGTGCTCGCTCAAGGCTTCCACGCCAGCGATCAGACGCAGAGCCTCGCTTTCGCTTCCACTAAACGTCACTAAGTCGGTGAGGGTGGGCTTGCCCTCGGTGATGGTGCCCGTCTTGTCCAGCACAATAGCGGTCATCTTGTACGCCTGCTCCAGCGCGGCTCCCCCCTTGATGAGTATGCCGGACTGCGCTCCTTTGCCGGTTCCTACCAGAATTGCGGTGGGTGTGGCGAGCCCGAGGGCACAAGGGCAAGCGATAACCAGCACCGAAACCGCATTCACGAAAGCCATGGTCAGGCGCGGGTCGGCAGGCGCGAAACTGAACCAAACCACAAAGGTTAGTACGGCAATAATCAGAACGACCGGGGTAAAGTATCCGCTCACCGTGTCGGCAAGGCGAGCAATCGGAGCGCGGGAGCCCTGGGCATCCTGCACCAGCCGCACGATCTGAGCGAGCGCCGTATCCAGCCCGACGTGAGTTGCCTTCACTCGAAGTGATCCGGTGGCGTTCATGGTCGCCCCGAAGACTTCATCACCGATAGCTTTACTCACGGGCAGACTTTCACCCGTCAGCATGGACTCATCTACCGACGAGGTGCCTCCCGCGACGATGCCATCCACAGGGATCTTCTCACCGGGGCGCACGAGCACAATGTCGCTGATGGCGACTGCCTCGATGGGGATGTCTAGCTCGCTGCCATCCCGCAAAACGCGGGCAGTCTTAGCCTGGAGTCCCATCAGCTTCTTAATCGCCTCACCGGTCTTGCCCTTGGCACGGGCTTCGAGGAGCTTGCCAAGCAGCAGAAAGGTAATGATCGCTGCGGCGGCCTCAAAGTAGACAGCGGGCATTCCCGAGTGCCCCATACCATTACTGTTGACTTGGGCAAAGGCATGGGGAAATAAGGTTGCCAGAACGGAGTAGCCGTACGCTGCTCCCGAGCCGATAGCAACTAGTAGGTTCATATCAGCTGCACGGTGCCGAAGTGCTTTCCAGGCTCCACTGAAAAAGTGAGCGCCGCCATAGAACAGTACGGGAGTTGCCAATACGAGCTGCACTACATTCATCCCCACGAACTCGATCTTACCGTGTAGCATTGCAAGGGTCAGGAGTGGCACTGTGAGAACCGTAGAGACCGTAAAGCTCCGGGTAAGGTCTTTGACTTCGTCCGCACGCGCTTTCTCCTCTGCCTCTAATGCCTCCTCGGGGCGCTGGATCAGAGCTGCGCCGTAGCCGGTGTCTTTGACAACACCAACCAGATTCTCTATCGAAGTAGTCTTCGCATCGAAAGTGACACGGGCACGGCTGGTCGCGTAGTTGACACCAGCGACGCTCACACCGGAAGCGAGGCCGAGCTGCTTTTCGATGCGCCGCGCACAAGCAGCACACGACATTCCCGTAACAGAAAGGTCGGCGGTCTGCTCAGCAGAATCAGGAGTGGCAGAAGGCGTGGTCATTTAAGCCAGGGGTGTTTTCGTGAGAGAATTCATGAGGCGGTGAAACCGGCTTTTGCCATTGCTGCCTTAATGGATTCAGGCGTAGTGGCATCCTCATGGGCGACGGTGACGCGCTTGGTGTCTATATCCACCTGGATATCACTCACACCTGCGACGGCTCCGACGGACTTCTTGATGGCGCTCGCGCACCCACCGCACGTAATATCTAGCGCGGTCAGAGTAGTTGTTTTCATCATTTTGTCTTCTTTCTATTTAAGGAATCGGCTCAGAACGGTCTTGACTTCCTCAACGAGCTGCTCCTGGGTCATGGGCTTGGCGCACTCGTGCTCACTCGCCGTGCCATGCCCAACGACGCACGAGCTAACATGCTCGCTCAGAAGCTCCACTCCCAGGCTATCCAGCGCGGAGCGGACGGCAGCGATCTGAGTGAGAATGTCCACACAGTAGCGGTCTTCCTCCACCATACGCTGGATACCAGCGACTTGCCCCGCGATACGATTTAGGCGGGTCGTGAGCTTCTTACGAGATTCGGGTGTTTTATTCATAGGTTCAGAGTCATATAGAGGCTCCTTGTCAATATACCCCCATAGGGTATATTTCGCAAGTGAACTCTTTTGGGAAACTCTTAACGCTAAGACTTCCGTTGTATGTTCTTGGGGGAGATCACTCCCGTATCTGAAAGTTACGCATCATGCCCCGGTCTTCGTGCTCCAGGTTGTGGCAGTGGTAGAGGAAGAGACCCGGATACTTTTCAAAGCGCATGAGGAGCTTGACGCTCTCGCCCGGCAGGACGAGCACGGTGTCTTTCCAACCCTCGTCCACGAAGCCCTCTCGCAGGCTCTTGGACTGCGCGGCAAAAGCAGGGTTCATGCGGCGCTCCAGTACCTGAAACTGCTTGCCGTGGACGTGCAGGGGATGGGCTATTGCCATATTCCCCATCATGCCCATGCCTCCCATTCCCGCTTGTGGCTTATTGATGAACTCCCAGAGCTCCAGCGTGTCCAGGCGAACCGACTCCCCGGCAGCAACCTCGTTCATCTTGAACGTGCGCCCATTGAGCAGCCAGATCATGTGGCCCATCGAGACTGCGAACCGCCGTGTTTTTGCATTGACAGCATCGCCAAGGCGATAGCGTGTGATTGGGGTGAGCGTTGCGGGCAGGACAAAGCGCTCTTTCTCTTCCCGAGTCACCGCGAACTTGAGGACGGAAAACGCAGCACCATTGGGCAAGCTTGTACTTGCCCCCATCATGCCTCCCATCATTCCCATCCCGCTCATTGTGCCAGCGGCGGCACCGGAAAACTCCAGGCTCCGTAGCTCCAGCCGCGTACTCAGCGGATACTTGCTGAAGTCCACGAAAATCTCGATCCGCTCGGCAGGAGCGAGCGTGACATAGCCTCGCTCCACGGGCTTTTCGAGTAGCCCACCATCCGTGCCAATCACTGTTAGTGGGGTGCCATCACTCCAAGCGAGCTTGTAGATGCGGGAGTTAGACCCGTTCAGCAAACGTAGCCGATAGGCCCGTGTTGCCACATTCAGAGTCGCATTAGGTCGACCATTGACCAGAATCCGATCCCCCAGAAACCCGTTCATCCCCTCCATCATTCCAGCCATCATCGAGCCGCCCAGATAAACGAGCTGGTTGTCCTCATTCACCTTGCGATCCTGAAGAACAAGCGGCAGTTCATACGCCCCTGACGGCAGACCAAGGCGCTGCTCCTCTTCGTCCTCGATGATCAGTAGACCAGTCAATCCTCGGTAGACCTGAGGGCCAGTCTGATTATGTGAGTGCGGGTGGTACCAGTAGGTGCCCGCCCGATTAATGACCTCGAACTCGTAGACGAAGCTCTCTCCTGGAGCGATGACATCGCGTGGGTGGCCATCCATGGCGGCTGGTACGTGCAAACCGTGCCAGTGGATGATGGAGTATTCCGGCAGGTCGTTGGTATAGCGGATGCGCACCTTCTGGCCTTTTCGCAGGCGGATCGTAGGGCCTAAGTAGGAGCCGGGCAGCTCTTGAAGGCAGCGGGGATCGCCGCGCAGTACCGTGCCGGAGTACTTCCAAACCTGTGTTGGCTCACCGGGGAGAACCGACACCTTTGCCGGGCTTGCCTTGAGGGCGATCTCTACATCTGGAACGAAGCTGTTTTGAAGGGAACTCATGAAACTTGTCTTTCTTTACTTCATCACTCGGGTCTCGTTTGGATGCTAGCCCGGCCAAGGCGAGAGTACCTCCCCGAAACGACGTATTCTGCTATGGATGTTCGAATTGTGGAGGGGTTCCCTGAGAAACCGTTGATCACTGTGGGGCAATAAAAACGCTAAAAAATAAAATGAGGGGAAACCTTTCGCGCCGCTTGTACGTCTGTATAGGAAGAAGATACCCATAGGGGGTATTCTCTAAAGACACTAAAATGATTAGGCGATTCACGACACTCTGGCTCCTTACGGTGGCGCTGCTGGGCAACTTGCTCAGCCCAGCGCTCGCCCAGAGCTGTGTCGCGCCAGAAACCTCTTCTCACGTTTGCCCGATGAGCGGCAAACCGATGAAGACTTGCTGCTGCTGTCCTACGGGAAATGCACACACACCAACTAACTACGCCCCTCAGCTCAGCGCGGTCAGCAATCCCTGCGCCTGCCAGATTACACCCGCTCAAGCACATGCTACCAGCGACAACTTGGTGCCGCTCACCCCAGAGGTAACAGCCTTTGCTGCCCTTGGTAGCATTCTCTACACAACTCCGCCGGTCGCTACGTTTAGCACGTCGCCGCTCGCCCAGCAGACCCAAACCCTACAAACTCTTCCCCGCGCTCCCGACAGCGGACGTGCGCCTCCTGTTTCCTGACACGATTACTTTTCGTCGTCCCGCCTCGGCTCTTAACTTCTTAGCTACTGAGGCACTGTGAAACAGGAGAATTTGGAAATGTTTACTCGGAAATTTATACGGGCGGCCCTGCCATTGGTGGCTCTTACAACGCTTTTTGTCTTCCCTCAAGCCGTCTACGCCCAGGCCACTGCGCCCGCTACGCTTCAGAAAACGGTTGGTAAATACGCCATCTCACTACGCTTGCCCCCCGAAGGGGTGTTTGCTGGCGAGCAGGTTGATATCGAGTTTAGGCTCACCGATACCAGTAAGATCGACCCGGTCTCTGGTGCAACAGGCGTGGTCCGTGTCCAGACCCGCGCTATCATCACCATGCCAGAGATGGCCGGGATGCCCGCGCAGAGTCCCAAAGTCCACACGGAAGGTGTTCCCGGGGATTACGGCCTGGAGTGCTTCTTCCCTCACGGCGGCCAGTACCAGATAGCACTGAGCCTGACTCCCCCCGGCGCGACCAAGCCCATCATGGCGAGCTTTCTAGTGGATGTCCAGGATGCCGAAGCGCGTAGCGGCAAGAAACCCGCGCCCAAACCCTACTTCGTCGAGGTCAAGAGCCTTGGTGCTGCCGGTGCGAGAAAACCTGTCGAGCTGCGCTTCACGATTCGGGACACAAAGACCAAGACAGTTGTGAAAGACTTCGATATCGCTCACACCAAGGTCTTTCACTTGCTGATGGCAAGTAGCGATCTTTCCTGGTTCGCCCACGAGCACCCCGTGCCCCAGCCCGATGGCAGTTTCACGATCTCCCAAGTGTTTCCCACGGGCGGCACCTATCGAATCTACGCCGATGTCGCCCCAAAAGGCGCAGGCTCCCAGATTCTAGGAACGACTCTCAAAGTGAGTGGGGCAGTGCCGAAGGCAACCCCGCTCGTTCCGGCAGGAACCAAGAACACGGTGGAGGGCATCACGGCCAATCTAAAAGCCGTCGCGCCGATTCCGGTGGGCCGTAGCACGGTGCTGACGTTCAAGCTAACAGATGATGCCACAGGCAAGCCGATTACCGATCTGGAGCCGTATCTGGGGGCATTTGGGCACCTGATGATCATTCACCAAGACGGTCAGACGGTCGTACATAGTCACCCAGCAGAAGATGAGGCAGGTCTGGCGGCATCGAAACAAGGAAACGTCGCCTTCAACGCCCGCTTCCCCAAACCCGGGATCTACAAAGCGTGGGGACAGTTCCAACGCGGCGGGAAAGTCATCACCATTCCCTTTGTGCTGAGTATCGGAGGCGCGAAGTGAGAAGGGTCTTTCTCTTGTTGATGGCACTAGCACTTGTCGGCCCTGCCCTAGCACATCCCCCTAAGGGAGGTAAGCGCGGCCCAACAAAAGCTGCCCCCTTCTTGAAGCAAGCGCTCGCGGCTAAGAAAAAGGGCGACACCAAAGCCTACGAGGTGGCAATGCTGGCAGCAAAGAAGATTCTCGCCGAAGAAGGGCGCTACTCCTGCTGCATGAAGGGTGGCTGCGACGAGTGCGCGGTCGAGGGAAACTGCGGCTGCGGTGCGAACCTCTTTGAGAAGAAGGGAGTCTGCAAGACCTGCCTGGCGGGAATCAAGGCAGGCAACGGTAAGTACGATGAGGGCGTCACGCCAGAGATGCTCTTTGAGCAGGCTATGGAGATGGCGATGCAGGGGACGTTCGGCCCGTGGAGCATGAGCCGCGAAGGCTCAGGGACGACCTGGCTCCCGGAGTCCAGCCCGATGTACGGAAAGATGAGTGAGCGCGGCCCCTGGCAAATCATGCAGATGGGAACCGCCGTTGCCGCCTTCACCGATGCGGGCGGCAAGCGCGGCGAGAGCCAGGCGTATAGCGCGAGTCAGTTCATGCTCATGGGACAGAAGCGCGATGAGCAGAACCGGATTCTGGGCCTGCGTGGGATGTTCTCGCTGGATGCCCTCACCAATGGAAAGAACGGCTACCCGAACCTCTTCCAGACCGGCGAGACCAACAACGGCCAGCCGCTTAAAGACCGACAACACCCACACGATCTCATCATGGAGCTCGCCGCGACGTATAGTACTCCACTTGGCGGAAACACACGCGGATTTGTCTATCTCGCTCCTGCGGGTGAGCCTGCCATCGGCCCGGCGGCGTTTCCGCACCGGCCCTCGGCCTGGGATAACCCGAGTGCTCCCATCTCACACCACTGGCTCGACGGAACCCACATTACCTACGGCGTCGCGACAGCGGGCATTACTATCGCTGACAAGTGGAAGCTGGAAGGCTCGGTGTTCAATGGCCGCGAGCCTAACGAGAACCGCTACAACATTGACCCGATTCACCTCAACTCCTACGCAGGTCGGGTGAGTGTTAACCCGACGAAAGACCTGAGTTTCCAAGCCTCGTATGGCTTCCTGAAATCCCCAGAGACACTGGAGCCGGGCATCAACCAGCACCGACTGACAGTCTCTGCAATGCACAACCGTGCCTTCGAGAACGGAGACAACCTCGCCTCGATGATTGCAGTTGGCCAGAACATCAAACCCGGCGCGAAGACCACGGCACTTCTCGCGGAGACGGCCTACACCCATGGACGGCAGACCTACTTTGCCCGTCTGGATAACACGCAGAAAGACGAGCTGGTCGGGGTGCCTGCGGGAATCTACCGCGTTCAGAAGCTCTCTGTCGGCGGCGTCCATAACCTCAAACAAAATGAGCAGGGTCAGCAGGGCATCGGTGCATCGCTGGACTTCTACTCCTATCCGTCGACGCTCAAGACGTCTTATGGCAGTGCGCCGGTCTCGGTCAATGTCTTCTACCGCTGGCGATTCGGGAAGATGTAAGCACGAAGTCGCCCTCGTCTTTTGTGACGAAGTATCGTCATATGAACCGAATCGCATTTACCGCACTTTCGGCCCTTACTCTCGTCGCCACGTCCGCCCTTGCCCAGAAAGCAGAGAGGGGCCAGAGGATGCCTGGCATGACTTGCTGCCAGGCATAGACCACCAAGGCAGGCGCTCCCACGCCCCGGAGCCACGATCAGCTCAAGGCCAGCGACCTACCACTTTTCGCCTTGATCGAAGAAACCTTCGCCTACACCGACCACGACGACTGGCGATTCTCGAAGTAGTGTCTGCCGCTGTTTTATCCGCCCACAGAACGTGGGCGTCAAGAAGCCGTTGGCTAGGAAATCGCTCCGCGATTGGGAAACCCACGTGAACTCGGCAGTCGCGGAGCGACTTTTTGGCGGCACGCCTTATGACGCCCACGTTCTGTGGGCGGATCGCGAAGCGCCCGATAGTCTCCTCACTGGCCATTTTGTAGCTCGTGCCGGGGCAGAAGCGCACATCGTAATCGTAGTGGGAGACACGCACTTTGGGTCAGACGGGGAGGATTCCTAGCTTCTGCATCACAACGGCAGGCGTTTCTTCCCGAAGTTGTGCCAGCTCCACCACCGCCTCCAGGCACGTCACTTGCCACCGCTCGATCTGCGAGAGAAGACTTAGGCGCTCCACGTACTCGACGGGCGTAAGAATAGCTTTATCGGCCCGCGCATCCAGCTCCGCCTTACGCTTCCAGAAGCTCTCCGGGAGTCCGTCGGAAATCATCGGTCGGTCGGCCCTGCTTCTTCGCGAGGGCCTCCAAACGGCGCTGTGTCGGTTTGTCGAGCGTGATGGTCATGAGGAAATTATACCGCTACGCATATTCAGATATACTTTTTCTGCTTGTGAGCAATCTCAAGCCTACTTCACTTTGGCCAAGGGATAAAGAAGTAGCGCCTGCTAGTTTAATACCAGCAGAGGCGGGATGTGATCTGCAAGACCCGTTGTAAACACCAGGCATCTTTGGATGTCGGGCAAAGGCCACAAAGCCGCAGCCGTGCGGGGAGAACAAACACGGAAAACGAGCAGGAGGAAGTTCCTCCTGCTCATCTTGTTACAGGCCCATTCATGGGTCTTGCCGCCACCCAGAGGGTGCCCGGCGGGCCGGTTTACCCGCCCGAATGTTACGCCCGTGCGACGAGTTGCCGTAGCACGTACGGGAGAATCCCGCCGTGGAGGTAGTATTCCACCTCAATCGGGGTGTCTATTCGCAGGATGACCGGCTGGGGGGTGGTGCTGCCGTCGGCCTTGGTGATGGTCAGCGTGAGGCCCATGCGCGGCGTGATGCCGTTTGCTACGCCCGTCAGGTCAAACGTCTCCGTGCCCGTGAGGCCGAGCGTTGTGGCGCTGACACCCTCGGGGAACTGGCAGGGGAGGACGCCCATTCCCACCAGGTTGCTGCGGTGGATGCGCTCGAAGCTCTGCGCGATCACCGCCTTCACGCCCTGGAGCGCCGTGCCCTTGGCCGCCCAGTCGCGGCTGGAGCCCGTGCCGTACTCCTGGCCCGCCAGAATCACCAGTGGCACGCCCGCAGCCTTGTACTCCATCGCCGCATCGTAGATCGCCACGGGCTCGCCCATACCATTGATCTTGGTGACACCGCCCTCGACGCCTGGCACCATGAGGTTTTTAATGCGGACATTGGCGAACGTCCCGCGCACCATTACTCTATCGTTGCCCCGGCGCGAGCCGTAGCTATTGAAGTCTGTCGCCTCGACGCCGTGCTCCACCAAGTAGCGACCGGCGGGCGAGCTGGCCTTGATCGCCCCGGCGGGGGAGATATGATCCGTTGTCACCGAGTCGCCCAGAATGGCGAGAGGCTTAGCCCCGAGTACATCAGCGGCGATCCCGGCATCCGGGCCGAAGTTCTCGAAGTACGGTGGGTGTTGGATGTAGGTCGAGTTGTCGTCCCAGGCGTAGAGATCGCCGGTGCTGGAGCTAATCTCCTGCCAGAGCGGGTTCTGCTCCGCAAAGCCCGCGTAGAGCTTCTGGAAGACCGCCGGGTCCTCGGCGCTACCGATCAGCGCGGCCACTTCTTGCGGAGTCGGCCAGATGTCTTTCAGATAGACCGGATTGCCATCACTGCCTGTGCCCAGCGCTTCAGTTGTCAGATCAATTGTGACGGAACCAGCAAGTGCGTAGGCGACGACCAGCGGCGGGGACATCAGGAAGTTGGCTTTCACGTTTTGATGAACGCGCGCCTCGAAGTTGCGGTTCCCCGAGAGCACGGCGGCGACGGTGAGATTGTTCTCGACCACGGTTTTCTCGATTGAGGCATCCAGCGGGCCAGAGTTCCCGATACAGGTCGTGCAACCATAGCCGACGGTCTGGAAGCCCAGCGTGTCCAGGTAGCTCTGGAGGCCTGTTTTTTCTAAGTAGTCCGTCACGACGCGAGAACCTGGCCCAAGGCTGGTTTTGACGGTCTCGCGAACGGTCAGGCCCTTCTCGACAGCCTTCTTGGCAACTAAGCCCGCGGCGAGCATGACACTCGGGTTGCTTGTGTTGGTGCAGCTTGTGATGGCCGCGATCACCACATCGCCGTTGGAGAGCGACTCATCCGCCAGATTTCTAGCTCCCCCGCTTGCGGGGGCGGGGGGGGCCATCGGGAGAATCGCAAAGCGCTTGGGCTGCTCGGCGAGCAAGTCCTCGAACTTCTCTTTCACATCGGTGAGCGCGATACGGTCCTGGGGACGCTTCGGCCCGGCGACGCTCGGCACAACCGTGGAGAGATCAAGCGTGAGCAGCTGGCTGTAGGCAAGCTCTCCAGCAGCGGGCATACCAAACAGGCCCTGCGCCTTGAAGTACTGGCGGAACGCATCCACTTGGTCTTGCGTACGGCCCGTGTTCGTTAAGTAGCGGCAAGACTCCTCGTCGGCAGGGAAGAAGCCCATGGTCGCGCCGTACTCAGGGGCCATGTTCGCGATTGTCGCACGGTCGGTCAGGCTGAGAGAGGCCGCGCCCTCGCCGTGGAACTCCACAAACTTGCCGACCACTTTGGCCGCACGCAACATCTCGGTGAGCGTCAGGACTAAGTCCGTCGCCGTGACGCCCGGCGTGAGTGCACCAGTGAGAGTAACGCCGACCACATCGGGCGTGAGGAAGTAGACCGGCTGCCCCAGCATTCCCGCCTCGGCCTCGATCCCACCAACACCCCAGCCCACAATGCCCAGCCCGTTGATCATGGTGGTGTGGGAGTCTGTCCCGACCAGCGTGTCTGGGTAGAAGATGCCCTCACCATCCACCAGAACACCCTTGGCGAGATACTCCAAGTTCACCTGGTGCACGATCCCGATGCCCGGCGGCACGACGCTAAACGTATCAAATGCCTGCATACCCCACTTCAGAAACTGATAGCGTTGCTCGTTGCGCGCGAACTCAATCTCCATGTTCTTCTGAAGTGCGTCCGCGCTCTCGCTGACATCAACTTGAATGGAGTGATCCACAACCAAGTCAACCGGCACCAGCGGCTCGATGATCTTCGGGTTCTTACCCAGCTTTGCGGCGGCATCGCGCATCGCCGCTAAGTCAACCAGAAGCGGCACGCCGGTAAAGTCTTGCAGCACGACGCGAGCAACGACAAAGGGAATCTCCGCCGTGCGCTCCTCATTGGCGGCCCAGTTCGCCAGGTTCTTAACATCCTGATCAGCAACCCGGACACCATCGCAGTTACGCAGCACAGACTCCAGCACGATACGAATGGAGACGGGCAGCTTTGACACAGGACCGATCCCCATTTTCTCTAACTCGGGCAGCGAACAATACTTGCCGGTTTTTCCTCCAGCGTAGGTGAACTCACGAATCACATCAAACATGAAAACAACCCCCTAAACCCCCGCCCAGCGGGGGGACAAATTGGTTTGGTTGTATTGTACCTGGTGTTATGTTATGCTTCCAATGAATTGATTTCATAGAATGAATGCGAAATAAACATGGAATTGCGACAACTGGAGGCGTTTGTGACCGTGGCGCGGCGGGCGAGCTTTACGCGAGCCGCCGAGGAATTATGTTTGACGCAGCCCGCCGTGACGCGGCAGATTGCGGCGCTGGAGGGCGAGCTGGGTGTGCGGCTTTTTGACCGGCTGGGCAAGAGTGTCAAAGTGACGGCGGCGGGGGAGCTACTCCTGGGGTTTGTTCAGCCGATTTTGCGCTTGACAGTCGAGGCGAAAAACGCGCTGGCGGAGGTGGCCGAGGGGCGTGGTGGGCGCATAACGATCGCGGCAGCCAGTACGCTAGCGACCTATTTCCTGCCACCCCTGCTCACGCGCTTTCGGCAGGCGCATCCGGGGATCGAGCTATCGCTCCGTACGGGGCTCTCAGCGCGGGTACGGGAGCTGGTGCAGAGCGGCGCGGTGGACATCGGGCTGGCGACGACGGAGGGCGAGCCGACGCAGTTAGAGGGAGCATTGCTGTCTGAATCGCTGGGCGCTTACGAGACGGTGCTTACAGTGCCACCTGGACATGCACTTGCTGTACAGCCCAGTGCCACTGTCTCCGAGCTTGCCGGCGAGCCACTTCTCGCCATGGCGGAGGGGACTAACTTACGTACCTACGCCGAACACGTCCTTGCAGACGCGGGCGTGGCGGCGAGTGTGACCATGGAGCTAGACTCGGTCGAGGCGATCAAGCGTATGGTCGAGGCAGGGCTAGGAATCTCGTTGCTTCCGCGTGTCGCGGTGGCTTCTGAAGTGGCGGCGGGGCGGCTGGTAGCCCTCACACTCACTGGAGTCCCGCTCCCGGAGCGCCATATCGTGCTCTTGCGCCGCCGGGATAAACATGTCACCGTGCCGCTGCTGGCGTTTATTGCGCTAGCAACCAGTAGAGTCGGGCCACAGACGCATTGTCCATGAGCGTTTTTCGCATTTGCTTGCGATCTTTCTCCATTCGCCATTTTGTCCAGTGGCCGCCATCAGAGTCTCGCAAGTGTGTCCAGGTGAAGTTGCCACACGCCTCAGCGCGGGCACGGAGGTAGGGAGCTTTTGTTTCCTGGTACAGCTCCAGAAAGGCCTCCACCAATAAGTGCGAGAAGTTGGCTTCATCGCGGAAGGCTTGAGTGCTCGGCTCCACAAACACTTTTTCACTCGCGACAGCGATCCGATTCGCTTCGATAAGATAGTGCTTCTCGCCGGTGACTTTCCACAAACTAAGGTTTGTGCGAAGCATGAGCGCAGCGTTGTAGGTCCACTTTGTACGCTCGATTTTGCCACCTAAATCACAATTATCGAAGAATAAGCCGTCTGCATCTTGTAAACGACCGTTTGCCCAGTCGGTGATACGCTGCGCCCAGGCAATGTAGTAGCGAGGATTAAGGTGCCGCGCGACAGCCAGTGCCGCCATCGCACTTGGCCCATTCGAACAGGTGTTCTTGCTCTTGAGATCCTCACGCCAGTAGATGCCACCGCCGAGTTTTCCGTCCCAGCCGGAGAGAACAAAGCGCAGTGCCTCAGTGGCACGAAGTAGGTATTTTTTCTCCCCGGTTTTCTCGTAGGCCTCGATAAACGTGAGCACCATCCAGGCATTGTCATCGTAGTATTTATCGGAGTTGCCAGGAGATGAGAGATAGGCATCGTAGCCTGGAATCAGCGCGCGGGTGTCCCAGTAGCCCTGCTGGCCCTCGAAGAACGTCGCCATTCGCGCTTTATCACCCGCGCCCACCAGCATGGAGAAGGCGACACCATTGCCCCACATGAACTCCCAGGGAAGGGCACGGGGATCGGTCGGAGTCGCGGGGCGGAATTTCTTTGCCTGCTCGTCCCAGAAGCTCTTAAGGCAGTAGTCGGTGGTGGCTTGTGCACGCTCGCGCCAGAGATTAGAGGGCATTTTGTAGCTTTCTGAGCTGCACGAGCGCTTGGGCCAGCAGCGTCTGATTATACGCCGAATTTAACCAGGTGCTCGCCCCGGACGAGTGGGGGAGCGGCAAGTAAATCCGCCCGTCGTCTTTTGTGAACACCTGCCCAATCAGCTCTTCGAGGGGGGCTTTAGAGAGAAATGTCTTGATGGCAAGCCCGCCAAAGAGCACCACGGCACGCGGCTGGATTGTCTCTAGCTCGGCATCGAGCCAGCTTCGGCAGAGCTTTTGCTCAGCGGGCGAGGGCACCCGGTCTTTCGAGCTGCCGGGATTCCGCCCAGGAAAGCACTTGGTGATCGCGGCGGCGTAGATGCGCGTCCCAAAGTCGGATTCGTCGAAGCCTGCCTCCAAAAACCAGCCACGGAGCTTGCGACCCGCTGGGCCTTCGTAGAATCTACCCGACTCATGGTCTGTGCGGGAGGGAGCCTGTCCGATGAGAAAGATACTCGCGCCCGGCTGACCCAAAACGAGAGGGCGGGCTTCGGTCAGAAACCCACCCCCAACGCATTTATTGCAGGCACGAATCTCCTGCTGCAAAACCTCTAGCTCGGTCACGCGCTATTGTAGCAAGAAATCTATCGGAATGCGCCGTGGGCGTGGTGTCGTGGACGACGAGAGATTGCTGCTGGAGCGGGTTGTGCTACGGCCTTTGTAGCGCTTGCCAATCCGAATCACCGGCTTGCCATCGGGGCCGCTCTCAGAAACCCAGCCCACCTCGATACTCTCACAGATCATGTCAAGCGCCGTGGAGAGCGGAACATTGGAGAAGGTGAACGACTTGGCATCCGTGGGAAGATCATCGGCGAGAGCGTAGCTCAGATCCGCATCTTTTAGGATCTCCTTGAAGCACTCCCGCACATCGGTGTTTTTCTTGTCTAAGGAGACTCGCTTGCTTGGAAGCGTGGCCGAGCGAAAGAGGTTTCCAACGATGGGAAGATCATTTAAGAAGGGCACGCTAGGAGCCGCAGTACTGAAAACCTGCCCCGTTCGACCCGTCCCCATCCGGAAGTTAAAGCCAGGGCCAGGGTGCTTCTTACTGAAGGCGATCTTGATCTTGTCGCCTTTTTTCTCGGCCTTCCAGCCGCAGTCAAGCCAGCCCGCGGCATTGTCCAGAGCATTTCCAACGGAGATTCCCTTCATTGTAATTTTGACCTGCACATTACTTTTGAGGCCATCCTCAATTTCGTACTCTAGACCCGCTTTCTCGCAGATCTGCTTGATGATATCCAGCGCCGTTCCGTCTTTTATCTCTATATCGAGCTTCGTTGTCGGGAGGTCTTTGTAGCGCTCCGGAGTTCCTAGCACATAGGCACTACCGGGGCCGAATCCCGTTGCGCCAAAATTAGGGAAGGGGGCGAAGCTGCTACCGAGGGTACGTACCGTGGGCTCAGTGGTGCGCTTGCGAAGCTCGACGGTTGTTTTGCCGTCCTCGTTAAGGATAAAGGCTTGTGCACCGTAGAGTCTGCTAATGGATGCCATCGCATCCCGTGCATTAACATCGTCTATTTTTAGGCTAAGCTTGCTCTTGTTGCCTTTGGTCTGATCATCAATTTTCTCAAACTTAACTTTTGCCGCCTCCAAAATTTTCTTAATTGCATCTTCGAGAGTTGCGTTCTTGAAGTCAATATTGATGGTCTTGCTAAACCAGTCTGGCTCATTAGTCGTGGCACTCTGAGCCCGCGCCGTACCACGTGCTGCTCCCTGTCCGGTCGTGGTGACAGTGTCCTGAGCAAGTGCGGGAACGGCAACGGTAAGCGCCAAAAAAGAAAGAAGTGGTTGTTTCATTGTTTAGTTCTCCTGTTGAGATTCGGAATAGATAACATCGGGGTCTTCGAGAGCGACCGTCACGGGCATGTACTGGACGCTTTCCCCATCAGCGGAAGGCTGGGCATAGTAGGCCGGTGTGTAGAGTGGCGCTTCGACGGCAACGCGGCTACCCGTACCCACCGAGTCGCCGGGAGTCTCCACCGCCACAGGAAAGCGCTGCAAGAGAGGAGATTCTTGTTTTTTCCTCGGTATTTCTTTAAAATGCCTTGACGATTCCTCGAAATGCTTCGGCTCTTGCACCGATTTTTCTGGTATTGTCTTTTCCCCTGTCGGCAATAGCCCCGACGGTTTGTTCGTTTTCTTAGGCATTGGCTGTATTTTCTGTTCGACGTGCGGTTTTATTGTTGGTTCTGCCTCAGGAAATAGCTTGTCAACCCGTGCGACGATCAGCATACAGGCAGCCCCTGCCATTGCCGTGGCGAATAAGACACTCCGGGGCCGCGCAATTCCGATGGGGCGCAGCGGCGGACGCGCTCGTCCGGCCAGGGCACGCCGCTCCAGTCCGAGGGGCATTTCAGAACCCGGACGCCAGTCTGCGGCATCTTTGAGTTTTTCTTCGATCTCCATACGTCCTCCTTTTACGCCCCCTCTCCGATTTGAAGAGGGGGGCAACTGTCTATCTCTTTCTCGCAAAGGGCTCCAGAGAGCCGCTTCAGCCCCACTTTAACCCGACTGCGAATGGTGCTCTCTGGCACCCCTTCAAGACGCGCAATCTCGGCGATGCTGTACTCCTCGAAGTAGATCAAGTGGATCGGTGTTCTCTCTTTTTCTCCCAAACGGGCGACGGCGGTGCGCACTCGGCGCTGCTGCTCCTGGCGTTCGGCTTGCTCAGGGATCGGCAAGGCTCCATCGGGCTCATCGGGGCGGTCGTCTTTCCAGAACTGCACCCGCCGCATCCACGCCGATTTCTGATGATCATGTGCCGTGTTCAGTGCAATCCGTGTCAGCCACGAGCCCAGCGATGCCTCTCCCCGGTAGCTTCCCATTGCCTGCCACGCCTTGATCACTGTCTCTTGCGCCAGATCCTCCGCATCCGCTTTGCGGCGAACGACGCTGGAGACCGTGCGCCAGATCCGGCCTCGGTGCGCTTCACAGAGCTGTGCGAACGCCTCGGCGTCTCCATTCTGGGCTCGATTTAGCAGCTCGATTTCCGTCATCACACACATAGACGATAGCTTAACGAAAAAGCGCGAACTTCTGTTGCCAATTGGGGTATATTTTTTTGTACCTACCCCCTGGCCCCCGCCTTGCGAGGGAATGGGTATTGAAAGGAAAACAATTATGTCTATTGAACTGCCCGCACTGCCCTACGCCTATGATGCGCTTGCTCCCGTGATCTCCCAGGAGACCATGGAGTTTCATCATGATAAGCACCACGCTGCCTATGTCACGAACTTGAATAATGCGATCAAAGATACCGAGGTCGCCGACTGGAGCGCGGAGTCGCTCATCACGAATCTTTCCGCAGTGCCCGAGGGAATTCGAGGTGCGGTTCGTAACAATGCGGGCGGCCACGTGAACCACTCGCTCTTTTGGGAGCTCCTCACTCCCGGCGGCGCGGCGGCTCCCACGGGCGCACTCGCTGAGGCCATCACGGCGACTTTTGGCTCACTGGATGCCCTGAAAGAGGCGGTCAACAAGGCCGGTGCAACCCGTTTCGGCTCCGGCTGGGCCTGGCTCGTCACCGACGGCGACGGCAAGCTCTCCGTAGTCTCCACCGCCAACCAGGACACCCCGCTCATGGGCAGCGCCGTAGCCGGTTGCACGGGCACCCCGATCCTGGGAATTGATGTGTGGGAGCATGCCTACTACATTGACTACCGCAACGCCCGCCCGAAGTATCTGGAGGCGATCTGGGGCGTGGTCAACTGGGACAAAGTCGCCGAGCTTTACGCAGCGCGGTAGCTACCGCCCATCCCCTAGCCCCCGTCGGACGGGGGTTAGGGGGCTTTCGCCCGCAGCACCTCCGCCAGGCTCCAGGCTTGCCACGGGCAGCCGTTGGGGCGGTGCGGGGCCGCGCCATCAAACACTTCCGCGATTCCCCCGAGGCCGTAGTCATCGGTGAGGTGTTTCTGGAGTGCTTCCAGAAACGGCCCGACATCGGCGCTCTCTCCGTGGATTTTACGGTACAGGTCGCAGAAGCTCCCGATCAGCCACGGCCAGACGGTTCCTTGATGGTAGACACTATCGCGCTGGTGCGGGCCGCCTTCGTAGCGCGGCGCAAAGCGTGCGTCGGTGGGCGAGAGCGTCCGCAGGCCATACGGCGTGAGCAAGTGCTCGGTGGCAACGGAAAGTACGGCACGGTTTACGACATCTCCTAAATCCAGAAGCGCCGCCGCGATCACCTGATTGGGCCGAATCGAGAAATCTGGCGTGCCATCGGGGAGCAGGCAGTCATAGAGCCCGAGGCCGTCGGCACGTACAAAACGCGCCAGAAAGGCGTGCTGGGCTTTCTCGGCAAGCTCCGTCTCGCCCGCCACATGCAGCGCGTTGATCCAGAGCGCCTGCACTTCTACGGGGCGATCAAAACGCGGCGTAATCGCCACCCCGTCCACTTTCGCGTCCATCCAGGTGAGATTCGTGTGATCGTCGCCGCACCGCAGCAATCCATCAGAATCACAGAAAATCCCATCGCCAGCCGTGCCGTCGAGATGCGCTGAAATTATCTCGTCCAGCGTTTCTTTCAGCTCCTCGGTCAGCCCGCACAGCCCGATACAGCGCACGAACCACAGTGTCCCATCCACGTTGTTGTAGGCAGGCACGTCGTTGTTGTCCGGGAAGCGATTGGGAATGCGGCCATCGCGCACCCACGGCACAAAGTCACGGATAATTTGTCGGGCTGTTTCAGCCTGCCCCGTCGTCAGGCAGAGCCCTGGAAGCGAGATAAACGTATCGCGGCCCCAGTCGGTAAACCACGGATAGCCTGCGAGAATCGTTCTTCGACCATTGGGAGCATGAACGACGAACTCTGCGGCGGCTCGCTCCTCGCGCCACTGTTGGTTTCCTTCGAGGGTCTTGCGCTTCTTAATAAGCTCCAGGGATGGCTTAGGCTCATCCGAATCGCGGAGATCACGCTTGGCGGGGCGTTCAGGCTCAATCGAGGCGACTAAATAGGGCTGCATCAGCCGTTTATATTCCATAGTGAGCGTCGCCGGACAGTACAGGCTCTCCGTTGCTGAGAAGCCGCGCTCCGCCTCGTGCGGATGGAATAGTCTGTCGTTCCACCAGCCCGCAGGTTCCCAAATCCCATATGGACAGTAAAATCGAAGCTCCGGTGCATCTGGAGTGGCCTGAACGAGCCAGCCGTTCTCAAAGGGCTCGCTCCGAAAGGGGAAGCCTTCCCAGCGCTGCATGTCGCTATGATAATCCTTCCAGCAAATCAGGGGGGCGATTCGTACACTTGCGCCTTTTGGTAGCTGGTGCCATTCGAAACAGATCGCATTCTTGCCAGGATAAAACCGAATCGTCTTACGAATATACGTCCCTGGTACTCGGGCGATACGTCCGTCAAAAGGCGATGGAATGGGTAGCCGATACTGCCAGTGTGGCCCGAAGTATCCCCTGTCAAAGCTAGCGTGGCGCTCCCAGCCATCGGGGAAGACGGTTCCGTCTTCGTAGACGTGTGTCGCGAGCGGGTACTCGGTGCCGTCAATGATCACGGTTTCATCGAGGCCACCGAGCAGCGACATTCGGCGACCCGAGGGTGGATCGAGCGCGACGGTGAGCAGGCTATGGTAGCGGCGCGTGGCGCATCCGGCGAGCGTGCCTGAGGCGAAGCCACCGATGCCATTGGTCAGAAGCCACTCTTTGGAGGCGAGTTCTTCGAAGGTCATCCTACCCCCTAACCCCCGCCCGGCGGGGGGACAATAAGGTTTTTGGGATTTTTTTTGGTGATTCTGTAAGATTGAGTGGTTGCCAGCCGTTATAGGGGCGATGGAACGAAAACCTAAATACTGGCGGGGCGCTTCGCCCGAAATTCATGACTGGGCGAGAGAGAATCGCAATGTGCCAACGGAGGCTGAGGCGGCGCTTTGGGAGGTGCTGCGGGGAAGACGGCTGGGTGGGCTGCGATTTCGTCGCCAGCACAGCTACGAAACCTACATCTTTGACTTCTACTGCGCTGAGCATCGGCTGATTATCGAAGTGGATGGTAGCTATCATGATGAAGAATTTCAGAGAGAGAAAGATACTGAGCGTGATGCGTACCTACAGGCTTGTGGGTTTCGTATCGTCCGCCTCACCAACCACGAAGTCCTACACCGGCTCCCCGCCGCTCTCAACAAGATTCTCACGTCCCTAAACCTTGTTGTCCCCCCGCCCGGCGGGGGTTAGGGGGCTACAGCTTCACTTCCAGCGTGGCGGTGACACCGACGCCGGGGACGCGCTTGAGGGACTCCAGGCTCTTGACGGCGCGATCCGACACCGGGATCAGGCCACGGACGCGAACCGTGGGCTGGATGATGCGCTTCTCGCCCTCCATCTGCGCAACGGCTTTCACGGTGTCCACTAAACGGCGCGGGCCATTAACCTGGGCAGCACCCGCATAAGTGCCATTGCCGACCGTCAAAATCGGGACGACACGGGTGACGGCTTCATCACCGATATCCTGAGTGCGTGTCACATCGTTGACGAACTTATTGATATCTTTGCCATAGCGATCCACCGCTAGCAAGATCAGCGTGCCTTTAATAGTCTTATCAAACTGGGCATGTACGGTGGGAACCTGGCCGAGAACCAACCCTAGGGCTACAAAAGCAAGAGAGCGCACGTGTTTCATCTGTGTATCTTTCCAACCCATTCAATCAACTCAATCAACGGCGTGGCGTGGCGGGGGCACGGTACGACGAATCATCAATCTTTTCGGTCTTGGTGGTGCCGTCGGGGAGCTGGACTTTGCGGTAGCTAGTCACCGAGGATCCCCCTGAGGCGTTGTAGCGCCGCTCGCCGGTGTAGATGGAGAGCACCTTGCGCTCAGGGGGCTTGGTTCCGTAGATGCGAAACGTGAGGGTTTCGCCATTGGCTTTCGCTCCCACAAAAATAGGACCGTCCGTGGAGTTCTGGAACTTAAAATCCGTGGAATCGTAGGCGACTGTTGCATCGCGGCCTGGGCGGACATAGGCCACGGGCATAGAGTGATTCGAGCGCGCGACGATCTTCAGGTCCGCCAGGAGAACCGTGTTGTAGAGTGTGGTGGAGACTTGGCATACCCCCCCCCCGACGCCATCAACCACGAGGCCATCTTGGTACTGGTGTGCCATTTTCCAGCCCAGCTCCGTCTCACGTGGCCCGACACAGCCGTTGTAGGAGAAAATCTCCCCTGGCCCCAGAAGTGTCCCATTGATCTTCGAGGCAGCAAGACCCACATTGGCCTTTCGGTTCCCCGGGGAGCCGCCGTAGTCCGTGGTGAAGGCAGCGAGGAGGCTTCCCATCTTCCCTAGGTCGTCCCCAGTGACTTTGGGCTCCTCTTCCTTGACGATAAGCTCCGCCTTCTCTCCATCGGCGAGCGCCCCCATCCCGTTCTTCAGGAGTGCTGCTTTGGTCGCCTCTAGGTTGAGCTCGATTCCTTTTTGTTCCCGCTCCGCCAGTACTAGAGCGCCTTTGGCATCCATTTTTGCGGTAGCATTCTTAGCGGGCTTGCGGACGGCTTTGGCGATTTTGGCCAAGTGGGCATCTAGCTTTGTCGTATCCAGCTTGAAGTCCGGCGTGATGACCAAATCACGCTCTTTGTTGCCGTGGTAAAGCCGCTCAAAGAAGTTATCGTCTTTGCCGATTTGCCAGGCCGCGTCCAGCGCCGTGTCTAAGTCAAAACGCCCACCGAGCTCTCCAGTTGTCACTGCCCACTTTTTCTCCGTGACGGGAGCAACGAGCGTGATCGCATCTGTTAGGCGCTCACGTGCCCAAGAGCGAGTCTTTTCCAGAGCTTCCTCACGGGTGAGCCCGCCCACGGGAACCGTTCCCACGGAGACCCCCGGCGCAATCTTCGTACTATCAGGCAGGGTGCGGGAGTAAGACAGACCAACAAAGCTAGCTGTACCCCCAAGGCCTAAAAGAGCCGCTGTCATGCCAATTATAAAGCCACGGGAACGTCGTGGAGCGTCGGCTACAGTTTCTACTGCATCTAATGTCGTTTCTGCGCTAGTCATTCTGATTTTATCTTAGAGTTATTTGGGGTTACTGAGAGTTAGACGTGGGGAAAGGGATCTTAGTTTCGGGCTCTTTTTTGTTTTCGAGTGTGCTCAGGCGCTGACCTAGTAACTGCATGTCTTCGCGGAGTAAACGAAGGGCTTCCGCATTGGGGTCCGGTGCGTTGAGGCTGGCATCCATCACGGACGACGACGGAGACATGATGGACTGACCGACAATACGTGCCGGGATTCCTACCGCCGTCGAGTCGGGGGGGACATCGCGAATCACGACGGCATTGGCGCCGATGCGGGCTCTTGCACCCACAGTGATATTACCCAAAATCTTGGCCCCCATCCCAATTAGTACGCCGTCTTCAATGGTAGGGTGACGTTTTGTTTTCTCCAGACTGGTTCCCCCAAGAGTGACATTATGGTACATCAAAACATCGTCGCCAATCACCGCCGTCTCCCCAATCACCACACCCATCCCATGATCTATGAAAAAGCGCCGCCCGATAGTCGCGCCCGGATGAATCTCAATCCCTGTCATGAAGCGCGACCATTGGGAAACCCAGCGCGCCAGAGTCTTCCATTTCAGGAGCCAGAGCCGATGCGCCAGCCGGTGGTAGAGAACGGCCCACAGCCCCGCGTAGGTAAATACCTCCAGCAGATTTCGTGCGGCGGGGTCTTTCTCAAAAATTGTGGCGACGTCCTCACGGAGCCGAGCAAACATATAGCAGCTATTTTATCACCTGACCCTAAAAAGATCAGGCGGCAATTGCCAGCAGGATTCCCAGAAGGCGCCGGTGGGTTCAGTCTTTCTTGGCAATGACGGACTCACTGTACATGCGTAAATAGCGGTCTATGTACTGACGGAGCTGCGCGTACTCGCTGGGCGGAGCGGTGACACGCTGGTCTCGCACTTCAATCAATATTGTCAGTTTGCGGCCCTCTTGCTGGACGGTTCGCGTGAAACTCCCCAAGCGGCTCTGCCCCGCGCTGGACTTGGGAACGTACAAATAGCTATAGCCCTCGGGGATCGTGACTTCCAGTGTCGAGCGCATCAGGCGTGGCTCGGGTTGGTAGATCGGATAGAGGCGGCTGTCTTCGGTGAACGGCGAGGCGAAGGGGGAGCTCGCCTGGTCGGGGCGGGCCTTAAAAAGCAGAAGCTCGCCACTCACATTCGCCCAGGTGGGGAAGCGTGTGTTCGCCGAGAGTGTCAGAGGCAGGTCGCGATTACTCGGCTCCGAGAGACGGTAGCTCTCCACTTTTGGGTTGACCCCAATGATTCCCAGCAGTGCTTCAGTGTATTTTTTCGTCTCGTCGGGGCTTTTCACGATCAGATTCGCCCGCAGAGCGAGCTCGTAGTCGCCGTTGCCGGAGAGGGCAACGGTTCCGCTAGCGCTTCCTTCAGCATCCAGCACGAGGCGGACGGTCTGATCTGTCGTTGCCTGCTCGGGAGTGGCTTCGGGAACCGTCTCAAACTCCGCCTTGCCGTCTTTGATGACCAGCGCCTCGACCCCGCGATCTGCCTGGGGAATGTCACCAAATCGGCAGACCTGCGCGGTGGCATCGAGCCAGTAGGTCTTTTCCCCGATTTTTGTCTGACAGATGGCGTGGTTGAAGGAGTGAGGGGAGGGGAGCTCGGTCTGCTGGGCAAAAGGCTCCCCCGCTTGGAGCAACACGGGATAGGCGCTCAGGCCCACTGCCCGTAGGAGCGCCACGAGCAGCGTTGCCATGTCTTTGCAGTCGCCGTACTGAACCGTGAGCGTCCGGCCCGCAGGACGAGGCTGGTAGGCGGAGATCCCTAGCTCGATGGCAACGTAGCGGGTTTTTTCCTGGACATAGTAAAAAATCGCGCGTGCCTTTTCTTCGTCGGTGCGGCAGCTCTTGGTCAGCTCACGAGCAAGTGACGATACCACGGGATCGGGTTGCAGGGCATCGCGCCCGAGTTTTGTGTACCAGTCGGCGACGGTTTGCCAGTTGGGGACGGTGGAAACGGTGAGCTTGGGGAGCTGGCGCTCGACAGGAGGCATGAGCGGTTCGGTGCTGAGGGGAGCGACATTTTTTTCTTCCCAGGCATACGTCACGCTCTTACCGTCGGCACTCGGGCGGATCGTGGGCTCAATGGTGCTATTACGAAGCTGCCGTGCCAGATTGAGCGACTTGGGAACCGTCACCCGCAGGCGCGTGAGCTGCACGGGATCAAAGCCACCCTGGAAGTACCAGTGAAACCAGAAGTGACCGGGCAGCGGCGAGGTCTTCTGCTCCGTGACATACTCGTACTCGATTAAGCAACCCGGCTCGACAGCGGGCATGGAGAACGAGAGAACTTTCGCATCATCGTAGCCCTCGCTGGCAGCGCCATTGCGCACCTCCGTGGGCTTGACCTCCACGATCTGGCCATTGGGCCGCAGCGTCCGCGCCCGAATGAGCTTAACCGTCTCGTAGCTGCCGTTGTAGGGAACTTTGATCTCCGCTTCCTGCTCTCGTCCGCGCTGGTTAAGAATTTTTATCGCCTGGCGCGTCACCGTACGCGCGGAGCCGTCGGGCCGCACGGTAATATCCGCAAGATCTAAGAGCGTCGCCTTAGCCGCGTTGGGATACTCGGCGGCTTTTGGTGCCTCCGCGAGAAGCTTTTTTAGCTCCGCCACATCGGGCTGAGCGAAGATTAGTGCAGGAGTAGGAAGCCACATGGAGATATAATACCGTCATGTCCGTAACTCTGACTCCCACGAAACCTACCCGTCGTGTTGTCTACCCCACGTCGGATGGAAAACCCATGGCTGAAACTGACCTGCATATTGATTTGATAGCCTACTGCCGAGACGCACTCCGTGCCTATTTTTTGCCGCGTGCGAATGAGGTCTACGTCTCCGGAAATAATTTTGTGTTCTTTCGGCAGGGCGATCCCACGGCGAAGATTTCACCAGATTGCTACGTTGTCTTTGGCGCTGCGCAGCGCCCGCGCGATAGTTTTAAATGCTGGGAAGAAGACGGCAGGCTTCCTTCGGTTGTCTTTGAGTTCACCAGTAAGAAGACGCGCAACGAGGATGTCGGCGAGAAGCTATTGCGCTACGAGAGCCTGCGTGTCCCTGAGTACTTTCTCTTCGATCCCAAAGGCGAGTATCTCCAGCCCGCACTGCGCGGCTACCGTTTGACGCCACTAGGCATGTACGCCCCGATTGCTCCCGATGCCCAGGGACATCTGCACTCGGAGCAGCTTGGACTTGTGCTTGTGCAAGAAAACCGTCGGCTGCGCTTACTGGACAGCCTCACGGGTGAGCCGCTCCGAAGCGCCGCCGAGGCTGAGGCAGAAATCACACGGCTTCGTGCGGAACTTGAGCGGCTACGTGGGGCGATATAATACCCTTTGCCATGCTCTCACGAAAAAATTTACTAACGGCCTTTACTCTCGGGATATTCTCTAACACGCTTTTTGCGCAGGAGCCCACTACCAAAGACACAGACAAGGAAACATCCGAGGGGGACTCATTTGAGCTCCACCGCTTGCGGATTGTGAACCGCCGGCTAGGGACGATACAGGTTTCGACGGATGCGGGAGCAACCTGGTCCCTCGTCGGGCGCGTGACACAGCCGTGCACCGGAGCCAGCGAGGGCTACATCGCCGCCGAGTACGCGCCGGTGGGGTCCGTCGCGGCGGTAGCCATACATGGGCTGCGCATTCGCATCTCGGGGGAAGATCCCCAGCTCCATGCACCGCTTGTGATGGGGATCTCCCCAACGGAGTTCTCAGGAGACAAAGCGAATTTTGGCTACGGGGGACACCGCGCGGGCTCCGTGGGCATGCAGACCGATATTCCTGCGGGCACCTCCATCTTTCGAGAACTGGCACCTCTTCCCGGCAACAGGGTGTACACCGAATCGCGTGGAGGGCGGCTGATTCCACTGCCCGAGGGCTTCAAACCGCGCGGGCAGGGTGAGACACTGATTATTCCCGTTCGTGTTCCGTTAAAGCGGCTGCGCGAGGTGCTGATCGAGAATAAGCTTGGGGGGAAAGTCAGTGTCGCCCTGGCGGGGGGCGAGAGCCGGGTGGTGACCCATGTCGTGAAGCCGGTGGCCGGTATTGGGCGCTTCGACGGGACGAGCTACACGGGCGTGGGGCGCATCAACACGGCGCACACGGGTGTGATCACGGTCTCCACAGCGCCCATTGACACACGGCAACCCGAAGGGGAAGGGAAAGAGCGCCGAGGTGGCTTCCAGATCTCGCCCCTCTGGCACAATGGTCGCACCAACGAGCACGATGCCCCGATGATGCTGCTTCTGGGGGCGCTGGGCGACGACGGTAAACCTGTCAAGCGCCGCCGCGAACTGGAGGGGACAGCTCCTTTGTTTTTAGGGCATCTCGGGCTTTTTGGCGAGGGGGCCACCGTGGACTGGCAAATAGACGATGGGGAGTGGGAGGCCATGCCGCCTATTCTCGGGGTGCGCCTGGATGCCTTCACTGCCGATGGTCTGAGCGAGATCTGGAAAGCGGCGGGTAAGAGCAGGACGTGTAGCAAGGGAGTGACGGGCTTTCGCATTCGCCTCCCCGAGCCGAGTGTTGAGGAGCTTCGTAAAGTGGTGGAAGCTACCCAGGACCGCTACCGACAGGTGCGGCTTGCGGAGGCACGCGTCCATAAAGTGGCCATTGTCAGTGGCCAGGTGACCATCAACTCGACCATGACGGACCCGACCCGCGTCTCGTTTCTACGCCTGAGTGTGGATGGAAATATCAAGGCGCTGAAGAACTTCGCGCCCTTTGTCATCACCTGGGACACCACGCATCTGGTGGATGGGGAGTATTTTATCGAGATCGAGGCCCTGGACTCCAGCGGTGCCGTACTGGCAAGCACTCCCCGCCGTGTCTTTGTGCTGAATCGAAAAAACGTCCCTGTACCCGCTGGGGGGTAAAGAGCCCCACGCGGGTACAATAGGTTCCATGAGTATCCAACTGGGGATTTCGTCGTATTCGTACTGGCACTTCAAAGAGCCAAAGATCGCGATTGAGCATGTCATTGACGAGGCAGCGCGTCTGGAAGTCTCGGGAGTCGAGATTCTCCACCGGCAAATGGACAGCGAGGACAATGGCTACCTTCAGAGCCTGAAGCGGCGTGCGTTTCTCAACGGCCTGGATTTAATCTGCCTCTCGATTCACCAGGACTTCGTGCACCCCGAGCCAGAGCTTCGTCAACAGCACATTGACCACACGCTGAAGTGCATTGAGCTGGCCTACAAGCTAGGCATTCCGTGCATTCGCCTGAACTCCGGGCGCTGGAAGACCATCGCCAGCTTCGATGATTTAATGGACGCGCGCGGCAACGAGCCTCCGATCCAGGGCTACACGGAAGACGATGCGTTTGGCTGGTGTATCGAGAGCATCCAGAAGTGTCTGGACAAGTGCGCCGAGTGCGGCGTGACCCTGGCGCTCGAAAACCACTGGGGCCTGACGCGCACTCCCGAGGGGGTCTTGCGCGTGATTGACGCCGTGAACTCGCCGTGGCTTGTCGGGCTTATGGACACGGGAAACTTCCGCGAAGACCTCTACGAAAACTTGGAGAAAATGGCGACGTATGTCCGATTCGTTCAGGCCAAGACGTATTTCGGCGGCGGCGAGTGGTACACGTTGGAGATGGATTACAATCGCATTGCGCAAATCTTAAAAGCCGTGAACTACAGTGGCTACATATCACTCGAGATGGAGGGCAAGGAAGACC
This sequence comes from Armatimonas sp., assembly GCF_043757465.1. Lineage (GTDB taxonomy): Bacteria > Armatimonadota > Armatimonadia > Armatimonadales > Armatimonadaceae > Armatimonas. The sequence continues at coordinate 31,077 of NZ_JAYVPL010000111.1, forward strand.
CTTCCACCGCCGTTCCCAAGAGTATCATGCTCTTAAAATCGGCGTTTGCCGCCGGTTAAAACCGGAGACGCCGATTTCAATCGGCGGGAGAGAATAAATGAGTTTTTTTCCATCTGATCGCTACATCAAGCACGACGAGCTAACCAATGGCCTGCAAGCCGTCGCAGCGGCGTACCCGAATCTCGTGAAGATCGAGAGCATTGGCAAGAGCTTTGAGGGGCGCGATATCTGGTGCGCCATCGTCACCAATTTTGCCACCGGGCCCGACACCGAGAAGCCTGCGGTCTGGGGCGATGCCAATATCCACGCGACGGAAGTGTCACCGACGACGGCGCTGACGTATTTATTGGAGAAGCTAGTTTTGGGTTATGGCACGGATGCCGAGATTACCCGTGCACTCGATACTCGCGCTTTCTATCTCGTCCCAAGAGTCAATCCCGACGGCGCGGAGCTGTTTCTCACCACCGGGCGCTCAATTCGCTCCAGCACCAGGCCCTATCCCTTTGATGAAGACGCGCTGGAGGGGATCAAGCGCGAGGACGTGAACGGCGACGGGTTGGCCTTGCAGATGCGCTTTAAAGATGCCGACGGCCCCTGGAAGAAAGATACCACCGACCCGCGCCTGATGGTGCGTCGCGACCCCACGGAAATCGGCGGCACGTACTACCGGATACTGCCTGAGGGTTTCTATAAAAACTACGATGGCATCTCGCTCAAAGTGCAGGGCAATAAAGAAGGGCTGGATCTGAACCGCAACTTCCCCGGCCACTGGCGCACGGAGAGCGAGCAGTTTGGCGCGGGGCCGTATCCCACCAGCGAGCCGGAGGCGCGGGCACTGGTCGCGTTTATCACGGGGCACAAGAATATCTGCCACGCGGTCACTTTCCACACCTACTCGGGAGTGTTGCTGCGACCGTATGGCACGCAAGCCGACGAGAGCTTTCCGGCGGAGGATCTGTGGACCTACCAGACCATTGGCAAGAAGGGCACGGAGCTGACGGGCTATCCGGCGGTCTCGGTGTTTCATGACTTTAAGTACCATCCCAAGGAAGTGATCACGGGTGTCTTTGATGACTGGTGCTACGAGCATCTGGGGATCTTCGCCTGGACAACCGAGATCTGGAGCCCCCAGCGCCAGGCTGGGATTACCGAGGGCTTCGATGACAAGACCAAGCAGGGGGCGTTTAAGTACACTACTTGGGGCCGCAACCATGAGATCGAAGACGATCACAAGCTCCTGAAGTGGGCCGATGAAAAGCTCGATGGCAAGGGCTACTATGACTGGGCACCGTTCGAGCACCCAGACTTAGGCCCCGTGGAGATCGGTGGCTGGGACATGCTCCACGCGTTCCGCAACCCGCCGCCGCAGTTTCTGGAAAGCGAAATCGCCCCGTTCTCGGACTGGCTGCTCTGGCAAGCGCTCACCACGCCGCGTCTGGCGCTGCACCAGCTCGATGTGGCGTTTCTCGGGGAAGATACCTGGCATATCCGGCTGGTCGTCAAAAACACCGGCTGGCTCCCGAGCTATGTCACCAAAAAGGCTCTGGAGCGCAAGTATGCCCGCGCCGTGGTTGCGGAGATCACGCTCCCCGAGGGCGCAAGCCTAGTGACGGGGAAAGAGCGCCAGGAAATCGGGCAATTGGAGGGTTTCTGCTACAAGCCGCCCGCCAACGGAGGCTACTCTGCGGACACCACCGAGGATAGAGCCAAGGCCGATTGGATCGTCAAAGCCGCCTCGGGGACTCAGCTCACCGTCACGGCGCGGCACGAGCGAGCGGGCGTGGTGCGAGAAACGGTGACTTTGGAGTAAACTCGGTATTCATGCCAACGATCTACGACAATATCGAGCGCCCGCTCCTGCCTGCACTCCAGACAGGGCTGGCGCTCTGTCATCGGGCTGATTTCTGTGTGGGGTACTTCAACCTGCGCGGCTGGCGCTTTCTTACGGACGCGATTGAGAGCTGGCCGGGAGGAGAAGGAAACCAGTGTCGGCTACTCATTGGGATGCAAGAGGCACCGCGTGAGGAGCTTCGGGCGGCTCTGAGCCTGGTTCCTGATGTTGGGATGGATCAGGGACGCATGCTTCGACTGAAGCAACGTGTCGCTAAAGAGCTACGGCAGCAGCTCATGGTCGGGGTGCCCACGGACACGGATGAGCGGGCACTACGAAAGCTGGCGGAGCAGCTGCGTTCTCAGAAAGTGGTGGTGAAGCTCTTTCTTCGGCATCAGCTTCATGCCAAGCTCTACTTGCTCTTTCGGAACGATCCGATCAATCCCATTATTGGCTATATCGGAAGCAGTAATTTAACGTTCTCGGGCTTAAAAGGCCAGGGCGAACTCAATGTGGATGTGCTCGATGGGGATGCGACACTAAAGCTTTCTCACTGGTTTGAGGAGCGCTGGGAAGATCGCTGGTGCCTGGACATTACCGAGGAGCTGATTGCGCTTATCGAGGAGTCGTGGGCGCGGGAGGAGCCGCTCTCACCGTACTTGCTCTACTTGAAGATGGCCTATCATCTCTCGTATGAGGCCCGCGCGGGGCTGGCGGAGTTTCGGCTGCCTCCCGTATTTCAAGAAAAGCTCTTTGACTACCAGGCGGCGGCGGTGAAGATTGCCGCACGGCACTTGTATCACCGTCAGGGGGTGCTGATTGGCGATGTGGTGGGGCTGGGGAAGACTCTGATGGCAACGGCGCTCGCCAAGCTCTTCGAGGATGACTTTCACTTAGAGACGCTGATTCTCTGCCCGAAGGCGCTGGAGCCGATGTGGGAGCGCTATCGCTTGGAGTACGGGCTGCGAGCGAAAGTGATTCCGACAAGTCAGGCGACACGAAAGCTGGGAAGTTTAACGCGCCACCGGATTGTGATTATTGATGAGTCGCATAACTTCCGCAACCGCGAGGGGAAGACCTACCGGGCAATCAAAGACTATATCGAGAAAAATGAGTCGCGGGTGATTCTGCTCACGGCGACGCCCTACAACAAGACCTATCAGGATATTTCCAATCAGCTTCGGCTCTTTCTGCCGGAGGATACCAATGTGGTGGCACGGCCTGAAGCCTACATCCGAAGCCTTGGAGCGAACGGCGAAGCGGAGTTTGAGCGGCGTCATCAGTGCAAACCTAACACACTCGCGGCTTTTGAAAAGAGCGACTTTGCCGATGACTGGCGCGACTTGCTAAAACGCTACATGGTGCGCCGTACCCGCTCGTTTATTATCCAGCACTACGCCAAACAAGAAGCAAAAACCGAGCGACCGTATCTTGTCTTTCCGGGCGGAGGACGCTCGTACTTTCCGACACGCCTTCCGCGCACGATTAAGTTCCCGATAGATGCTCAGTACGCCGCTCTCTACTCCGAGCAAGTGGTGGAGTGGATCGAGCAGCTGGCATTGCCGCGCTACGGTTTAGGCCAGGAGAACTATCGGGAGGCGTTTCCTCTGCCGCCGGTGACTCCCTCGGAGAAGACGGCGCTGGCGAACCTGGGGCGAGCGGGAAAGCGGCTGATCGGGTTCTCTCGCACGAATGTGTTTAAGCGCCTGGAGTCCAGCGGGAAGGCATTCTTGCTCTCCGTGGAGCGGCAGATGCTGCGAAACGCGGTCTTTCTCTACGCGCTGGAGCACAAGAAGCCGCTGCCGATTGGGACGCAGAACGCGGATTTATTAGATGCACGGGTGACGGATAAAGATACGGATACGCTGAGCTTAGACGGAGAAGTGGAAGGGGTTGAGGAGGAAGAAAATGCCACGGAGAGCCGGGCGGCGGCGATCTATGCACGCTACGAAACCACCTACAAGAGCCGGTTCCAGTGGATCGCGGCGCGGCTGTTTAGTGACAAGCTGCGTGAGGATTTAGAGCACGACAATGCGCTTCTCAATAATATCCTGACGCTCTGCGTACAGTGGGAAGCGGGTCGTGATGAGAAGCTCTCAGCCCTTCGGAAGTTTGTGGCGGCGGAGCGGCCCCACGATAAAATTCTGATCTTCACGCAGTTCGCGGACACGGCGCGGTACTTGGCGGAGCAGCTTACGGCGATGGGTGTTACCGAGCTTGGTTGTGTCGAGGGCAGCTCGGGCAATATCGCGGAGCTGGTGGGACGCTTCTCGCCGGGGAGCAACGGGCAAAAAACGGCGAATCCATTGCGTATTCTGATCTCCACCGATGTTCTCTCGGAAGGGCAGAACCTTCAGGACGCGGCGATTTTAATTAACTACGACCTGCCCTGGGCCATTATCCGGCTGATCCAGCGCGCGGGTCGTATTGATCGCATTGGGCAGAGCGCGGAGGAGATTATCTGCGCGTCGTTCTTGCCTGCGGAGGGCGTGGAGAAGCTGATTGCGCTCCGTGCTCGCCTGCGCCGCCGGTTGAAAGAGAACGCGGAGGTGGTGGGAACCGATGAGACGTTCTTTGAAGACGATGCCACTGATGAGCGGCTCCTGCAGGCGCTGTACACGGAGAAGTCCGGGCTGCTGGATGGCTTAGATGATGTGGAGGATGTGGATTTAGCGTCGTATGCCTATCAGATCTGGAAGGATGCCACCGATGCGGAGCCTGCGCTAAAAGAAAAAGTGGTGCAGTTGCCGGAAGTAGTGTTTGCGACAAAGGCGGCGGCACAAAAAACCGAGGGGGCACTGGTCTATCTGCAAACCGCCGATGGCAACGATGCGCTCGCCTGGGTGAATTCGGCAGGGCGCAGCGTGACGGAGTCGCAGTACGCGATTCTGAAGGCGGCGCAGTGCCCGCCGGAGACTCCGGCACTGCCACGCCGAACCGATCATCATGACTTAGTGGCTTCCGGGGTGACACGCTTGCTCTCGGAGCGGCGGCAGATCGGAGGGCAGCTTGGTAGACCGAGTGGAGCGCGGTATAAAACGTTTCATCGGCTGGAGGCGATCCTTCAGAAGCGCCAGCAAGGCAGTAAATTAAATACGCTCTCGCTGTTTGAGGCCAACGAGACGGTTTCTACCGAGACTCTGGAGCGGCTTCTGAATGAAATCTATCGGTTTCCTCTGACCGAATCGGCGCGGGACTCACTGAATGCCCACTTGCGTTTAGGAATTTCCGATGCGGACTTGCTGGAGTTTGTGCAGGCGCTACGCGATGCTAATCGGCTGTGTGTGATACTGGAAGAGGAGCAGGCGCAGGAGCCGCATATTGTCTGCTCGATGGGACTTCGTTAGATGGCGACACTAAATTTAGGCCGCGCACGGGCTGCCCTGCAAGACTTTGACTGGTCACGGCTCTTTATCGAGGAACTCGGCTGGCTTCAGCCGCCCGCGCCGCGTGCCTTTACGCTCTCGGTGGCAGGCAGTAGCGTCACGCTGACACGGATTGCCCAAATTGGTGGTGTGGTGGCGCTTGAGGTGGGCACCGAGGCCGATACCATGCCCGACTCCAAGCAACGGGCGGCGATCCAGAAACGCGTTGCTGAGCAGCACTACGAGCATGTGCTGATCTTCACGGCGCAGCAGCGCAGCCAGAGCCTCTGGTACTGGGTGAAACGCGAGAACAAGAAGCGCCTGCCGCGTGAGCACTCGTACTTCAAGGGGCAGCCCGGCGACTTATTCCTCTCCAAGCTGGCCGCACTCGCGGTTGATCTGGCGGAGCTAAAAGAGCACGGCGATATGACCGTGACGCAGGCTAAAGAGCGGCTTCAGCAGGCGCTGGATATTGAGAAGACCACCAAGAAGTTCTTCAAGGAGTTCCAGGAGCAGCACGCGCGGCTTCTGACACACCATATCCAGGGGATCGAGAACGAGCGCGATAAAAAATGGTACGGCTCGGTACTCCTGAATCGCTTGATGTTTGTCTACTTTTTGCAAGCGAAAGGCTTCTTAAATCACGGCGAGCTGCGCTATCTGCAAAAGCCGCTGGAGAGTGCCCACTCTCTGCCGCTGGCATCCGGTACGGAGGGCATCTTCACGGAAGGCTATGCCTACTACGAGGTGTTTCTTAAGACACTGTTCTTTGAGGGCTTCGCGAAACCCGAAAGCGAGCGCAGCGAAGCGGCAAAGTCGTTGCTGGGATTCTTGCCGTATCTCAATGGGGGGCTGTTTCTGCCGCACGATATTGAAAAGCGCTGGCCGAGTATCCGTATTCCTGACCAGGCGTTTGTGGAGCTGCTGCAAGACTCCGAACCCAAGGGGCTGTTTGCGCGCTATTCCTGGCAGCTTGACGATACGCCGGGAGGAAAAGACGATGAGATCAACCCGGATACGCTGGGGTATATCTTTGAGAAGTACATCAACCAGAAAGCGTTCGGTGCCTACTACACGCGTCCCGAAATTACCACCTACTTATGCGAACAGACTATCCACCGATTGGTTCTTGATCGGGTCGAGGCGCTGGGTGGGGGGCGCTATGAGAGTGTGCAGGAGCTACTGTTTCGTTTAGACGCGCCGCAGTGCCAGCGGCTCCTCAACGAAGTCCTTCCGAACCTGACCCTTCTCGATCCCGCGTGCGGCTCGGGGGCGTTTCTGGTGGCGGCGATGCGTGTGCTGATCGCGATTTATACGGGCGTGACCGGGAAGATTGAGTACACGGGCGATAGGGAGCTTCGCGACTGGCTGGCACAGACCCGCAAAGACCACCGGAGCCTGTACTACCATGTCAAGAAGAAGATTATCACCGAGAATCTCTATGGCGTGGACATCATGCCCGAAGCGCTGGAGATCGCAAAGCTGCGCTTGTTCCTGGCGCTCGTGTCGTCGGCGCTGACGGTGGAAGAGCTAGAGCCGCTGCCCAATATAGATTTCAACCTGCTCTCTGGGAACGCGCTGATTGGCCTGATGCGGGTCAATGATAAGGAGTTCGATACGCGCCATGCCCAAGGCGACTTGTTCAAACCGCGCTACGGCGAGCTGGTAGAGACTCGCGACCGGATGGTGGGCAACTACAAGAGCCTGACAAGCTATGTGGAGAACCTGAGTGGCTTAAAAGAGGCGATACAGAAGGAAGAGGCAGCGGCGAACCTGACTCTGGATGAAGTGCTCCTCGATGAGTTCCGCAGTGTGGGCGTTAAGTGGGTGGAGCAAGCGACCTGGGACGATGCGAAAGACGCGGAGGGCAAGGCGCAAAAGCGTCCGCTGGACGTGAAAGACATTCGTAAGCTGGAGCCATTTCATTGGGGCTATGAGTTTGACCAAGTGCTCAATAAAAAAGGCGGTTTCGACGCAATCATCGCCAATCCGCCGTGGGATATTTTCAAGCCCAATAGCAAAGAGTTCCTGCAACAGCACGACGCGGGCATTACGATCAATAACACGGGGATTAAGGAGTTCGAGGAACGCAAAGCGGAGCTCATGAAAGACAAGTCGGTGCGCTCAGCTTGGCTAGACTATTTGTCGAGTTTTCCTCATGTCAGCTTGTACTACCGCTCGTCGCCGGAGTATGCCAATCAGATTTCCGAAGTGAATGGTAAGAAGACGGGTTCTGATATTAACCTCTACAAACTTTTCGTAGAGCGTTGCTATCATTTGCTTCGTGAGGGTGGACAATGCGGTTTGGTTATCCCCAGTGGTATTTATACAGACCTAGGAACTAAACAACTACGTCACTTACTCTTTACCAAAGCACAAATTAAAAGTCTGTTTGGTTTGGCAAATGAACGATACTTATTTGAAGGGGTTCATCATGCTTTCAAAATTTGTATTTTAACTATTGCAAAAGAGTTATCAAGTAAACCTTTCACCGCCGGATTTCGCATTAACCCAAGAGAAGCTATCAGTAAAGATAATATCGAATTTTTCCTAAGAAATCATGAAGATCATGTTCAATTTACTTCTGAACTGATTCATTCGCTTTCGCCTGATTCTTTATCCATACCCGAATTCAAAAATGAGGTTGATGCAAAAATTTCAAATAAGGCATTGCAATTTCCACGTCTCGGAGAATATATAAAAGGTACATGGAATTTCGTGTTAGGTCGCGAGATGGACATGACTAATGATAGCCACTTATTTAAATCGGAAATGAAAATTGGTTTCAAGACACTATATGAAGGAAAAATGGTTCATCAATTTAATATTGAATTTGCAAAACCGAGATATTGGATAGATGAAAAAGAAGGTAGAGATGCAATTTTAGGAAATCGCAATTTACCAGATCAAATTCTTGAGTACCAGAAATATCGTTTAGTTTTTAGGGATGTTGCTCGTAGTTCTGATGAAAGAACAATGATTGCATCTATATTGAATCCCGGCAATTTTATTGGCAATACACTTATTTATGAAAAGATGCAGCCTGAGGCTGAATATAAACTATTTTTTCTAGCTGTTTTAGATTCGTTTGCTTATGACTATTTTATACGACATCGAGTGAGTGCCCACTGTAATATGTTTTATGTATACAGTGTGCAAGTTCCCCGACTGACCGCATTTCATCCCTGGTTCTGGCCTCTCGTAGACCGCGCCGCGCAACTCACTTGCACCACTCCCGAGTTCGATGATCTCACACGACAAGTCGAAGCCGCCCGGAAACAGAAAGGGTATAAGGTCGTCGGAGCCACGGACTTTGCCACCCGTGGCCGACTCCGCGCTGAAATAGACGGTATTGTCGCGCACCTCTACGGACTCACCGAAGAAGAGTTCGCCTATGTTCTCACCACGTTCCCTCTGGTGCCCGATCCCGTCAAGCTCGCCGCACGCAATGCCTTCCGCGACGTGGCAAATGGGCTGTATGTCCCGCCGCTGAAGGGAAACGCAGGAGAATGAATCCTTTCATTACGCCTGCAATTGCCTTTGCAGCACCAACAATTCGTTTTGTTGTGATATGCAATTTGATTTCTTACCATGACGAAAGGATTCTCAGACGTGCGCATTTGATGCGTCGGCGATGTAATATGATTCGTTTGAGTGCGATTGGTTTCTTGCCCCCTGACCCCCGCCGGGCGGGGGGACAACAAGGTATGTCTTCGACGGGAAATGGGAATGGGGAATGTTCCGAGCGAAGCGAGGCGGCGGCTTGCCCGCCCCATAGCCGGACGTTTACCGTCACGGCATGTCAATTAGCATCATTAAGATTTATATTATGAGTACATCAAAGCGACAAAAGTTGGCACCTGCATTAAGAAGCCTAAGAGTTAAAAACTTTAAAGCCATACAAGATTCAGGGACTATTACATTTACCCCATTGACGGTTTTCATTGGTAACAATGGTAGTGGTAAATCCAGCGTGATCGAAGCGATGGAGACAATTTCGATTTTGGCAAGTGAAGGACTAAATGCCGCGTTAAACCGATGGGGAGGCTTTGAACCCATTTGGAATAAAGCAGTCTCACATAAAATACAAAAAGATAAAATGTCAGAGACAGAACGCGCAATAAACCCTATGGGGTTTTATATAAAAGGAAGAGTAGAAGACGATCATGTTGGTATATATCCTCCTTATAGTTTTACTGCCGAAAGTGAAATCACTACAGGGCCAGGGAAAAATGAAGTATTCTTTCATCAAGAAAAATTAACACGGATATTTTATAAAGATGTTCGAGATACAGAAACAAGAGGCCGTGAAAGTATAAATTCATTTGATGTCATGTCACCAAACCGATCTGTGCTTTCCACAGAGCGTAGCTTAACCTGGTGGCATTTTTTTAGGCTTAATCCTGAAATCATGGGCATTCCGCAAGCCGCAAATTTGGTACCAGGATTTCGACGGCTCAAACCCGATGGAAGCAATATTGGAGATTACTTACTACACCTCTACGAAAACTACCCGAAAGACTTTACCGCACTCATTGAAACCCTTCGCTATGTTTTGCCTTATGCCTCCGACCTCACCCCGGCCATGACCTCGGAGCTAACACGCAATGTCTACCTGCAACTCACCGAAGGCAGCTTTAAAGTACCCGGCTGGCTTCTCTCCACAGGCACTCTCCGTATCGTCGCACTGCTTGCCGTTTTGCGCCATCCTGAACCGCCGCCGCTAATTTGTATTGAGGAGCTAGAAAACGGCCTCGATCCGCGCACCATTCACCTCATTGTCGAAGAGATACGCGATGCCGTTCAGCGGCGAGGGATACAGGTCATCATCACCACCCACTCGCCGTATCTGCTTGATTTGCTTCCGCTCTCTTCCCTGATTCTCTGTGAGCGCGACGCGGCAGGGGAGCCCAAGTTCTACCGCCCCGCCGACGATGAATCCATGAAGCGCTGGGCCGCCGACTTTGCACCGGGGCAGCTTTACACTATGGGCCAACTGAAGAGAAACGCATGAGCACGCTTGGCCTTATTTTAGAGTGCGGCCCCGATGGCCCCGATGAAAAAGTCTTTCGCCACTGGATCACTACCCACTATCCCACCGTCACAAAGCTACTTACCGAGACCCTTAGCAATAAGCGCCGTCTGCTTGACGACTGTGGGGAAGCGGCACGCAACCTCCTCGCCGATGGCTGCGATCATGTCGTAATTGTCTGGGATCTCTACCCTTCCTGGGAAGAAGATACCCCATGCCTCAAGGCCGACCGTGAGAAAGCCTTTGCATCGCTCGACTCCAAACAGGTTCCGAGGGCACGTGTCTCTCTTGTCGCCATCGAGAGCATGCTAGAATGCTGGTTCCTCGCCGACGAGCGGGCTATCGGACGCTACGCAAATTGCACGAAACAGCCTGGGAAAATACAACGGCCTGAAAAACACCGCAGACCAAAGGATGACATAAGTAATCTTTTTCAACAGTGTGGTAAAAGTCGCTACCTGGATTTTAAGGATGCACTGCCACTAGCAAAAGAAATCACCGACCTTACCAAACTTCAAGGTCGCTGCCCGACCTTTGCTCGTTTCTGGGAAAAAGTCACACAAAATCCGTAACCAAAAAGCAAGTTTCTACGTCTAAGAATTCATCCGTGCTCACAGACATTGAGCACGTGGAGAGGAATCAAATCCATGTTGAAACGTATCACCCCTTTACAGCTACAAGCTGACCGTGACACCCTGAGCGCTGTAAAAGCACTCCCCGACTACGCACCCCGCAACCCCCAATTTTCGGTAGCCAGTGGTGATGCCGCCAAGCTACGCAGTGACAACGCCCGTGAGCGCGTGCTACGGGCAAAAGCGGAGCTGGCGGCGGCTCTCGATGAGGAGCGTGACGCAGGGACAGGACTTCATGAGATTGGGATCGGCACGCGGGACGAAGTCATGGTGCAGTACGGTTCTAGCTCCGACGAGTATGCCTCCGTAGGCCGTAAGAAGCGCAGTGAGCGCAAGCGCCCCGTTCGTAAATCGGCGGAGAAGCCTACTCCCTGAGAAAGTAAAAAGACAATGCTCACCCGAAAGCGTCCCTCACCCCTGGCATCAGGTCAGGAGAAGATCTGGGCGTGTGCAATTGTGCAGGCTATCGGACGCATCAATTTTCTTTCGGATAAGTCACAGTCACCCTACATGAAAACCGAAGAGCTGAATGCTCTCTTTGGAGTAAGCAAGAGCACGGGAGGAAATAAAGCCAGTCAGATCATGGAGGCACTGGGAGTGAATCGCTTCTCATCAGAGTATTGCTTGCCCTCACGTCTCAAAGATCATCTGCCGTCGTGGCTGATCCAGATCAATGGCTATATCGTGGATGCAAGAAGCCTCCCGCGAGAAGTGCAAGTAGAGCTCGCGCAGGCGGGTCATATTCCCGCCGTGCCGGATGATCTGTGACGCGGCGACTGCTCTTTACCGCTCTGTCGGGCGTGCTGCTTGCCGCCGCGTTTCCGCCGTATCACCTGCCGTATTTTCTGCCGCTTGCGATTGCGGCGCTTTTGAAAGCATTGGAGGGTGCGACTCCGCGGCAGGGTTTCTACATCGGCGTGCTCTCGTCGGGAATCCATACGGGGGCGACACTATTCTGGCTGGCAAATCTCTTCGCGAGTGCGGTTGTCCCGCTGTGCGTCATTGTGGCCTTCTTCCCGATTCTGTTTTGCATGCTCTGGTGCCTACCCCCTAACCCCCGCCGGGCGGGGGGACAGATGCAGAAGGGGATTTTTGCCGCTGTGCTCTGGGTGGGGCTGGAGTTCTACCGCGCGGAGCTTTTTGCCCTGAATTTTGGCTGGAGCACGCTGGGCTACTGTGTGGCGGGGCGGCCTGTCTTCACGCCGCTCGCGGCGAGTTTTGGCGTCTATGGCATCAGCTTTCTGGTACTCTTTCTAGGAACTCTCAAGGGCCGTGCGCTTGCCCTGGCGACCGCTCTATGGGCCGTCGCGTGCGTGGTGCCTCTGCCCCCACCGCAGCCCGAGCGCCCACTCCGGGTGCTTCTGGTGCAGGCATACGGCGATGAGGAGGCGCTGTTCAAGCTCTCTGAACCTCACGAGGGTTTGGATGTGATCCTCTGGCCGGAGCATGCCTTTCACTCCGACCCACGGGTGCCGGGCAAGCTGAAGTTTGAGAACTACTGGCCGCGGCTTCAGGCGCTGGCGCAGAAAAGCAACGCGCACTTGATCTTTGGGGCGCATGTTGCCACGGGCACCGATAGCGAAAAGCAGTACGAGAACTCGGCGTTTGTGCTGGATCCACAGGGCGAGCTGATCGGTGTTCATGCGAAGAACCACCCGGTGCACTTTGTGACGGACGGCATCGCGAGCCGAACTGCGAAGGCGATCCCGACGGCGCTGGGCAAGCTAGGTGTCCCGATCTGCTTTGATAACGACTACCCGGAGGTGGATCGGCGGCTGGTTCAGGATGGCGCGGAGGTGTTGCTGGTGCCGAACATGGACCCGAACGAGTGGGGGAGTGTGCAGCACGCCCAGCACAGCTTGCTCTTTGCGATGCGTGCGATGGAGAACGGGCGCTGGCTGGCCCGCGCCGATGTGGATGGGGGAACCAGCGCGGTCGCGCCCAACGGGGTAGAGCTGGCTCACGTGAAAAACGGCGAGGCGCAAGTGCTAAAAGTCACGATCGGGCGTACAAGCTATCGTACGCTCTACTCGCTCGCGGGCTGGCTCTTTGGCCCGCTGTGTTTTTTGGGAGCGCTTGTGAGCCTGTGCGTCGCTCTGCTTCACCACAGAGTTTTCAGGCGGGAGAGGCTGGAGAATGCTGCGTCGTAAGTGAGCAGTGTCAGTCGCTCGATTCGTGCCTGTGCTGCAAGCGCACGGTCAAAGGGATCTTTGTGGTCCCATTCCAGAAGCGCTGCCTCCCTGGAATGAAGGCTCGAAAAGGCAAGGTCGTCCATCTTGAGCTGGACAATCATTGAAAACCAGTTGGTCACGAGAGGCTCGGCCTCGGGGAGCTTTCCGAGCTTGTACTTAATGCCCAGCTCCCAGAGACTAATTGCCGACACAAAGACAAGATTCTCTTCGTTCTGAATGACATTCACCAAGTGAGAAGATAGCCGAGCAGGCTCTGTTGTGTACCAGAGAAGGGTATGCGTATCCAGAAGATAGCGACTCATAAGCCCCAGCTTTTAAGCTCTTCCTCATTCAGTGGCTCCATGCTGCGACGCTCAAAATCAGGGTCAATCGTGCTATCCGCATAGATCCCCATCGGGCGCAGTTTTGGAGCGTGCTGCTCTAACGCGACAAGACGAACCAGCTCTTTGCCGCCACGGGCAAGAATAACCTCCTCACCTGCGAGAACTGCGGCGACGAGACGGGAGAGCTGCGTTTTAGCTTCATGCATATTGACAGTCATAGACTAAGGGTATCGAAAATTAGCTAAGTCTGCCATAGTATTAGCGGGTTTATATTTTCTTTCCCTGCGGTACAATCTTGCCTGTGAGTCTTCTTATTCCCCTGATTACTTCCGACGATCCCGCGATTCGGGACACGTCCCTAGACACACTCTGCGCCGCGCTGGATGTAGCGGGTCTGCAAGCCGAGTGCGTGGCCCTGGAGCGCTTTCGGCACGAGAGCGAGAGCCTCTATCAGCGCGTTCGGGCGTGCTTCTTTCTCTACGCCATCCACCGCTTTCACCTGCCGACCCGCGAGGGCTTTGCCGTGGGCGGGCACCTGCCGTATCCCGGCTATGTGCATCTGCTAGAGCGTCGCTTTGAGGACGCCATCGCAGCGTTTCGGAGTGCAGAAGCGGCGCAGGGAGCCAATGACGCGCTCTCTAGTGCGCTGGCGGCGGCCTACCACCGTGTGGCGTTTCAGATTTTAGCCGACCAAGTACGCAGCTCCGTGCGCTCTGTCCGGGGCAACCAGTGGATGTTCAGCGCCAATCACCCCGCCGAGCTACTGCTGCGAGTCCGCCCGGAGCTCACGACGCCGGGAGCGGAGGGCGCACTGCCCATTCTGCGCGAGCGCACGCCCGTGCGCATGGACTTAACCCACTCGGGCTGGAGCGATATTTTCTTTCTCGGAATGGACTACCCCGAGGGCGCACGGGTGCTCAATGTCTCGATTGATCTGGCCGTGCATGGCCGCGACGACACGCCACGCCCGCCGGTCGAGGCGTATTTCCGCGTGCTGGATGAGCCGGTCTTGCGCCTCGCAAGTGTGGACCTGGGCGCGAGTGCGGAGATCACGGATCTGGATGAGGTCTTTAATTTTGGGAAAGACTATCTGGGGCTGCTCAAGGCGGGCTTGATTGCCTCGGGGGTCGTGCCGCCAGGGATGGAGGGATCGGGGACAAAGCTGACGGATCTGCTGGAGCGCTTAGTGGGGCCGGGGCACGGCATTGAGCTCGTCTCCAGTGTCAATGGGATTCCCAAGGGGAGCCGCCTCGCCGTCTCGACCAACTTACTGGCGGCGCTGATCAGTGCCTGTATGCGCGCCACGGGCCAGACACGGACGCTCACCGGCGAGCTGCTCGAAGAGGAGCGGCGCTTGGTGGCTGCGCGGGCAATTCTCGGGGAGTGGCTTGGCGGCTCAGGAGGCGGCTGGCAGGATAGTGGGGGAGTCTGGCCGGGAATTAAAGTCATCATGGGCCAGCTTGCCAAGACGGGCGACCCGGAGTTTGGGATCAGCCGAGGGCGCTTGCTTCCCAGCCACACGCTGCTTCCCGCCAGCGCCGAGACACGCCAGGCATTGCAAGATTCTTTAGTGCTGGTGCACGGCGGACTGGCACAGAACGTCGGGCCTATTTTAGAGATGGTCACCGAGAAGTATCTGCTGCGCGGCGCGGCGGAGTGGGAGGCGCGGCTTGAGGCGCAGCGGTTCCTAGATGCCATTGTAGGCCATCTGGGCACGGGAAATATCCGTGCCATTGGAAAGCTCACCACCGAGAACTTCTACGGCCCGATCCAGACCATTATCCCCTGGGCAAGCAACCTCTACACCGAGAGCCTGATCGAGGGAATGCGCCAGAAGTTCGGCGAGGCGTTCTGGGGCTTCTGGATGCTCGGGGGAATGGCGGGCGGCGGTATGGGCTTTATGGTCGCCCCCGAGCGCAAGACCGAGGCGCAGAGCTTTCTACAGTCACTCATGTCCGATCAGAAAAAGAGGCTCCAGAGCGCTCTGCCCTTTGCCATGGAGCCCGTGGTCTATGACTTTGCGATCAACGACCAGGGGACGATGGGGGAGCTTCTTGATGGGGAGAGCGCCCCGCTTCCCGCGTCTTACTACGAGCAGACACTCCCCAACCTCGTGCGCCGCGACTCGCGCTCGCTCACCCCCGCACTGCGCGGCGAGCTTCTTGCCATACGCCAGGCCGCACAGACCCGCCCCGAGCTCGCAAGCCTTCCGGCCACGCTTTTTGATCAGCTCCTCCCGACGGCAGCAGCGGAAGATAAAGTGAACTCACTGGCTACCCTTCTTGCGGAGAATGGCTTCGACTCCGTGGAGCACGAGCAGATTCGGCAGGATCTCATCCATGGACGTATCGGGCTCTCGCAGAACCGCCTGCCCGTGCACGCGACGATCCGTGATGTGGAGCCCGGCGACGTGCTTGAGCTCGGCGAGCATGCGGCGCTCGGAACCGAGGCAATTACAAACGGAGAAGTCGCAGTAATCACGCTCGCAGCCGGTGTGGGGAGCCGCTGGACACAAGGCGCGGGCGTCGTGAAGTCGCTGCATCCGTTTGCACTGCTGGGCGGACAGCACCGAACCTTTGTGGAGATTCACCTGGCCAAGAGCCGCAAGATCAGCCGGGCGTACGGCGCTGCAATCCCGCATGTCTTCACCACGAGCTATCTCACCCATGCGGCCACGGACGCTTTCTTAAAGAGCGAGAACAACTACGGCTACGACGGCCTAGTGGCGCTCTCGCCGGGGCAGTCTATCGGTCTGCGCCTGGTACCGATGGTGCGTGATCTGCGCTTTCACTGGGAAGAGACCATGCAGCAAGTGCTCGATGTCCAGCAGCAAAAAGTACGCGAGTCCGTGCGCGCGGCGCTGATCGGCTGGGCGCAGAGTAAGGGCGAGGGCTCGGACTACACCGATAATCTTCCTGGTCAGTGCCTCCACCCGGTGGGCCACTGGTACGAGGTGCCAAACTTGCTCAAAAACGGCCTCCTCCAAAAGCTTCTCTCAGAGCGTCCCGCACTGAAATATTTAATGATCCACAACATTGATACGCTGGGTGCCGATGTAGACCCCACTGTGTTGGGGCTCTTCGCATCGCGCACCGATGGCGTGATGGTCGAGGTGATCCCACGCCGCCTAGAGGATCGAGGCGGTGGCCTGGCCCGCGTGGACGGTCGCCTGCGCCTGGTAGAAGGGCTTGCGATGCCGCGTGAGGAGGCAGAGTTCGGTCTGACCTACTACAACTCCGCCACCACTTGGGTGCGCATTGACGCGCTCCTCACGCTCTTTGGTCTCACCCGCGAGACGCTCACCGATACCGAGAAAGTGCAAGAGGGCGTGCGCAGAGTCGCGGCCCGCATGCCGACCTACGTCACGCTCAAAGACGTGAAAAAACGCTGGGGCGCGGGCCAGGAAGACATCTTCCCCGTCGCGCAGTTCGAGAAACTCTGGGGCGACATCACGGCGCTCCCGGACTGGCAAGCCAGCTTCGTCGCCGTGCCCAGATTGCGCGGCCAGCAGCTCAAAGACCCCGCCCAGCTCGACGGCTGGCTAAGAGATGGCAGCGCCGCGCACATCGAAACCCTGTGTGATTGGGGGTAGGGCTAAAAGCCTACCGCACGCCAAGCCGCCGGTCTAACCAATGTAGCCAGCGCGTCTTCTCAATCACCGCCGAAAGAGAGAGGCGCTCCGCCGCGAGATTTAGTGCGAGTAAAAGCACGACGAGCACGGCTTGCCCGATTAGTGGTAGGCTCTGTACCAGAAAAATTCCCGCCAGTGCGCCGAGTAGATTAGAGCCCGTGTCGCCCAGCATCGCGCTTGCCCGTGCGTCCGCCCACCACTCAATCATGAGGACAATCACCAGTGGCCACAGATCGGTGAACGTTAGAGGGGCGACTATAAGTGCGGGAAGCCATAATAAACTGAAGCCGAAAAATGCACGACCGGGGCGCAGATCCAGTAAGTTGAGCGTGTTGGCAGAGAGCGCGATCACTCCGGCGGCGACAGCTACCGCGAGGGGCTTGTGGGGAAAGAGAAACCCTGCGTAGGTAAGCGCCACTGCGCCGCCACCAAAGAGCTTGAGCGCCCCCGTGGTCGGCTTGCCCGAGAAGAGGCTTTTTAGATGGCCACGGAATCCCCCCACAGTGCGGTCCCCCCAGAGATCATCGGCGAGGCCGAGCACCCCAAATGCGATGGCGGGCCAGAGTGGTGGGTAGCAGGCGAGCGGGAGCAAGAAGCTCAGTCCCGTGGCGGCGGGGATAGGCTTCTTCTGGAAGTTAGGCCGCACCAGTGTCAGCTCCGGGCAGAGCATCCGGGTGAAGAGCGGGCACAGCAGCGCCAAAACGGCGGCGATCGCGATCACCGGAGTAGCGCCTTGGCGACATCGCGGAGCTGCCGGGCACGGTGGAGCTTTCCCTGCCAGTCGTTTTGGGTGACACGGTGATCCATTGTGGTGGGAACTTCTAAAATGCGAAAGCCCGCCTTGAGCGCCGAGAGATTCAGCCCCGTCTCGATCCCAAAGCCTGCCGCCAGAGGCAGCGCGGCTGCCAGTACCGTGCGCTTCAGGCAGCGCTGGCCAGAGAGAGGGGCTTGCAGTGTTCTCCCAGTGGCGCGCTGAACCCCCCAGCGTGCCAAGCGCAGGACGAGGCCCCTGCCCCCGCCGCGTCCAGGGATAACAGGAAAGAGCGCGATTGTCATGTCGGTTTCTCCGGAGAGCACGGGGGGAATCAGCTTGATGGCCTCGGTGGCGGTAGAACCGAGATCGGCATCGAGGAGCAGGAGCAGGTCGCCTTTTGCTGCATCAAAGCCAGCGGTCAGCGCCGCCGCCTTGCCGCCATTTTGTGTCAAGCGCACGACGTGTGCTCCTGCCTGCACGGCCCGTTTTGCTGTCTCGTCGGTTGAGCCATCGTCTATTACCAGAACTTCTGTGACACCGGGCAAGGCGAGGGTGACGGCAACCGTTTCGGCAATCCGCTGCGCTTCGTTGTAGGCGGGGATTAATACGGAAAGAGTCATGGAGTGGGCGAAGGGGAAGGAGAGAGAGCGGGCGCAGGGCTGGCAAGCGCGGCGAGGGGAACCAGGTGAGTCCCCATTTTCAGGCCGAAGCTGCCGCTCTCCCCACGTAGCGCAACAATCAGAGCCAGCCAGCCTGTGGCACGATCCATACAGTCCACTGTGGCATCCGCCTGTGTGCTCCAGAGCGAGACCAGCGACACCGGCGTCTCGTACAGCTCAACGGCGACAACCCGGCTCTGGCCTTCGCGAAGGGCTTTGAGAACGGCACTATCTCGGGTTCGGGCGAGCTCCTCGGTCTCCCCCCCCGCAAAGACGACCAGCTCAGGGAAGCTTTGGGAGAGAAACATCTCCCCGTTGTCCGGGAGGGTGGTGCGCTTGACGGTTGCTCCCGCTAGCTCTAATGCTTTTTGGGCCTGGTCCGCGGCGACACTGCTCGTCCCTACTTGGATCACCATAACGGGCTTTGTGGCAAGGGCTTGCCCCACGAGGAGAGGTACCGCGTCAAAGAGCATCTGCTCCGTCTGCTCCCGCTCCCGCGTCTCTTTTCGAAGCTCAATCGTCTCCTTCGTCAGGCGATCCACTGCCGCCGTCTGGCGATCCACCACTTTGGTGCCTACAAACGCCGTACCGACAAGAATGCCAATGCCGAGCGCCAGAAAGACCGCAGAGAGAGAGGCCACGTGGTAGCGAAAATCAGAAGTCACGTCGCTATTGTACCGTCAAGAGTGCATCAATTTCCGCCCGCTCGTCCTTTGTTAGCTCCCAGCCTGTTGCGGCGACATTGGCGTGGATTTGCGTGGGTTTGGTGGCTCCAGCAATCACCGACGCGACGGCGGAGTTTGCCAGCAGCCAGGAGAACGCCAGCTCCAAGAGTGTGTGTCCGCGCGACTCCGCGAACAGGAGAAGCGCCTCGACTCTCTCTCGGTTTTGTTCCGTGAGCCAGCGAGACTCGGCGTTGATGCGCGTCCCCTCAGGAAGTGGCTGGCCCTTGCGGTACTTGCCCGTGAGCATTCCGCTGGCGAGAGGGAAGTAGGGGAGTAGCCCGACGCGAGTTTCGGTGCACTCCGCGAGCACGCCATCGGTCTCCGGCTGGCGTGCAAACAGGCTGTATTCATTCTGGACACTGACAAACTGTGGGCCGCTTAGATCCGTGGCAGCGGCGGCGCGGAGCTGCTCGACGGAGAAGTTGGAGCAGCCTAGCTCACGGACTTTGCCCTGCGCCACCAAAGTACGCAGTGCGCCCATAGTCTCCTCGATAGGCACGCTGTCATCCGGGCGGTGGATCTGGTAGAGATCAATCGTGTCCGTTCCCAGACGTCGTAGTGAGTCTTCGCATGCGCGGAAAATATACTCGGGACGTGCGCCGCCGGGCCGGTCATCGTCTAGCTTGATGCCGAACTTCGTGGCGATAAGCACGTCGGCGCGGCGCTTGCCCAGCGCTTGGCCCAGAAAGACCTCGCTGTTTGTCCCACCATAACAGTCCGCCGTGTCGAAGAAATTGATGCCGCAGTCAATCGCTGCGTCCACGACCAGCTGCGTCGCCGCCAGATCACAGCGCATCCCAAAGTTATTACAGCCCAGCCCAACTACGGAGGCTTGAAGTGAACCTAATCCACGAGTTTCCATGCTATCGGTATACCTGATTTTGCCATCTCCGCGCGATATAATTCAAGCGCTATGCCTGTTGCTGCCCTGACCACCCTTGGCTGTAAAGTCAATCAGTACGAGACCGAAAGAATCGCGGAGGACTTTGCCTCTGCGGGCTTTGTGCTCACGGATTTTGATGCGCCCGCTGATGTCTATATCATTAACTCCTGTTCCGTGACGGCGGCAGCGGACAAGAAATCGCGCTATCTTGCCCGGAAAGCGAGCCGCACAAACCCCAACGCCGTGGTGGTGATGACGGGTTGCCACAGCCAGCAGGTTCTGGATCACGGTGAGTGGGTTGAGGGCGCGACGCTACTCATTGACAACGAGGACAAGATGCGCATCTTTGCCAAAGTGCTGGAGCACGCGCCCGAGATCTTGAGCTACTCATCGTCGCCCGCAACGGTTCTGCCTGCCCGCGAGCGCCGCACCCGCGCCACGCTCAAAGTCCAGGACGGCTGCACGCATTTTTGTGGCTTCTGCCAGATTCCCTTCACGCGAAAAGTGAAAGCCTCCCGGCACTGGGAGGAGATTGTCGCGGAGACGCACGCGCTGGCGGAGAGCGGAACGCGAGAGATTATTGTGACGGGTGTTTGCGTCGGGGCGTACGATGAGGGCACAGGGTCTGGCGGACCCGATCTCGCCCAGCTCCTGCTCAAGGTCGCCGCTGTGCCGGGAATCGCAAGAGTTCGTCTGAGCTCCATCCAGCCCATTGAAGTGAGCGACGCGCTGATCGAGGCGTTTGCCAGTCACCCAAATTTGTGTCCACACCTGCATCTCAGTTGCCAGAGCGGCGATGACACGATTCTTCGCGCCATGAATCGCCCGTACGATGCCGCGTTCTACAAAGAGCTGGTGCGAAAGCTACGCGTCGCTGTGCCCGATGTGGCCATTACGACGGATCTTATCGTCGGCTATCCGGGCGAGAGCGAGGTGCTGCACCAAAACACGCTCGCCTTTGCTCGCGAGATTGGCTTTCAGAAAACCCACTGCTTTCGCTACTCGCCGCGCGACAAGACCTACGGCGCAACGCTCAAAGACGATGTGAGTGATGAGGAAAAAAAGCAGCGCCACGCCGAGCTACAAACCGTTGTGGACGCAAGCAACCGCGCCTTCACTGAGCGCTATCTGGGGCAGACACTAAGCGTGCTGGTGGAGCACCCGGAGGGGGGAACTCTCACGGGATTCACCACAAACTACATCAAAGTGCGCTTTTCCGGCCCTGTCGCCCTGTATGGTGCGCTCGTCCCGGTGCGATTGGATGCAGTAGAGAACGACGGAAGCGCTCTAGGAACGCTCGTCCTGCCCGACCCAGAACTTGCACGGATGCTCGCTCACGCCCCGCGTCCCAAGTTTCAGAGCCTCGCGATGGCAACCGAACGGTTTTAATCGGCTGTAGAATGCGCTGTGCAAAAACGCTTAACCACAATTGATGATCTCCTGCGCTTCGCCGCGCCCTCGGAGCCGCGCCTCTCTCCCGACGGAAAGTGGGTGGCCTATCTGGTCAAGACCGTCCACGAAAAGAACAACCGCTACGAAACCCGGCTCTATCTCGTGCCCAGCGATGGCTCTGCGCCACCCCGTGTGTTCACGCAAGGGGAGAGTGTCTCAAATCATCGCTGGGCACCTGACTCGCAGAGCCTGGCCTTTGTCCGCGCCGACGAGAAAAAATCCCAGCTTTGGCAGCTGTCGCTGAGTGGGGGAGAGGCCGTTAAACGCACGGACTTGCCGCAGGGCAGTCTCGGAGACGTTGCTTTCTCCCCAAAGGGCACGCAGATTTTGTTCTCGTTTCGCCCCGCCGATGAAGCGTGGAGCGAGCAGGCCACCGAGGGGCGCAAGAAAGCCAATCAATCGTCGCCGCCACGTGTGATCACGCGACCACGGTGGCGCCAAGAGGGCTTGGGGTGGTTGCCCGCGGGGACTTTCCAGCTACACGTACTAGATCTTGCCACGGGGGAAGTGGAAAAGCGGACGGCCAGTGAGCGCGACTACGGCAGTCTGTGCTGGTCGCCGGATGGTCAGCAGATAGCCTACACCCAAAATGCCGGGAAAGATCCAGACATGGAGTCGGGGGCGACCGGGCTTTTCGTGTGGGAGCTGGGGCAGACGGAGTCAAAGCAGCAAACGGAGCCAAAGCAACTGGGGAAGCTCGGGCCAAAGGGCGGACTGGCATGGTCACCCGACGGCAATTGGATCGCTTTTGCAGGCCACGACCATGTGGACGAGGTCTGGGGGACGTGGAACATTCACCCGTGGATTGTTGATATTGCCACAGGTGAGAGCCGTGATCTAACTCCGGATTGGGACGTGACGGTGGGGGACTCGGCGCTTGGTGAGGTTTATGGGCGCGGCGATAACGGGCCGGTCTGGGACGGTGAGAGCCTCTTCTTTGTGGCGTCGGACAAGGGTGAGGTCGGGGTTTATAAAGTGGGCCAGGGTGGGGGAGTGCCGGAGAAATGCACGCCTGAGGGCTGCTCTGAAGTGGGAGTGAGTGCCGCCGCCGGAAAAATTGCCACGCTGCGCCTCACGAGCCACGATGCCGGGGATATTTATGTGGACGGCAAGCGCCTCAGTGAGCACAATGCCGCACTCTGCGCCGAGGTGAAATTTTTCGAGCCCGTGGCGTTCGTAGCAGGCGATGTGCCGTGCTTTGCGCTCTTGCCGGAGGGCGACGGGCCACACCCGACCGTTCTCTACATCCACGGCGGGCCGCACTTAATGTACGGGCGCTGGCATCTGTTCCATGAGTTTCAGGCGCTCGCCGCCGCCGGGTTTGTCGTGCTCTATCCCAACCCGCGCGGCTCCAAAGGCTACGGCGAGGCATGGACGGGGGCGATCCGCGACAACTGGGGCGAGCCCGCGATGGCGGATGCTCTGGCCTGTGTGGACCACGCCCTCGCGCAGGGCTGGGCCGATTCCGAGCGCCTCGCGGTGATGGGCGGCAGCTACGGCGGCTATCTCACGGGCTGGATTATCGGACATTCCGAGCGCTTTCAGTGCGCCATCGCCGAGCGGGGGGTCTATAATCTGGTCAGCTTTGGCGGCACCACGGATTTCATCACCCGCGATCACAGCTTCTTTTTGTCCAATCACACCAACGACACAGAGAGCTTCCGCCGCAACTCGCCGCTGACGTATGCGGGCAACGTCAAGACCCCCGTGATGATCGTCCACTCCGAAGGCGACCTGCGCTGCCCAGTGAGCCAGGGCGACGAGTACTTTAGAGCCGTCAAGCGCACCAACCCCGCCGAGACCGTTTACTTGCGTTACGGCCCCGAAGCCAGCCACGAACTAAGCCGAGGCGGCCCACCGGACTTGCGAATAGACCGCCAGCGACGGTTCCACGACTGGTTGAAGAAATACTTATTGCCAGGGGAACCGCATTTGTTTTTTTGAAGACCGAATTTCCCAGTTTTCAGGCGTTTGCCCAAGTTTGCTATGAATGCTGAAAATGCCTTTCCCATCTA
>NZ_JAYVPL010000112.1:0-4730 GCF_043757465.1 Armatimonas sp.
GCCGAAGCCACAGAAGAAGTGGGCATCCTAAGAGATGCCCACGTATCCCAAGCGGTCACGGAGCAAGCTCCGGGGAATGTACCCGTATGCGATTCATAAGAAGCTTTTAGAGGGGGTGCGCGGCAACATTGCCACTCCTGGCGAGTTTAGGCGCTCGCAAAACTGGATCGGGGCTCCGGGGAGCACGCTGGCAACGGCTGCCTATGTCCCACCGCCGCCGGATCTCTTGATGGACTGCCTCTCGGACTGGGAGCGTTTTGCCCACGAGCGAGAGACCCTGCCCGAGCTGATTCAGTGTGCCTTGCTCCATGAGCAGTTCGAGGCGATCCACCCGTTTCTGGATGGCAATGGTCGTGTGGGGCGCTTGCTCATCACGCTGTTTCTTATTGAGCGGGGGCGCTTGGATCAGCCACTGCTCTACCTCTCCGAGTACATTGAGGCGCACCGGCAGGGCTACTACGACTCGCTCCAAAGGGTACGCACTCACGGTGACTGGCGGGGCTGGCTGCTGTACTTCCTGGCGGGCGTGGCGGTCACGGCCAAGAAGGGTGTGGTGCAGGCAGGGAAGCTGTTTGCGTTGCGTGAGGAGCTGCGGGAGAAGCTACGCTCCAAGCCGCGTGCGGTAGCGCTGCTGGATGCGCTCTTCGATAATCCCTATGTGACGGCACTGCGCGTTCAGGAGCTGCTGGAGGTCTCCGATCCTACGGCGCGGCAAGTGATTACGTATCTGGAGCGCGAGGGCGTGCTGGTCGAGAAAACGGGGCGCTCCTGGGGGAAGGTTTATGTTGCCACACCGATCCTGGCGGCACTGGAGGCCCGTTCTTGACCGAGGCGATTGAAAGCGTACGATGAGAACCCAGCGCACCCCAATGTCCATCGATGAGTTTCATGCTCTGCCCCGCCACTACGCCTGGAAGCATGAGTACTGGGATGGCACCGCACACATCCGCCCCCGCGAGCTAGCCGTCGTTGCCGCCTTGCCTCTCGCTCACACGCCTCAATCTCCACGCCGCCCGCTCCAATAGAGAAGAGATAACAACTCTTCAAGCCAAGGTCGAGCGCTTGGAAGCGCAGGCAGAGCGCGAGGGCTACGAGTCCGTTGACCCCGTTCTGCACCTACACTAAGGGAGTCTCAAAAATAAAACCATCCCAGGCTTTCTGATGTTGTGTAATCCAACGCAAAGAGTCTCAGGGATAGGTAATTTCTTGAAAGTCCCTAAAGCTGTTTTCACCTGCTGGTAGGAAAGGGGGGACTGTCCCCCGAAAAGTGTCAAGGAAAACGCTTGGTCTACCGGTTGCACTGTGGCGGGATTGTGCTAGAAACTGGCTGTCTCTTTATGGCGGTGCTTTCCCTAAATCCGCTACACTTATGGATAGGCAAGGATGCAATATTCCAGAAAATTTGAGCTCACCGTTGAGGCCGGGAGTGTTGTGGTCGTCTGTGGGGCGTCCACAACGCGGCTGCGTGTCTCCCCGAACCCACGCCAGCAGATTAAGCAAGAGCGCTGGGAGTCTCTTCCCGAGTATCAGGCTGAGACACCGGGCTGGGCACGAAGAGGACAGCTTCTAGGGCTTGTGAGTGGCCCTTGCCGAGGGTATTTTTCTCTAATCCCCGAGAGTGTCGCGGTTCGTGATGCGAGAAACCCAGCGCGGCAGTTTGAGCGTGGACGGGACTTCCAGTGCGACAGCGAGTGGGGCACACTAGGGCGGGTTTCGTCGGGGAGCATTGGGGCAGAGCAGCCGGTTCAGGTGGATTATGCCTACGCGCTCCGGCGGCTCGATTCGATTATCGAAGACACGCGCGGCAAGCTCGTTCTCAGGCGGGGCACACCCCATATCGCGACCCCTGAGCCACCGGTGCTTCAAGCGGGGGAAAGACGCCTTGCCAACATCTGGTGGCCCAAGGCGGGCGAGCGGCTGGAGGCCGCGCAGCTCTTTCCCCTTCAGGAGACCGTGCCACCGAAGCCTCAGCGCTCCGCAGAGCTGCTTCTCCCCCGGACTCTTCAGAAGCTCACGCGCGGCGAGCCGCTAACGGTTCTTGCCTGGGGCGATAGCGTGACGGCAGGCTATCCGGGGGCGGTGGTCTGGCACAAGCAAGTCATAGACGGGTTGCGCCTCCGGTTTCCCAAAGCAAAGATTACCACGCGGGTGCTGGGCTGGGGAGCGCATAACATGGCCGACTTCTTGGCCGCGCCGCCCAGCAGCCCGTTCCACTACGCCACTCAGGTTCTCGGTAGCAAGCCTGATCTGGTAATCTCCGAGTTTCTCAATGACTTCGTGCTGCCTCCCGACCGCTGGGAGCCACAGTACCGCCGCGTCCATGCAGACTTTAAGACCTTGGGGGTAGAGTGGATCGCCCTAACACCGCACGATGTCTGGCCGGGCTGGATGGGACTTACATCCGAGCGGGACTGCGACCATGATCCGCGCCCCTACGTGACGTTTCTCCGGGAGTTCTGTGAGCGAAATGGGGTTGCTCTAGCCGATGCCGCCGCACGCTACGGCCAGCTCTGGCGCAAGGGGATTCCCTTTACCACGCTGATGGTCAATGCGGTCAATCATCCCAATACTGCGGGGATGCAGATTCTCGCCGAGAGTGTCCTTGCCCTCTTCGATGCGGAGGGGCAGAGAGCGCTATGACGGTTCTCACCCACGATCCGCCGCATATGGGAATCTTGAAGCGTGCCGATGTTTTTCGTCAGAGTCAGCTCTCGCTCGACCTGAACTGGAGCCGCCTGCCCCTGCCGCGTGGCTACCCGCTCCACCGGCATGAGTTCTCGGAGCTGGTGATCGTGCTCTCAGGAAGCGGCTCGCACACCACCTCGACGGAGTCGTTTCCCATCAAGCGCGGCGATGTCTTTATGCTCCAAGGCGACGAGGCACATTGCTATCAGGAGACCCATGAGCTAGAGATGGCGAATCTCTTGTTTTTTCCGGGTGAGCTACGCTTGCCGTGGGGTGAGCTGAGCGCACTACCCGGTTTCCATGTGCTCTTTACCATCGAGCCACATATCCGCCGCCAGGAGAGCCTCAAGAGCCGCTTGTGCCTAGACAGCAGCTCGCTGGAGCAGGTCACGGCGTGGCTCACCGAGCTGGAGCGTGAGCTGACGGAGCAGCAGCCCGGCTGGACAGTGCAGGCACTCTCGTACTTTCTGCTGATCCTCACACACCTGAGCCGCTGTGCGGGCAACGATGCCCGCCAGGAGCCCCTTCCTGTGCTCAAGATCGGAAGCGTTCTGAGCCTGATGGAGCAGCGCTATGCGGAGTCACTGACCCTGGAACAACTGGCACGAGAGGGGTACCTCTCCGAGCGCTCGCTTCACCGGAGCTTTCATCAGGCGCTAGGTTGCTCACCTATGGAGTACCTCACGCGCATTCGGCTCCAGCGTGCCCAAGAGCTCCTCAGACGATCTGGCGCTACGGTCACCGAGGTCGCCCATAGCGTCGGGTTCACCGACAGCAACTACTTCTCCCGCAAGTTCCGGCAGGCAGTGGGAGTCAGCCCACGCGACTGGCAGAGGGGGCGTACATGAGCAACCACTATCTCGTCGGAGCCCTGATGTGCCCACTCTGGGACGACGAGGCGCGCTGGAAACCGATCAAGGGCTACCCGGAGCGTGAGCCGGTAATCGGCTGGTACGATGAAGCCGACCCCAAGACGGCAGAGTTCGAGATCCGAACCTGTTTAGA
Organism: Armatimonas sp.; assembly: GCF_043757465.1. Classification (GTDB taxonomy): domain Bacteria; phylum Armatimonadota; class Armatimonadia; order Armatimonadales; family Armatimonadaceae; genus Armatimonas. Next base: position 3,691 of record NZ_JAYVPL010000112.1, read on the forward strand.
GCACGGCATCTCGTTTTTCGCCGTCTGCTGGTTTCGCGACAAGGCAAATCTCGGCAAGTCCCCCATCCAGACACGCTTTGGCCACTGGACGGACAGAGCCCTCCCCAAGGCCAAGAGCCGCAACCAGTTCCGCTACGCTCTGCTCTGGGAGAACCTCAACGACATCGCCTGCGGCATCGCCGACGAAACGGACTTTCTGGAGAACCTAGTCCCACACTGGATCGCCACGCACTTCAAAAAGAAAACCTACCTCAAAGTAGACAACAAGCCCGTGCTCTTTCTGCATGGCCCAGACAAGTTAATTGCCGAGCTAGGCGGGATCGAGAGAGCTGCATCGGCGCTGGAGAAAGCACGGATGCTCTGCCAGAAGGCAGGTTTTGCGGGTCTGATCGTACTGGGACAGAACTGCTCGAAGATGACCCCGGAGGCCAGTGCACCGCTGAAGGCACTTGGGCTAGACTACAGCTTCGCCTACCACTGGCCCACATTTGCCGGTGCCCCGTTTATGGTTCCCGGCCTCACGCCCGACCCGAAGCGCATGGCAGCGGGGCAGGCGCTGGCGTGGAAGAATCAAGCAGCAGGAGCGGTGCCCCATATCCTCACTGCGTCCATCGGCTGGGACTCCCGGCCTTGGGGTAGCTCTAGCTCGCCCGTGCGCTGGAAGCTCAGTCCGGAGCAGTGGCAGACACTTTTAGAGTGGGCAAAGACCGAACTGGACAGCCGCGCCGCCACAGGCACGGGACTGGAGAGCCGGATGCTCCTTTTAGATAACTGGAACGAGTACGGCGAGGGGCACTACCTCTTCCCGACCAAAGGCGATGGTTACGCCTACTTAAATGCTCTCCAACAGGTGTTCCCTCTCCGTGGGGAAGCGCACCGGGACGCCCTCCCGGAACGACCGCAGGCAGTGTCTGAGCCTGCAAGGAACTCTCAGAGATGAAAAGAACTCTAGTTTCCGGTAACTGAGGGGGGGCTCTGTAGACTCACAGGCGCTTCGTAGAGGGGGCGGAGCTAATTTGTTCTACTTTCACGCCCCTGAG
>NZ_JAYVPL010000113.1:0-17865 GCF_043757465.1 Armatimonas sp.
ACGCTTCGCAAACAGGGTATTTCTCCTCGTGAAGGCTTACTCTCGGTCTTCCGTGGAAACCCCATTGTTCCGGCTACAACTTGACCTGAGCAGTTACCAAATAACTCCTAATTTAATAAAAAATCTTCATACTAATGATAGTAGCATTCGACACTATTGCCGAATATATCTTGCCGTCTTAGTTTGAAAACCACCACTGTTTTTTGATTTCAGTTGAAAATCAATGTTAAATCGATTTGGGTATTTACTATTGTCAGATGCATCAGTCATTTTCAAGGTCACTATGCTATCCAAAAACTGAACTCGATCAGATATATATTTAGGAATATCTGTTGTGATAGTTAATAAAGATGATAAAAAAGTGCTCATACTTGATAGTGCAATTAGATCGTAAATTTCACTATCTTTGCTAATTAATGTATTTTTTTGAAATTTCTCGTCTTTAATACCGGGATCAACAAGTTCTCTTAACCTCTTAACAGAACTTATGTATACTCTATCACTATTTTTTAATTTTTGATTTTTCTCTTCAGGTTTCTTCAATTGCAAAATCTCTCTAAAATTTACTGCATTTAGAAAGCTTTTAGGAATGCATGAAAAGATATTCTCTTTAAAATTACTAACATCTGAATAATTTATTTTTTCAAAAAAATCGATATGAATAAAACCATTAACATTAGTTATTTTCAAATCTAGCACATACGAAATATCAGCCATAATGCTTTTAAAGCTCGAATTATCACCACCTGCCAGAACAACTGGCTTATCTTTAACTGCTTCTGAAATAATATAGTTACGTTTTTGATCTTTCGATGCATTATTAATAAAATATCCGATGTTTTTGCACAATAATGAATTTCTATTAAAAGTATTATCTGAAGGAGTAGTCGGATCAGAATAGATTGTTTTAACTATACCATCCTTCAATATGGCATCTTTCCCACCATCAAACGCCGTCCCTCCACCTGGCTGAGTATAAATCCACCGACTTAGTACAACATCCCATTGTTGAAACATATTCAATGGACTGAAAGGCCCACTATAAATAGGCAATTCTAATCCAAAATATGTCTTATAAGTGAATACCGCTGTATTTTTCTTACATCCTCTCAACCGAATATATAAATAATCAACATCTGAAAACCCACGATATTTAGAAAGGAATGCAAATTTCCAAATTAAATCCTGTTGATTTAAAGGTAAATCTTTTAGCATTATCCCTTTCGTAAAATTCAGTAAATCAGAAGAAGAGAGTGAATGTAAAAGATCATCAATTATAGCAGAGCTACTCTTTACAGATGTGATAGACTCTTTAATCTTTTTCATCCTACGTAATCCTTCCATTATTTCGTCATAAGTAACAGAAGGCATATGTGGATATTTATTATAATCTTTCAAAAGTAATAGATTCCCAGAATCAGAAATAATATATTTATATCCATAATATGAGCAAAATTCAGATAAAAACTCATCGCTGGCTACATTTTGATTTTTGAATTCTTTTTTTTCTAAAATACGATTCTGGCCTTGATCAAAAATAAGAGGATCGCAAATAATACATTTTTTTCGTTTTTGTGCAATTTCACTTAAATAATTTTCAAATGTTTTTTCGTATTGATTCCGTGAAAGACGTGATTTATTGCTATCTATAAGTATTACAGACTGCTTATCCTCTGCACAAACTGACATTTGGATATTCAAAAATAAAAAATAAAAAATAATTAAAAAACGCATAGCCCACCCCTCGTAAATCAGGGCGAAGAAAAGTCATTAATCGCCCTGATTCAGTTAATAAATCACAAAATCAACTTCCTTTTAGGTCGATAGACCATGAACCACTGTTAGTCAAAGCTTGTCCATTCAGTAATGTTATGGGAGCAAAAGAATGGTACTTGTTTGTGTTCCCACCAGGCCCATAAGATCCATATAGGCCGTTACAATTACCTGTTGCAGTATCAGATACTATCGAGATAGAAGCTGTTGACTCAGCACCACTATGAGAAGTTGTACCGTCCACATTGAAATTAAGCAATGCAGCTACATTCATAGTAACAGAATTACCCGTTTCATTATATAGTCCACCAAATGTACTTCCTCCTCGGTGGAGTGTATTCCCTGGACTAGTTGACCCCGAAATTTCAGTGTGTTCTCCTGAATCATATTCCACATAACTATTAGGGGTAAGGGCTCCATAATTCTGCATACTTCCCATATGAACTGCACCCCGAGAAGTAATATCTACGGCATAACTTGCCGCGGCTAAAATCAGCATAACACTAGTCATTGTGATAGCGAAACTACATTTAAACATTTTTTCCCTTTCCGGAAGACAGGGGCTTTCGCCCGGAAGACAGGGACTTTCGCCCGGAAGACAGGGGCTTTTGCCCGGAAGACAGGGGCTTTTGCCCGGAAGACACACTAACAAATTCTTTTTTAGATTTGCTCCGACGAAAACTCAATTGTTTCCGATATTACGAGTCTATCATTAGGTTTTTTCCTTTGCAAGATAATTTTGCAATTTCTCGTTAGAATTTCTTCCATTAAGAGCGATACACAGCGGGGGGGTTCAAAATGGCGTTATTTTTTGGCAAGCAGGCGGCGCAGCCGCTGGATTTATTTGATTTCTGGGTGGGCGACTGGGACGTAAGCTGGGGCGCGTCCAGCGGCAGTGCACCGGGCATGGGGCGCAATCAGATCACGCGGATTCTCGACGGGAAGGTGCTGGAGGAGAACTTTGTGGCCGCTGCTGGGCAAGGCGCTCAGCCACCGCTCAAAGGTCGCTCCGTCTCGGTTTTCGATACGGCGAGCAAACTCTGGCGGCAGACATGGGTGGACAATCAGGGCGGCTTTATCGTCCTCGCGGCCCACACCGACGGCGACAAGCGCATTTTCCAGACGGCTCCGCGCAAGAACGGTGCGAAAGAAACCATGCAGCGCATGGTCTTTCACGACATCCAGAAAAACAGCTTCACCTGGGACTGGGAGTCCAGCAGCGATGGTGGCAAGACCTGGCAGCTCGGCTGGCGCATTGCCTACAAACGGCGGTAAAAAAACGCCCCATCAGAAAGATCCTGACGGGGCGTTTTTAGGCGTATCTCGGATTAGCCCGAAGATTTAACCGATGGTCTTGGCGATCCGCTCCACAAAGTCACCGACGGCCTTACGCTGGGCAGCGGGTTCGAAGGTCTCAACGGCAGCTTTGGCTTTTACGATAAACGCCTGCGCTTCGGCTTTCTTGCCCTGCGCGGCGAGAATCTGAGCATGGTAAGTGGCTGCCAGGCAGAAGGTCTTAGGATCGGCCTTCCCCACGCACTCAGCGGACATCTCGGCGGCCTTCTGCTGCACATTGGCATCTTTGCTGGAGCGAGCAATACTCAAGAGCGTGCTGCACCAGTCCTCTGCTCCCACGCCCCCAGCGCTGTGCATCTTTGTCTCGACCACTTTCAGGGCAAATACGGCGTTGGAGCGAACCGCCATCGAGATTCCCATGGTAAGCGCCTGGGATTTATTGGGAGAGAGCCCAGCGATAGCGGCCTCGAAAGCGGCCATATCTTCCGCTTTGGCGGCGGCAGTAACCGCGAGCTGCGCTTTTTGCTGTGCTGCGGCCAGCGCCTTGGCGGCGGCGGCTTCGGCTTCGAACTTGGTCTTGAAGCTGGCGACATCCCACTTGCCTGCGGTGATCGCTTCCAGCGGCTTGTCCATCTGCATCGGGTGGCCGATCCAGGCAATCTTGCCAGTCTGATCCACGATAAAGGCACACGGGATTCCGTTGCGGCCCGCCGCGCGCATCCAGGTGGTGGCGATCGTGTCTTTTTCATCGTCCAGTGCGATGGTGTAGCGCATCTTGGTGTCGTTGTCTTTGATGAACTTAGCGACACGCTCTACATGCCCGGTGTGCTTGGCTACTTTCTCACCCGGCTGGTTGCGATCCCAGGTGTTCACGCTAATAAACGTGGCCTTGCCCTGCATCTTATCGGCCATGTCGCTCAGGTGAGGAAACGAGGCGATACACGGGCCGCACCAGGTGGCCCAGAACTCGACCACATAGACCTTGCCCGTGGCAAATGCGGAGGTCGGGTTACCTTTCGCCCAGCCTTCGGGAGCGAATGCGGGGGTCTTGTCACCAATTGTCAATGAAGAGGTTTGTGCCAAGGCAGCCGTGCAGAAAAGCACGGCGGCGGCAGAGGTAAGAGAGCGTAATACTTGCATAGGGCATTATAACCCAAAATCGCTCTGACCGAAAGACAATCTAAGGTACAATGCCCGCGATGAAGGCTCTCTTTCGTGTGGGCGCAGCGCTGCTTGCTGCCCTGACTCTGCTCTCACCGTCGCTGGCGCAACAGAAGATCAAGCTGGTGGTCTGGGGCTTGCAGTCCGGTAAGGAAACCGCCGGGCTCGATGCCCAGATCGCCGAGTTTGAGAAGCGTAACCCGAATATCAAGGTTGCGAATCTCTCGATGGGCGCGGGTACCATGAACCCCCAGAAGCTGATGACCGCCATTGTGGGCGGGGTTCCCCCGGATGTGATCAACCAGGATCGCTTCACGATTGGGGACTGGGCAAGCCGGGGAACGTTCATGCCCCTAGGTAGCTTTCTCGCGCAAGAGAGCGGCCCGGATGCGGTTCGAGGGGCGGATTACTACCCCGCCGCCTGGAACGAGGCTGTCTATAAAAACCAGGTCTACGCCATCCCCACCGGCATTGACGACCGGATGCTGATGTACAACCGCAAGCTCTTTCGGGAGGCGGGCCTGAATCCTGACAAGCCCCCCAAGACCTGGGATGAGCTGCGTGACTACGCCAAGAAGCTCACGAAAGTCAACCCCGACAAGACCTACGCCAGCATAGGCTTTATCCCCAATTTTGGAAACTCCTGGTTCTATATCTACTCCTGGATGAATGGCGGCAGCTTCCTAAGCCCAGACGGCAAGACCTGCACCCTGGCCGCTCCTGAGAATGTCACTTCCATGACCTTCATGAAGCAGCTCTACGACGATCTGGGGGGGTATGGGAAGGTCAGTGTCTATCAGTCCGGCTTCCAGAGCGGTGAGCTCGATCCGTTCTTCACCGGCAAAGTGGCGATGGTGATCAACGGCGACTGGATGGTAGGCAATATCGCACGCTACGCTCCGGATCTGGACTTTGCCATTGCTCCTCCGCCCTCGCCCGCGGAGCGCATTGCACGCCAAGGTCGTTTTGCCCAGGAAAAAGACGCGCACATCACCTGGACGGGCGGGTTCTCCCTGGCGGTTCCCAAGGGCACGGCCCACCCTAAGGAGGCGTGGGAGTTTATCCGGTTCCTCTCCAGTGAAGACGGCTACCGGATCTATAATCAGGCGCAAACGGACTACAACAAGAAAATTGGACGGCCCTATGTCTTCCGGCTCTCAGCCAATAAAAATGTGAATGTGATGCTGTTTCGCGAGTTTTCCCCAGGGAACACACGCTTGCAGACGGCGCTCAAGGCCTACAGTGATATGCTCCCCCACGCCCGCTACCGCCCGGTGACCTTTATTGGACAGAAACTCTGGGATGCCCATGTGCGCGCTATGGAGCGGGCCTGCCAGGGAGCTCAGAGCCCGGAGGCGGCGCTCAAAGAGCAGCAGACTCTGGTGCAAAAAGAGCTAGATAAGTCTTTCGCCCGTGAGAGCTTGCCCTTCTTCAACTGGACACCCCCCGTTCTCATCGTCGGGATTCTAGGGCTCATTGGCATCAGCTACGGAGCCTGGCGCGGCAAGCAGCAGCTAGGTAAGAGCCGCATGGCAAAACAAGAGGCACTCGCGGGCTGGCTGATGGCCGCGCCGTGGGTGATTGGCTTTCTCATCTTCACCCTCGGCCCGATTCTCACCAGTGCAATGCTCGCCTTCACCGACTACGATGTACTCCACCCCGCACGCGCCGTGGGCATGGGCAACTTTAAAGAGCTCTTCACCGACGACCGCGAGCTTCTTTTCAAGGCCATCGGCAATGCGACTTTTCTTTCCCTCTACGGCATTCCCTTGGGCATGGTGACGGGCCTTTCGATTGCCCTACTACTCAACCAAAAAGTGAAGGGGATGAACTTCTACCGCACGGCGTTCTACATTCCCAGCATTGTCCCGGCGATTGCCAGCGCGGTGCTCTGGGTGTGGCTGCTCGCGGGCGATCCCAACAAAGGGCTTCTCAATGCGCTCTGGAAAGAGACCCTCACGGCCTGGTTTGGGGTCGCGCCCCCCGGCTGGTTTGGCGTCCCTGAGTGGGCCAAGCCCGGCCTGATTGTCCAGGGTCTGTGGGGCGCGGGTGGTGGCATGATCCTCTGGCTCGCAGGTCTACAAGGCGTCCCCCAGAGCCTCACTGAGGCCGCACTGATTGACGGCGCGAACCTCTGGCAGCGCTTCCGCAACGTGACCCTGCCGCTACTCTCGCCCTATATCTTCTTCAACCTGATCATGGGCACGATTGGCGCACTTCAAGAGTTCGACCGCGTCTATGTGATCGGGGGCGGCGACGGTGGCACCGGCCCTCTGGACTCGCTTTTAGTGCCCGTGCTCTATCTCTTCAACAACGCGTTTCGCTACTTCAAGATGGGCTATGCCAGCGCGATTGCCTGGGTGATCTTCATTATCATCCTGGGCCTGACTTTAGTGCAGTGGCGCCTACAAAAGCACTGGGTGCACTACGAGGTGGACAAGAAATGAGAATATTCTCTCGCTCACATCAGAATCGCTCCCGTGCATGGGAGCGAATTTCATGAACGCTTTTCTCTGGCTTCTCGCCATCCTCGCCGTGATTGTCGCGCTGATCTACGGGGTCAGTGTGATCGTCGCCGCTGTACGGGTGCGTAATCTGGCTGCCGCTACGGTCATGGCGGCGATGCTGGTGGCACTTCTGGGCGTGACGCTTTTCGTGCGCTTTGCGCCCGTCAGCCTTGCTCTCGGAGTTGTCGTCGCGCTGGGCAGTGCGCGCTGGCTGAAGGCACTCACGCGCAATGCCAGCCATGCCGGTGAGCTGACGCGCCTCTCCGCGACGCACTTGGCACTGCTGCTTGGCTCGTTTATGTTCATGGTGCCGTTTGCCTGGCTGCTCTCGACCTCGCTCAAGGCCGATGATGAGCAAGCCGTGTTCCCGCCCGTGTGGATTCCGACTCAGCAGAAAACCATTGACGCGCTCAAGCAGCCCGATGGCAAGCCTGCAAAGCTCGCCAAGCTTGCGGACGGCAAGCTCGTCGCGGAAGTGGAGGAGCTGCCGGACGGACGCATCAAAGTCCAACCCATGCTCAGTGAAACGGCTCCCGACTCCAGCGGCATTCCTACAACCCTCACTCGCTCGGAGCTGACGAAAATGCGTCATGTCGCGCCCAAGTGGGAGAACTACTCCGAGGCACTGGCATATCTGCCGCCCGACACCAAGTACGGCCTGACATTTCTGGGCAACACGCTCTTTCTAACCCTGATGAGCGTGCTCGGAACACTTCTGGCCTCCTCAATGGTCGCGTACTCATTTGCACGACTCTCGTGGCCGGGGCGCTACTTGCTCTTTGGGATATTACTCGCGACCATGATGGTGCCGGGCGCGGTCACCCTCATGCCGCAATTTCTGATCTTCCGTAGCCTGGGCTGGATTGATACCCTCAAGCCGCTCTGGGTGCCCGCGTTCTTTGGCTCGGCGTTTAATATTTTTATGCTGCGCCAGTTCTTTCTCTCCATCCCTGGCGAGCTAGAGGATGCGGCCAAAATAGATGGCTGCGGCCCGTTTGGGGTCTACTGGCGTGTAATGTTACCGCAGGTGAAGCCCGCGCTGGCGGCGATTGCGATCATGGCCGTGATGGGGGCATGGAACAACTTCCAGGGGCCACTGATCTATTTAAGCTCGTCGGAGCACATGCCACTGGCCTACGGGCTCCAGCTCTACCAGCAGCAGCACAGCGGTGAACCCGGCCTTCTCATGGCCGCCTCAACCATGGTTGTTCTGCCCATTATTCTGCTATTCTTCTTTGCCCAGCGCTACTTTATCGAGGGAATGAGCCTAACAGGACTCGGGGGGCGCTAGCGTGTGACCGTGACCTTGCTCAGACCGAGCGGATTGTCCGGGTTGAGGCCACGGGCGAGCGTCAGGTGGTAGGCGAGCAGTTGTGCGGGGAGAATATCCACCAGCGGAGAGAGTAGCTCGCTGCCCGTATGGGTGAGGGGTAACGCGGCATCGGGGTCAGTGGCGAGGGTGAGCACACGCGCTCCGCGTGCGGAGAGTTTCCCCACCACTTCGGTCATCATTGGCTTGGTTTTGCCGTCGGGCAGGAACAAGAGACACGGGGTGTTGGCCGGTACACTGGCAATCGGACCGTGGAGTAAGTCCGCCGAGGAGAATGCCTGCGTGGTGGTGTAGGTCGTCTCCGCAATCTTCAGCGCGGACTCAATCGCGGTGCACAGGTGCAGACCACGCGCGACTGTGAGAATCCGCTCGGCATGGGTGAGGGAGTTCGCGACACTCTGCGCCTTGCCCTCGAGCCGAACGAGCTCAGTGCGCATGGCATCAGGCACACGCAAGAGTGCTTCGGCGAGCGTGGTATCGCCTGACCAGCGGGCCGCGAGCTTGGCAAACAACCCCAGCGTAGTTGTGTAGGTCTTGGTGGCGGCGACGGCTTTCTCCACCCCCGCGTTGCACAAGAGCACGTGCTCGGCGACCTGCGCCAGCTTCGAGTCCGCCGTGTTGGTCAACGCAGCGGTCAGCGCCCCGCTCTTGCGTGCCTGAGCCATCACCTCATTGATGTCATCCCCCGCCCCCGACTGCGAGACCCCGATCACCAGTGCGTCTTTGTAGTTGACATCGGCTTCGTAGAGGGTGTGCACCGAAGGCGCCGCAAGGCCACAAGGAATCCCGACCGTGAGCTGGAGCAGATACTTCGCGTAGGTCGCCGCGTTGTCGCTCGTACCACGCGCCGCGAGAATCACATAACGCACATCACGCTTCTTGATCTGCGTCACCAGCTCCGCCATGGCCTCTTTGCCGCCCGTGAGTGCTCGCTCCAGCGCAGCGGGCTGCTCGTTGATCTCTGAGAGAAGTATAGACATGTGCGTATTGTACCCAGTGCGCCTTGGCTCCCGTTTGCTTCAGCGCGCCGTGGATAGCTCTGTGGACAGGTGCAGACTCAGAAGCAGCACGCCAACCAGAGAGAGAGGAACCAGCAGGAGCGCCCCCTGCCAGCCCAAACTACCTCCTGCCAGTGCGCCGATGAGCCAGGGAACCAGTGCGCCACCAAGCCCCCCTGCGGCCACCACCCCCCCAAAGGCAGTGCCCGCGACACGGGGAAACCGCTCCCCTGCCTCGGCGAGCACCAGACTGAAGATACCAGAGAAAAAGAGCCCGGCTAGTGCCACACAGAGCAGCACAGGAGGCAAAGTCTGCCACACAAGGGCCAGTGCCGAAAAGACCACTCCCCCACCCGCGCAGAGTGCGGTGAGCTTGAGCAAGGCAAAGCGCCCCAGCAAGCCGCCGAGTGCGAAGCGCCCCAGGGTCATCGTGATCCAGAAGAGTGTCCCCACTCCCGCCATCCACGCTGTCCCCCCAGGAAGACGCCCCTCAAAGTAAGTGGGGAGCCAGGAGAAAAAGCTCACCTCGGCCCCGACATACAGCGCTTGCATCAGGCAGAGGAGGGCGAAAGAGGGCTTCTGCAAGACAGCACGCAGTGCCGCGAGCTCCAGTGCCTCGTGTCTCTCGCTACGGGGCAAGCGGCAGAGGCTCAGCACAATAAAAACGGCGATATTTATCCCCGCGAGCCCAAAGTACAGAGTCCGCCACTCCGTGTTATGGGTCAATAAGTAGCGGCAGAGTGAGGGTGAGGCAGCGGCACCAGCCCCAAAGGCCACTTGCAGTGCATTGAGCAGAAACGCCCGCTTCTCGGGGTAGAGATCAGCGGCCAGCGCATTGGCAACCACTTCCATCGCCCCACTCCCTGCCCCCACCAGCAGCGCCGCCGCCAGCGCGAGAGCGTAGCTACTCGCACTGCCAAAGAGGAGTAAGCCGCCTGCATAAACCGCCAGGCCGATTAAGAGCACCGCCTTGCGCCCCCAATGATCCGACAAGTAGCCACAGAGCAATACCCCTACCACAAAGCCCGCAAAGTTCGCCGGGAAAAGCCGTCCCTGCGCCTCGGCCCCCAGCGAGAATGCCGTGCCCAGATAGGGAAGAAGCACCCCCACGGCCCCGAGATAGACGGAGTAGAGGAGCATTGCAATGCAACAAAGCGCCGCCAGAGTAGAGCGTGAGGTGGTTTGCATGAGCAAGACCCATGGTACCCGTTTCGGAATGGCTCTGCCCACGGCCGTGCACGGCCATTTGCGAGGCAGGAATTTTTACGGGCTCTGGTGAACGTCCCTACAACTCTGGCAGCACATTGGAAAGTGTACTTATTATGGTCTCAAGAAAAATTCGTCTCTCGTGCCTCATCGCTCTTAGTATCCCCCTTCTCAGTGTCCCCCGCGCCGCGCAGGCGCAGCCAGTGTGGAGCGGCTACGGGGGCAACGCTCAGCACACTGCGAACTCCACCGTGGCGTCCCAGTCGCTTCAGCAGATTATCTGGAGCACCGCCGTTGACCTCAATCCGCAGTACTCAGGGAGCAACTTGCTTGTCCATTACGGCTCGCCGCTCGTGACTTCTAACAACACCGTGCTTGTCCCGGTGAAGACGGGTGCCACCGACGGCTTCCGAGTCCAGGCACACAATGGGGCCACGGGGGCACTTCTCTGGCAAGCAGCTTCGGACTACTCGCTCCCCAGCCATAACTGGACTCCCAGCTACGCACCGACTCTTACCCCAAGTGGGCGGCTCTACATGGCGGGCGCGGGCGGGACGATCCTCTACCGCGATAACGTGGACACAGCGGCACCGACGGCTCCCACGCGCCTTGCGTTCTACGGCGATGGGAACTACGCCGCCAATCAAGCGGCCTTCAATGCGGGCGTGAAGGTCTGCACCCCGCTCACTGCCGATGGCAATGGGAATGTCTACTTTGGCTACCGCACCGAGGGAGCCAACCCACTAGGAATTACCAGTGGCCTGGCACGTATCGCAGCCAATGGTACGGTGAGCTTCGTGACAGCCTCGGCGGCGACGGCAGGTAATGCGTCGCAGGTGGTGATGAACTGCGCCCCGGCGATCAGCAAAGATGGCAGCAAAGTCTATGTGACGATGAGTAACGGCGGCTTCTCCGGTGGCTACCTGGTGGCGCTCGACTCCACGAACCTGACCACCACGGCCTCGGTTCGTCTGAAAGATGCTCACTCCCCCGGAACGGATGCAATCCTCGCTGATGATGGAACCGCCTCGCCCATGGTCGCGCCAGATGGGAAAGTTTTTATCGGTGTGCTGGAGAACCCCCTAGTCTCGTCGCGTGGCTGGACTCTCCAGTTCAATGCGAATCTGACCTCAAGTGGCGTCGCCGGTGCATTTGGCTGGGATATCACTCCCACCGTGGTCCCGCGAAGTATGGTCAGCTCCTACACGGGAAGCTCCGACTATCTTCTCATGACCAAGTACAATAACTACTTTGGTTTTGGCGGCGGCGATGGAATCAACAAGCTGGCGATATTAGACCCCAACGACACATTTCTGGACACCCGCACCAACACGATTGTGATGAAAGAGATCCTTACGATCGCCGGTGTCACCCCAGATCCGACACTCCCGCAAGTTCGTGAGTGGTGTATCAACACCGCCGTGCTCGACCCGTTCACCCATAGCATCCTAGCCAACAGCGAGGACGGCAAGCTCTACCGATGGAACTTAGACTCGAACACATTCACCGAGGTGATCACTCTGACCCTAGGCATTGGCGAAGCCTACACCCCCACCATCATCGGCGGAGACGGGAAAGTCTATGCCGTGAATAACGCGATCCTCTTTGCGGTCGGGAACTCCACCGCCCCCGAGCCCGGCACAATTGCCCTCGCTCTTCTGGGCATGGGTGTGCTCATTGGGCGACGGCGGCGCGCTTAGTCCTGAGTGGCTTCGGCGAGAACGTGCTCCGCGACATAGATCGGAGCACTGACTCGAAGGGCAAGAGCGATGGCGTCCGAGGGGCGACAGTCTATTTCCAGGGAGGGGGCTTTCTCACGCGTCAGGTGTAGCTTGGCATAGAAAGTCCCTCGCCATAGATCGTCAATGACCACGCGCTCCAGCTCTGCCCCGAGCTTCTCTATCAAGTTCCGGAGCAGATCGTGGGTGAGTGGACGCTCTGGGGCTTCTTTTTGCAGGGCATTGTGGATCGCCATGCTCTCAAAAGCCCCGATATGCACCTGGAGACGGCGACCACGGGTATCGCGCAGCAAGAGCACCACCTCGCCGATGAGCCCCTCGGGATCCGTCGTGTCGCGTGCTTCCCAGAGCCCAAGAACCTCGACCCGTTTTTCTTCCAGAGCACGTGGCTGGCGGTTCTCGTTCTCGCTTGTTTCGTCGTAGGGGCTTGACATATCCGACGTGCTACTCCGACTTGGGCGAGGCACCGGGAGTAGCGCCGATCGCGGCCAGGAACTCGCGGTTGGAGCGTGTCTTGTCTAGGCGGTCCAGGAGGAGCTCGGTCGCTTCCTTGGTGCCCAGATTCGCCAGGATACGATGCACCTGCCAGATCTTGCGCAAATCATCCGCAGGGTACAGAAGATCGTCCCGGCGTGTCCCCGAGAGCTTGATGTCAATGGCGGGGTAGAGACGCTGCTCGGCCAGGGAGCGATCCAGGCGCAGCTCCATATTTCCCGTCCCCTTGAACTCCTCAAAGATAATATCGTCCATGCGGGAGCCCGTCTCCACCAGCGCCGTGGCGATAATGGTCAGGGAGCCGCCGTGCTCGATATTACGTGCCGCTCCAAAGAAGCGCTTGGGACGATAGATCGCCGCCGGGTCAAGGCCACCCTGTAGTGTGCGCCCGGAGGGATTCACCGTCAGGTTGGAAGCGCGGGCAAAGCGCGTGATGGAGTCGAGGAGGATCACCACATCGCGGCCTACCTCCACCAGGCGTTTGGCACGCTCCAGAGTAAGATCGGCAACCCGCATGTGGTTGTCAGGTAGCTCATCGAAGGGCGAGGCGATCACCTCACCACGCACCGAGCGCCGTATGTCAGTCACTTCCTCCGGACGCTCGTCTACGAGTAGCACCATGAGATGGATATCTGGGTGGTTGATCGAAATTGAGTTGGCGATCTGCTTCAGTAGAATCGTCTTACCCGCTTTAGGGGGCGCGACAATCAGGCCGCGCTGGCCTTTACCGATAGGAGACACCAGATCCATAAAACGCATGGAGAGTGTCTTGGAGTCCAGCTCCAGCGTGATGCGCGAGTCCGGGAAGATTGGGATCAGCTCATCGAAGTTGGGGCGCATGCGTGCCACATCAGGATCGAAGCCATTGATCTTCTCGACACGGAGGAGCCCGTAGTACTTCTCCGAGTCTTTCGGAGGACGGACAAATCCGAGTACCTGATCGCCTGTCTTGAGGCCAAAACGCTTAACCTGCGCCTGTGCGACATAGATATCATCGTTGCCAGCGGCTAAGTTCTGCCGCCGCAAAAAGCCGTAGCCTTCACTGTTGATCTCCAGGATCCCCTCACCACTGAGCGGCTCCTCGCCATTCTGAGAGGCTTCTTCCAGCTCGCGCAGGTCGCTCCCGGGTCCCAGCGGAGCATTGCCGCCACGCCGAGGCGGTGCGTAGGGCGCAGCGTTCCCTCGTGCGGGACGCATGCTATGCCCGGGACGGTCCCTGCGCTCAGGGCGCTCGGGGCGGTCGTAGCGTTCGGGACGCTCGCTACGAGGAGCGGGAGCCGGGGTGGGTTCCGCAATGCGCTCGGGCAGGTCGGCCACCAGCTCCATCGCCTCTTGCTGTGTCAACGGGGGAGGGGCTGCATTCTGAAGTAAGCGACGGCGGCGAGTGGGGGGAGCAGGAGGGGGGAGCGCGGCATCGCCAAGGAGCGATTCGGCAGCGGCAACCAGCGCAGGGGTAGGAGTAAGGATAGGGGCAGGGGTTGCGAGGACAACAGGTGCTTCAGGAGCACTTGCCACCGAAGTAGGTGTGAGGGTATTCTCGACCCCATCAGGGTCGGAGGGCGTTGTTAAACGACGTCTAGGCATGAGAACTTTCCGAAAACGAAGCGGTCGGCGAGAGCACGACGAAACACGAAAAAGTGTAAGGGAAAGGCTCGCCGGGGAGAGTTGAAAAAAAGCAGACCACAAACCCTGAGGTTGCTTTGCTGCCAGTGTATCACGTATTTCACGTGGAGCAACTTGGCCTGCCTTCTTTTCGGCAAAAAACGCGATAAACTTCAGGAGTTCAGCGGTTTTGTTGCAACTGCGCAAGCTCTTGCTTTGCTTCCGATGCCGAAGCGGCTTCTTGTGCAACCCGCCGCGCCGTTTCTGAGAGCTCGGCAAAAGCCACCGTTGGCCCCATATTTCCGTCGAGCTGGTGCCCCGCAAGCCCCTCTCTGAGAGTCTCAATCTGTGCCAGAATCTCGGCGCGGAGCGCTGCCGCACGCTTGGAGAGAAGCGCCGAGTTATCATGCGCCTTGGCACGCCGCTCCAGCGCATCGGCGCGCCGGGTGAGGGAGTCCGCCGTCACTCGATCCGGCTCGGTGAGTGCCTGTTGCTGAAGCTGCGTCGCTTCCAAACGCAGGGCAGCCGTGTCAATGGGTTCAACAGTCACCGCGGGGAGGCGCTCAATCGCCTGCCCCAAAGCCTCAATGGAGGCCCGAATATCAGCCTCGGCTTTCTCACTGGCATCGGTCAGGAGGGCATCGCGCACCAGCCGTAGGTAGGCGACTTCGAGCTCATCCTCAGAGCCGCGCATCAGTCCTTCAAGTTCCACGGCATGCAGCGGCTTGTGGAGGCTCCGAAACGCCGCCCGCGCAAACGGCCCAAATCCCAGCGCACTCAACCCCGCCGTCGCGGCTCCAAAGCTCATCCAGGCCATCGCGGGATCGAGGCCGCTTTTCTTTGCCATAAGGGCGACAATGATGCCCGGAAGCAGTGGCCCCAGTAGAGCTGTCAGCCACCCGGCAGTCCCGGTCCACTCCGCCGCCGAGGCATTTCCCACGGCGGCCTGCCGGTCGGTCATGCCCAGCCCTTTCGCCCAGAGTTTTCCCAGCACCCCAAGATGCGGCTCCGGCAAGGGAGTATTAGGATTGTAGCTAGACCCCGCGCCATTGGCCGATGTCGAGGCGTAAACACTCCGCTGTCGAACGATGCGAGCGTGGTCGTTCTCACGCAGATCCTGCGGGTAGAGTTTCATGGTTAGGGAAATTCTACCCGCAAACGGCCTCGTGCGACTAGCTGCGTGCCGTTTTAGGACGATCCGCCATCTCCATCAGCCCCAAGGTTGCCCAGCCTGTCGCACCAAAAGAGCTGTACTGCGACTCGCCACCGGGGAAGCCCGCGTCGAAGAAGTAGTTGAAGGGCTGGATAGTTTTGTTCAGATACCAAGCCCCGCTCTCATCCTGCATCCGCAGTAGGTAGCTCGTAGCCTGACGCAGTGCCCCCTCAGTTGCGGACGCCCCCGCGACTCGCAGGCTATAGAGTGCCTGCCCGGTTGCCATAGCATCGCTGGGCGTGCCCGGCTTTGCGCCCCAGCCCCCGTCAGTGTTCTGAAGCGCGATCAGCCGCTGAACATCGCGCTGAAGTGCCTTGGGCTCCAGACCGGACCAGCGCAGGCCCAGCAGACGCATGGCGTGATCCTCTGTCGTCTTTCCCGGTGCTGCTTTCAGCCAGCTTTGCGCCTTTGCCACGAGCGGTACGCTCTGCTCCGGCTTGAGATAACGCTTGATCCCTAGGAGCTGGAGAGCCGTGGCCGTGGTGAGGCTCTCCTGCATCGGGCCACGGTGCAGGGTGAAGCGCCAGTTTCCTTCGGGCTGCTGCTGGGTGGCCGCGTACTGAGCCAGAGCCGCAATCTCAGGGCTTGTCTTCGTCTGTGCGCCGTCCAGTCCCCAGAACAAATAGGCACTGGCAATGCTCATCTCATCCATTTCTGAGGTAGGGACAATACCGGCCAGCTTGGGGTCGCTCTGGGAGAGGCCGATCAGCGGCGCAACCTGCTGGAGATTATCTGCGACGCGCTTCACATTGCCATCGAGGATGCCCTGGTTCACGACAAAGCCCTTGAGGCGTGCTGCGCCCAGCACCGCGATCCCCAATCCCTGGTGGTGGCACGAAGCACACTCGGACTGTGAGAGGAAGCGTTTCATCCCACTTTCCATCGCCACCAGACTTTTCTGCACCGCGACATCAGGTTTCAGTGCCGCACGCACCGGCTCCGAGCGTGCCCCTGCCGTCTTGAGCACTGTGGTGACCCCGACAAAACGCCGCGCCTGTGCCAGTGCAATCGGGGTTTTCCCGTTGGCATCGCGCCCTGAGACGCTCGCCTTCGCCTTCAGCAGGCTCTGAGCAACCGCGCTGTCGCCACAGTAGCGTGCCGTCAGGTGGAGCGCTGTCGCCTGCCCTTTATCGGTCAGGTTTGGCTTCGCTCCCGCCGCCAGCAGCAGTGTGACCACTGCCTGATGGCCATTCATTGCGGCATACATCAGCGGTGTCCGTCCGTGGCTATCGGCCTGATCCACAACGGCGCCATGAGCCAGCAGGCGCTTGGCCGTGACGGCCTGACCCCGTCGCGCGGCGTAGATCAGCGCCGTCGCTCCGTCAATATCTTGCTTTGCCAGCTCGGCGGCACTGGGTTTGAGCCGATCAATCGCCTTGGGCGCACCAAACGCCGCCGCCAGCATCAGTGTCGTCGCTTTATCAGAGCGCTTCGAGTCCGAGGCCACTCCTTTTTCTAAAAGCGCGACAGCGTGATCGTCGAGCCCCAGTATCACTGCACTTACCACGGATGAGCCGTAGATTCCGCCCTCCGGCTTCGCCCCCCGGCTCGTCAGCAGCGCAGCGAGTTCAGGCCTCCCAGTCATCATCGCCCAGTCCAGCGGTGTCATCTCCAGCCAGTTGGGGCGGTTGGGATCGGCACCGTGCTCCAATGCAACAAGTGTCGCCGCTTTATCGCCGTGGCGAATGGCGGTAAAAAGCTCAGCGGTCAGTGCCACCGCCTTCATATCGAGTGGGGGCGGGCCGCCCTGGGCGCGCACCCCGGAGATCAGAGTCAGAGCAAGTAGCACAGCTCCTGTCGTTCGAATCAGCTTCATCAAAAACCTCCCGCGTATTGGTGCATCTCGCACCTATGCGCTACAGCATACCAAAATTTGTCGCTTCGCGGCAGAGTGGACGCGCCGCACGCCAGCGGTTACAATGTTCAGAAGTTAAGGAGCACCTATGGATCGAGACAACCGAGAGGGTCTGCTATATCGCGGTATGGGAATCGCCGGTGCCCTCCTGACTCTGGCAACGAGCTGCTACAGTTTTATTCAGTACCAGTCGCTCCATGCCTCGGGTGGCTGGGGCGCAGTGGGCCTGGTCTTCACCCCCGACGGCAAACGCATTATCGGCGCTGTCTCAAACTATCAGTCCGAGTATCTTACCAAGAGCGAGCTCTGGATCTGGGATGCCAAGACAGGAAAACGCTTGAGCCGTCGCCCACGCACCGATGAAGCTTCCTTAACGTCACCCCAGTTCTCACCCACCGGTCGCTATCTTTTGTACCGTGGCTCCCTCTACGACACACAAAACGCAGCCCCGTCTTTCGTTCTGCCTGATTACAGCTTCCAGTTTGTGTTCTCCCCCGACGAGAAACGGCTTCTGTTGCGTTCGAGCGACGAGCTTCATTCGGATTCTTTTCAAGTGAGTGTGTGGAATATTGCCAGTCAACGAAAACTCTGGCAGCGGCGCTACTCCTCAGAGCATTTGCTCGAAACCATCGCCCTGCCGAAGCAGGGAAACCTTGCCTTGCGCTACTCGGACAGAAGCGATCTCTGGAC
>NZ_JAYVPL010000114.1:0-17794 GCF_043757465.1 Armatimonas sp.
ACCGTGACCACAACGCTGCCCTGAACATAATCTCTCTGGGACTACAGAGAGTCAGTCAATCTGTAGAAGCCGTCGCATTCATGCGTGCGGAGTAGTCACCTTCGGCTCAGAGAGTCAAGCTGCTGTTTCCGTCGCTCAGGATCAAGAATTTGCTGGGCCAGTCGAACTGCCTGCTCTCGCTCGCTCCGCGGGAGGGAGAAGATGGTATTGACGATCACGAGATCATGAGGGCACAAGCTGGCCAGGTTGCGTAATTTTTGTGGGTCAGGGCAAGTACGAAGTACCGTGAGTAGCTGATCCAGCCCTGGCCAGTTTTTCTGCCTTCCCCAGTGCTCCCCTAGGCGTACCAAAAGGCGATAACGGACATCGTCTTGGCGGACACTCAGCGCGAGGGGGAGTGGGTCAGAAAAAGTCTCCAGGTTTCCAGAGAGAAGCCGTTCCAACTCCTGATCGTAGATTTTCTTCCCTTCCTCTGAGGTCTGCGTGCGAAGGAGAGCCAGAGCCACCTGCACTGTCTGATTGTCCTGCTTGCTCCGTGCCACGGAGAGGAGACTACGCACCAGCTCAGGGAGGTCATCGGGGTGCGCGTAGGCGCCAATCATCTCCAATGACACCTGAGGGGAGCCCAGAAAGTGCACCGATTGTTGGAGAAGCTGCTTGCGGGCGCGTTGCGGCAGCAGCTCCAGAACCCGCCTCAGTCCCTCACTATCTTTCGCCGTCATACACGACGTGCCCAGCGACGCGAGAGCCGATTCCTGCTTGGCTTTATCCGCGATGCGCCGAATTGTGGTGAGGGCTGCGGGGAAGTTGTGCGCCCTGTAGTACGCCGACATCAGGCTGGTGTAGACTCCCTCACGGGTTGTGGGGATCAACTGCTCCACAAGGCGCTCCACCACCGTGGTGTCGCCCTTTTCGGCGAACTGTGCGGTAAGCGGTACGAGAGCCGTGGAGCGCTCCGGCTCGGGAAGCGAGGACGCATTGGCAAGCGTGCGATCCAGACCCTGATGCTGGCTCTGCGCGGAAAGCACTTCAACCAGGAGGTCTTTGTCGTTCTGGGTGCTACGTAGCGCCTCCCGAAACTCCCTTGCTGCAATCTGCGCCCTGATAAGGTCTTTACGGAGATCTCCATAGCTCTCATGGTCTTCTTCTCCTCGGCGGAACGGGAGAGTTTGTATCAAAGCGGCTGCGCCTTTGCGGTCGCCCATCTTGAGCCTCACGCCTGCAAGCGTGTAGTTGATATTTTGCTTGCTGTAGGCCTTGCCAAAATCCAGAGTGCTCACAAACGAGCCGACATCGGTGCCATTTTGTTTCGCGGCAAGGGCAACACAGCCAATAATGCCAATAAACGTCGCAAGTGCCAGAACTCCCAGCCGTGTCGGAAGGCTGAGGCCAGGGCGCGAAGCGTCTACTTTTTTCATGCGGTCTACTAGCTCCTTGGTGCAGTATTATCCCTTCCCAGAGATTTGTCAAGCACAGGTACAATAGCGATTATGTCCCTCTCCGTTCGATCTGCAACACGCTCCGATGCTTCACGCTTTCTTGCACTCATCCAGGCACTGGCAGACTATGAGGAGCTTGCTGGCCCCACGGAAGATGCCAAAGAGCGCCTGATTGCCGATGCATTTGACAGTCACCTACCGCGCTTTTTTGTGTATCTGGCCTTTGAGGATGAAGCCATGAACCCGGAGCCGCTGGGCTACACCATCACTTTCTTTACCTACTCGACTTTTCTGGCCAAGCCGACACTCTATCTCGAAGACTTATTTGTGCGACCCGATGTGCGCTCAAAAGGCGCGGGTGGTGCGCTCTTTGATTTCCAGGTGCGCGAGGCCAAGCGCCTGGGCTGTGGGCGGCTGGAGTGGACGTGTCTCGACTGGAACACCCTGGCCCAGGGTTTTTACGAAAAACGCGGCGCACACCATCTTGACGACTGGCGGGTGTACCGACTGACGGAGGAGGACTTTGCACGTTGGAGCTAACTGACCCGGAGCTAGCCGTTCTCTGGCACCTCTACGACTCCGGGCCGCGTGAGCCGATTGTCCTGCTGGACGATGCCCGAAACGCACCACCGCCGCCAATTCTGCGAGGTCAGCTCTCCGAGGATCACGTGGCGCAGGCGCTGGCGGACTTGGTGGGCCGTGGCCTGGTGCGAATCTGGGGCGAACAGGAACTTGCGGAGGAGGTCCAACGCTGGGAAGACGAGCCCCTGCCACGGGGGTTCGGGGTAGATCTTGGCGACCTTGATCCCGGCTCGGCAGATCTCACCCGTGAGGGCTGGCGCTTTTGCCTCGACCGCTGGGGGAGGGACCGCCGCTTCACCACCTACGATGACAGCACGCTGGGGGTCTTGATTATCTACGGCGAGTCGCCCGCGGGCTGCATGAGCGAGCGCGACCGGCTGACCTATAAAGTGGATCACGGGCAGTTCTACACCTACGGCCTGATCGCGCAGCCTGGCCCCGTGACACAAGTGGGGCAGATTGAGAATGTCCGGGGCTGGTGGTACAACCGCTTCCACCTCATCCGCCCCGGCTACTCCGCCCGGATTGAGTACGTGCCCGCCCCTATCCCCGCCGATTGAAATCGGCGTCTGCAATAGCACTGCGTGCCGCAAAGCCCGTGCCGGGCTGGGAACAAATTCGGTAGCCCGGAATGGGCTTTGCGGCGGAACGCTACTGTTGACGCCTCATTTCATGGGGCGGATCTGTAGCCCTCGCGGGTCTCCATCAGAATCTCGCCCAGGCGATTCTTGCCCGTCCCGGTGCGGCCTTGGGTGGCGCGTGTGCGGCCCAGCGTTTTGGCTTGTCCTGCCGACTTTGCCAGGCGTATTTTCTCCTGGTACTCCGGGTGCGTTGGGAACTTCATCGCCTGGAAATAATGCTCCACGGTTGGCCAGTAGACCCCGCCAAGCTCAAAGCCATGTGAGGAGAAATTCGAGAGATAAGCGTTACCGTTGGTCTTGCTATAGAACTTGATCGGCATACTTTATTTGTCGTTTATACACGAAGATTTGCTAAAGAGCAAATTCCCCTCCCTTCGTAGACGGAACGTCGGAGAAGCGAAGGGAGGGGCCAGGGGAGGGATGCGTAGGATGCTAATCCAAGAAGACGGGTTCACGCTTGGTGAAGCTGAAGAGCTGTGCGGGGCGATGGGCACCACCACGGCGCTGTTTTTCCAGACCTTCGAGGAGCTCCGTCGAGAGCATTTTCTTGCGGAAGTTGCGCTTATCCAGCTCACGGCCCAGAATCAGCTCGTAGACATTTTGTAGCTCAGTGAGCGTGAACTCTGGCGCGAGGAGGGCGTAGGCGACACTGGTATAGGCCAGCTTCGCACGCAAGCGGCTCAGGGCGGTCGTGAGAATCTTGGCGTGATCGAAGGCCAGGAAAGGAAGCTCCTCCACGGGCCACCACTGTGCCTCGGCGGCGTCGGTACCAGCGCGTGGGGCGATACGGGGCTCGGGCAAGAGGGCGTAGTAGGCCACGGAGATCACTCGGGTTCGAGGGTCGCGGTCTACTGTTCCAAACGTGTAGAGCTGCTCCAGAAACTCAGCGCCCGCAACACCCGTCTCTTCGGCAAGCTCGCGATAGGCAGCGGTATCGAGGTCTTCGCTCATCTGAACAAAGCCACCTGGAAGCGCCCAGTGGCCCTCAAAGGGCCAGATACCGCGCTTGATCAGCAGAACATGAAGCTTACGTTCCCGCGCCGTGAACGCCGCGACATCCACCGTGACCGAGGGACGGGCAAAAGCCGCGGGATCGTAGTCCGCGGGAGAATCTATGGGGCTCACCGTCATTTTAAAATCTTTGCAAATATTTCTGTCAGGCCTTGTCGCCGACCCCCGTAAGTCTATCAGGGATTATACGGATTGTGCTAGGTTTCAGGTAAGTGTTTTTGTAAACACCTAGGCGGCCAGAGCGGGGCGGAAATACTGCGCCGGCGCCGCCGCCTGTGGGGCAAGAGCGCGGAGCAGATAAGGGACATCTTCACGATCCGGCACCATCAGAGTGACAGCACTCTGCCCGAACCGAATCGCCCCGCGGAGCCGTAGACCACTGATCATCCAGCCGGTCTCGACACGCTGCTGGGAGAGCAGACCAAAGGGGACGACGGTTCCAGCAACATAAAGAGTAGCTTCCCCAGAGGACGCAATCTCTAGATGGGCAGGCTGATTGTCGAAGCCCGGTCCACTCGCACGCAGATCCAGGCCCTGCGGAAGACGAACGTGAAGATCGTCTTGAGCCGGAACTTGCTGCGAAGCGCAGGGGGTGAAAAATCCTCGGTTCTGGTGGGCTGCAAGGGCACGCCAGAGCTGCTTGGCAGGTGTCTGGATTTTCTTGATGGTCGCGTTCATGACTAGAATAGTGTGCGGTTGAGGATTTTCTCCTTAGGAGGAAGGCGAAGAAAAGAGATGAGTTTTTTTAGGGGATGTGGAATTCGCGATACAATGGAGGCCGAGGAAAGAAGATGCTATCGTTTGCTTATTGGACATCTCCCAGCGCTTGGCTGGTGATCGTCTTGGTTGTTGTGTTGTTCTTTGGCGCGTCCCGTTTGCCGCAGCTGGCAAAGGGATTGGGTGAGGCAACCCGTGAGTTTAAGAAGGGCATAGACGAGCGAGACGCAGAGAAGAAGTAGGCGGAGCCTGCTGACGTGAAGACGGCACTGGGTTATGGGGCGACGTTTGTCACCGGCTTTGCTGCGTGTGCCTTGATTTTGTATCTGGCGCAAGGCCGCACCGGGGCAAGCCGACCTCCGAATCTGCCCGCAGGACGGCGTGCGCTCTCGGAGGCGCTGGCACAGACGCCTGCTCTCGGGGGTGCACACGGCTCTGGTGGACTGCCTTCCATCGCCGACGCAACAGGGCGGGTTGCACCGGCTGTGGTCAATATTGAAGTTGAGGGCCATGAGAGCGTCCCCGGACAGGGTTTCCTCGGTCAGTTTAGGACTCAGGATCGGCGCTTTGAGGGCTCTGGCTCCGGGATTCTCCTCTCCGCCGAGGGCTACGTTCTCACCAATCAGCATGTTGTGGCACCCGTGCTCAACCAGCCAGATGCTAAAATTCAGGTGACTCTCTCCGATGGGCGACGCTTCTCCGTGACGATTGTTGGGAGTGATGTCGCCAGCGATCTGGCGGTCGTCAAGCTGCTGGGCGCGAAAAATCTCACGCCCGCACTGCTCGGCGACTCGGATGCCGTGCGCGTCGGCGACTGGGCGATTGCGGTGGGCAACCCGCTCGGCTTTAATTCGACCGTCACCCTTGGAATCGTCTCCGCGCTCAACCGCCACTATCCCCGTCAGGACAGTGCCGCGCTTGAGAAAGTGATCCAGACCGATGCCTCCATCAACCCCGGTAACTCCGGGGGGGCACTCGCCGACATTGAAGGGCGGGTGATCGGGATCAATACGGCGATCGCTACCACCACGGGAGCGTCCACGGGGATCGGGTTCGCCATTCCTATCAACACGGCCCGCAAGATCGCCGCGCAGCTGATTGAGAACGGAAAAGTGCTGCGACCGTATCTGGGCGTGATCTACACCCCGCTCTCTGACGCGGATCGCAGCGCACTTCCTGGCAACCTAACTCTACCGCCGGATGGCAAGGGAATGCTTGTCCACTCCGGAAACAATACCACTTCCGTCGCACCGGGCTCTCCCGCCCAGAAGTGTGGGATCGTGGAGTGGGATGTCCTGCGAAAAGCCGATGGCAAGCCTCTGGACAACGACGAAGCACTGCGCAAGATTATCGCCCGTCACACGATTGGTGAGGCGTTGAAGCTCACCATCTGGCGCAACGGGTCGGAGCAGGAGCTGGTCGCCACACTCGAAGAGATGCCCGCCTGGTTCACCCAGCCAAATCGCTAACCTCATCTTCACCTTCACTTTTACCCTCTCCCACAAGTGTCTGTCGGGCGCGGCGCAAGCCCGGGGAGAGCACGACCGCAAGAAAGACGCTGGCTGCCGCGAGGCTCGCTCCCAGTGCCATCGCCGTAGACGTGCTGGTGCGTGAGGCCACAATCCCCGCCCAAAGACTCCCAAAAGGCGTCAGGCCCATCATCAGAAACGCATGAACTCCCATCACGCGGCCTCGTAAAGCATCGGGAACCGAGGCCTGGATGAGGCTATTGCTGGTGGCAAAGACGCAGATCATGCAAAACGATGAAAGCGGCGCAAAGACAAAGGCCCAGGTTAGGCTATGGCAGAGCGCGGTTCCCAGAGAGAGAAGCGGGAAGAACACCGCGCCAATGGTCACGATCCGGCCTTTGTAGGGCGATGCCGAGAGAAGCGTGCAGAGCAGCGCTCCCAACAGTGCCCCCACACCCCGGGCGCTCATTAAGTGGCTGTAGCGCGCCGCATCTGCACCCAGTGTGAACTTCGCCAGTGTAGGCAAGAGAATCCAGTCGCCCGCCATAAAGACTGAGAAGCTTGCCAGAATCGCCATGAGCGCAACAATGGGCTGGTGCTGCTTAAGATAGCCCAGTGCCTCTGTGACCCCTTTGAGGGGGGGCTCTTTCCCGGTTGATTTGGGCGCGAAATTCCCCCGCATCAGTCGTAGCCCGACAATCACCGCGAGATACGAGAGCCCGTTGGCAAGAAAGCACGGAGCCATCGCCCGCTGCTTATCGGCGATCAGTAAGCCCGCCACGGCAGGCCCGAGCACCCGCGCGGCATTGAAGAGCGACGAGTTCAGGCCAATGGCGTTGTGCAGATCCTCTTTGCCTACCAATTCCACAATAAACGCCTGCCGCGCGGGAATATCAAAGACATTGGTAATGCCCAACAAGACGGCGAAAATCGCCACATGCCAGAGTCGCATCTGGTCCGTCGCCACGAGAGCCGCCATGCCTAGCGCCAGCACAGCTTGTGCCACTTGCGCCCAGAGCACAATGCTATGCTTTGAAAAACGATCCGCGAACCAGCCGCCATAGAACGCCCCGAGCAGCATCGGTAGCGATCCCAGCGTCATGATCCAGCCCTGCGCCGCGCTCGCCTCTTTTTCACTCCCCGCCAGCAGCGTCACCAGCCACCCCTGCGCCGTCATCTGCATCCACGAGCCGATCAGCGAGATGGCCTGCCCCGAGAAGAAAAGCTGGTAGTTACGATGGCGGAGGGCAGAGAAAGCGGCAGGAGCTGTCACCTTAACGAAGCTTCTTTGCCCGCAGGAGCTGCTCCGCCCAAGTGGCCGTCTCGCCTTTTAGCCTGGGGATTGGAGCGGCAGTGTAGTCCACTTCGCGGCGAAACGGCCCTTTGTCATAGAGTGTATCAAAGGCCGCTTGCAGGTCTATCCTAAAATCAGGAAGCTCCGTGGTCAGAGGAATGGGGATTTCAGGAAACATCTCAGGAAGGCGAATATCCCAGCACTCGACAACGCCTGCCCCCGCCCGGTGCAGACACACGAGATAGTCCCAGTCGGTCTCTTCATGGAGCAAAGTTGCATCTACGGCAACGGAATGCTGGCCGCCACGCAGAAGATCAATTTCTATCAGATGCACCGGGCTCTGAAGAAGCGCTCGTTGTTTTTCGAGATACTGCTCGCGTCCTTTACCCCGCTTATTGACCGGACTCAGAACTTCTATGGCAGTCACCACACGCCGCCGTCCCCGCGCCGTGACGATCTCTATGTGCTGCAACCGCTCCTCCCAAACAGCAAGGGGAATCCGGCGGGGAAGGGAAGTAGGACGTGTCGCGACAGCGACGGAGCCCGAAGCCGTGGGGACATTGGGAGCGCTACTCAGGCGTAGAACCGCGACATCAGGATCGAAAGGCTCGTCGCTGCCGACGTAGACCCGCTCTTCCATTCGCGCCGAAAAGCCTTCCGGCAGGTGCGTGTTTAAGATCTCGGTAAGCTGTGCAATAAGAAGAATATGGACATCATGGAAGAACTCCGGCGACTCCAGATACGGATCCATTCCAGGAAACGGGCTTGGCATACAACACTCCGAGCTTCAGTGTACCGCATCGTCCAAATGTCGTGAGGTACACTCAACCCATGCCGGAGACCATCCCCGAAATTCAGGAAAAACTCCGCAGTGCACGTGATTGGCGACTCAAGGCACAGCGCTCTTTCCCGGAGTTTCGCGAGGAATCGGATGCTGCGATAAATGTCCATGACTGGCTGACCTTTCTCTACAACAAAATTGAAGAGAGCTATGTCCATCCACCACCCGACGATCATTTTTTACAACGAGCCTCATGGTATGCCTACGAATGTTCTCACTTTCTCGTAACTTCCACAGACGAGTGCAATCCGGAAATCAGCGCCAACATCGGGTTCTGGGCGCGGCTTGCTACGAACCAGCAAGTGCGAGCCGACTTGGGGCGCTGGTGCGAGTTTTGGATTCTTTCTGCCCACGAAGAATGGGTTCGCTCCTCGCTAACGAAAGCCCAATGGAACGAGATTCTGGATAGCTACCGTGCCCAGCGTCTGGAGCGCTACCGTCAAAAAGCCTTGAACCGGAAAAAACCATAATTCGGGATGGCCGGGACGGCCTTCGTGTCGCGAAGCGACAATATCACGCCCCCGTCTATGGGGGCGGCGATTCGGGGCGGCTCTTACTCCACCGCGAGATGCAAAACGTCCTCTTGGGTGGCTTTGGTGGCGTCTTCGATCTCGCCGGTGATCTTGCCGCCGCGCATCACTAAGATCCTATCGCTCATGCCGAGCACTTCGGGGAGCTCGGAGGAGATCATGAGAATGGCCTTGCCCTCGCCGGCGAGCTTGCGCATCAGCACATAGATCTCGTACTTAGCCCCGACATCCACGCCGCGTGTCGGCTCGTCGAAGATCAGGATCTCGGAGTTGGCCTGGAGCCACTTGGCCAGCACGACTTTCTGTTGGTTGCCGCCCGAGAGATTACGGGCGAGCTGCTCTTGATGCGGCGTTTTGATAAGAAGGCTCTCGACGTAGCTGCCAAAAGCCCCGCGCTCCTTCTGGCTGTCTATAAAGCCGAGCTTGCCGAGCTTTTCTAAGTTAGGTAGGCCGAAGTTATTGCGTAGCGCCAGATCCAGCACTAAGCCCTGGCGTTTGCGGTCCTCGGTGAGCAGGCAGATTCCCGCCTGAACGGCCTCTTGCGGCGAGCGCATCGGGAGTGTCCTGCCATCCAGAACAATCTCGCCCGCGTCGCGTGGATCGGCACCGAAGAGAAGACGCGCCACTTCCGTGCGGCCTGCACCGACAAGCCCCGCAAGTCCGAGGATCTCGCCGCGCCGTAGCTCAAACGAGATGCCTTGCACGGCGCGGCCACGCACAAGATTTTTAACAACGAGCCGTGCCGCGCCAATTTTTTGCTCGGGGTCGCGTGGGGGAAACTCGGCGGAGAGGGCGCGACCTACCATGGACTCAATGAGCTTCGGGCGGGTCCACTCGGAGACGGGCTTGGTGGCGATCCACTGGCCATCGCGCATCACGGTCGCCGTGTCGCAGAGCTGGAAAATCTCGTCCAAACGGTGCGAGACATAGACAATCCCGATTCCCTGCGCCTTGAGATCACGGACAATCGCAAAGAGCGCGTCCACCTCACGGCCTGAGAGCGCCGCCGTGGGCTCGTCCATCACTAATATTTTGGCATTTTGCGAGAGTGCCTTTGCGATCTCGACAAGCTGCTGCTCTGCCACCGTCAGCTCCCCGACGGGTGTTGTGGCGTCAAACGGCGCGGCGAGGCGCTTCAGAATCCCCTGCGCGGCGGCGTTTTCGTCGGCGCGGGTGATAAAGCCACTTTTGGTTCTTTCGCGCCCCAGAAATAAGTTCTCCGCCACGGAGAGCTGAGGGATAAGATTGAACTCCTGGTAGATCACTGCGATCCCACGCTCGGTGGCATCGCGTGGCCCAGCAATCGTGATCTGCTCGCCGTTTAAGTGGATCGTGCCTGTGTCCGGCTGGTGCGCTCCGGAGAGCACTTTGAGCAGCGTGGACTTACCCGCGCCGTTCTCCCCCAGTAGCGCATGGATCTCGCCCGCTTCCAGCTCCAGCCGCCCCTCGCGGATGGCTAAGACGCCCGGAAACGACTTCTGGATGCCTTCCATACGAAGTAAATTTGGCATCCTACCCCCTAACCCCCGCTTGGCGGGGGGACATTGCGGAAAGACGTTTTATCTCCCCCGCTTGGCGGGGGGTGGGGGGTGGGCAACTCACTCGTGGCCGCCTTTTTGCTGGAGTGCTGTCACCAGAACGGCGAAGAGGAGCACGCAGCCCACCACGGTGCCGCGCCAGATGTCAGGGTTAGAGAAGGTGAAGTTGATGGCGGAGAGAATGGTAATCACCAGGGTTGCTCCCAGAATGGTTCCTGGCACCGAGCCGCGCCCGCCCGTGAGGCTCGCCCCCCCAACGACAGCGGCGGCAACGGCATCTAGCTCGTAGCCCACGCCTAGCTGTGGGTTGCCCTGTCGTCCGTAGCCCGCCCAGAGAATTCCGGCCAGTCCCCCGAGAAGTGCACTGACCCCGTAGGCAAAGAGCTTGATCTTAAAGATATTCACCCCTGAGAGCCGGGTCGCCTGCTCGTTGCCGCCTAGCGCATAGAGATAGCGCCCGATCCGAGTGCGCGTGAGCAGGATGTGCACCACAATCGCCACCAACGCTAGCATCGTCCAGAGTGGCCAGCCCTTGGAGAGATTGGTGATCAACGGATAGTCGTTGAGGGAGATCGGGAGCTGCTTATTGACGATGAGCGACTGGCTGCGCAGAACCAAAAGCGCAGCGAGAGTCACCACAAACGGCGGGAGCTTGAGCTTATGGATCAGTGTGGCGTGGAGCAACCCGATTGCCAGTGCACAGAGCAGCGTCAGGACAATTGCGATCAGCGCCGCTGGGCCTGCGATGAGCCCCCCAGAAAACTTGGTGACAAAGAGCGCCACCAGCATTCCGGCAAAGGCGATAATCGAGCCTAGCGACAGATCAATGCCACTGGTGATGATCACAATCGTCTCGCCGATGGCAAAGAGCGAGAGGAGCGCCACTTGCTGCAAGATATTGGTCATGTTGAGCGGCCCGAAGAAGTTCGCGCGTTGCTCAGTGAAGGCCATCCCCAGACAGAGCAGGGCCAGCACCGCCACCACGCTTAGCTCTCGTGACTTCAGTAGCCGACCAACTATGCCCGGCCCGGACTGTTTTCCAAGATTCTGTACCGCCACTCTTCTTAGTTCCTATCTGACTCAAAAATCAATCCATAATACACTTTAGAAAATCAAAAGGCCATGCGTCTAGCGACGCACAGCCTTTGTGAAAAATACGCAATCAGGGATTACGTGGACTTGAGGCCCAGCTTCTTCATGTTCTCGACGAATGGCCCGACGTTCTCCGGGGTGACAGTTGTCACGCCCGTATCGATCTTGTTGCCGTCCACTTTCATGCCCGCCTTCTCTAGCTCCGGCTTTAGCTCCTCAATCGCGGCTTTGACGCCCTTGCGGTTGATGAGATAGAGCAGCTTAGCGGAGAGCCGACCGAACTCGTAGGGTTTTTGGATTACAGCAGCATCCACCTTCTTGGCTTGCAGACCGGCGAGGGTCTCGGGTGCGCCATCGAAGGTGATGATCTTAACTTTTCCTAGGAGCTTGGCGCTCTCGACGGCATTGAGAATTGCGGGGCCGTCGTAGGCCCAGATGCCTAAGAAACCATTGATCTTGTCGCCGTACTTGGTGATGGCGTCTTGGACGTTGCGCTGTGCCTTGAGCGGGTCGGCCTGATCCTGGAACGGTTCCTGGAGCATCTCGATCTTGCCCTTGGTAGCATCTTGAAAGCCTTTATAGCGGTCAATGGCATTCTGCGCGGACATGTTGCCGACAAATGCGACAAATTTTCCACCGCCCGGCAGGAGCTTAAGCGCGGCCTCACCGGCGGCCTTGCCCGCTTCGTAGTTGTTGGTTCCCAGATACGCAAGACGCTTGCTGGTCTCGCTGTCGGAGTCGAAGCAGATCACCGGGATCTTTTTATCAATAGCCTCGTCAATTACCGAGGCGAACTCCTTGCCGTCAATGGGGGTCACAGCGATTCCATCGGTAGCCTTTGCGACGGCATCCTCGAAAGTCCTCTTCTGATCCGCGTGGGTCGGAGACGAGCCAGCGGGGGTCATGCGCGACACATCGCAGTCTTTCAGCTCGGCCTTAGCGGCTTCCAGACCCTTCTCGGCAGCGGTCCAGAAATCGGCGCTGTTGTTGGTGATAAGCGTGACGGCTAGCTTGCCGTCGGCCTTGCGTGGTGCATCAAAGCTTCCGCCGCCCTCTGGTGCCTTGGCGACTGGAGCGGGATTCTCTCCGCCGGGTGCAGGCGTCGCCGCCTGATCTTTACACGATGCCAGGGAAAACAGCGAGACCAGTGCGGTCAGCGCGAGGCCCTGGCGAAGAAACAGGGATCGTTTCATTCTTTGGGTAGTCCTCCGCCGCCAGTATAGCATATGTGTTGGCTACTGACTTGCCATGCGCTTCTCTATCACCGCGAGAGCCTCCGGATGCCCGGTCTCTTTGGCGAGTGCGTCCAGCGCCTGGAACGCCTCGGCGTAGCGCACGAAGATATGGCGCTGGAGCGGGTCGCGCTCGCCCCAGCCCGTGAGCAGCCCGCGTGTGGTGAAGCGTGCCCAGAGGGGAAGATTGGCGGCGAGTAGCGCCTCAGAGTCGGGGCGGGTTCCGGGCAGATAGAGCCGCTCGGTGACTCCCCAGGGAGCGAGCTCAAACTCTGTAGCCACCTCAGCGAGGCTGGTATTGAGCACCTTGCGGCGAGCGAAGCGGGTATCGCGCACTAAAAGTACAGGTCGGCCTTCGGTGAGGGCCTGCCGGAAAAACGCCCGCTGGAAGCTGCCGTCAGCGAACTGTGTGGTGGAGAGGCTTGCACCAGCAATGGCACTATCGAGTGCGGGGTACTGCGCGAGCAGGTGGCGGTAGTACCAGGCATCGTAGAGTAGCGCACTGCTCAGCGTGTTCCATTCTGCCACCACTACATCGGGGCGCTGGTGCTTCACCCACTTCTGGTACCAGAGTGTGAAAATGACATTGGAGTCCGTGACAATCAGTGCATTATGTGGGGCGGAGCGTAGGATATTCTCGGAAAAATCCGCCTCGATAAAATTCCCACTCTTGTCAGCGTCTTTCCAGTGCGTTCCTAGTGCGATCAGGGGCAGGCCAATGGCGGCGAGTGCGGTGATGCTGGGCTTGAGAGCCATGCGCTGTGCAAGAGACAGTGCTCCTGCTGCGATCCAAACAGTAATTATCATAAACGATGGCAAGTAATAGACATAGATATCTAAAATATGGTAGTTCACCACATAAATAAGACTGCCAAGAGCGATCCAAACGCTTAGCAAGAGTAGACTCCGCTGAGTCTTCCAGAGCGACACAATTCCCGCTGGAGCCAGCCAGAGTGTCCATGGCCCGAACTCCGCAACCAGGGCTTTTACGTAGCGGATCGTATTCTCGCCAACCACACTCAGCGGCTGAGAGAACATGAGCTGCCGGTAGAGATCACCGGAGAGGTGCTTGTAGAACAACTCTGGCGTCTTTGGGCTTCCCCAGAGCACCGGGGAGTGGCTAAACTTGGCTGCGAGGGGGATATAGGCATAGAGAAGCAAAGGCAATAAAAAGAGAGGGAGGTAGGCGAAGAGCTTCTTAAAGCCGACTTTATGCCACGCAAACATCAAGAACCCCGGCAGAAACAGCGCCATCGTCAGATTGTTCGTCAGCGCCAGACCATAAACTAGCACCAGCGGAGCCAGCACACGCTCCCCGCGCTCCAGACGTACGCTCAGCCAGAGCACCGTGCACAAAAAGAGCGCCGTGAGGGTGTAGACCTCGCACGAGAGCGACTGTTGCCACAGAGTCGGGGCAAAGGCGAGCAAGAGTGCGGCACTCGCAGCCACGAGGCGTGAGGAGATAAGTGCGGCGAGGAATCGGTAGAAGATGGCGACGGCTGCTGCTCCAAAGAGCGCTGTCATGAGGTTGACACGCATCGCGGGCTCATCAATAATGGGTTCCAGTCCTAGAAGAAACGCTCGTCCCAGGAGTGTGAAGAGTGGGTAGCCCGTGGGATGGCAGACTCCCAGTGTCGCCATTGCCAGCTCGAAGTCTCCGTCGTCGCCTGTGTAGATCGTGCGGCACATGGTGAGTGCGTAGAGTAGTGCTGCTACAGCGAAGAGTAGCCAGGCGATCTTTCTATCGGAGAGCGAAGACATCGTGCTCTTGATTGTTGGTAAAAACTGGTATGCTCTACAGGAGTGGCGTACTGCGTTTGCAGAGCTGGAGCGCGAGGCCCCACGGGTCGCGGAGCATGGTGAGCTGCGAACCATCGGGGAGGCGCACCTCGGAGGCATAGGTCGCGCCGGCTGCTTCCAGACGCGCTCGATCCACGTCGGGGTTTTCGGATACCAGAGCGATATGGACGATCAGCGGATCAAGAGCGGCATAGTCGGGCACTTGATCCGGCGGGTTACAGTAGATCTCTACCACACTGCGGCCTGCACTGTCGGCCAGAAAGTGGGTCTGTGTGGTGTTGTCCACGTGCCGGACGACCTGAAAGCCCAGGTGCTGTACATACCAGGCCGCGATAGCAGCGGGGTCGGCGACATTGAGGGCGAAGTGCTCAATAATCATGTGTAGGTTTCTCCAAAAAGCTGGCGCTCCACCAGCTCGATTAAGATATGGATCACTTTGATATGTAGCTCCTGCACCCGGTCCGCGAAGCGCCCGCCGGGTGTGCAAATCTCGACCGTGGCGATGCGGCCTAGCGGGGTGTCGGGCTTTCCGGTGAGGGCGAGAATGTGAACACCACGCTCGCGGGCGACATAGGCAGCCGCTAGTATGTTTTTACTGGTGCCGCTGGTGCTAATGGCGAGCAGGCAGTCGCCGTGGCGAGCATGTGCCTCCAGATAGCGTGCGAAGACTTGCTCGTAGCCGTAGTCATTGGCGACACAGCTCAGGTGGCTCGGGTCGCTGATCGCGGTGGCGGCAAGTGCCCGCCGCTCCAAGCGGTAGCGCCCAGAAAGCTCCTCAGCGAAGTGCATCGCATCGCACATCGAGCCACCATTGCCGCAGCTAAAGACCCGCCCGTCGCCCCGGAGCGTCTCAGCCAGTAAGCGGCCCGCTTCGGTGATCGCCTCAAGGGCGGCATCGTTGGAGAGGAGAGAGTCAAGGGCAACCTGGGCTTCTTCAAGGCTCGCACGGACATGGCTTTTCATAGGGTCGTCGCCATTCTACCCGATTTCATTTTCTGTATTTCGTTAGGATCTTCTCCGTTTTTGCCTCCACTAGTGGGGTACTGTCTCTCTATGCAACTTCCTCGTGTCGGCGTCGCGGTGCTGCTGCTACGTGAGGGCAAACTTCTCCTGGGTCAGCGCGTGGGCACCCACGGTGCGGGAACCTGGGCCCCACCGGGCGGCTACCTGGAGTTCGGCGAGTCGCTGGAGGTCTGTGCGCGGCGGGAAGTGCTCGAAGAAACCGGCTTGATCATTGGCGAGCTCCGCGACGGCCCTTACACAAACACGCTCTTCGAAGCCGAAGGCAAGCACTCCGTCACGCTCTTTCTCCTCGCCGACTGCCCCGAGTCTCTGGGTCAGCCCAAGCGCCGCGAGCCCGAGAAATGCATCGGCTGGAGCTGGCATGACTGGGCGCAGCTTCCCGAACCACTCTTCGCCACCCTTGCCCAGCTCAAAGAGAGCGGCTTTATTCCAAAATAATGGCTATGAAAGGTGAGACAAATCAGAGACATTAAAACAAGATTTCAAACGAATTAGATACTTTTATATCTCTTTTAATGTCCTTAAAATTCAGTCATTTTTGTGAAAATAACTACTTTGAAGTTTTCCTGGAAATGCTTTTTAAGTGGTACTGATGGGCCATTTTGGGATATACTATATGCATAGTGACCTGGAAAACCCAGGAAACGAATCCCGGCGATCCCTTCAAAACGAAGTGTGATCGTCTTTTTTGTTTTTTTAGGGTGCCGTACAATAGTTGGTGATGTTGACAAGTGAGAACCCGGAAGACCTGACGCAGCATGTGCGGGCAGCGATGGATGTTTTAGAGGCGATTGTGGAGGATCGGGCGCTGCTGGCTCATCTGAACAAAGACGACCTCGCGCGCTTGCTGAAGGCGGCAGGGCAAGTGGCGACTCCCGACGATGCGAGTCATCGTTACTTAATGAAGGCCACCAAGCGCCTACGTAAGACCGATAAGCGCGAGCGGGTGGAGAGCGTCCTGCAAGAGACCGGGATTCGGAAACTGCGGCGTGAGGCGGTATTTGTGACACCCAACTACGCTCCGCCCACCGACGATAGCCAGCAGGAAGTGGACGATCCAGACTTTCGCGAAGCCGTTGAGCCACAGTATTGCTATATCTGCAAGCGCCACTACACCCAGCTCCATCACTTCTACGATCAGCTCTGCCCGAGTTGTGCGACATTTAACTACGGCAAGCGCACCGAGCTCGCGGATCTTCGAGGGCGCGTGGCACTACTCACGGGCGGGCGGGTGAAGATTGGGTATCAGGCGGGAATTAAGTTACTGCGTGCTGGGGCGCACTTAATCGTGGTTACCCGCTTCCCGCGCGACTCCGCAGCGCGCTATGCACTGGAGCCAGACTTTTCCGAGTGGGCCGAGCGCTTGGAGATCTTCGGACTGGATCTGCGCCACACCCCGAGTGTCGAGGCGTTCTGTTCCCATCTTCTTAATACCCGTGAGCGGCTGGATTTTATTATCAACAACGCCTGCCAGACCGTGCGTCGCCCCCCGGAGTTCTATGCCCATATGATGGAGGGAGAGCAAGCCCCGCTCTTGGCGCTCCCTGAGGCAACGCGCAAGCTGCTCGGAGGCTACGAGGGGCTGCGCGGCTATGAATTGCTCCCCGCCGCCAAGCTCTCGCAGATGGCGCTGCTTCCGGGCGAGGGGGCAGGCCAGCGCGATTTATTTCCCGAGGGCCGCCTCGATCAGGACTTGCAGCAGATTGACCTGCGTGAGCGTAACTCCTGGCGCTTGCAGATGGATGAAGTGCCGTCGGTGGAGCTTCTGGAGGTGCAGTTGGTCAATGCCATCGCGCCGTATTTGATCAACGCGCGCCTCAAGCCGTTGATGCTGCGCACCCCGGAGCGCGACAAGCATATCGTCAATGTCTCGGCGGTGGAGGGGCAGTTCTACCGGAAGTTTAAGACGACGCGCCATCCACACACCAACATGGCCAAGGCGGCGCTGAATATGATGACTCGCACCTCGGCGGCGGACTACCAAGCAAGTGGGATTCACATGAACGCCGTGGATACTGGCTGGGTGACCGACGAAGACCCGGTGCAGATCGCGGAACGCAAAGTCGCCCAGCACGGTTTTCATCCGCCACTGGACATCGTGGACGGTGCGGCGCGTATCGTGGACCCGATTATCGCGGGCATGAATAGCGGCGAGCATGTCTGGGGCAAGTTCCTGAAAGACTATCTCCCCACGGACTGGTAGCCATATAGTCTCAGGGATAGAGGCCAATGCCTTGGACAGAGCACTCTGGCGAGACTCATCATCGCGCGGACACTCACGACGAATCAGCTTCTTCACAAAGGCACCGGAGGCGGTGAGCGGCAGTTCTGTCTCGCCGGTGCCGTCGAGATTGACGAAGATCATCGTACCGCAGATAGAGATGGAACGTCATTGCCTTCACCGTGCCCTGGGTGCCCACGGGCATAAAGGCAGGCGTCTGGAGAGTGAAGAGGCTCATCGGCCTCCATGCTACCACTTTCCCGCTAAACGGGGTGTGCTAATTTCTCAGACGGCATATCGAGCGACCTCAGCCAGATCACGTCCTAAGACGAGGTTGAAATAACGAGCCAGATTGAAGGCTGTA
>NZ_JAYVPL010000115.1:0-17767 GCF_043757465.1 Armatimonas sp.
ATCAATCGTCTGACGGCGGCACTAAATGGAATGTGACCAACACCGGCGTCAAGGCCTCTTTCCTGCCAAACCAATATCCAAAATTCGGCCAGTGCGTCCACA
Organism: Armatimonas sp.; assembly: GCF_043757465.1. Classification (GTDB taxonomy): domain Bacteria; phylum Armatimonadota; class Armatimonadia; order Armatimonadales; family Armatimonadaceae; genus Armatimonas. The sequence continues at coordinate 103 of NZ_JAYVPL010000115.1, forward strand.
AGATTGCCCGCCATCCGCGGAAAAAGAACACGTTCTTCCTACAAAACCATCACGGCGTCTACCGCAGCCGCGATGGTGCTGAAACGTGGCAAGAGATCGAAAGCGGCCTGCCGTCAAACTTTGGCTTTGGCCTGACGGTCACCGATAGCGGGTCGGTCTTTATCGTTCCGCTCGATTCGGACGGCAAGCGTTTTACGTGACCCTCGACAACGCCTCTTTCCAGCGCGGTTTCCACCGCCAAATTAGTCTAAACGCGAATCTAGAGTCCTTAAAACGCAAAAGGGGAGGGGCTATGCGGCGTAAACGGCTGAGTGGGGGCTGGAACCCCCGTGTGGAACGGCGAGGTTTCAAGATCGCCTGGGGAACGATAGTTGGCCTGCTCATCGTGGGAGGCGTTGTGCTGGGAGTTCTGCATAACCGTCTCCAGTCCCGTGGGCAGGCAGATCCCGTACTTCTTGGAGCCCAACTGGTTGCGGGACCCGCTCAGGCAGTAGCCGCCCGTTCGAACCAGAGTGTCACCACGACCTGGCGTGGGCTTTTCGGGGGTGTGGCACTGGAGCGTGAGAATAGGCAACTAAAAGAAAAACTCGCGGCGCTTCAGCTGGAGACAGAGCGTCTTAAGTCGGTCGAGGCCCAGAACGAGCACCTGCAGCAGCTGCTAGCCTTTACGGCTCCCAAGTCGCCTAAGCCCATGGTTGCGGAAGTGATTGCCTGGCTACCGACAGCACTCGAGCAGTCCATAACACTGGGGCGTGGTAGCCGCGATGGTGTCGTCCGCGATCAAGTGGTCCGCACAGCGGAAGGACTGCTTGGCAAAATTACCGATGTTGGACTTTTTACTGCGAAGGTGCGCCTTCTGACCGACACCGACTCTGGCGTTGGGGCGACGGTCGGAGGGGGAGCTGCCTACGGAATTCTGCGGGGTGTTGAGCAAGGCAATAATAAGCTAGATCGTCGCCATGCACTTGACCTTGTGCATCTGGAGAGAACGGTGTCCATTAAACCTGGCGACATCGTTTCCACATCGGGACAAGGCGGAATTTTCCCTCCTGGGATTCCCATTGGAACGGTTACGACGGTTCAAGAGGACTCCACGCACTTACTGAAAATTGCGCGGGTGAGGCCCTTTAATCCCATGCCGGGGATGGTTCGCGAAGTTCTTATTCTGCCCACTCCGAAACTTCTACCCACTTCGAAACAGGACACGGAACAGCTGTGAGCCGTGGGACGATGATCACACCGACTACAGCAGCCGCAGCTGCCAGTGGCCCGCCTTCGTGGCAAGCAATCGTTCTTTATTTCCTGCTGCTTATGACCGGGGTTGGTCTCCAAGCGACCGTTTCGTCGCATCTGGGATTTCTAGGGGCACAACCGGACTTTCTCCTGGCACTGGCTCTCTGCGTCGCGCTACTAACCAATGCTCCCTTAGGGGCATCCGCAGGGTTTCTTTCCGGGTTGATGATGGCTGCGATCAGCGGCCAGACCATGGGAACGTATCTGGTCACCCGCACTGTCGCGGCCTGGCTTGTCGGTGGGCTGCGGAAGCGTTTTGTTCGCGCGGGAGTGCTGGTGACGCTCCTGGGGGTTGGGGTGGGAAGCCTTATTGCCGGGCTTCTTTACGGGCTGTCGGTTCCTCGAATCGGACTCTACCACTGGCTCTCTCTGACGTTTGTGGGAGCGGGATTGAACATGCTCGTCGCGTTGCCCATAGCCGTTTTGTTGCGCTGGCAGACACGCACCTGACTCCGGGAAATTGAACGAGTTCAAATTTAGAAGCAAATCTCATAATCTTTATTGATAAAATTCGCTTTACTTCTGACTGGACTCTCGTCTATAATTCAGTCATGGCAACAACAACCATTGAACGGGGGCAGCCAGGCAGCAAGGCGCTCTTCAAAGATACCTACTTTCTCCATAAGCTCCACTCTCTCTCCGGGGTGATTCCCATTGGTGCGTTTATGATTTTTCACCTAGTGGCGAACTCGTACTCCCTGCGTGGTGAGACGGAGTTTAACACGGCGGTGAAAGCGATTGGCTATGCTCCGTTTGTGGTCTTGCTGGAGATTGCGGTCATTGCTATTCCGATACTCTTCCATGCGATCTATGGCCTGTGGCTTGTGGCGGAGATGCCAGGGCCGGGTGGGAACACATCGCACTACGGCTACGGACGCAACTGGCTCTATGTCGCGCAACGCTGGACGGGAGTCCTGGCGCTTGCCTACATTCTCTACCATGTCTTCGACACGACAGCGGGGAAGTATCTCATTGAGCTGGCGGCCGGTAAAGAGAGTCATGAGAAAGGCTTTGCCTCGATTTCCTATGCCGCTATGGCGTGGCGCTTTGCGCGGCCCTGGTACCTTGTGATCTACCTGATCGGGGTGGGCTCCGCCACGTTTCATCTGGGTAATGGTGTGCTGAATTTTTGTGTGCGCTGGGGAATCACCATCGGCAAAGAGGCACAGAGGGCCGCTGCCGCTGTTGGTCTGCTTCTTGGGGTGGGCCTAGGGCTGCTGGGCTGGGCGATTGCCATTAACTTCGCGATCAAGGGACAGCCACTCGCCCAAAAGTACGACTCTCTTCAGGCACTGATCGACGGGCAAGTTGCCACGAAAGAGGCGGAGGCGAAGTAATATGGCAGGACCAACAAAAGCAAGAGTGATTGTCGTGGGAGGTGGGCTCGCGGGGCTCATGACCACGGTTAAGATCGCCGAGGCTGGTGGCAGTGTGGATCTCTTCTCCCTGGTTCCTGTCAAGCGCAGCCATAGTGTCTGTGCCCAGGGCGGTATCAACGGAGCGGTGAATACCAAAGGTGAGGATGACAGCCCGGGGCTGCACATTGACGATACGTGCTACGGGGGAGACTTTCTCGCCAATCAAACCCTGATCAAAAAGATGTGCGATGCCGCTCCAGGGATTATCTATCTTCTGGACCGCATGGGGGTGATGTTCAACCGGACTCCGGAGGGCCTTTTGGACTTTCGGCGCTTTGGAGGAACCCTCAAGCACCGTACCGCCTATGCCGGAGCCACGACCGGGCAACAACTTCTCTACGCACTGGACGAGCAAACACGCCGCGCTGAGGTTGAAGGACGGGTCAAGAAATTCGAGTTCTGGGAGTTTCTTGGGATTGTGCGCGATCAAGGCGGCACGGGCAAGTGCATCGGGATTGTCGCACAGGACCTGCGCTCCATGGAGATCAAGGCATTTCACGCCGATGCCGTGGTGCTCGCCACCGGCGGCCCCGGCATGGTCTTTGGAAAATCCACCAACTCCGTAATTAATACAGGGACGGCGGCCGGGGCGATCTTCCACCAGGGTGCCCGCTATGCCAATGGGGAGTTTGTTCAAGTTCACCCGACAGCGGTTCCCGGTGAAGACAAGCTCCGGCTGATCTCCGAGTCCGTCCGAGGCGAGGGGGGACGTGTCTGGGTTCCCAAGACGCCCGGCGACCCCCGTCAGGGACAGAGCATTCCCGAGAGCGAGCGACTCTATTTTCTGGAGGAGAAGTACCCCAAGTACGGTAACCTCGTGCCTCGCGATATCGCCACCCGCGAGATCTTCGCCAAGTGCGTTGATGAGAAAATGGGGGTCTTTGGAGAGAATCAGGTCTACCTTGATGTCACTCACCTCGACCGTAAGAAGCTGGACGAAAAGCTACGAGGCGTACTGGAAATCTATGAGAAATTCGTCGGCGATGACCCCCGGGATGTACCGATGCGTATCTTCCCCGCGGTGCACTACTCCATGGGCGGTATCTGGGTCAACGACGGCACTAACCCAGACTCCACGCCCTATCACATGACCAATATTGACGGGCTCTTCGCGGTGGGTGAGTGTGATTATCAGTACCACGGTGCCAACCGCTTGGGAGCGAACTCTCTGCTCTCCTGTCTGACAAGCGGGCAGATCACCGGGCCCGCTGTGGTCAAGTATGTTGATAATCTCAGTAAGCACACTGACGGCACGGAGTCCGAGCTAGCGGTGCAAGCTCGTGCACGCAGTGAGCAGTACGAGAAGATCAAGGGCATGAGCGGCTCCGAGAACCCCTTCTTGCTCTGGCGCGAGCTTGGTAGTGTCATGACCGAGAACGTGACTGTAGTGCGCTACAACAGCCGCCTACAGCATACACTGGAGAAACTCGACGAGTTGGAAGACCGCTACGAAAATATCGGTACCAGTGATGTGGGAGCCTGGTCCAACCAGACCATCCCCTTTACCCGCCAGCTTAAGAACATGTTGGTTCTGGCAAAAATTATCACGAAAGGTGCGCTTCTGCGCGATGAGAGCCGAGGGGCGCACTACAAGCCCGACTTTGTGCAGCGCGACGACGAGAACTTCCAGAAAACCACGATTGCGGAATTCGATCCCGCCAACCCGCGCGATCCGAAGATCAGCTACGAGTCAGTGGATCTCTCTCAGGTGAAGCCTCGCCTGCGCAACTACACGGCGAGCTAGGAAAAGAAAATGTCCGATGTTACCATACAAGTTACTGTTCTGCGGCAAAAAGACCCGGACTCTGCCTCTTACGAGGAGCTGTTCGATGTTGTGTACAAGCCGCGCATGAATGTGATCTCGGTTCTCATGGAGATTCAGGCGCATCCTGTCAATACTAAAGGCGAGAAAGTCGCTCCGGTGGCGTGGGATCAGGCGTGTCTGGAGGAAGTCTGCGGCTCCTGTACGGTGCGCGTGAATGGAAGAGTCAGGCAGGCCTGCTCCGCGCTCATTGACACTGTCGCGCCGCTGCAAGGCAACACACGCCGATTGCACCTGGCCCCCATGAGTAAGTTCCCTACCGTCCGCGATCTGGTGGTGGATCGCTCCCGGATGTTTGAGAATCTTAAAAAGATTCAGGCATGGATTCCTATTGATGGCACCTACGATCTTGGGCCAGGACAACGCATGTCGCAGAAAGACCAGCAGCTTGCCTACCACTTTTCTCAGTGCATGAGCTGTGGCTGCTGTGTTGAGGCATGCCCGCAGGTCAGTGAAAAATCGAACTTCATTGGACCCGCTGCCATTGGCCAGGTGCGACTCTTCAATGCACACCCGACCGGTAAGCTAAATGCGGACGAGCGCCTGGAAGCCATCTCTGGCGAGGATGGAATCGCAAGCTGCGGAAATGCTCAGAACTGTGTCCAGGTCTGCCCGAAAGATATTCCGCTCACACGAGCCATCGCGGAGATCAACCGGGACACGACTATCTATCGAATCAAGAAATGGCTTGGTAAGTAGCCCCGTCAAATAAAAAAAGCCCCACTGAAAACTCAGCGGGGCTTTTTTTGTTCTTTATTCTTCTCTGCGTCCAGGTAGGCTGGCGAGCGTGCGGATCCTCGCAATTGCCAGTTTCTGAATCCCGGAGGACAGATCTCCTTTTCTTCCTGCTTGTCCATACGATGCCCGAGCATCTGCATTATCCCCTAATCTCTCTTGAGCCTGAGCGAGCAGAAACCAGTCCGCTCCTGAGCCGCGTAGGTGCACCATATCCCGCCGGACACTGACCTCGTCACGAACTGCACTGGTGAAGCGCAGTAAGTGGGCGAGACCTGCCAGCGCGACGATTTCGTTTTCTTTGGAGATTGGCACAGAACGCACCACAATTTCAGTCTGAGTGCTACTCGATCCCCGAACACCGGTGCGGGCACCCGCCAGATCTGCCTGATAGCCCGCGATAAATTTCTCCGTCCAGCCCTCTGCCGCGATGGCCTGCAAGGTCTCTTGGGGATAGAGGGAGTGCTCGTTATTCAGTGCCTGCTTAAGCTCCATCTCCGCGGCTGGCCGGTCGTTTTTCTCAAGATAAGACTGGGCGAGTAGGCGACGCCAGAGCGCCTCGTTCTCCGGATCCTCCCGAAGAGCCTTCTGTAGTGTCCGCTGGGCATCGCCAGGGCGTTTTGCCGAGAGCTGTGCCTCCGCAAGTGCACGCTGGAGGCTAGGTCGTGCCGCAAATAATCCACCTTCCTCAGAGAGTTTGAGTGCGGACGCGTAAGAGTCGGCTGCTTCGGCAAAGCTGCCGGTCTTCATCTGGATGTCTGCAAGCGCTGCGACGGGGGTAGGGTCTTTGGGAGCCCGCTTCTGCGCATTTTTAAGATTGCTGACGGCGACGCTGGCCTGACCGAGAGCCATACTCGCCCGTGCCGCGCCGGTGGCCGCAGGAACCGCAACTGACTCTACCTGGCTGAGCTGATTGTAGAGCTTAAGTGCTCCGCTGTGGTTGCCGGACTGGAGCTGCGCATCGCCCATGGCCAGAAGCGCACGTGGGTTCGCCGGATCGGTCTTCAGAGCTCCTTCGAGTGTGAGAACCGCCTGGTTTGCCTTACCCTGAGCCAGATAGGAGAGTCCGAGATTAATTTTGGGCTTGGGCCAGTAAGGGGCGCTCCCGATGGCACGTCGGTACGAGAGTCCTGCTTCTTGGAACCGAAGCTCTATTTGCAGGGCATCTCCCTGAAGCAGAGCCAGTACAGGTGAGTTGGGGCATTGCTTGAGCGCCGCCTCAATGCGTTTCAGAGAGCCCGAGGCGTCGAGGCCAGGCTGACCTGGGCGGCTGAAACGCCGCACGGTGTCGAGATAAACCTGCTGGGCGGCACCTCGGTCACCGTATTCTTGAAGTGCTCCTTGTAGCAAGAGCGCCGTGATCAAATCGTCTTCCGCGATACGTGTGGCTTCACGGTACTGCTGGACGGCGAGTGCGGGGCTTCGGCGCAGGGCGGAGAGAGAGAGCCCCAGAGACCAGCGCACAACGAGTGCATTGGGAGCGGCTTCCATCGCCCGGATGTAGCTGCCTGTCGCGGCGGCGAATTCCCCGAGCCCCAAGCTCCTGTCGCCACTTTTTAGTTCGGCCAGCGCCTTGGCGGAGAGTCCGGCAGGCCGAATATCTACGGTGGGAGTCTGAAAGAGTATCATTGGAAGATCCCCAAGTTCGCTTCCCCACGAGCAGACGCGATGGCATCCGTTGGGGTACTGGTTGCCCGCTGCGCGGAGCTGCGCTCAAGCGCCTCGGCTTCTTTGACTTCTCGGTTAAACTCCGCTGTCTGGATATGCACGGCTCCAAGCTCCAGATGCGCGACCGCGTTGATCTTGGTCGGCAGTAACGTATCTTTAACCGTATCTTTAGCCGTGAGCGGAGGTAAATGCTTGCGCCGCGGGAAGACGGATGGCGTGGTGCGCCCGCCCCGGAGGGCAAAGGGGTCGCTGACAGGCTTATTCGAAGCTACCTTTGTCTCGGTTCGACGTGCCTGATTCAGGGCTGTGAGGGCTTTAGGCGCAGGTGGGGGAGTTGCTTGCGCCCCCGTGATCCTGTGGTTAATATTCGGACGTAAAATAGCCTGGGGCGTGTTCGGGACTCGCAGCACACCCTGAGGATACGCAACGAAGACCGCTGCTGCCGCCGCACCTGCCAGTGCCAAGCCACCTAGTGGGGCCAGTCGGCGCGAGTGGAACACGGGAGGGCGCGGAGCCTCACTCTGGATAGCTGCTTCGAGGCGTTCCCAGAGAAACGGTGACGAAGCAGCGGGCAAGGGGGCGGCTCCGCGGAGCGCTTTTACCAGGCGTTGCTGCATAACCCACTCCTGTTGGCAGTGGATGCAGGCCCCTAGGTGCCGCTCGACGCGCACCGCAAGTGTCTGAGGCAGCTCGCCTGAGGCGAGTGCTGCTAGTTTTGGTTGATACAGAAGGCAAAAGACGCCCATATTAAAATGATTCCCCCAGTACCGACCGCAGACGCTTACAGGCGTAATGGAGCCGGGACCAGACGGTGCCGACGGAGCAGCCGATGATCTGGCTGATCTCCTCGCACGATTTCCCATCGAAATAATGTAGCTGAACCACGATACGCTGTTTCTCGGGCAGGCACTGGACAGCATCGCGCAGCAGGCGCTCTCGCTCACTGCGCTGGGCTAAAGACTCCGGGTTTGTCTCCTCCGAAGCCTGCATCTGATCCAGACCTCCCCCCGTCTCTTCGGTCGGGAGGGGCTGCATCAGCTCCGGTTTAGAGCGCTGCTTGTGTTTAATCGCCGTATTGACGGCGATCCGGTAGAGCCAAGTAGAAAACTGACTCTCGCCTCGAAAGCGCGGCAGGCCACGCCACGCACGTAAAAAAAGTTCCTGGACGATATCATCTACATCGTCTGAGCGACGGGTCATCCGTGAGACGACCGCAGCCATCGGACGCTGGTAGCGGGCGACGAGGGTGCTGAAAGCATCCGTATCCCCTCCGGCTGCACGGCGTGCAAGCTCCGAGTCACCATGAAAGCTCACGTGGCGAACGGTCTCCGCCTCAGTAGTTGCTGAGGTTTTTCTTGTGCCAGTCATTGAGTAGGCCATCTCATCATATCCATGGAAACGCGTACCGTTCTTTTAATGTGATTCTCCACAGTAAAGAATCCTTCAAAATTAGACTGACTTTTTTCTTGATGCGTGCGCTCAAGGCCGGTATAATGCCAGATGAGGAGTGAATAGCCAACAGCAGGGAAGCAGGCAGTGACCTCAAGAGGGAGTGTTCCCTCACGTTGCCCGGCTGTGGTTTTTTTTCACCATCCCAAGAAAAGAGTGAGGACAACGTCGCGTGATCATCACGACGAGACCCGGTATGGATATACCTCGCATCAGCTTACTTCGGTACGCCGATCTTTCTGATCGCGAGATTGTCACTCGAGCCCAGGGGGGCGAAGCGGAAGCTGCAGAGTTTCTGCTTTACAAGTACCGCAACTTGGTCAAGACCAAAGTGAAGTCCTACTTCCTGGTAGGTGCGGAGAAAGATGACTTACTTCAGGTTGGAATGATCGGGCTCTGGCAGGCTGTGGTGGACTTCCGCTGCGATAAGGCAATCTCCTTCCCTGCGTTTGCCAAAGTCTGTATTCAGCGCCATATTATCACTGCCATCAAGACCGCCACACGGCAGAAACAGCAACCGCTCAACACTTCGCTCTCTCTGGAGAGCCCCTCGGAAGATCCTCTGGCCGACTGGAACCTCTCCGAGGTTCTAACAGGCGAGAATGCAATGGATCCTGAAGAGGTGGTGTTGCGTTGCGAAGACACACGGGAACTGCGGGATAATCTTCAGCGTCTGCTTTCCGAGTTCGAGTGGCTCGTCCTCTCGGGCTATCAGCTAGGCAAGTCCTATCGCGAGATTGCTGATGAGCTTGACTGCAAGACCAAGTCGGTTGACAATGCTCTTGCACGAATTAAGCGTAAGGTCTCCTGTATTGTCGTGGGAGATGCAGATCTCTCCGAGCTTCGCTTCTAAAATACAAATGCCTATTGCCTCCTGAAAAGGAGGCAGGTATACTCTGTATACTATTTCACTCTCCGAGAATAGGGGTGTGCTAATGGAAGGACGGTTGCATGGCGGAAGACGTGGCGGCACGGTTTCAGAGAGCAGTTCAACATCGAATCAACGGCGAGTATGATGAAGCGGTTTCTCTGTTCAAATCAGTGATCGCAGAGCAACCAAATAATGCGGACGCTTATCATGAGCTCGGGCTCGTCTACAGTTTTCTGGTGACAGACGACTGCTTGCCGACACTGGAGTATGCATGTAAGCTGGCCCCCCACAATCTGTTCTTCATCATGAGCTACGGAAAAGCCCTAGCGATGTTCGGTGAATTCGAACGTGCCAAACAAATGTTTCTATGGGTAATAAAAGCCGATCCTTTCAATGATGATGCACAACAACAGCTTGATTTTCTCAGTGCGTTCTAACTCATGAAGGCACGTGGGCTGATTGTTGCGTTTCTATTACTACTTCCCTTAACCCTATTCCATCGTACGCTTTTTCTCGGAGAAGCCTTTCTTCCTACGGATCAGCTCAAGCACCTAGCGCCCTGGAAGACGACGGAGACACTGCCTAGAGCCTGGAATGTCTTGCAATTTGATGGCATCGCACAGTTCTACCCCTGGCGAGTTCAGGTCGCACGAGAGTGGCGCTCAGGGCATCTACCCCTCATGAATCCCTACACCTTCTCAGGTGAGGGAGGAACCCCGCTCCTGGCAAACTCCCAGTCGGCACCCCTCTATCCCCCCAACTGGATCTTTGTCGCACTGGGCGAGCAGAATGTCTGGTATGGTTTTGGACTCTGTGCCGCCCTCCATCTTCTCCTGGCAGCCGTGGGAATCTACCGCCTTACCCGCGCACTAGGCGTCTCTCGGACGGGGGCGCTGCTCTCCTCCACGACGTTTTCTCTCTGCGCTCCCGTGATCTGCTGGCTCAACTTGCCCACCTTTTTATGCGCCACTGCCTGGCTCCCCTGGCTCCTGCTGGCGATTGCGCGAGGCAAGGCGCTTGATGCGGGTCTACTGGGCGGGCTGGTGCTCCTCTCGGGGCATCTCCAGGTGGCACTTTTTGTGCTCCTGACCGCCGGAGCCTACGCCCTGGTGCTTCATGGGCGAAAGCCACGTGGCTGGGGAGGAATGCTTGCTGCGGGAACACTTGCTCTCTGCCTGGCCGCCCCGCAAGTTCTCCCCTCACTGGAGCTTTCCAAACTTTCCCACCGTGCCGCGGCAGGGCGTCCCAACCTAGACCTTTTTCAAACGAAGAGCGCCTATGGCCTACCTCCGCAGAGCCTGTTGACCTTCACGGTTCCGAATTTCTTTGGAAACCCGAGTTTGGGAGCAGGGGGTTACTGGAATACAAATTACTCCCGCGATGGAAGACCCATCAATAATAACTACGCGGAGTGGGCCAACTATGTCGGAATACTCCCACTCCTCTTGGCACTCCTCGGGGCGCTGGCTGCACGCCCGGCGCGATTCTTTGCGGTGCTTGCGCTCTATACTCTCTTCATGGCCTTTGGAACGTGGGCCAATCTCCCGTTCTTTTTTCTCGTTCCCGGTTGGATGCAGACCGATAACCCTGGCCGTGTCCTCGTGATCTCCGCCCTTGCGCTCGCACTGCTGGCCGGTTTTGGACTCGATGCGCTCAAGACTGCCTCGATTCGTCTACGGGGTGGCGTGCTAGTGGCCGTTATTTTTTCCATGGCAATCGGGCTGGCCCTGGCGATGAATGTTGCTGGGACAGATTGGGCGGCAGTCTTTGCGGAGGCACAGCCCGGATTTCTACTTGCGCTCGTCTGGCTTGCGCTGGGAGCCGCGATATTGTTTCTGGGGCCGCGCCAGAGCTTGGTTCGGCCTGTCGCTGTCGGGCTGACGCTGCTGGAACTACTCGCCTGGGGCTGGGGCTACAACCCCACTCTGCCCGCACGCGAGGTCTATCCCGTAACGCCTGGCATTTCCTGGCTCCAGAAACACGCCAAAAACGCACTGATTGCTCCTCTAAATACGCGCTGGAGCAATAGCCACGAAGCGCCCCAGAACGCGGTTCTCCCCCCTAACGCCCTCACGGTCTATGGCCTCCATGATATTGCTGGCTACGACTCGCTGTTCTATAAAAAATCCAAAGAGCACATTGAGCAGGCGACCGGCGGCGCTAATCCCAGCCCACAAGAGAACGGCAATATCGTCTTTATCAAGAGCATAGATGCCGCCGTCGCTCTTGGGGCGAAGTATATCGTCGTCGCGCCAGGTCGCGAGGTGCTTACGGAGCTCCCCGTTGCTTACTCGGAGTCCGATATGGTGATCTACTACAACGCCGCCGGCCACGATGCCCCGCCGCCGGACCCTACGGTTCCTGGCTCGCTGAAGCTTGGGTTGGTACTGGCTGGCTTGGCGCTGCTGGCCTACAGCTCGGCAAGCATTGCAAAAGCCCGCTCGAAGTCATCCTCGGTGTTGTAGTAGGCCATCGAGAGGCGCAGGGCGTCGAACTCTGGCACGGGCCGAAGAAAGGCGCGTTTTTCTTGGAGCATCTTGCCCGCAAACGCGCCGATCTGCTCGCCTGTCTTCCCCGTGATGGTGATACTTGCCAGTGCTGAGGATTTCTCAAACTCCTGAGGTGTGATGAGCGTGAAGCGCTCCGGCATCTCTGAAATCCGCCGCTTGACATACGCCGTGAGCGCCTGCTGCCGCGCCCAGATATTCTTAAATTCTAGCCCTTCCAGCCAGTCTAGCGCCGCGTGCATTGTCGCCAGCACTTGCGCGGGGCGTGTGGCCGCAAGATCAAAACGCTGCGCTCCGGGTGCCCACGAGCCGTGCTCGGAAAAGTTCATCGTTCCCATCCCGACCATGACGGGCGTCAGCTCATTAGTGAAACCCGCCCGCACGTAGAGCAGCCCGACCCCGTTGGGGCCAAAGAGCCACTTGTGTCCGTTAGTGATGTAGAGATCGCAGCCAATCTCCTTCAGGTTAATCGGAAGCTGCCCCGCCGCCTGTGCGCCATCAATGTAGCTGACAATCCCCCGCGCCCTCGCCCAGTCTGAGAGCGCCTTTGGGTCCGTGCGCAGCCCGGTATTGCAGCAGATATGTGACGCGACAACCAGCCTCGTTCCCGCCGTGACATTCTGCTCCAGCGAGGTAATCATCGCCTCGGTGTCTTCCGACAAGACATAGCGGATCAGCCGCGCCTTGCCGATCTTCTCTAAGTAGCCAAAGAGCATGTTCGTGGTAGGGTACTCGTGGTCCGAGATCAGGACATCCACGGGCGCATCCCAGCGCTCCCACGGCAGGGCCAGCGCGACATTGAGGCTGACGGTCGCGTTGCCCGTAAACGCCAGCTCGCTATCGTCGCAGCCGAAGAAACCTGCTAGGCGTGCCCGTGCGCTCGCGGCCTTTTGCTGCATCTCGCAGTAGCCCAGGTACCCGCCGACTTCAACACGCTTGGTATTCTCCAGCAATGCCTCGACCACGGGAGCAGCGCAGATCCCCTTCGTGCCGGAGTTGACTTGGAGAGTCTCCGAGAGTGCGGGCATCCCCGCTCGGATGTGTTCGATATTCATGCGTCCCATCTTACCGGAACGTGTGCAATCCGTCTATGCAGGTGAGCGATCCTTGTTCATGAGGCGGGCTACACCTGCTGGCGCTGGCCGAGTGGGGACTCGATGTAGGGGAAAAGAAGCCAGTAGGGGACGAGCTCTATGCCTCCCTTATCGCCAAACTCCGCGATACAGGGCAGGATGGCGCTAGTGAGATAGCCGGAAGAGAGGAGGCCAGGGTGGACGAACAGATCGCAGCAGTAGACCGGGGAGCCGTCGGTGAGGGCGAGTGGGAGCTTCTGGCGGCGGTAGCGGACGGGATGCTCTCGGCGCGTTGTCTGTTCCGCCCAGCGCTGTGCCAGGTGCTGCATGTACTCCCGATCCCCGGAAACCTCGGGCTGGAAGCTGATGAGAACCTGACAGGGGTGTTTTTTCGAGCCGGGCCGGTAGAGCGCATCACTTGCACGAATCAGATAGCCGTTCACACGCTGGCCCTGCGCGGCGATCTCCCGAACACGTACGGACAGCCCACGCTCACGCTGTGTCTGGAAAAGCTGCGCGACTCCCCAGCCCATCAGCCAGAGTCCCAGAGGAAAAAGAGGTGACGCGTACAGCTTGCTCCAGAGCAAGGCAATGCCCACGCAGAGGACGAGAGTCAGGATCCCCCCGACGATTGCCAGTGTTCCCTGCACAGGGCGGCGATCCGGCACCGGTTTTTCATCATCAAGAAATGTCAGAAAGCGTTCATTGAGGCTGGTCATAGGGCTTCAATTATTGTATCGGTTTTTCCGAGGAATTGTTTCACGCCCGTGCGCATAATCTTTAGAGGCGCCTCCTGCCCGGTCCAGCGTGTGAAGGAGATCGCTCCCTGTTGCACGAGCATCTCGATTCCGTTTTGCGTGCCGCAGCCGTGTTGCTGCGCCCGTGCTAACAAGCGGGTTTGTGCGGGGTTGTAGATGAGATCGGTTACAAAAAGATCGGGGTGAAGGGCATCTTCGGGCACGGGCGGCTGCTCGGTGTGGTTCGGGTGCATCCCGATACTGGTGGTGTTGACAAGCAAAGATGCGTCTCGTAGTGCCTCGCGGAGTGGGGCTTCTTCCAGTGGGAGGGCACCCGCAGCCCCGAAGCGTGTTACGAGCTCTTCGGCACGCTCGACGGTGCGGTTGGCGACAAGAACTCGGATGCCAGACTGTACCAGGGCGTCCACGACCGCACGGGCACTCCCCCCCGCACCCAGGACGACAGCCGTCATGCTGGGCGTCAGTGCAATGGGAAGAGCCGCCAGAAAACCGGGGCCGTCGGTGGAGTCGCCGCAGAGCTTGTCACCCTCCCAGAAGAGCGTGTTCACAGCTCCTAGGCGCTCCGCTCGCTCCGTTAGTCGGTCAAGGAACTCAATAATGCGCTCTTTCAAGGGGACAGTTACATTAACGCCCACCATTCCCAGTGCACGCACGCCTGCAACGGCTTGCTTGAGGTTCTCCGGGGAGACCGCGAACGGGACATAGACAAAGTCCAGCCCGAGAGCTTCAAACGCCGCATTGTGCATCGCCGGGGAGGCGGAGTGTGTCACCGGCCAGCCCCACACGCCACAAACCTTCGTGGTGCCGCGAATCAATCGCGCACCTCAAGCACTTTGATGGTGTAGTTGCCCATGTCGGCGGCGATGTTTGCGATGTCCGTGATCTCCCCCTCGGCCAGCTTGAGGTGTGTGGCATCCGCGAAGGGCGCTCCCCAGGTCGGCTCCAGTGCGACCCAGAGATCCGCTCCACGGGCATCCTGGCCGACACAGACTTCCGGCCACGCGTGGTACAAAAACATCCCGTTGGCATAGGCCAGGCCGGTACACTGCTTGGTCGGGAGCCCGATCGCACGCGCAAGAGTCGTGAAGTAAGTCGTGTAGTCCCGGCAGACCCCGCGCGGGTCTTTGCGAATGTCTTGCGCCGTTCGCACCGCCAGAATACTGGGGTCTGGCTTTATGGTCTTGTGGGTATGTTCTGTGAGCAGCTGCGCCACTTTCGCCGCGTCGGTCTCACTTCCGATGACCCTGCGGGCCAGTGTCTTAAACGAGGGATCATCACAGGGGACGAACTGTGTTGCGCTCAGGAAGCGTTTTAAGCGTTCCGGGGCGGCGTCACGCACGGCGAACACGGGCACGGTTGGCTCGGTCGGCAGATCCAGAACGGTGACAATGACACGGAGGGTCTTCTCGTTTTTTTCTTCCCCAGGAATCGGAAGCGCTTCCCAGCCTTGTACGGAGTCCTTGGGGGGAAGGGGACGGGTGACTCGACCTAGCTCGTACACGGCATAGTGCGACGTTCGTGCGGCTTTTTCAAGGGATGCCCCGCTGGGACGCACCCCAATTGAGTCGGCGAGGTCAATATTCTTACCGGTCATCAGCGCCAGCTCTCGTGGCAGGCGGCGAATCTCAATTCCCAGAGCAACACGCGACAGGAGCAGCTCACCGTCCTCATTGACATAGGATGTCGAGGGGACGCTGGAGGTTGTCTGCATCTTGTAGGCGGTGACGGCCTTCCCCTGAACAACCACGGTTTCTTTTGCGCCGACCAGGATCTCGATGTCCACCAGGGTCTGGGTGTCCGACGAGAAAGCTTTCCCTTTAACACGGGTTCCCGGCACGGGTTTCTGGCTTGGGCCATCCGAGGGATCGCGCACAAACGACTCGCCCGGCTTGAGCGTGAGTGTCCCAGACTTGACGACGCCCTGCACCGTGGCCGTAAAGCTCACCGAGTTTGCCGTGTAGGTGGCTTTTATCTCCGTCACCCGCCCGGACGCCTCCGTACGGGACTCCTCGGCGAGCGTGACACCCGTCTTTGGATCCAGGTAGACTACCGCGCTCGTTGTGATGGCACCATCCGCACCCAACAGAGCGATGTTCATCACGGAGCGCACGAGAACCTTGACAGCGGGCTTGCCTTTATAACGGGCCATGCTATCGGTTTCCTGGTACATGTGCCCCAGCTTGCTCTCTTTCAGAAAGATGCCAAAATAAACCGCTTTGGGCGCACCAGGCATCTGTGCAAACCCTGGTAAAGCAAGCAACACGACCAGAAACGCGGCGAAGAGTCGGTTCATGGGCTATTGTATCGCCCCCGTTCATGGGGGTGGGTTAGGGAGTTTACGGAAAAAGAAACGTCAGCGCGTCTTGGATGTGTGTGTCCCAGTACTCCCAGGTGTGCGCTCCCGGAAACTCCTCGTACTCGTGCAGGATGCCGTGCTCGGTGAGAAAGGCGTTAAACGCGCGGTTGTCTTCCAGGAGAAAGTCTTCGGTGCCGCAGTCAATGCGCAGCTCAGGGAGTGTTCCCGCGGCCTGGTTCGTCTGCGCCAGGGCGTAGAGATCACAGGGGCCGCCCTTGTAGCCCTCCCCGACCACCCGCGCGAACTCGGAGGTGCGGGGGTCTTCCCAGTTCGGATCTTTATGGCCAAAACCCATCGCGCCCGAGAGACTGTGCGCCGCTCGGAAGCGCTCAGGATAGGCGAGGGCGAGCCGCACAGCACCGTAGCCGCCCATGGAGAGCCCCGCAATCACGCGCCCCGCACGGCTTGCTTGCGTCGGGAACGTCTTATCTATCCGATCCACCAGCTCCTCGCCAATCGCTTTCCCGTACGCATAGCCTGCCGCCGCATCGGCGTAGAACCCGCGCCCCCCATCGGGCATTACCACAATCACCGGGAGATTTGCGACATAGCGCTCGATCGCCGTGCGCCGCAGCCAGATCGTGTGGTTGTCCGAGAGACCGTGCAGCAGATAGAGAACGGGAAACGGGCCCTCACCGACCTCGGGAAGAAGTACGTACGCCGCCGTTTGCTTGCCCAGGGCGTTGGAGAAGTAGTGGTAGTCCAGAAATGCCATGCCACTATTCTACCGTAGGCGCTCCCGAAGAGGCACCTGCCTAAGCCAACTCCAGTCATGGGTTGAGCGGGGGCAAAATTCCCGCCTTGCAAAATGTGTAGTGAAGCATTTTCATACGGATTGTACTCCATAACCCTGTGAAGGATCGTGAGAAGACTAAGTCTATAAAACGGTTCCAGAAGCAAGAAAAAACGGTCTCGATGCGCTCGCGGATGCAAGATATCAGAGGCCGTAACCGCTTGGGTGCATGCGAACGAGTCACTAATATAACACCGTATTGCTCTGCTAGAAGAGGTTCCAGTTCTTTGGAATCACGGTAACCCAAATCTGCGATCAAAATACTCTCTGGCTCTAAACCTTCAGCAAGAGCAGCAGCAACATCACGATCATCCCAGTTTCCAGGCGTTAAGAACGCTCCTAGGATTGTACCGTCACTGTGGGCAAGCAGATGTAGTTTGAAACCAAAGTACCAACCTGCCTTATTCTTTCCGAAGTAGGCTCCTTGGTCACGGAGAAGACGAACTTTGCAGTGTCGAATTAGCTTGCAGACAGGAATAGGTTTACTGTCTATCAGAAATACGTTGCCATCTCCCGCACTTCTAAGGGCAATTTTCATTGTCATCATTCCGATAAAAGAACCCAGGGCATGAAGACGGGCGATGAATTGTGCATAGCTGGGTAGTTTAGGAAAAGCTTTGGCAAAGAAATTCTTAGTGAGCAGATAGGCACGTTTGAGATTGGACACTCCGAAGATAGGCTGCATCAAGGCAATGGTAATGACCTCAGCATCGGTAAACTCGGGCTGGTCATTGTTGGAATTTCGCCAGTTTGCCAGCTTTGGATTTTGCTTGAGGAAGTCATCTGTCTGACAGAAAACAGATGTCATTTGATACTCTATGGTAATGGGGCCATCTAAAACAGTGTCTGATTGGGCTATACTCATGGGGAAACTCCTGGGGTAGGTTTGGTTGTCAAACTCATTCTACACCGGGAGTTTCAA